>NZ_JBBCMP010000001.1:0-696180 GCF_037152175.1 Acinetobacter sp. AS167
AAGACTACGACGTTGATAGGTTGGATGTGGAAGTGCGGTGACGCATGAAGCTGACCAATACTAATTGCTCGTGAGGCTTGACTATACAACACCCAAGCAGTTGTATACGAAGCATCATTTGATTCATAAAAGATCAAACATACTTGATTTAGTTG
Organism: Acinetobacter sp. AS167; assembly: GCF_037152175.1. NCBI lineage: Bacteria > Pseudomonadati > Pseudomonadota > Gammaproteobacteria > Moraxellales > Moraxellaceae > Acinetobacter > Acinetobacter sp. AS167. The sequence continues at coordinate 156 of NZ_JBBCMP010000001.1, forward strand.
TAAAGCTAGTTAAAATATTCAACTCAAATGTTCTGTTAAACTCATTTGGTACGAAGTAAGGCATTTAAATAAGACCCGAACAAGTCCATAACAGTTTGCTGGCGACAATAGCAAGAGTGAACCACCTGATCCCTTCCCGAACTCAGAAGTGAAACCTCTTAGCGCTGATGGTAGTGTGGGGTTACCCATGTGAGAGTAAGTCATCGCCAGCTTTTAAATCTAAAACACCCCGGTCTCTAACGAGAACGGGGTGTTTTTTTATGTGTGAAAGAAAATAATAAATAGTAAGAATAAGATGTAAATTTTGTTGTTTTATATCCTCCTCAAAATATAGAAAAGTAGGATAGAGTTCCGACAAACTATAGTTATGGGTGACTTAAGCAGAATAGGATAAAAGATGAAATTTAAATAATTCATAATAATTTTTCTATTAGCTCGGAAGAATTTGTACAGGAATTTAAAACCTATCTATCCTTCAACGTATTTCCTTATTTTTTATGAAATTTGCTTTGCTTTGACATAGCTTAAAAAATGAAAGCATCAACTGAATAAATTTATGCAATATACAGTTAAATGAATTGAGCTTAAAATTCAATTTTATTTCTGTTAGGTGTTCTTATGCAATGGGTGGTCGCTGAAACATATTCATTTCCTTACGAGGCTCAGATTGCCAAAATACAATTAGAAGCAGCTGAAATTCCAGCACGTATTGAAAATGAACACACCATTAACATGGATTGACTTTACTCCAATGCTTTGGGTGGTGTGCGACTGTTAGTTCCTGAAAGCTATGCAGAAGAGGCTAAAGGATTACTTACCCAAGATTTTAGCCAAGAATTAGAACAACAGTTTGGAGCAAGTGAAAGTTGCCCAAATTGTGGTAGTAGTGATATACAGTCATATACACAAGGAAAACGTCCCGCTTATTTGGTTTTTTTATTGCTTGGTTTTCCACTCTTTTTTTATAAAAATGGAACGAAGTGTAAAGAGTGCCAACATTTTTGGAGCTAGCGCTATATTGGTAAATTGGCAAGATATTTTAAATAAGCAAACTTTAGATCAAATAAATCACTTTCTAGAAAATATCGCAAAATTTGATCAATAAAACCAATGCATCATTCAACAGGATTTTGAAGTTGGAGGGGGGTAAAGAAAATGTGGATTTTCATATTAAAGAATTAGGTGATGATTTTTTATTTTTACCAAATTATATTTAACAGGGCGTGGGCTTTATCCAGATGGAAAATATGATACATCATATTTTACCATCTTTGATTATACTGTTAATCAGAAATTATCTGATCAGCTGATTGTGGTCAAAATAGATCATCAAGGTCATTTAGACCATCTAAGTATCTAAATTCGGAAAGTTGAAATATAGAGCTAAACCTAACATGTTCATATTTTTGTTAAAATGAAACAAAGGCTAAGCTTTAAACTTGATATATTCTATGTAGAGTTTATTTGCACAATCATAAGTACTTATATTTGCTGAAATCTGAACACTACAATTTACAAATAATGGATGAACATGGATAGAAATACTCCCATTTATGTTTCTTTAATAGGTACAAATAGCCATCAGATAAAAATTCCAGCAGGGCAAGGAAGCTTCTCAATTGGTCGAATCGGAATGGACAAGAAAAAGGTTGATGTTCTTGTCGATGAAAATGCTGTAATCAATTGGGATGCTTTTAATATTTTTTATACGCCACATGGTCAACAAAATCCGCATTTGTATCCTTATGGAAATTGGCCGAGATTTTTTTATTATTGGGGAAATGATCAGGGTTTTATTGAATGGTCGAAGAAAAGAGTAATAGAAGGTTTTTCTTGGCGACCTACGCAAGCGATTTGTCTAGATTTAAGTCATGCTCAAATTCATAACTTTTCAATCAAAGCAGACGAACATCCAATCATACTGGATTTAAGTCATCCTGATGATGAGAATAAGAAGGCGTTATATTCGCTTCATTTGGCTGGTCATATTGAGCATTTTGAAATTATTACCACCGCACCATATCCCCATATTAGAATAGAGCCAACAACAAACCAAGATCCAATGATATCGGCATACCATCTTCCTGTTATGAAAAATTTAGCGGCAATAACTTCGTTAGATTTAACTGTTAAACCTTTAGGCCAAGCTTTTGATTGTGGAAGTTTATTACAGTTTCCTAACTTAAAAAATCTAAACTTAACTGGGAATATAACCAATACAACAAGTTTAAAACAACTTCACCGACTTGAACGTATTGGGATACGCTATGCCGTAAATTTGGAAGGCTTTCCAGCTTTAAATACTTGGGAAAATTTAACCTCCTTCATTGGATGGAATATTGATGAAAAAATAGGGAAAAGGTTAAATGCTGAATTAAAGCATTTAGCTAAAGAAAAGCAATTGGATTATTCTTCGGTGTCTAAATTGAGGAGTTCAATATGGTTTACCAATGAATATGGGATTCCATTTGAAAATTGGGAAAGCTGTAATGCAAAAATAGCGATCAAAGCATATAAATTTGCTTTAAAAGAAATCTCCAAGGCGAAGACGAAGCAAGATGTGGAGGAGGTAATTATTGAACTTGTAGCGATGGTTAATACATTGCCCAATATTGAAACTGTTGAAAGAGAAGATATTGGTCTTGCTATACAGCAACTGGTTGAAGCTTCAACATTAGATATAGATCAAGAAACAGTGAATACTTGGTTTGATGAAATACGAGATTTTTAAAATATTTTATGGTTAAGTAAAAAATGACAAGATTTCTTGCTATTTTTAAGATTAGGATTAGAAGTTATATTCCATAGCTAAGTTGATAACAGTTTTTGTTCTCTATATGCAACTGTCTCATTACTTTTTTTAATTAATAATTGCGTAGAAGCGAGCTTGCTTATTGATATTGTAGTCAACGCTAATTCCATAACTTATGATCGCCATGGCCATTTTTTTGTCATTGCAAAATATATTTAACTTTAGTTGAATTGGTATAAAAGGAATTGCATATGCAGAGAAATTCATTGAATTATCAGTGCCACACTGTTTAATTATTGCAATTCCGTATGTCTAAAAATTGGATTTGGTTAGGCTTGAGAGATAATGCTATGCTAATAAAGACTTAAAATAAGGCAGTAAAATAAAATGACAAAACAGCAAGAAAAACATAGTCCGTTACAAATTGAAAATCTATTAAAAACTTTAGAACAGCGCTTTCAACAGCATATAGAACGACATGCACAAGTGAGCTGGGATTTTATACAAAGACAACTTTTGCTTTGTCCTGAAAAGCTACCGGCTTTACAACAAATGGAAATGACTGGCGGTGAGCCTGATGTGGTTGTTTTACCGAATACAGAAGGTCTGTATTTTTTTGATTGTACAATTGAGTCGCCAAAAGGGCGGCGCAGCATGTGTTATGATCGAGAGGCGTTACTCAGCCGCAAGGATCATCCTCCTGAAGATACGGTGATCGATTGGGTGCAGAAGCATGCTTTAGCGCTAATGACTGAACAACAGTATTATACCCTACAACAAATATTCAATTTTGACTTAAAAACATCCAGTTGGGTCGAGACACCAAGAGTATTACGTGAGCAAGGTGGCGCGATCTTTTGTGATCAGCGTTATGGGCGTACATTTACTTATCATAATGGTGCTGCTTCATATTATGCGAGTCGTGGTTTTCGAACCTATATCAAACTTTAACCGTTTAAAACTGAGATAGTGAAATCCTAAGATTCTATCGAGCTTGTTTTTATTTTTTTGTTTACAATATAACTCCTGTCATAGCCTATAGTCAGCTTGTCGAAAACTCAGACACAAGAATATAATTTCTCTTAATTTATATTTTTAATTAAATCAATTGCATGAGTAAATAAAGTGTTTGATTATAAAAAAGCTTGCAATACCGCACTTTACATTAAAGTTTAAATAGTTTTGTGTAGGCGATGCCTCACTTTGTAGAGGATGCCAAACCTTGCGCTTCAAACAAAGCAGTGCTTTGTTTTTGCTCATGGGCGAGGGTACCTCCTGTACCTCCCCCCAACGGCGGCATCCATGTCGCCCCACAGTAGGATAACCGTCTATGATTCAAAAGTACAAAAAATGAATCGATAGCCAACAGTTTCTAGGAGTTCATACAAAACATAAATTTAATGATTTTTAGTTTTCGTTTAAGAAACTGTATGCCTATCCAATGATGAAATTGATGTTGCTAAATGACAGGTCTGTCATGGATGATTAAACGTATGTGCTATTTATAAAAATGCTGAATTTGTATTATGGTTACTTCATTAATGAATATGAATTTTATAAAATTAGTTTTTTATTGTTGAGTCGAAATAAAAAACGGCAAGATGACTTACCGTTTTTATAAAGATTAGGATTAGAAGTTATATTCCATACCTAAGCCAATAACAGTTTTCTTTTTCTCTGGGGTAGATGTCGTTGACCAATCACGTTTTTGTTGACCAACAACACCATAGAAGCGAGCTTGTTTATTGATGTTGTAGTCTGCGCCAATTCCGTAAAGGTCTTGTTTACGATCATCACGCCCATCGAGTTCTGTTGTTGCAGAAATATATTCAGCTTTTAGCTTAATTGGTGTAGAAGGAATCGCATATGCAGCAGTGATGCCATAAGCATTTTCTTTCAAGCCTTTGAACGATGTTACTGTAGTACCAGAAGTGGTTGCAACAGTGTCATCAGTTGGTTTGGCTGTTTGCCATAATGCACCGAATACTAAGCCATCAAGACCCGCAGGTTTCAAGTCTACAGAACCTGTAACACGGATTGCGTCAGAGTAGATTGTGTTACTACCTAATTCAGAGTTATATGCATTATATTTAGATGCAACACCGAAGTTACCTGCAACAGCAGCAGCTAAACCGTAGTCTTTGTTGTCATAAGTAAGTGAGGTAGAGATACCATCACCGAAACTATCACGACTACCTTTTTGACCTTTAGCATCATTTTTTAAAGCAGATGATTCTTCACCTTGCTGGAACATGATGTTGAAAGCTAAACCAGCCAATAATTTTTTATCAGTTTCAAAACCGATCACGTTTTTTAAACGATCTTCACCAACTAAAATCGCAGTCATATCGAGTTCATTGTGATCGTTGAAGATATCTTGGTTGTTACCAGCAGCATTTTTGAAATATGAATCAAACTGACCCACTTTTAAAGTTGCGATACCGTCTGATTTAATCCCCACGAAACGGTTACGGTTAGTAAAAGCATCGCCATCACCATCAGCACTGATTTGCCATTCTGCCAAGTAAACTGCAGACAATTTATCTGTTAATTTCTCTTCGCCTTTAACACCAATGCGAGAAGCGTTAGAGTTTACTTTAGTTACGCTTTCGTCTTTAAAGCCATTATTATCGATTTGATCTAAAGTTACGTTGAATTTACCATACAATGTTGGCGCTGCTTGAGCTGCGCTTATGCTAAGGGTGGCGATTGCTGCAGCGAGTAGCACTTTTTTCATTGAGATTTCTCCAAAACATGTTCAATGGGTTTGCAGTTACTTTTTTTATTCAGTAAGTGTGGATTTGTGCACTACTTACTAACTTGCATGCAGTATCTGTAAACTTTGTTACATATCAGTGAAGAAAAAATGACAATTTAATGACGTGAATTTAACATTTGTGTAATTTAAATAAAAAAATGAGGCCTAATTAGCCCCATTGATTCTAAAAAGATTTTTAATTAAGCCAGTGCAATCTTAATTTTTTCAGCAAACCCTTTAATTTTTTCCTGATCACCCATTTGAATAGCGTGACGACCTAATTCATGCACCGAGCTCGGAATTAAATGAAAGTGTACATGAGGTACGGTTTGTCCAGCAGAAGCCCCAGAAAGTTGCATCAATACAATACCTTGAGTATTCAAAGCTGTTTCAATTGCTTGCGCTATTTTTTGCACGATCTTGATTGTATAAGCTGCAATTTCAGGATCTAAGTCGAGCAATGTGATAGCTGGAGCCTTCGGAATAATCAGAGTGTGCCCATCGGCTTGCGGCATGATATCCATAAATGCAAGCACATGATCATCTTCATAAACTTTAATTGCAGGAAGTTCACCACGTAAAATTCGTGCAAATATATTCTGATCATCATAAGCCATGTTTATTTCCTTGAAAGTGTGAATGTGATTATTTACAGTTCAATTCTTTCTGACGTTCCTTGATAGAGTCAAGTTTTTGCTGCTCTTTTTCAGAAAATTTAGGCTTACTTGTATAACAATTGTCATTATTATATTTTGCTTTTGCTTCAGGATCTTTAAAACAGAACCCTTTTGATGCATAAATGACATTGTAATCATCTTGCAATTTTTTACATTCTTGGGTGTTATCAGCAAAAGCGTGACTAGCGACTAAAATAGATAAACTAGAAAGTGTAGCAATTACATATTTATTCATGATACGACCTCGAAATTGACATATTTACATGTCACTTAATCTGATTATAAGGTTTAGTTGTGATTATTCAATGACGAAAAATTAATCTAATGTAATTTTGCTCCATGATTCATACATTTTTACGGCGGTAGAAAAATCGCTATCTGGCTCTGAAAGACTATTGGCTACGGTAATTAAGCTTTGTGTTAAACCAAGAATAGGTGCTGATAATCTTGCATCACGAACTAAATCAATGGCAATACCGGTATCTTTTGCCAATAAGGGTAAAGCAAAGGTCAGTGGAAAGCTACGATTGAGGATACGTTGTGGTAGTGCGGTTTCAGTCACACCACTTTTACCACTGGATGCATTGATACAATCAAGTGCTTCATTTAAATCTACTCCATGTGCTTTCAGTGTGGTAAATCCTTCAGCAGCCGCACATAAATGAACCGCCATCATCATATTATTTACAGCTTTTACTGCAAAGCCTGCACCTGAGTCACCAACACGTTTAATTAATTTACCCATCGCTTGCATTGCAGGTAGGGCAATTTGAAACGCTTCTGCCGAACCGCCGACCATGAAGGTCAGTGTTGCATTTTCAGCGCCAATGGTTTGACCACTTACAGGTGCATCCAAAAAGTGAATATTATTTTTGAGAAGATACTCAGACTGTTTACGCGCAGCATCAGGTACACCACTGGTACAATCGACCCAAATCGCGCCATTTTTGATCTTTAAATCTTGGATTAAATCATCAATATCTTGGCTAGTCGGTAAACATGAAAAAATAATATCAGCTTGTACTGCTTGATTAAGTTCGACCGCTTGAGTACCAAACTGAGTTGCATGTTGCTTAGCCTTTGCAAAATTTCGATTCCATACATATACGGTATCAAAATATTTGGGTAAATGTGCTGCCATACGATAGCCCATTGCGCCTAAACCAATAAATGCAACTGTAGTCTTCATATCTATCTCTTAAATTTTTGTCGATCTTTGTTCTAACCATCTGGACAGAGTAGGCCAAAATTCATCTGCACTTTTTTGACTAGACATTAGCCCTAAATGTCCCCCAGGAATAAGAGTAAACGTGACATCACTACTCTTTGTCAATTCACTTAAAGGCTTAACTGCATCTGCGGTGACCATTTGATCATTTTTTCCAGCTCCAATCATCAGTGAACAGTCGATATTTCTAAGTTCAATTTTATGGTTACTGAGCTGAATTGCCCCATTTTTCAGTGGATTTTGCAGCCAAACATTAAATAACATGTCTTGATTGACACCACCGGGGTAATCCACCATGTGATTTAAAAAATTTCCAAGGGTGGCGTGTTCATGCAAGAGTTCTTTGTCGTCTAAATTTAGCAACAATTGTTTATGACCCTCATACCAACCCTTTGGATCTAAAATCTTAAAACCAATGGCATTGAGTAAGCCGGGGGTATGTATCAGTTTTTTCGGTAAACCACCTTTATATAAAGTATCTTTCAGTTTTTGACTCTTTATAATCAAATTATTTATTTTTTGATAAAGTTTACCAATGCCACCCGAGGCGTAACTGTCAATTGGACTGGCCAAGATAATTAAGTTTTTAACATAATTGGGTTGGCGTAATGCCGTGTAAAGTAATACAAAAATGCCAGCCATACTCCACCCATGAAGGGATATTTGCTCACTTTGAGCATGCTCTCGAATTTTATTAATGCATAACGGCATGGCTTCATCAATAAAATATAAGAAGTTTAAGTTGCGATCTTGATAACTGAGTTTTCCCCAGTCCAATAGATAAACATCATAACCTTGTTCAGTAAAATATTTAATGAGTGAACGATAAGGGTAGAGATCATAGATTGCCATATTGATAGACAATGGTGCTGTAAAAACCAAAGGTTCCTTAAATTTTTTTTCAACAGCTGCATAGTAACGCACTTTGGTTTGATGATGCTCTGCAATAATTTTATAAGGGGTACTTTGAGATAAAACCAATGACTTACCATTGAAGATACGTGTGGTTAGATTCTTCAATTTGGATTTGCGCTGTTGGAACTTAGCTGATACTTGTGTCATAAGCGGTGTTTGTCTCATTTTTATGCAGATTTAAGCGAAGTGTATGTGATAATTTACGATTTTACCTTGACCTTAAATACATAGGACGCTCAAAATGTTGGCAATATTTTACAAAGGCAGTTTTTGGACTGAGTAGTTGAAATGAGCCAGCACGACGACATTGAATACCAACTTGATACTTTAGCGATTCGTACAGGTCATACACGCAGTTTTGAAGGTGAACATAGTGAGCCGATTTTCCTCACTTCGTCATTTGTGTATGAAAATGCAGCGGAAGCAGCAGCAAAATTCTCTGGTGCTGAACCAGGCAATATTTATTCACGTTTTACCAATCCAACAGTAGCAATGTTTGAAACGCGTTTAGCTGCACTCGAAGGTGGTGAACGGGCTGTGGCAACAAGTTCGGGTATGGCTGCCATTATGGCAGTTGCAATGTCGTTCTTAAAAGCAGGTGATCATGTGATTTGTTCGCGTGCTGTTTTTGGTTCTACTGTTGCATTATTTGAAAAATATGTCGCCAAATTTAATGTCGCAGTGACTTTTGTTGATTTAACTGATTTAACAGCTTGGCAAGACGCGGTTCGTCCTGAAACTCGCTTACTGTTTGTTGAGTCACCTTCAAATCCCTTGGCTGAAGTCGCTGATATTCAAGCACTATCAGATTTAGCACATGCAAATGATGCTTTATTGGCTATCGATAACAGTTTTTGCACACCAATTTTACAGCGCCCATTACAATTTGGTGCAGATTTAGTGATTTACTCTGCCACCAAATATCTAGATGGACAAGGTCGTGCACTGGGTGGGGCTGTGGTCGGAAATCACAAATTACTTGAAGAAGTATTTGGTTATGTTCGTACCGCTGGCCCATCGATGAGTCCATTCAATGCATGGGTCTTTTTGAAGGGTTTAGAAACCTTAAAACTACGCATGAAAGCGCATTCTGAAAGTGCACAAAAAATTGCCGAGTGGCTGGTTGCTCATCCAAAAGTGGAAAAGGTTTATTTTGCTGGATTAGCAGACCATGTTGGGCATGAGTTAGCAGCCAAACAACAAACTGGTTTTGGCGGAATCGTTTCTTTTGAAGTGAAAGGTGAGCGAGAAGGTGCATGGAAAGTTATTGACCACACACAATTTATCTCAATTACAGGCAATCTGGGTGATGCTAAGTCAACAATTACTCATCCTGCGACAACGACTCATGGTAAGCTTTCTCCTGAAGCTAAAGCAGCAGCGGGTATTCGTGAAGGTTTAATCCGTTTGTCTGTTGGTTTAGAAGATGTCGATGATATTATTCGTGACCTTTCTCATGGATTAGATTTAATTTAAGATAAGCATAATTTGTGAAAGAGTTTGTTTCATTTTCTTCTAGGCATTTAAAAAAACTAGTCATGAAAGTGCAAGACAGAGATTTAATTTAGGACTTTTGTTCGGAGTATTTTATGAACATTAATATGCTTATGCAGCAAGCGCAACGTATGCAGAAAGATATGGAAAGCAACGTTAAAAAGGCAAAAGAACAACTTGCCCAAACTGAAGTGAATGCTGAAGCTGGTGGCGGTTTAGTAAAAGTAACAATGACTTGCCGGAATGTTGTTAAGCGTATCGAAATCAGTCCAGATTTGTTACAAGACGATCCAGATATGATTGAAGACTTGATAGCAGCAGCAATGAATGACGCGGCTCGCCAAGCTGAAGTTATTACAGAAGCGAAGATGAAAGAAGCTAATTCAGGTATGGGTTTACCACCAGGTCTTTCAGGTTTGTTCTAAGGAATCATAGGTGTTTAGCGACCGTTTTGACCAACTCGTACAAGCTTTACGAATCTTACCTAGTGTTGGGCCGAAATCGGCTCAACGTATGGCACTCCATTTGATCATGAAAAATAAAGAAGGTGCTATTGGTTTGGCGCATGCGCTAAATGAAGCAACCTCTTATATTCATGAGTGTAGTGTTTGTCATTCTTTAACTGAAAATGAAGTCTGTGATATTTGTTGCTCAAATGATCGGGATGATCAACTGCTTTGTGTGGTTGAGTCCCCAGCAGATGTGATGGCAATAGAGCAGTCTGGTAGCTTTAGAGGAAAATATCATGTACTTGGTGGACATTTGTCGCCTTTAGATGGTATTGGTCCTGAAGAGATAGGTATTCCATATTTAGTGCAACGTTTAACTGATGGTAAAATTACTGAAGTAATTTTAGCCACTAATGCAACTGTAGAAGGGCAAGCGACTGCACATTATCTTGTAGAAGCAACAAAACATTTGTCTTTGCAAATGACACGAATCGCACAAGGTGTTCCACAAGGTGGTGAATTGGAATATGTGGATAGTCATACATTAAGTCAGGCTGTTCATAATCGTATGAAAATGAAATAGTGATCTTAGGTTTTGTAGCATTTAGAGTTTGTTGGGCTTGGATGTTTAGCGCAAATGCGATAACGATTAAAAGATCAACAAACTCTGTTTAATTTAAAAATTATTTACATTCATTCTAAATTTTTTATGTACACTCAAGCTAAATCAATGATTAGCCTGGTTATTTATTACTTTAAAATATGCTTTTATTAAGTTGTAAAACCTATATATAAAATAAATATTCACAAGAAACTTTATTGAAAAATAAGGTGTTTACGGAGAATTAGTTTAAAAATATTATATTTAAATTTTATATATTAAGGTAAAATCATATTTCATTTGAATGTAACATTTTGACTTAAACTGACATGTTTCAATTTATTAATCAACAGACCGATCTCGAACATGTGTTGAATTTGATGCAACATACTTCGACTTATGGTCTAGATACTGAATTTATTAAAGTCGACACACTTTGGCCAAAACTCGGTGTATTCCAAATTAATGTCAATGGTCAAGTATTCTTGCTCGACGGTACAACTCTAAATTTAGATCAATTTTGGTTTGAGCTTTTTAAAGCACAGCAAAATGTTTTTCATGCCTGTGGGGAAGATATTGATTTAATTTATCATTATGCAGATAAAAAAAACCTGAATAATGTGTTCGATACGCAAGTTGGGCTGTCTTTTTTAGGCCATGGTCTACAAGTCAGTTATCAAAATGCTTTGAAATTAGTCTTAGATATCGATATTGATAAAGATCAGACACGTTCAGATTGGTTGGCGCGACCACTAACGGATGAGCAAATGAATTATGCTGCTAATGATGTTTTATACATTATGCGTCTGGCTGAAAAAGTAAAAGCTGAATTGGTCGAAAAAAGTTTATACTCGCATGTGCTTGAAGATTGCCAAAATTTGACCTTTGAAATTGCTTCTGAAACCCCGAAAGACAAATTGTATTGTGATATTGGTAATTACCGTCATTCCAGAAAACAGCTAATGCAATTGCAACAGTTGAGTGTTTGGCGTGAAGAAATGGTTAAAGCACTGAATCAACCGCGTAGCTTTATTCTCAAAAGTGCCACAATGATTGATTTAGTTGAAGTCAATCCAAAAAATAATTTTCAATTGTCTTCTGTTAAGGGGATACGTCCCAATATTGTTCGTGAGCATGGAAAAACAATTTTAGATTTATTGAAATTCCTGCCTGAAACAGATGAGTGGCCACTTCGTATTGCTCGCCCAATCAAACATTCATCTCAGGGAATCACGGTTGAAGTAGATGAGTTGATTTCTCAGGTTTCATTTGAAATGCAAGTACCCAAAGAAGTACTTATGCGTAAAAAATGGCTGAATGCCTTGTATCATCATGTGGTATTTCATGGTAATGAGCAAGATTTACCTGGGTATTTACTGGGATGGCGCTATGAATTGCTCACTCAGCCGCTTATCCATTTACTACAAGAAGATATTAAATTTTTAAGTATGCAGATGAAAGTAAATGAGTGATTGGAACTGGTTCTTTTGAGCTATTGTTTAGGGGAATAATCTTCAAGACTATTGCGTTACTATTGATCAAAGAATTAGCAATTGAACCTAAATAACGACTGATGCGTTAACTTTCGATAATGTCTCCATTGTTTTTTTCATGTATGCTGTCAACTAAGTTTTACTGAAGCTGTTGTTTAAAATGCATTGTGATATTTATAAATCGAGCAAAAAAGATGAAATGTATCTTTATGTGGCTCGTCCAAATCATCCAAATAAAGATGAAAGTGCAGATCCCTTAGCGGCTCTTTCTGAGCCTCTACGTATTGCCTTTGGTCGGGCTACGCATGTAATGCATCTTGAACTAAGTGAAACTAGACCATTGGCACGTGTAAATGTGTTACATGTAATCGATTCACTTAATACAAAAGGCTTCTTTATTCAAATGCCGCCAGAAGGTTTAATTAACCCAAATGCGGTTGAACCAGAGGGACTACGTGGTGCTTGATCAGTTATCAGGAATATGGGCAAATTTTTTAGATCTATTTGATTCTATCCCAGAAGATAATATTGCAATATCCGTCTATATTCTTGGGACGCTGTTGATTTTATGGTGCTGGTATTCGATTTCAAAGCGATTGCCATCGCCACTTGGCGGTATTACATGGATCATTGTATTTGCCGTTCTAGCAACCCCGACCATTTCTGAAGGACCAAACTCAGCGATTGCGCCAGCAATTTTTGGACTGTTATTTGGTATTCTTACCAAGGATTCACCATTGATTTGGTCAAATCTTGCCTTAATTACATTTGTTATGGGTATTGGTTTAGTCATTGGATTTTTTTGGTCTAAATACAAAACTACGAAAAATGCCCAAGCAAGCGCTGTAGCAAAAAATATTTCACCACTTTAAATAAAAAATAAAGGTAAGTTATGTCTGTAGATTCTCAACAATTCACAGGTACTGAACAGTATATCGCAACGGATAGTTTAAAACTGGCTGTAAAAGCAGCTCGAGCATTGCAAAAGCCATTATTAGTCAAAGGCGAACCTGGTACAGGTAAAACCTTATTGGCTGAACAAGTTGCTGAGAGTCTAGGTCTTAAATTAATTACTTGGCATATTAAATCTACAACCAAAGCACAGCAAGGTTTGTATGAATATGATGCAGTTTCTCGTTTACGTGATAGCCAGTTGGGTGATGACCGTGTTTACGATATTAAAAACTACATCAAACCAGGTAAGTTGTGGGATGCATTTACCAGCGAAGAGCGCTGTGTATTGTTGATTGATGAAATAGACAAAGCCGATATTGAATTTCCAAATGACTTGCTACATGAATTAGACAAAATGTCATTTTTTGTCTATGAAACAGGTGAGACCATTACTGCAACTCAACGTCCGATTGTGATCATTACTTCAAATAATGAAAAAGAACTGCCAGACGCGTTTTTACGTCGTTGTTTTTTCCATTATATTGAATTTCCTGATGAAGAAACGATGCGTGAAATTATCGCAGTTCATTTTCCTGATATCTCCGGAACACTGGTTTCAGAAGCATTACAAGTCTTCTTTAAATTACGCCAAGTGCCTGGCTTAAAGAAACCTCCTTCAACATCTGAATTAATTGACTGGTTAAGCTTGTTAATGGCAGATGATATGCCTGAAGACATTTTGCGTAATCATGATAAATCAAAAGCGATTCCACCTTTATATGGCGCATTGATTAAAAATGAGCAAGATGTACAGTTGCTTGAACGCTTAGCCTTTATGTCACGTCGTTAATGAGGAGATCGCAACATGTTTGTGCGATTATTTTATACCCTCAGGAAATATGGTGTTCCAGTTTCAACACGTGAACTCATTGATCTCAACCAAGCAATTAGTGAAGGATTAGTTTTTGCCGATCAAGATGATTTTTATCAATTAGTAAAAACAGTCATGGTCAAAGATGAACGCTTCTTTGACAAATTTGACCGTGCCATGAAAGATTATTTTGAAGGTATTCATACTTTTGATATCGATGATCTGCTCAGTAAAGTTCAAAAACTTCCCAAAGACTGGTTTGATTTAGAGTTACTTGAAAAACATTTAACACCAGAACAACGTGCTGAATTGCTGAAAGCAGGTTCGCTTGAAGAACTGATGAAGATGTTGGAAGAGCGCTTGCGTGAACAACACAAAAAACATCAAGGCGGCAACCGTATGGTTGGCACAGGTGGAACTTCACCGTTCGGTGCTTTTGGTGACCATCCTGAAGGCGTGAGAATTGGCGGCCCGAGTCGCAAAAATTCAGCCGTAAAAGTTTGGGAACAGCGTAAGTTTCAAAATTTGGATGATGAACAAATTTTGGGTACTCGACAAATGCAAATGGCTTTACGTCGTTTACGTAAGTTTGCTCGTCAAGGTGCTGCAGAAGAATTAGATATTAACAGCACTATTTATGAAACTGCCAAACAGGGCATTCTAGATGTACAAATGGTGCCTGAACGGCGTAACCGTATTAAAGTTTTGATGTTGTTTGATGTGGGTGGATCGATGGATTCACACATTGCGCAATGTGAAAAACTGTTTAGCGCGGCAAAAACTGAATTTAAAACTTTAGAGTATTTCTATTTCCATAACTGTCTATATGACTATGTGTGGAAAGATAATCATCGTCGTTCGTCTACCCGCATGAATACATGGGATTTATTTAATACCTACGGGAAAGACTATCGTGTAATTGTGGTAGGTGATGCAAGTATGGCACCTTATGAGCTGAAATCGGTTGGTGGTTCTGTCGAATATATGAATGATGAAGCTGGGGATGTATGGTTACGTCGCTTACGCAATCATTTTGAAAAAACAGCATGGTTAAATCCAGAAGAGCAAGGTTACTGGCATTACACGCAAACCATCGCACTTATTAAACAATTATTCGACGATCATATGTTTCCAATGACCCTTAAAGGTATTGAGGATATGACGAAATATTTGTCACGATAAATTATTCTCAAGCAAAGTTGTTATTCATAAATTCAACAGCTAATTTATTAAATAGGGAAAGAAATGGATCATCAAATAAATGGTATTGCATTACCAAATGAACAAGGCTTTTTTGGTGAATATGGTGGTCAATTTATTCCACCTCATTTAAAAGAAGCAATGGATGAAATCAATATTGCATATGAAGAAATTCGTAAAACGCCTGAATTTCAAAATGAATTGGCTGATTTATTTGCCAATTATGTAGGTCGTCCTAGTCCTTTATACCATGCAAGACGCCTTTCTGATCAATTGGGTGGTGCACAAATCTATTTAAAGCGTGAAGACTTAAATCATACAGGCGCACATAAAATTAACCATTGTTTGGGCGAAGCTTTGCTTGCCAAATATATGGGTAAAACCAAAGTAATCGCAGAAACAGGTGCTGGTCAACATGGCGTTGCACTTGCAACAGCGTGTGCTTTGGTCGGTATTCCATGTGAAATTCATATGGGACAGGTGGATATTGAAAAAGAGCATCCCAATGTCGTGAAAATGAAGATTTTAGGTGCAAAACTGGTTTCAGTCACTCAAGGTACTGCAACACTCAAAGATGCTGTAGATAGTGCATTTGAAGAGTATTTAAAAGATCCTAAAAACTTTATTTATGCGATTGGTTCTGTGGTTGGACCGCATCCTTTCCCAAAAATGGTACGTGATTTCCAATCTATTATTGGCAATGAAATTAAAGTTCAAGCCCAAGATCGCTTTGGCGCACAACCTGATTATGTAGTTGCATGTGTAGGCGGTGGCTCAAATGCAATTGGCGCATTCACTGCATTTTTAAATGATGCAGAGGTTAAACTTGTTGGTGTGGAACCAGCAGGTCATGGTCTGGATACTCAACAGCATTCAGCAACATTGACTTTAGGTAAACCAAGTCAGATTCATGGTATGGCATGTTATGTGCTTGAAGATGAACAGGGCGAACCCTTGCCTGTGCACTCGATTGCATCTGGTTTAGATTATCCAGGTGTAGGCCCTCAACATAGCTTTTTAAAAGATTTAGGCCGCGTGGATTACTCTACAGCAACCGATCAAGAGTGTTTAGATGCGTTTATGACCCTTTCACGAATAGAAGGGATTGTTCCTGCATTAGAAAGTTCTCATGCTGTGGCGTGGGCAATTCGCGAAGCGCCTAAATTAGCGAAAGAAATTAAAATTGTTGTAAACCTTTCTGGACGTGGTGACAAAGATGCCGACTATGTTGCTGGAAAGTTAAATCTAAACTGATTAAAAATTGATTTGATCTAAAAACCTAGCATTGGCTAGGTTTTTATTTTGTCGTTAAATTTGAAATTCAGGTTTAGCTTCTGCTTAATGAAGTAAATTGTTTATAGCTATATTAATTAAAGACATGCAACTCAAAATAGATGATTATTTGTAATATATTAAAATAAAAAAATTTGATATTTTATAGCTAATCTGTAAAAAATTCAGACATAAGAGTAGAATTTCTATTAATTAATATTCAAATAAATCAATTGCATGAGAAAAATAATTTATTTGAATATAAACACGCTTGCAATGCCACACCATACATTCAAAGCTTAAATGCCTTTGCGTAGGCGATGCCTCACTTTTCGTAGGAGTTGCTAAACTTTGCGCTGCAAACCAAGTAGTGTTTTGTTTCTGCTGATGTTAGGCGAGGGGTACGTCCTTTAGGTCCCTCAACGGAAACATCCTAGTCGCCCCTTAGAAGGATAACCATCTAGGGTTCAAAAATACCCAAAATGAATTGATCCCCCAACAGTTTTTAAAAGTCCATACAAAAAATGTGCTTCATTTCTGATCAATGACTTGATGGAAGTCATTTGTTTGAATAAATAGGCAGTTTTGATTATAACTTAGCTGTTAGTTTTCTAAGCACAAGAAAAAACCCTCCACATGGAGGGAGGGTTGTATTTTTATAATTTAACTTAACCTGAAATATATTGTCTTAACTGTTCAATCAATTTTCTTTGATCTTCCATCGTAGCTTTGACTAAATCGCCAATAGAAACAAACCCAACCAGTGTTTCGCCTTCAATTACAGGTAAATGGCGTAGGTGTCCGTCAGTCATTAAATTTAAACATTCTTCAACGGTATGGCCACGGGTCACAGAAATCACTCTAGAGGTCATAATTTCAGCGACTGTTGTATGGTCAGATGTACGCTGCATAAGCGCAATTTTACGTGTATAGTCGCGTTCAGAAAGAATTCCAACGACCTTTGTATCTTGAGTGACAACCACAGCACCAATACCTTTGTTTGCCATAAGTGTAATGGCTTCTAATACTGTGGCAGAGGGTGAAATCGTATAAATTTCACGACCAATCTTATCTTGGATTACTTGTGCTACTGTCGTCATAATTATTCTTCCTTTTCTAGGGTACTTACCAATCTGCACACCTTTAAATTAACTGTATTTTTTAACTTTGCAAATACTTGGCAGTCATAAAATATAAAGTTTATTTTTTACAACAATTTTAAACCGATAAAAATATATCTTCGCCTTTAAGTCGTTTGAAATTGAACATGACTATGAAAAAAGAAATGTTCCATTTGAGACGTTGAGAGTTTAAATTTTCGAGATGAAGAATTAAACAATGCTGGCATGATATTGAGCCGTGTTAACGTGGGTAACAGCGAGTCTCTAAAATCTTTAGGTGTTATTCTACGTGGGGTGTAGTGGGGCCAATGAATCTTTGCATACTGATGGGCTTGAACAGCGTTTAGCCAAAAAGGAAAATAAACTTCATTTGAACCAGACTTCATTGCCCAGCCATCATGGTAAAGTCCCCAAAGTACACCACAATACATGAGTGATTTTAAAATAGAAATTTTAATAAACAATTCATTCGAAATGGGCTGAAGATGAATATACTTTTTCATAATTAATAATCTTATTTAGTACATTGCCTATTGTAGTTGAAATTCTTATAAGAACTGTTGGTGCTTTATGCTCAATCGTAAGCATTTATTAAAACAATAAAAAATGTATTGAAAACGTAATGATTTATTAAAAAATAAAAATGATAGGGCAAAAAAAACGCCACCTAAGTGACGTTTTATTATGCTTGCATGGTTGCCATCTTTTGCCAATATTGGGCTTTTAGAGAATCACGTTCAACGCGGAAACCTTGGTAGTAAAGTTCTGCAAGAAACATTGCTGCTTTACCATGGCCAGCCTTCGCCGCATCTTCTAATGCTTTTACTGCTTCTACAAAGTTCATTTCACATTGGATTGTATTTACAGCATCTGCATAAACATGTTCTAAGTCTTGGTGAGAGATCTGATGAATCATATATAACTCCTTATTGTAATTATGATCTTTTAACATAGCTCCCCAACGGAGCTTATACTTAACTAATCTAACTTAACTTTATTAAACTAATATTACAATTAGCCTTGTTTGTCAAGTGATTTGAAATCTATGCTTGACGAAGATAAGATTACATGATTAAACATTAATCAGAAATAATATTTATTAAAATCAATATGAGAATTAAGACAAAGGGAGAGCAAAATGACAAACACTATAGATGGCTTTATTTTTGATGTACCCGCTGCTGAGTCTCAGATCGTAGAATTAGCTCAGTATCACCGTAAACAACTGGATGAGGCAATTTATCATCAAGAAATCCATCTTGGGGATTATTGTTTAGCCCAGCGTAAACGCGTGTACGATTATACCCGAAACTTAAATCCAGTGCAAAAAGCAGGTTTTTACCGAATCTATGATGGCGAATTGAGGCGTCTTGCTGATGATGATGATTTGCACCCTGCGCATGCAGAGGGTGGAGTGAGTATCTTTGCTGTCAGCATTGCATTGGCAATTATCGCGATTATTTTGTATTTCGCATTCTTACGTGCAACGATCCTTTAATTGGTACTAATATTGAAGTGATTCACGAGTTGCTTAACTTTACTCAAGCCCTTTTCTTGAATATGAGAAGAGGGCTTAAACTTTCATCTCTACACGCTATGATATCTATGCTGGGATTATTAAGCGCTGTCGTACTATCTATCAATTTTGATCTTAAAGATCATCTTACAACCGATCTTCAGATGTCTTGAAGAAAGCCCTATATTTTTATGGTCAGGATGATAAACTATCTGTAATTAGAGGTAGTTCATGCAAAAATTCAAAGATTATTTTCAAAAATTATTCTATTCATTCCCTGTGGAAAAAATCTTGAATTGTTTTGTTGCTGTAATCATCGCATTGATGATTTTTCTTGCAATACTGGCTTTAACACGCCCAATTAATCCAAATCAATACAAATATGTTTTGCAATATTCACAACAAGCAAGCAATCCAAAGACACAAAAGATTGCCAATCAATTACGCAGCCAAGATCGTATTTATGTGGTTGAATATTTACGTCTATTACGTGCCTACCATTTTGAAAATCAACAAGTAAAACGATATCCAGCTGTGGATAGTAAAGATCCGCAATAATGGATAATATTTATTTGACTGATCCAGCTTGCGTACGAATAGTTTTTTGAATGATCAAAGTCGGGACATCCGGCATGGTATGCGTATCCATTTGCTGGTTTTGATTTGAACTGGATTGCTCTGGGGTGGTTAAATCAGCCTTCAACATGTCTTTTAACGCATTCTGATCCAGTATCGGTGCAACAACAACCAAAGTGAGACGGTCTGCACGAAGATGTTTTTGAATAGCTTTTTGAACTTGTTTGGTGGTAACTTGACTCAATTGCTTTTGATATTGGGTTAAATAATCCGCAGGAAGTTGATAAAAGCCAATCGATGCGATTTGTGCATTGATATTGGCATTGGAGCTGAAGGTCATTGGGAAAGAACGTAACATGCCTTCCTTAGTTTCTTCGAGCTGTTTTCTTTGTATTGGATTTTTTACAAAATCGCGTAAGGCCTGATGTGTAACTTTGATACTCTCCATCAATTGATTTTGTTCAGTGGAATAACTCAAGCTGAAGAAACCTTGAGCCAATGTGGAGGTCAAATTGCTATAAGCTCCATAGGTATAACCCCGTTTAACTCGAAGTTCTTTCATTAAAATGGAATTAAATCCACTTCCGCCAAACATTTGATTGGCGACTTCTAGTGCAACACGATCTGGATCACTGCGCTGAATCGCCAAGTGTCCCATCATTACGTTGGCTTGGGTTGAGTTAAACGGGATGTAATGGATATTAAAATCATCTTGATCTTGTGGTTCAGGAAGTGCTTGTGCAGCTTCACCTTGGGTGAGGTTTTGACTGATTAAATTGGCCAGTTGAGTTGCATCGGCTGAAGTTAAATTACCAGTAATAGCAATATTCATGTTTTGGGCAACAAGCAGTTTTTGTCGATACGCTCTAAGTAGTTCTGGAGTAATTTTTTTTAGGCTCCCATTGGTGCCAACAGTGGGCTCGGCATAAGGATGTTGTCCATACAGAGCACGATAAAAGCGAATATTCATAATCCGACTTGGATTTTCTTGAATTTGCTTCTGCCCAACTTTGGTATTGTTTAATATAAGATTTAAACCCGATGGATTAAATTGTGCATGATTCAGCACATGTAGCATGGTATTGATGGCAGGGTTTAATTTTTCAGGATCTGATAAGACCCGAAGTCGGACGACAAACATATCACGGTACGCCGTAACACTAAATTGAGCACCTAATCCTTCAAATGTTGACGCAATTTGTTTTGCTGTATATTGATCTGTCCCTTCAGTGATCAGCTTGGCTGCCATATTTGCCATACCATACAAGCCTTTTCCTAGTGCTTCATCTTGTGACGAACCTGCATTAAAGGTGAGTTGAATATCCACAATAGGCAGGTCGGTGGCTGAAACAAAAAGTGTCCTGACTTTTTGGTTGTTGGAGAGGTCTTGAACAAATGGCGCTTGATACAGTTGATGTTTATCTAAATTTTTTAAGCTTTGTAAGGTCGAATTTGCTTTAAGTGTTGAATCATCTACAACAACCTCCGTTTCATCATGATTGTCTAATTCAACCTCCGCATGGTTAAGGGGGGAGTAGAGTAAGCTGATGAACACAAACAAGGGTATTTTTATCGAATAGGTCGAGAATGGATTAAAATTCATGAGAGATCCTTTTTTATTCTTTTGTACTTTCAGGCATTAAATACAAACTACTCAGATTGGCTTTGACAAAATAAATATTGGCAATTCGTTGTAAATCTTGTGGTGTCACTTTGTCATAATGTTTAGG
Source organism: Acinetobacter sp. AS167 (assembly GCF_037152175.1). Lineage (NCBI taxonomy): Bacteria > Pseudomonadati > Pseudomonadota > Gammaproteobacteria > Moraxellales > Moraxellaceae > Acinetobacter > Acinetobacter sp. AS167. The sequence goes on from NZ_JBBCMP010000001.1 coordinate 21,703, forward strand.
TAATTCATCCATTAAACGAAAACTTAGGCCATTTACTTCCAAATTCCCAATCATATTGGCTTGTCCACCAATATCATCCTGACTATAGATTAAATTTGAAACGAAGTTGTTTTTGACACGATCGAGTTCAGTTTGATTGACCAATTCTGTTTTAAATAAATTCATCTCTTTTTCAATCGCTTTTTGTGCCTCATCCAGAGAAACATCATCACTTGGGATCGCGGAGATCATAAATAAACTGTCGCCACGATTATAGGGGTCATAACTGACACTGATTGCGGTCAGCACTTTCTTATCTCGAATCAGACGGTCTTGTAAACGAGCGGAGATTCCGCCATCCAGTAAGGACTGGATAATGGTTAGTGCGTAGGCATCTTGTGGGTTTTTTGCTGTGGCAATGGATTTGACATTCCAAGCCATAAATAAGTTGGGCACTTGTACTGGCAACTGCACTTCCATATGCCGATACCCCATTCGGTCAAACTCTAAAACATCATTACGGTCTGGAAGTTCCTTTTTGGGAATTGCTGCAAAATATTTTTCAACTTGTTTAAGTGCCTGTTCTGCATTGACATCTCCTACAATGACTAAAGTCGCATTATTGGGCGTGTACCATGTTTGATACCAATGTTTAAGATCATCCAGACGAATATTCTGTAGGTTTTTCATAAAGCCAATCACAGGTTGACGGTGGTGACTGGTTGGATAGGCGATCCATTTAAAACGTTCGTAGGCTAGATTTCGTGGATTATCATCTGTCCGTTGTCGTCTTTCCTCCATAACCACTTTGATTTCAGGATCAAAGTCTTGTTGTTTGAGGACCAGATTTGTCATACGGTCTGCTTCAAGTTCCAAAGCCAATGGAAAATACTTCTTGGGGTAAAGCTGATAATAGTTGGTGTAATTTGTATATGTGGCAGCGTTGGTGCGGCCACCATAAATACGACTTAAACGTGCAAACTCATCATCTGGAACCTTTTTAGTTCCTTTAAACATCATATGTTCAAGTACATGGGAAATACCAAGCACATTACCAGACTCATCACTACTGCCAACACCATACCAAATTTGAGTCATGACAATTGGAGAGCGATGATCTTCTCTGATAATCACTTTTAAACCATTTTTAAGTGTGGTTTCGAAAGTAGTCCTTGAAAGTTGGCTTTGAGGTGCTGCCTGAAGTTGAGTATTTATCGTGCTTAATGATAAAAAGAAGATTGGCGCAATGATAACTTTGGATTGTCTAAGAAGATTAAAGAATCTAGATTTCAGAATATACACAGATAACCCAAAAAATTATTTTAAATTTAGAACTATTCTTAAAAAATTAATGATTTAAAGCAAGGTTAGAATGTTGCATTTTGGTTTGCTTGTTTTATCGCTGCTTTAACTCTAAAAATGATGCAATCTATGCTAAACTCATTCTTTTTTAACGCTATGCTTTTCAAGGAATCGGCATGCAAGAACAGCAAAATAAATTCTTGATTGATGCGGATATCGGGGATGACGATGTCACATTACCTAGTTTACCAGCCGTCAATGTGCCTATTATTGAAAATAATGTAGAAACACCTAAAGCGGAACCTATTCAAACTGAAAGCCAAGCCGCACAGATTGAATCAGCTGATGAAAAATCCAAAGGTGGCTTTTTTAGTCGCATGAAAGAAGGTTTGACCAAATCGCGTAAAAGCCTTGCCGATGGTATGGTTAATATCCTGATTGGTGGTAAAGAAATTGATGATGAGTTGCTTGAAGAGGTAGAAGAGCAACTTTTGGTTGCTGATATCGGGGTAGAGGCGACTAAAACCATTATTACGAACTTGACTGAGCGTACGGAACGTGGTGATTTAATTTACTCACATTCATTGTATAAAGCGCTACAAGAAGAGCTAGTTGCTTTACTTGCGCCTCGTGTAAAACCATTGCATATCGATCCCAATAAAAATCCATTTGTGATTTTAGTGGTGGGTGTAAATGGTGTAGGTAAAACAACCACGATTGGTAAATTAGCCAAACGTTTACAAGGCGAAGGCAAGAAAGTCATGCTTGCAGCAGGAGATACCTTCCGTGCAGCAGCAACTGAACAACTTCAAATCTGGGGTGAACGTAACAATATTGCTGTCGTGGCTCAAGGCCATGGTGCAGATAGTGCTTCAGTCATTTTTGATGCCTTTGAAAGTGCTCGTGCCAAAGGTGTGGATGTTTTAATTGCCGATACAGCAGGGCGTTTGCATAACAAAAGTAACTTGATGTCTGAATTGACCAAAGTAAAACGTGTTATGCAAAAAATTGATGCAACTGCGCCACATGAAGTGATGTTGGTGGTGGATGCTGGTACTGGTCAAAATGCGATTAACCAAGTTGAAATGTTTGATGAAGCTGTAGGTTTAACTGGTTTAACCATTACCAAATTAGATGGAACTGCAAAGGGTGGTGTGTTGTTTAATATTGCCAGCCGTACCCATGTACCAATTCGATATATTGGTGTCGGGGAAAAGATAGATGATTTACGTCCATTCTCTGCAAAATCGTTTGTCGCAGCATTATTTGAAACAGATAAGTAATTTAGAAAACTATTTATCTTCAATGAGACTCCGCTTTATGCGGAGTTTTTTATTTTTTTAAGACTGGGGCTCTTGATAGTATGTTATTGGAAGAAGGCATTATAAGAATGTCATTGAGTTGTATTTTAATACTATGTCTAGAATCGTATGTCGAAATTTGCATATTTTTACCACAAAATAAGTAATGAAAAGCCCATAGGAAATTTGACATATTCTTATCGTTTTAAAGTACAAAGTACCTTAAAAAGGGGTTACAGAAACACAATGGCATTTTAAAAGACCCAATTTCACATATTGTTCTAAATATAGAACACATTGTTATGTATATAAGCATGACGAAACTAAGAATGATGCAATACACTCAAACCATGTTAAATAACACGACCCATTTGGTCATAGAAGGATTAACACCATGTCATTTTTAAATCAAATCAAACAACGCCGTACAATTTATGCAATTGGTAGAGATTTAAGCTTAGACCAAGCGAAAATTGAAGAAATCATCAAAGATGCAATCAAGCATAGCCCATCTTCATTTAACTCACAGTCTTCTCGTGCTGTGATTTTATTTGGTGATTCACATGTTAAATTCTGGACAATCGTTTTAGAAACTTTACGTAAAATCGTTCCAGCTGAAGCATTTGAAGGAACTTCGGGTAAGATTAACAGCTTTATCGCTGGTGCTGGTTCAGTGTTGTTTTATGAAGATTTAAGTGTGATTAAAGCTTTACAAGAACAATTCCCATTATATGCAGACAATTTCCCAGTATGGTCTGAGCATTCAACAGGTATTGCTCAATTTGCAACTTGGACTGCATTGGCTGAAGCGGGTATAGGTGCTTCTTTACAACACTATAATCCAATCGTAGATGAAGAAGTGGCAGCAACATTTGATGTACCTGCAGACTGGAAACTTCGCGCACAATTAGTATTTGGTTCAATCGAAGCACCAGCGGGCGAAAAAACATTTATTGATGATGCAACACGTTTTAAAACTTTTAATTAAGTGAAGCATTTAGTTTTAAGTTGAGGTCTATCTCTTATTTAGCTTAGACCTTGCTATTCCAGAAACCTGTTTAGAATGAAAATTTTAAACAGGTTTTTTATGTGTAGCACTTTATCCGTGCTTGTCGCCAGATAATAGATAGACGCTGTATGATTAAAAGAGACAAATGTGTTTGCACAGCCACGTATTAGAATGAAACTTTAAATTTAATTTGTGTAGGGGATACCCCAGCTACACCTTGTAGGATTAAATAATGTAAAAAAGCATAAGTGCTTTAAAAAATTATGTGATTCCACCTTGTTGCTAAAGATTCTAATCATCTAAATTGAAACAATAAGATGAGATTTGAACAAACAGAAAAAAATATAAGTGAGTCGAACAATTCTTTACACAGAATTATGGATTGGTTTTATCGACATTTAGCGCTATTCATGGCTTAATCTTTGCTCAAGGAATAAAAGTGTATAAAAAATGGAGAAATTAGGGTTGATTCAGCACTTTGGTCTAATTTAGACATTTTAAAAAATTTATACACTGTTAAAAAGCGATTTAAGTTGATGATTTAGTTGATGGTGTTGCTGTATTTTTGATCGTTATTTTTTAAGTTAATATAGCTATTTTTTTAATTAAAATGATCACTATTTAGCAATGTGATAGTACTATTCAGCATGGTTTAAATCGGTATACTAGAAACTCTTGTTATAAAAAGTAGCAATATCAGGAAAGACAATGACTGCACGTATTCAAAAAGGCAAGTTAGCGATTGCTAAAGAACTTTACGATTTCATCGAAAATGAAGCACTACCAGGTTCTGGTTTAGATAGTGAAACATACTGGAAAAACTTTGAGCAAGTTGTTGTCGATCTTAGTCCTAAGAATAAGGCGCTTTTAGCGAAGCGTGACGAGATTCAGGCTAAAATTGATGAATGGCACCGCAACAATAAATTTGAACTTCAAGCTTATAAAGCTTTCCTAAAAGAAATTGGCTACTTATTACCAGAAGTAGAAGATTTTCAAATCAGTACAGAAAATGTAGATGAAGAAATCGCATTATTGGCTGGTTCGCAATTGGTGGTACCTGTGCGGAATGCACGTTATTGCTTAAATGCGGCAAATGCGCGTTGGGGTTCTTTATACGATGCACTTTACGGTTTTGACGTGATATCTGAAGAAGGTGGCGCAGAAAAAGGTAAAGGCTATAACCCAGTTCGTGGCGATAAAGTTATCGCATTTGCAAAGAATTTCTTAAATGAAACATTCCCATTGGCGAATGGTTCACATGCAGATGCAACAAAATATGCTGTTGAGGGCAAAAAACTTGTTGTCACACTCAAAGATGGTTCAACCTCGACTTTGGCGAAAGAATCACAATTTGTCGGTTTCAATGGTGACGAATCTGCACCCGTTGAAATTGTACTTTTAAATAATGGCTTACACGTTGTTATTGAAATTGATGCAAATAGCCCAGTAGGCAAAACTGATGCAGCGGGTGTAAAAGATCTTGTTTTAGAAGCTGCTGTTACCACGATTCAAGATTTAGAAGATTCGATTGCTGCTGTAGATGCAGAAGAGAAAGTAGAAGGCTACCGTAACTGGTTAGGTCTAATGAAAGGTACGCTTGAAGAATCAATTGAGAAGAACGGTAAAACCGTTACGCGTACATTAAATAAAGATCGTACGCATAAGAACTTGATTGGTGGTGAAACAACACTTCATGGTCGTTCATTGATGCTTCTTCGTAACGTTGGTCATTTAATGACAAACCCTGCAATCCTTGTAGATGGTGCTGAAATCTACGAGGGTATTATGGATGCTTTAATCACACCATTACTGACTTTCGCAGACATCAAAGGTCAAAACGAAAACAAAAACTCACGTAAAGGGTCAATGTATATCGTTAAACCAAAAATGCATGGTCCAGAAGAAGTTGCATTTGCTGTCGAATTGTTTGAACGTGCTGAACAAGCGCTTGGTTTACCAGCGAAAACTTTGAAAATCGGGATTATGGATGAAGAGCGCCGTACATCTGTAAACTTGAAAAACTGTATTGCACAAGCAAAAGACCGTACAATTTTCATCAATACTGGTTTCATGGATCGTACAGGTGATGAAATTCATACCTTTATGGAAGCAGGTCCGTTCGTTCGTAAAGGCGAAGTGAAAAGCCAAATTTGGTTCCCAGCTTATGAAAACCGTAATGTTATGGTGGGTCTACAAGCAGGTTTACGTGGCAAAGCGCAGATTGGTAAAGGTATGTGGCCTAAACCTGACATGCTTTTAGACATGTATAAAACCAAAATTGAACATCCTGAAGCGGGTGCGAGCTGTGCATGGGTTCCTTCACCATCAGGTGCAGTGATTCACGCGATTCATTATCACCAATGTAATGTCTCAGCACGCCAACAAGAGTTATTGAAAACTGAAGCACTTCCGTTAGATGACTTGTTGACACCGCCTTTAGCGACAGATACAAACTGGACTGAAGAAGAGAAGACCAAAGAACTTGAAAATAACCTTCAAGGGATCTTGGGTTATGTTGTTCGTTGGGTTGATTTAGGTGTAGGTTGTTCTAAAGTGCCAGACATTAACAATGTCGGTTTAATGGAAGACCGTGCAACTTTGCGTATTTCTTCTCAACACGTTGCAAACTGGTTGCGTCATGGGATTGTGACTAAAGCGCAAGTTGAAGAAGTTATGCAGCGTATGGCGAAAATTGTTGATGAACAAAATGCCAACGATCCTGAATATAGCAACATGGCGCCTGGTTTTGATGGTTATGCATATAAAGCTGCTTATGATTTAGTATTCAAAGGTGGTGAACAACCGTCTGGCTATACTGAGCCATTATTACATGCATATCGCTTAAAGTTAAAAGGTTATACAGGCGATTAATTTTATCGTCTAATTTATTTTGTTTGATTATCAACAAAGCCTCTTCGGGGGCTTTATTCTTTTTATTGTTTATTTTAACTGTTGCTATGCTTCCATATATAAAATTTGTAGACGTGACTTTGAGTTTTAAGCCAATGATATAAAATCTCTGATACAATTTAAGGGAATTAATCATTAAGCTGAATTATAAATGACATCAATTCTGAAATTAGATGCGTTGAAGAATGCTGAAGTTGCGAGTACGCCATATCCGTATTTTGTAGTTGAAAATGCTTTGGCAGATAGTGAAGTCCAGGCAGTAATCCAAGACTTTCCTAAAATTGAACAAGGCGGAAGCTTTAACATCGAAGATGTAGAAATCAAGCCTAATTTTGATCGCTTTCTAAAATCATTGGATACACCAGAATTTCGTCAAATTTTAACAGATAAATTTGATGTCAACGTTATGGAACATCCGATGATGATTACTTTACGTGGCTACTCTCGTCAAAAAGATGGCCGGATTCACAGTGATTCAAAAAGCAAATTGTTGACGGTTTTAATCTATTTAAATGAATCTTGGGATGCGCCGAATGGACGTTTACGTATTCTCAATGACGATAAAGACATCAATAACTATGTGACAGAAATCAATGCAGGACCAGGTTCACTGGTTGCATTTAAAGTGACTGATAATGGTTGGCATGGCTATATTCCTTATGAAGGGCAACGCCAATCCATTCAAATTAATTTTTTGACTAGCGAAAAAGCCAATGCAAAACATAAGTTTTTTCATGGTTTAAGCGCCAAAGTGAAAAAGATTTTTGGATAAAAGCAATGAGGGTAAACTTCGGTTTATCCTCAATTGAAATTGTGAACTGTTTCAATTTTTTATCAATGTCTAATGTTGTTATCAATAGATAGCGCGATAGATAAATTCAACAATTATAAGTCAGTATCTTAAATCTTATTATCATGTGTGCTAATTTTAAACCGATCAGCTTAATACAAGTTCAGCAGCTTGGCTTGCCTGCAGTTCCTTTCCCGTATGAAGAAGAAATATTTCCCAGCTTTCAAACGCCGTTGCTATTTAAATCCAATCAAGGGATTGAATGGCGTTTAGTCAACTTTGGTTTAGTGCCAAAATGGGCTGAGGATAAAGATGTTGCAAAACATACATATAATGCAAGAAATGAAACTCTGATGGAAAAACGCAGTTTTGTCGAGGCTTTTAGCAAGTGCCAATTTGGTGTGATCGCCGTGACAGAGTTCTATGAATCCAAATATATCAATGGTCGACCACAACGATGGGGTGTACGGCGTAAAGATGGTCAGGCTTTTTATATTGCTGCACTTTATGAGATTACTCGATTAAAAACTGGTGAAGTTGTTCGTTCAGCCGCCATGATTAGTATGGATGCCCACCTGCATCCGATGATGAGTGAGTTTCATGAACCTCGAACAGACAAACGTTCGGTGGTAGTTATTCCACATCATCGACTTGATGAATGGTTGGGCTTACCGCAGCCCAATATTTTGAGTTTTATCGAAGGGTTCCCTGTGGCTGAGTTTGAGTGTTTTTATTGCCCCAAAAGATCGAATAACAAAAACTCGCCACAGTTGAACATCTTCGATGAATAGCCTTAAATATTAATGTGCAAGGTTCTTAAAAATAATTTTTAAGTTTTCCATGGTTTTTTCAATTTGAAGTGGCGTTAGACCTTCAAATGACTTTTCAAGTACAACACTCATTAAGTCATTTATTTTTTGCGTCATTTGTTGTCCAGCTTCTGTTAAATGTACTCTTGTGATACGCGCATCATTTTCACACGAGTAAGTATCAACAAATCCTTCCTCTTTTAAGCGATAAACAATTTTAGTTATCGTCGACATTTTTGAAACGATCATTTCTGAGAGCTCAGAGACACTTGCATCTGGTTTGGCTTCTAATGCAACCAACAATCGTCGTCTAGAATGGTCTACCCCATACTTTTTAAGTACGTGATCTAAATTTAAAACATACTGCGAATGTACTTGAGTGATCCAGTAGTATGGGAAATTTTCGATATTAAAATTTTCAGCTGCAGGTAAAAATTTTGCATATTTTTTAGTCATTTAAGGGTCCCTGTTTTTGTAATTATTGCCATATCTTAAGCGGTAATCATATTTTACTTTGAATACTTGAATCAATATGTGATAGATCACTTAAAGAAAAAAACAAGTAAAATCGACGAAATGTAAATTTTGCTTGAACTAAACTTAAGTTAAAGTATTTAGTAAAGGCATTGTACGACTGTCTATAGATAGATGGAAATCAGTAATACTTTGCGAAAACTTAGTCGCTTCTTCATGCAATTTAGAATGAATATAATTCATTCTCTAGTGTCGCCGTGGAATAGAAAGTTTTAAACCAACCCCAAAGGCAGATTTTATTAAATGTTAATGAAAGTCCTTGTGTCATAGTACGATCCTAAGTATTTCAGCTTGCCTAATTATGAAAATTACCAAGAAGATGTTGTTAAAAGCAAGCTCATTAGTTAAAAAAAATAACATCTTATGTTATTTTAACTGAAAAATAAAAGAAATCAACTTCGCTTAGCTCTAAATATTTTTTTTTGTTAAAATTTATTATATAAATTTATCAATTTTTTACTCCGTTAGTTGCCCTTATATCTAATTGAAAATAATTGATTAAATATAGTTATGATTAATATAGTCTACTAATTTAAAGGCTTCTACAAACATAGTTATACGTAATTTTTTACGAAAATACCAATGACATTTCTGTAATATTGATTGAAAAATAATTTGAATATGATGTATCGATATCTGTTAAAGACTATATTTGTAAAATGATGATTAGAAATACAGGAAATTTGCAGGTATCAGTCGGCTATACATATATATAAACTTAAATAAATGTAAATTTTTTATGAAAAATAATTACAAGCCTAAGATATTGTGCATAATTATAGCAATTTAGTTGAAAAGGTATCATTCATGGATCCGTCGTCTTGTAGGTCGAATTTATTTTTCTCCAATTTATATATTTATAATAATAAGCAGGAGATCTAATAATGGAATTTTTATTAGACCCTGGAATTTGGGTTGGTCTTTTAACCCTAATAGTTTTAGAAATTGTACTGGGTATTGATAACTTAGTTTTTATTGCCATTCTTGCAGATAAACTTCCTCCTGAACAAAGAGATAAAGCACGTATCATCGGCTTATCTCTAGCATTAATAATGCGTTTAGGTTTACTGTCTATTATTTCTTGGTTAGTGACATTAACTAAACCTCTGATTGAAATTGGTGGTCTCTCTTTCTCAGGACGGGATTTAATTCTATTATTTGGCGGGTTATTCCTCGTCTATAAAGCTGTCACTGAACTGCATGAAAAAATAGAGGGTAAGCCCGAGGTTAAAAGTTCAGGGGCTGTCGTTTATGCAAGCTTTTGGGCTGTTGTTGCCCAAATCATTGTTTTAGATGCTGTATTCTCTCTCGATTCAGTGATTACTGCGATTGGCATGGTCGATAATATTTACGTAATGATGGCAGCAGTAACAATTGCTGTTATTGTGATGCTGATTGCTTCTAAGCCATTAACATCTTTTGTCAATAAGCATCCTACTGTCGTGATTCTGTGCTTAAGCTTTTTATTATTGATTGGTGTGAGCTTAATTGCTGAAGGTTTTGGTTTCCATATTCCAAAAGGTTATATTTATTCGGGTATTGGTGTAGCTATTTTAATAGAAGCTTTTAACCAGTTTTCTAGCCGCAATGTTGAAAAACATCAGTCGAAAACACCATTGCGTCATCGTACTGCTGACTCAATTTTGAAATTGATGGGAAGCAAACTTGATGCAGATTTATTACAAAACCCTGAGACTTTAGCAGCACAAAAAGCCTTTGGTGATGAAGAGCGTTATATGGTCGGTGGAGTGTTAACGCTTGCAGAACGTTCAGTTGCATCAATCATGACCCCTAGAAATCAAATATCTTGGATTAATCTTGAGGATGATGCAGAGAGTATTCGTCAGCAAATTTTGGCTGTACCGCATAGTTTATTTCCTGTGTGTCGTGGACAATTAGATAAAGTGGTTACGGTTGTACGCGCTAAAGAGTTAATTGATGTACTGGATGAACCAGAGCAATTACAAGCCTTGCTTAAACGTAGTCGTCCGATTTTTATTTTTGAAAAAATGAAAGTGATTGATGCTATTCATACTTTAAGAACGTCTAAGGGTTCTTTAGTCTTGGTGAGTAATGAATTTGGTAATATCCAGGGTTTGATTTCTCCATTGGATGTGTTTGAAGCAATTGCTGGTGAATTCCCTGATGCAGATGAGCAGTTGGAATTAATTAAACTGGATGATACGACCTGGAAAGCCTCTGGCATGCTGGATTTGTATCAACTTGAGCTGGAACTTGGTATGTTGGATCTAGTTCAGGAAGACTCAGGCTATTTTAGCGTGGCAGGTTTGATTTTAGATAAAACCCAAGGCGAAGCAAAAGTAGGCACTCAGATTGAACAAGAGGGCATTTGGTTTGAAGTCATCGAAATGGATGAAAATCGGATCAAAACGGTAAAAATTACCCGTCCAGAGCAATTTTCGTAACTGTTTTGCGATTAAATCGTAAGCAGATATAAAAGACTAAAAAATGCCTCATTAATGAGGCATTTTTTTGAATAAAAAGAGCACTTAGATAGGATTACTTATCTAAGTACTTAAAACTAAAAATTAATTAAAAATATTTTTTGTCATAATTGGCCATAAATTTTGATGTGACTTCCTAAACATTAACATATGACCAATGGCTTTATGACCTGTATCTTTCGGTTTAAGCTCTATCATTTCAGTGGGGGCTTCTGGATACAAACGAAGTAGGTCTTTGACATTGGCTTCAGTGGCGATCTCATCGTCCGATGACCAATACACCGTAATTGGGCATTGAATTTCGTTGTGATAGTCCTCGAAAATAGTTTTACCTATAGCGTTCATCACATAACCGGGTTTACTGCAAAATTCCGCCCATTGTTTTGCAACATTTTTGGGTAAATTTTCTCCCATTCCTAAAAACTTAGTAGCACCATAGCCTTTGACTAAACTTGAAATAGGAAAGATCATGTTAAACATGACAGGTGCCATACGTTTGGTTCTCCCTTTAAGTCCTTTTACATGTCCTGTAGAGCCTGAAATTGCAATCACTTGAGCTACTTTCTTGTAGTTGGAAACAATGCCTAGTAATTGCCCCCCAGCACTATGACCTAAGAGTATGACTTGTTCTTTGCCTGTCTTATTCAGCAAAGTTTCAATAGCAGCAGGAATATCCAGTTGTCCCCAATCTTGGATACTTGCTGTGGACTGACGAATAGGACCATGTAAGGAGTCACCTATACCACGGAAATCGAAAACCAGTACATCTGAACCTTGTTGAGCAAGCCACTCTATAAAGTGATGATAAAAGCTCTGAGTAATACCTGTGGCAGGACAAACCAAAATAGGCAAACGATTAGTTGATTGTTTTGCCGGATAAAAACGTGCAGTTAAGCTATAGCTATCTGCACAAGTTATGGTTAAATTTTCAAATGTATTCATAACAATTCTATGAGTATGCTTTAATGATTACTTTACACAAGTTCCAAAAAGAAACTTGTTAAAAGTATGACTTCTGAGTCAAATGCAATAAAAAATATTTTAAGTAATTTGAATAAAGGTGTTTTAAATGGATTTGGTGAGTTTGGATTTGTCGGTAAAGTTAGCGTTAATATTTAGTGGAATTTATCTATGGGTAGGCATGTTGACAGGCGTTTGGAAGTATTACCAAATCAGCCGTTCAGAAATTGCCCGAGCGCATTATTATGTTGATATCGCACATCGCAGTAGTTTGCTTTATGCTCCAGCCACTTTGATTTTAGCGGTGATGGCCTATTGTTCAAGCTGGACTGAAACAATAAATTTGATATTTGTTTTGGTCAATTTATTCTTTTTTAGTTTTTCAATCGCCAGTTATGTTTTGCATGGTTTCTTGAAAGATACGACCAACCAATTTAAGCAACCACATCAATTAGGAACAGTGCAATTACCGAAAATATTGTTACGTATAGCAATGCTATTGTTGGTGTTAGGGGAGATTGTTGCGACTGGTGGATTATTACTTGGAATGTTTATTACTTTATTTTAATAGTTAATTTTTATAATTTTCTTATTTAAGATGGATGCATGGCATCCATCTTTTATTCTGTAATCTTCGCAAGTTTACGAGATTTATGGTCGACTACATCCCAAACATAGAAGGCAGCAGAAACGACTAATGCATAGGCAAAAAATTCAGGTTTTAAATTTCCTTGAATGAGTCCATGAATTAATAGTGTCATTAAAAGTGCAAGCGTTGTACTTAGATAGATGACCAGTTTCGTATTTGTCTTCAAAGAATTAATGAAGACTTGCTTATTGAAATGTATTGATAACATCTCCATCCCTCCTGTCTGCTCGACAAAAACCACATTGTTTTAGTCTGGATTGGTTTATTCAGTTGTACCATATCTAATAATTATTTCAAGAGCAAATAGCTCTATTATTCAAAATAATTATGACATATTTATTACAAGTGATGATTATTTTATAAAAAATGAAAATATGTGTAATTTTTTTGATAAATGGCGTAATAGTTGTTGAAGTAGTGTGAGCTAGTTATCAAAATAAAATACAATAACTTAATAGGTCTTGAAAGTGTTTTCGACTAAAGTTGATAAAAAATTATGCAATATTTATGCAAAAATCGAAAAAAAGACAATTTTTTTTCAAAATAATTCAATTTTAGCAAGAGATAGGTGTTAAACCAATAAAAAAATGCAAGCGTCTACTGAATTTAGCTTTATGAAGAGAAAATTGAGTTTTTCAATTTTTCGACAAATGTTCTTATACACATAGAGCAAAACTTGATTTGATCTATTTAGGTACATTTTATAAATACTTGAAGTGCTAAGATGGATCAAAAAATGTTTTAAAAATTGTGTCGCAAACAATAACGGCCTGTGGGGTAAACATGACAATTATTGATCACTGTTAAAATAAGATTTGGGTAAAATCAAATTTTAAGGATGATAATTAAAAAGCTTTATTTTTTAATTTTATCAATTACGACACAGATGATTAACACGATCAATGATGGGATCACCCATGCAAGGTTCTGTTCATTTAATGGTAAGTTTTGAATCATCAAAGGTAAGCTATCTTTAAAGCTTGTGACCTTAATTCCTTCAATAAGACCAAATAAAAATGCAATGCCAGTGACAGGTGCGATAACCGTGGTTGGGTTATTGAATTTACCCCAAAAGAAGCTTAATAGAATGACCACAATCGCGGGTGGGTAAATTGCACTGAGTACAGGCACTGAAAAAGCAATCAGTTTGGTTAACCCTAGATTTGAAATCACTAATGAAAATAACACCAAAATAACCACTAAAGCTTTATATGGAATTTTTGTCAATTCAGAGAAGTATTCAGCACATGCGCAGGTTAAGCCAATCGCAGTAACCATACATGCAATAAAAATCAAAGCTGTAAGGAATAAAGAGCCTAAGTCACCAAAAGCGTGTTGAACATAAGCATGCAGGATCACTGCGCCATTCTCAGCATTTGGAGCAGCATCATGACTGCCTAAACCTAGTTTAAATAAGCTGAGATAAACCAGCGTTAAACCTACACCAGAAATCAAACTTGCAATAATGGCATATTTGGTTACGAGTTTTTTGTCTGTTACACCACGAGAATGGATGGCATGAATAATCACAATACCGAAAACCAAAGCACCTAAAGTGTCCATGGTTAAATAACCATTCACAAAACCTTCAGAAACAGGGCTGGTTGCGTAATTGTTGATTGCAGGAGAAATTGAACCAGTAGGGATCAGAAATGCTGCAATACCTAAAATTGCGAGTGCAACAATTTTTAGTGGTGCAAGAATATGACCCACTGTATCCAATAATTTATTTGGATAAAGAGAAACTAAAGTCACAAATGCAAAATAGATAACACTATAAATAAATAATGCTGTACCACCATTGCCAAAGTATGAGGAAAAACCAATTTCATAAGAAACAGTTGCGGTACGTGGTGTCGCGAATAATGGTCCAACCGAGAGATAACATACTACGGTCAGTATTAAACTTGCGACTTTACCTAAAGGCGAGCTTAAAATCGCAATAGAACCTTCAGTTTTAGAAAGTGCCATAATGGTAATAACAGGTAAGCCTACAGCCGTGATTAGAAAACCAAGCGCTGCGAGCCATACATGTTCACCGGCTTGTTGAGCAACAATGGGTGGAAAAATAATATTGCCTGCCCCAATAAATAAGGCAAAGGTCATAAAGCCTAAAGCAATAATATCCTTGGTACGGAGATTAGTCATAAACTGTGGTTGAAAAAGCAAAACAGCGATTTTAGTAGAAATAGCTTATTTTTTGTATTTTATTTTATGGATAATATTCCCATTTTTTATAAATTTTAACCAATTAGTTATATTGATTATATTTATGTGGATGATTCACAGTTAATTTTCAAAAATCAAAATTTTTAAAAAATATAGAGTGTGAAAGAACATTATAGGGAGAAATTATACTTATTCTAAAATTTGTGTGCTTGATTTTGCATTTTTATTGAATATGATAGGCGGTAAATTGCCCTAAACGTATTGAAAAGGCATATAATATTTTTTCACTTTTGCGGACAGATCCAATGAAAGCTTCTACAGTCACCATTAAAACCGAACAAGACCTTGAAAAATTAAGAGTGTCGGGGCGTTTAGCTGCTCAAGTTTTAGCAATGATTGGTGAATATGTGAAGCCAGGGGTGACGACTGAGTATTTAGACGATATTTGCAATGATTTTATTGTCAATACGTTGAAAGTGATCCCTGCAAATATTGGATATTATGGTTATACCAAAACCACCTGTATTTCTCCAAATGAAGTGGTCTGTCACGGTATCCCATCAAAACACAAGGTTTTAAATGATGGTGATATTATCAATATAGATGTTGCGATTATCAAAGATGGTTATTTTGGTGATACCAGTCGTATGTACTATGTGGGTACAGTTAAACCTGAAGCGAAAAGACTGGTTGAAACGACTTATGAAGCGATGGTGGCTGGAATTCATATGGTTAAACCCGGTGCAACACTTGGGGATATTGGTCATGCGATTCAACAAGTTGGGCAACGTGAAGGTTATACGATCGTTCGTGAATATTGTGGTCATGGGATTGGTAAGATTTATCATGAGCAACCTAACGTATTACATTATGGTCAACCCGGGCAGGGCTTAGTGCTTAAAAAGGGTATGGTTTTTACCATTGAACCGATGATTAATGCGGGGAAATCCAGTGTCAAAGAGTTGAAAGATGGTTGGACTGTGGTCACTGCGGATAAGTCACTGTCAGCGCAATGGGAACATATGGTTGCAGTCACAGATACGGGCTTTGAGTTGCTTACACCGTGGCCTGAAGGCACTGGAAGCTACCCGGAAATTTGAACTTTAGACTTTAGTCTATTGAATGAATTGTGATCGATGATTTATTGTTTTTTTATCTTTAAAAATGATATTGTTATCACTTTATTTAATAGAAATGTGACTATTTCTGGGGATATTTCCGTTTAAGAAATATCCAATAAGTGTTTTTAAGTATTGGTTTAAATATTAACCAATCGCTAAGATAGCTTCCAGATTCTCGCTGTAGTTTCTATTGTTGTTCCAAGCTTTCTAGCTTACCCATCCTAGGGTAAGCTTTTTTTTGTCTATCGCTTCTCGATTTGCTTTGATTTGACAATTGAAAATTTAAAATAAGATGAATGAGCCTCCATTCATCTTATTGATCAAAATGCTATTTTTTAAGTTTAAAGTTTAAAATAAACGAAACAGCGAATCCAAATAGGAGTCCCCAAAAAGCGGAACCAATCCCAAAAAACTGAACACCTGATGCACTGAATAAGAAGGTGAGCAGTGCGGCTTCACGATCTTTGACTTCATGAAATGCAATCGCAATATTATGGCTAATCGTACCAAACAAGGCGATCCCCGCTAATGCCACAATAAAAAGATGTGGAAAAGACATCAATAGACTTGTCAATGTTGCCGCAAATAGCCCCATCAAAATATAAAAGAAACCACAGCTCATGCCAGCAATATAGCGCTTCGCAGGGTCTGGGTGAACTTGGTCATCCAGACTGACTGCAGCACTGATTGCAGCAATATTCACGGTATAACAGCCAAATGGTGCAAGCAAAGTCTGCGCTGTACCTGTCCAACCAATAAGTTGGTTAACATGGGGTTTATAGCCATAACTTTTAATCATCGCAATCCCTGGTAAATACTGAGATGCCATATTGATTACAAATAAAGGCAGTGCCAATCCGAGAATTGCAGACCATGTGAACTCAGGTGTCATCCATACTGGTTTTGCCAATCCCCACTGTAAGGTTGGAACATGAAACTCCATAAAAAATGGACAAATGATAATTCCTGCGATCACGGTAATCACAATACAATAACGAGCCCATAGCCGTTTAGTGACGATATAAACCGTCAAAAGGCTGAGAATAAATGCCCAGTCGTTTTGCATACTGGCAAATAGAGCAATACCAAACTTGAGTAATACACCTGCCAGCATGGCACTGGTCAAACTCTGAGGAATATACGAAATAATTTTTTCAAATATGCCTAAAAAGCCTAGTGTGGCGGTCAGTAAACCACTCACTAAGAAAGCACCAATGGCTTCATAGAGTGAGTAGCCGCTGGCAGTGGCAATGATGAGTGCAAGTGCAGCGGTTGACCATGAGGTGGCAACAGGATATTTGAATTTCCAAGAAAGAATTAATCCTGAAAGACCTATACCTAAACCGAGTGCCCAAAACCAAGAGGTAATTTGTTCAGGGTTTGCGCCAAGTAATTGAGCTGCTTGTATGACGAGTACAGCCGAAACACTGATACCAATTAAAAAGGTAATGAAACCTGCAAATACAGCAGGTATAGAGAAGTCTAGGAGTAACTTTTGCATGATCCCTTGCTTTTAAATTGGATTGAATGGTTGAAAATGCAACCATCATACAGGGATCATTTTAAAGCTTATAGGGTTAATTGGAATTAAATATAAAAAGTAAATATAAAACTGATTAGATTATCATTATGAGAGAATATGGCTTTTTTAATCTAGAACTATCTTAGTTGAAAACAATGTATAGTCAAACCACCTAATTATTCATATAAGTGATTTGCACCAATTCATTTTTGATACTTTTGAATTATAGTTGGTGATCCTACTGTGGGGCGACATGGATGTCGCCGTTGGGCGGGGGTACAGGACATAGCCTTCGCCCAGCAAAAGATTTTTGTCCCTTTTTATCTCTAAAAAGGGAGGCATCGCCAACGCAAAGGTATTTAAACGTTGAATGTAAGCTGTGGTATTACAAGCTTTTATAATCAAAAAAGTCTTTTCATATAATTGATTTAATTAAAAAATAATTAATTGAGAGAGGTTGTATTCTTGTGTCTGATTTTTTTGACAGGTTGACTATAGATTACCCATTGATAAAGATTAGATATTGCCTTGAATAGAAAGCGCAGTTTATCCAAAAGAACGATTCAAAAAAGAATGTTTTAATTGGGAGATTTATTTAACTAAATCAGGTTACATTGTTGAAACAGCAAGCTTTATTCCAAAAGCACAGAACAGTAAACCTACACAGGCAACACAACCTGCAGCAATTTTGTAGCGTGTATTGAAAAAAGTGGCGAGCTTAACGCCTGAGAAGATCAAGATCGTCAAATAACTCATACTGATGATTTGCAGAATCACAGAAAGTGCCGCAAAGCTTAAAGCGGGGTAAGGGTAATCGGGATCAACAAACTGAACAAAGAACGAGAGATAAAATAAAATTGCTTTTGGGTTGAGTAAGCTAATGGTTAGCGCTGTTCGAAATGGATGGAATTGTTCGTGAGTTGCAGTATTGGATGTATTTGTTTGCAGCGTTTGTGGTTTGTTTTGCCAAGTTTTGATACTTGCGATCAGTAAACGAATACCGAGATAAGACAAATAGCTTGCGCCTACAACTTTGAGAATGATAAATAACCAGGGAAAGGCGTGTAGTAAAGAGGCAGCACCTAAAACAGTACAGAGAATCAGAATTAAATCTCCTGTAAATACGCCTAAAGCACCGATATAGCCCGTTTTAATTCCAAATCGAGAGGCAATTGACATGACATACAATGAGTTGGGACCGGGTAAAATGACGATGAAAATAGTCCCTAGTATATATGTCACTATATCGGTAATACCAAACACAACATTCTCACTGTATAAATAAGAAAAGCGAAATAAAAAAGCCGAGTGGTTATGATAACAAACTCGGCTTTAGAGTGTGAGCGATTTTAGTGCAATTTTACCCAAAAGCGCATCTACAATTTAGATTTATATAAATCATTCTAAATACATAGATTAGTCAATAAAATCAGCATCTAGACCAAAAGATTGGCGCAATAATAATGCAAGTTGTTCACGCGCTTTGATAAAACCGTCAATCCCGCTTTGCAATAATTGGAATGCCATTAAATCAGCTTCCAATTGTTGTTTAAATTCAGCTTTAGAGATCTCTTGATGTTCTTGAGCAGTCTGTTCAGTGTCTAAGCTAAGTTGAGAAACCACATGACGTTGATCATTTTTCAATTTTTCTAGCAGACCCGGTGCAACGGTTAAAAGGTCGCAACCTGCTAAACCTAAAACTTGGTCAATGCTACGGAAGCTTGCGCCCATCACTTCAGTTTTGATTTGATGTTGCTTGTAGTAATGATAAATTTGTTTAACAGACAATACGCCTGGATCTTTCTCAATTGGATAGCTCTCTACATTTTCAGCTTTTTTAAACCAATCTAAAATACGACCGACAAATGGAGAAATCAAAGTAACCCTTGCATCTGCACATGCTTTGGCTTGATGTAAACCAAAAAGAAGCGTTAAGTTACAATGAATGCCTTCTGCTTCTAGCACTTTTGCTGCTTGAATACCTTCCCATGTAGAGGCAATCTTGATCAGAATACGATCTTGGTCTATCCCATATTCTTTATACAACGCAAGTAGCTCTTTGGCTTTGGCAATGGTTTCTTCGGTATTATAGGAAAGGGCTGCATCCACTTCTGTTGAGACACGACCTTCTACAATATTTAAAATTTCGACACCCAGTTTGACGGTGAGAATATCGATGGTGCGTTCAACGAGTGCATCTAATTCATAACCTTCTTTTTTTGCTTGAGCATAGGCATCTTCAATCAGCTCACGACTTTCAGGCTGTTGTGCTGCTGCTGTAATGAGTGACGGGTTAGTCGTTGCATCCAAAGGGCGAAATTGTTGAATTGCGTTTAAATCACCTGTATCAGCAACGATAGTGGTTAAGCGTTTTAATTGATCTAATGCAGATTGTGTCATTACCGATTATTTCTTAGTTAAAATATTTGTGATTTATTTATAACACAATGCGATTTGAGCAAAAGAGGAAAATGTACTGAAAGGCCTATTATTTTGTATGAATTCTTTGATTTCGAATGTGATTAATCAAAAAACGAGCAGCTGAGCCTAAATTGCTCTCACGACTCCAGACTAAGTCCACAAAATATTCAAATTTTGGTGTGAAATCGAGCAAATCCAAGATTTTTAACTTATGTTTAAGCTCAGGATTTTCATTAAACATTTCTAAGGGAAGTACTCCCCAACCCAGTTCTTTTAAAATTAAAGCACATGCTGAGTGGTGATTGTCCGTCCGCCAATAGTTTTTAGAATAAAGCAGTTCAGGTTTAATGGTTCGATCACGACTTGCCACGACAATTTGTCTGGATTGTAGGATTTGTTCAAAAGTAACTTGTTTATGTGCTGATAATGGATGATGAATAGCTGAAACAGGAACCAAGGCTTCTTTTTTAAATTCGACAAATTGCTCACGGCTTTCAAGTATTTCACGTTCAAACATCAATGCCAGTTGTGCAGTCTGATTCATCAGCATTTTCAGCGCATCTTCTTGTGGTGCTGAGAAGATATTAATTTCTAAAGTTGGAAAATGCTCTCCCAACAGTGCAATGTATTCAGCCCAGTCTGTATGCAGTAATTCAGAAACCACCACGATATTTAATGAGGATTCCAAGCCTTCGCTAAGTGCAATCGCTTGTTGTTTCCACTGATTCATTTCTACTAGCAGTTGTTCAGTTTTTTCATATAAGCGTTGAGCTTGAGGCGTAGGGATTGGTTCACGTCCCACACGATTAAAGAGTTTTAGATTTAAGTCTATTTCCAAGTTGGCGATAGACATACTGACAGCGGAGGGGACTTTGCCAAGCTGTCGGGCTGCTGCTGAAAATGAACCTGTTTCCATCACCGTTTTAAAGATGGTGAGTTGTTCTTGGTTAATATTCATACGTTTGGCGCCATTCTGTTTAATTCTTCAATCATTAAATTTACTCCAATTCATACGACCTTTCAATAAAATTGAAAGAACCTGACTCGATTGATCAATATTATAAAAATATAATGCATCCATCGAATCAAAAAAGAGTAGTTTTAAATGATGATTTCCAAAAGAAGGGTTATTCATGCATTAAGCTATGAAGTCATCCTGTTGGTGATCATAGCGATTGCATTAAGTTTTATTTTTGAAGTGCCAATGGAAGTTACTGGTGTATTAGGTGTTGCGATGGCCGTGACTTCAGTGGTTTGGAATATGGTGTTTAACCATTTCTTTGAACAATTTGAACGTAAGAGAAAACTTAAACGTACCATTGGTGTACGTATTTTACATGCCATTGGTTTTGAGGGTGGTTTGATGTTAGCCACGATTCCAATGGTTGCTTACGCAATGGATATGTCTTTGTGGCAAGCAATTTTATTGGATTTTGGAATGACCACCTGTATTTTGGTTTATACCTTTATTTTCCAATGGTGCTATGACTTGATTGAAGAGCGTATGGGGGCAAAGCCTTTACATTCTTAATTAAGCCTGCAATGCATTTATTTTAAATTTTAGTGAAAATTTCAAATGTGTTGCGATAGAGATCCCCTTAGTTTTTTTGAAAAGTAAGGGGATCTTTTTTATAAAAATTTAATTGAATAAATAACATATAATTAAAATAGATTTTAAATAATGAATAAAGAATGGATAAATTAGAATCAATAAAGATAAAACCCGTTACACGATCACAGCTCAGTTTAAACAAACTTTTGCAAAAGATAATTGGAATTCAATTTGTTTTGTAAAATTGTTCGCCTACAATAGGGTCTGTTAACATTTCATAAATGGCTTGCGTTGTAGGCTAAAATTGAGCAGGCAAAGCATGAAACGAAGAGAATAGCGAGACTATTTTCGAGTTTCATAACACAGACTGAGATAATTTTAACCATAACCCTTCGGGACTAGAGTTTTTTTGTCGCTACGTCGTTACGAACTACTCATTTAGCTGACTAAATTTCATATTTCGTGCCTCGAATCGTCTAAAAAAACTCGTTGTCGCAAACATAGAAGAAGTGTCAACAGACCCTAATAAATTCAATATATGTAAGAGATGGATTGAGGCAAATATGGTGCAGACAGTTCAGGAGCAGCTGCCAGATAGACACCAGCTTGCTGCTCAAGAATTACTTCAGGTTTCAGCAAATTTAAATAAGATTTATCTTGATCAATTTGACTATTTGTCCGAGATTACTGCGCACAACTTTTTCCAGTTTGATCCACAGCAGCATCAATTCAGTCTGGCAAATCAGTTACTCAATATCTACTTTGATGAAGAAAAGGGTTTAATTTTTGATTTAAATTTTGAAAAGTTACCGCGTTGTTTAGAAAATAAAATTAATATCAATCGTTTTGTTCAATATTTCTCAGAAAATATTTATTTTTATACAACAAAATATCATGAGATACATCCAACTGATTTAAAGACCAAAGCCCAAATCATCCGCCAAACGCTGATTGAGCAGGTTTTTGAGTGGGTTGATGGTGAAAATCGGGTAGAGCAGTATTTATATAATATTAGTGAAGCAGATGCAGAGCGTATTGATCAAATTTTGCTGCACTATGAATATTTTGATTATGCCTATGTTTCTGATTTTGCCAAATATGGTAAAGCGATTCCTTTAAGTGTTGAAATTAACATTAAGCATTTAGTGCTGATTAATTCTGTATTGGGTCAAGAGTTTTTACCGATTCAGTCATTGGTACCCAAATTTCAACAGGCCATTTTTTCTTTAGATCAGTTTATTCCAGCGCATTATTTGCGTATTTTAAAGATTTTTCACCCAGAATCATTACGCTTAAAAGAACTCAGCCAGTATTTTGCAAGTTATCAATTGCTGGCGGTACATGCTCAACAACAACCGCAAATGCTTGCTTATGCAAAATATATGAAACGCGGTTTTTGGCAATATCAGGATTTATTGAGCAAGCAGCACTTTTTACAAAAAGATGCTGAATATTGGGAACAGGATCAAGTTCCACAAATTCCAATTTGTAGTCTTAAGCGCACTGCAAATTGGCTATTTAAACAAGATGAACAGGTCAATGATTGGATTAGCCGACATATAAAGGACCCCAATGTCCGGATCACAATCACAGCATTAAGTTTGATTGATACTTCAAAGATTTATCCTGAAGTCACTGTAAGTGTTTTAAAGTATTTTAAAAATATTGCAGCACGGCTATTTTTAATTGAATGCCATTCCTTTGCAATTACAAATGAATGGCAAAAAAACCCAAAGAACAATCGTTATAGTTTTTTAAAAACAGAGATTGAAAATAAATCGAATAAGAAAACGATTTCTCATTCTTATTTATATATCGAAGAATGGTTGGATTTTGCTGCGTTGATGTTGGCAGATCAACCGCAGATGTATAAAAAAATATACCTTAAGATAAATCGAATCATTCAAGCATTTATGCTGTTTGTACAACACATTGCTCAGGGCTTGCCCAAACAACTGATTAAATTTATTGATCCGCAACGACAACAACATGCTGAATTCTTTATTCAGTTGCAAAAGCACAATATAACAGTCGATGATTTTCGTAAAAAACTGAAACACATGCAGATCGGTCGTGCATCTAACCCTAGTATATACGACAGCTTTGTTTTGGACTATGTGATGCATTTATTTAATGATCATCACGATATAGAGCGAAATGTCACTTGGTCTGGTCTATATCAGCAAGCACAGCGTTGGCATCAACATCATTATTTTGTTGATACCTTATCGACACTTAAAGAAAAAATAGATGTAGATCATTGGGATCGCGTTGCACCAATGCAAAAGATTTATTTTGATGAGTGGTGCTATGAGGAACTGAATAGCCTAAAACGAATTATTCAAGAGTCGTTGGTGTTTAAACACTGTTTGGCATTGTCCTATTGTGCGCGGATTGTAGATCGAGAATATGTAGCATTTCATGTATCGAAAGTTGATGATGCGACGCAGGAAATGACTTTGGGTTGTTATTATAAATTAGGACGTTTGGTCTTTGATCAATTGCGTTTACCCAATAATCTTATTCCTGATGAGTTCTATATATTGAAAGCTCAAGCTTTTATTGATGATGTAAATCAGCATTTAAAATGGAAAAGCAGTATTCAACCCAATGAAGAATTGGGAAACTTATAGTTTGACGCAGATCATTTTTAAGTGGGCTGTTTGGCTTTAATTCACTTTTCGTGATGCATTTGGCTTAACTTTTTATACAAAAATCGTTAGGCTATAGCCGTCCCATCCTGTTTAGGTAATTCAAGGCTGTTATGAAACAAGAAACTGCACTCAAACTTATGAAAGCGGGTGAAAATGTCTTTTTGACTGGATCTGCTGGTGCAGGAAAAACCTATACGCTTAATCAGTACATCAATTATTTAAAAGCACGCAAAGTCCCTGTTGCAATTACAGCATCTACGGGGATTGCAGCAACACATATGAATGGTATGACGATTCATACTTGGGCAGGTATTGGGATCAAAGATACGCTGACTGATGATGATTTGAAGCGTATGAAAGAGCGTAAATACTTAAAAGAGCATTTAGAAAATGCCCAAGTCTTGATCATTGATGAAATTTCAATGTTACATGCCAAACAGCTAAATTTAGTCAATCAAGTTTTAAAATATTTTAAAGAATCTGATGATGCTTTCGGTGGAATTCAAGTGATTGCAGCCGGAGATTTTTTCCAGTTGCCACCTGTAGGTAAAAACAGCGAACTAAATCGAGATAAATTTTGTTTTATGTCAACCGCTTGGGTTGAAGCAAAATTTCGTGTTTGCTACCTGACAGAGCAGCATCGTCAAGATGATTCGGCATTGAATGACGTACTCAATGCGATTCGTGCCCAGAATATTCAGCCACAGCATATTCAAGCGCTACAAGATACCCGTAATCAAGACATTGGTGATACCTACACGCGTTTGTATACCCACAATATGGATGTGGATAGCATCAACTTTCAGCATCTCAATGCGATTGAAGGGGATGATCATCAATTTGTAGCGGTGACAGATGGTAACGAAAAGCTGATCGAAACATTGAAATCTTCTGTACGTGCGCCTGACGAGTTGACGCTTAAAAAACATGCCAAAGTCATGTTCGTTAAAAATAACTTCGATATGGGTTATATCAACGGTAGTTTAGGTGAAGTTATTGGTTTTGAAGAGGACGATGAACTGGGAATGTTGCCTAAAGTCAAAATGACCGATGGTACAACCTTATTGGTTGCGCCAGAAACATGGTCTGTTGACAATGAAGGTGGTAAAACCATCGCCAGTCTACAACAAGTACCATTACGATTAGCTTGGGCGATTACTATTCATAAATCACAAGGGATGACCTTGGAAGCTGCGGAAATCAACTTAAGCCATACTTTTGAAAAAGGTCAGGGTTATGTGGCTTTATCACGGCTTAAATCGATTCAGGGTTTAAGATTGTTAGGTTTTAATGATCAGGCATTGGAACTGGATAGTCTTGCAATTAAAGCAGATCGCCGTTTTCAAGAGTTATCTAATGAAGCCGAAGTGCATTATGCAGATTCAGATTTAACTTCACAGCACAATGCTTTTATTCGTCATTGTGGCGGGACTTTAAATACCACTGAGATTGAACGTAATGAGAAGAAGCTGGCGCGTAATAGTGGTAAAACCAATTATGCCTCGGCAACACTTGATGAAACACGTGAATTGTTCGAGAGTGGGTATGAGATTCAGGATATTGCGGTTGAACGTGGATTAACTCCTGCGACGATTATCAATCATTTGGCTCGTTTACATCGAGAGCAAGGTTTAGATATCTCGATTGCAAATCCTGGTGAAGAAGTTGTAGAAAAAATTCGTGTGATCTATAAAAAATTGAAGAAACGTCAAGATCCAAGTCATTTTAATGATGATGGTGCGATTAAATTGCGTCCAATCGTTGATTTAACCAGTCCCAAAATGGGCTATGATCAGGTACGTTTGGCATTGTTATTTGTTGAGTGATAGATGTTTTTAGTGATGAATTAATGGCTAAATTTGAGAAAAAGTTATTAAGTCCACGTTTAGCTATTTTGTCTAAATGCAAATATTCTAATAGTTATAATCTCAGCTTTCAGTTGTGCCCATTTTATTATGCGCATGAATTGATAGATTCAAATATTTCTTTTGAAGGGTTGGAGCTACCATCTCCATTTTTAAAAGATTTGCTTGGGTTGACGTTGGTTTTTGATGAAAATGAATGTGATGCATTTAATGGGTGTTTTACCATTAAAAGTATCCATAATCCTGTCGATTTATACCAATTGGCATTTATTGAAAGTCGTGACGGTTATCTAAAAGTGATTGCGAAAATCAAGATCGATTTTGAGTTTGAGCAATTTGATGATTTTGAAAATCTAGAATTGGTGATCAATGCTACTGTTGCATCTCAGATCTTATGATTCAATCGTTTTAAGTGAAAAAGAATGCATTAACACAGATGTTTATTGATGATTTTGTTAAGGTCTATCAATAGAATACAATAGATGTCGTGCTTTGAATGAGATAAAGAACCATAAAGCGCCCTAGTCCAGAAATGTTTCATCTCATGGTTATTCTTATTCTAAAATTAAAGTGAATTTCAGCATCGTATAGCTGTGTAGTAAATTTGGATGCTATACTCGCACTTTAACTTCCTTCAAAACCAGTGCTTTTTTATGACACTTACGCCACCTTAAGTTTATTTACCTCTTCTAATTTGTAAATAACTCATCACTGTCTAGTGATGTGGTGTAGTCGTTTGTGTGTCGTATATCACATCACTAGCCTATCAAAAAATCAAAAAAATAGGCGCTATTTATGTTATCTAATATCCGAGAACAATGGTTCTCTAACATCCGTGGGGATGTGCTTGCTGGACTTGTTGTGGGGCTTGCACTCATCCCCGAAGCTATTGCTTTTTCAATTATTGCTGGTGTAGATCCAAAAGTGGGTTTATATGCATCATTTTGTATCGCCGTCGTGATTTCGTTTGTTGGGGGACGTCCAGCAATGATTTCGGCAGCAACAGGCGCTATGGCATTGCTTATGGTCACTTTAGTAAAAGAGCATGGCCTTGAATATTTACTTGCTGCAACAATTTTAACGGGTGTGATTCAAATATTTGCAGGCTATTTGAAGTTAGCGAAGTTAATGCGGTTTGTTTCTAAATCTGTAGTGATTGGCTTTGTGAATGCTTTAGCTATCTTAATTTTTATGGCTCAGTTGCCTGAATTTGTGAATGTGACGTGGCATGTTTATGCTTTGGTTGCATTAGGTTTGGTAATCATTTATTTATTTCCGCTCATTCCAAAATTAGGAAAAATACTGCCTTCACCGCTTGTGTGTATTATTGCAATTACGATATTGGCAATGAGTCTTGGATTTGATGTGCGAACAGTTGGGGATATGGGGGCTTTGCCTGATACGCTTCCAATATTTTTACTTCCAGACATCCCTTTGAATGTTGAAACATTGAAGATTATCTTGCCGTATTCATTCGCATTAGCGGCAGTTGGTTTACTTGAATCTATGATGACAGCGACGATCGTGGATGAAATGACGGATACACCAAGTGATAAATATCAGGAATGCAAAGGGCAAGGAATCGCCAATATTGCATCTGGTTTTATGGGCGGAATGGCGGGTTGCGCAATGATCGGTCAATCTATGATTAATGTGAAATCTGGCGGTTTAACTCGCCTATCAACATTCTCAGCAGGTATTTTTCTTCTTATTCTTGTTGTGTTTATTAGTGACTGGCTCAAAGTGATTCCAATGGCTGCATTGGTTGCTGTAATGATTATGGTCTCTATTAGTACCTTTGAATGGCGTTCTCTAACTAGCTTTAAAGCAAATCCTAAAAGTAGTAATGTTGTGATGATCATGACTGTCATAGTGGTCGTGGCTACTCATAACCTCGCATTAGGTGTACTCAGTGGCGTTTTGCTTTCAGCGCTATTTCTTGCCATTAAATTAGAAAATGATATTCAGGTGAAGTCTGCTTTTGAAGAATC
The DNA here is from genome assembly GCF_037152175.1 of Acinetobacter sp. AS167. Classification (NCBI taxonomy): domain Bacteria; kingdom Pseudomonadati; phylum Pseudomonadota; class Gammaproteobacteria; order Moraxellales; family Moraxellaceae; genus Acinetobacter; species Acinetobacter sp. AS167. The sequence continues at coordinate 49,706 of NZ_JBBCMP010000001.1, forward strand.
AGCACGTTTATATGATTTAAGCGGTCAGATTTTCTTTAGCTCTTCTGAAAAATTTATGCAAAGCTTTGACTTCAATGAGAAAATTTCAAATGTCATTATCGATTTGACTCACTCCCATATTTGGGATGTCACATCTGTTGCGATGTTGGATTCTGTTGTAAGCAAATTTCGTAAGAATGGAATCAATGTCACAGTACGTGGTTTAAATGAAGCGAGTTCAATTATGATCGATAAGTATGGTACACATGCCAGAATTTAAATTAACGAGACTCTATATTTATGTAGAGTCTCTAAAATCGGTATAATCTTAATTATCCAAGTACTTCGTAATATGAATTAGCTAAGATTCATTTATGGGATATATGCCACAAATGCTAAAACTAAAATCAGCAAGTGAGAATGGTTTTAGCTTGTGGAATATTGATACAGCTGAAAAATATAATCAATGTAGTGTAAAAAATGTTTGAAATAATTAAGATGCTAACTTAAGCCCAATGTCTAGCTTTTAAAAAAGATTCAAACTTAAAGTAATATTTACAGATTAAAATCAACGAAATATAGATTAGTGTTTGATTTATCTCGAATTCCCTATCATTTAGAAAATTTAGTATTTGGAAGTAAATTTGTAGAGCTAAAGGTAAGCTAAAAAATAACACCTTTACGACTTGCTTTTTCTTTTATAGTTCTCATAAATCTAAGCGCTAAAATGCTAATTTAGCGTTAATTTTACAGTTTTTTTATATATTAATGCTATAATTTTTATCAATATCTAGTGCTTTCAAACGGTTAATACCATGCCACAAATGTTTATTGATTATTCTGACAATATTCAAAATTTAGATAAAAAGAAATTGATGTTGGGCTTAAATCATGCACTGTTCGATACAGGGTTAGTGGGGCAAGCACATGATATTAAATCCCGTATTCAATCAGTTTCGGATTATTTGATTGGCTTTGGGGATGAAAGTGGCGAGCAGAGTAAGCAGGCATTTATTTTTGTACGTTTACAAGGTCTAAGTGGTCGTACTGAACCACAAAAAGATTTAATGACTGAAAATTTATCGCAATTTTTACAGTCATTTGAAGATTATTCTGCACAGGGTTTAGAAATTCAGCTCTGTGTAGAGTTTGCTGAAATGCCACGAGAAATTTATAAAAAAGTTTTCGTGCAAAAATAATCAGATTGGGGCTTAGAAGATAAGCCCCAATCTTTTACTTATTTATTTCTAAGTTCGCATATTGCTTTAACCAGTTTTGGATATCATGCTTGTAACTCAACACCATTGAGTAAATCTCTTTCAATCTTGCCTGCTGCAAAATCATAGTGATGTTCTGGATGTTGTAAATATACTGCATCACGAATCTCAGACTCTTCTTCATTTTTATAATGAACGCTATATGCTTCATCAGCAACATAGAGTAGACCCTCAGCCCAAGTGTCGCCTATATCAAAACTATATTTTCTGCTAACAAAGTTTTGAATATCTTCTTGTATGTCATCAAAGAAATCCTTGCCTTTGAGGATTAACCAACATCTAAAATAAATAAAACCATCATCTGATAGATAAGCATCGAAATTGAAAATACCATCTTTTTCCGTAAATTCAGATTCTAGAATTGTCGAGAGTTCTGCGATTTCAGCGCTATAGAGTTGTGAGAGTTTGAGCTGAAGTGTTTTTTCAAAAATAATCAGTTGTTGTTTATCCAACTGAGATAAATATTGCACAAGATCTTGTAAATGCTGGTCAATATCATAGTCAGACCAGTGAGCATCTTTGTTGTGGTTCGACTGGTCTATTGCGTCCCAAAACAATTTTTCTTCTTGTAATGACATATGTGGTTTCATAATCGGTTTAAGCTTAATTTTAATGATTAAAAGCAAGTTTATATTTGTACTCTAAAGACTTAAGACTTCTATATCAGCATATTGCCAAATTTTATCCGCACTCATTTGATGTATTTCATCTAGAAATGCGACATTAAAGCTCCCAACAGATTGGGCTTTTTCAAAAGCTAATTTTCCTGCAATCGCAAAATGGATATGTGCAGAGACTGCTGCGATCGTGACTGTTGTGACCGCACTATACGCTGCAATTAATGCGCCTAAAGCGCAACCTGTTGCCGTAACTTTAGGCTGTAAAAAACTTCCGCCATTAACCTGAATCACGCTATTGAGCTGTTTAGAAAGAATAAAGTCAGATTCACCAGAAATTGCAACACATTCAGTATGGGTTAAAAGTGCTAAAGCTTGCAAATAGACTTCATTACTCGAAACAGTACTGTCTACACCTTTGGATTCAACCTGATTACCGGCAAGTGTACTGATCTCTGAAGCATTGCCACGAATAATACTCGGTTTAAGCAAAACCAATTGATCGACCATTTCACTGCGCCATTTGAGAAATGCACCATAACCAACAGGGTCGAGAACCCACGGTATATTTTTACTTGTTACAGTTTGTGCTGAAATCTGCATGGCCTGCATTTGTTCAGACGTAGGCGTTCCCACATTGATACTTAATGCTGCAGCAATAGACGCAAAGCTTTCAGCCTCAAATGGGTTATCAATCATTGCCGGTGAAGCCCCAGCAGCTAACAAGACGTTGGCAGCATAATTTGCTGCGACACTATTGGTAATACACTGGACTAAGGGCTGTTGAGTTTGCAACTCAGTCCAAGCATTCACAACTTTTTGTAAAATGACATCAGTGCGTGTATGAAGTTGATCCGTTTGAGAATGGGTAATATTTTCAGGATGATTCATAGATGCTCCTTACTGAGTAAAGTAGTGGTCTTGGTGTTTGCAACTGCGACAAAATAATGTCACATAATTTTGTGCATCGTACTCAACTGTCAATTCGTTTGAGCCACAATACATACAGCGCTTTTGTGAATAGAAATTTAACCGGGGTTCGATCTTTTTCCATGATTTCCACACAGGTTGAAAGAAGATACCTTCATCGTAGCCTAAAAACCGATAAAACAGTATTTCACTCATTCTACTCAATGGAATATTCGGTGGGCGTGGCAGGGTTGAGGTTTCCCATTTTTCTGCAATTGCACGTTCTCTATATTGTTGTACTGTTTTTTTGAGAATATTGGTATTTATAAAGTTTTCGTTACGAACTTGTAGCGCCTTTTTTTGATATAAATATTCAAGCGCAGTTTGAATAAGATAGAAAATTTGCCCAACGGCCAATGTGTCGAGTAGGTGATAACAGAAGATTTGGAAGTTTTTATTACCCGAAATCTGGATACCCCACGTGCGGCAATAATGTTGGGTAAACTGTACAATTTCTTGATACAGCACAACATAGAGTGCATTTTTCACTTCATCGGATGTTTTAAATGGGATACCTTGGCTTAGATTCTCATAGAACCAATGGCGTAGTTGTGTTGCAATACTAAACATACTCGGTTCAGAATAACCATCCAAACGAACGTTGATATAGTATTGGTGGGCATCATCGCTAAAATCTTTGGCGACAAAAACATTATCTTTAATCAGCTGATTGAGAAGTTGACTTTGAAAATAGTAATTGGGTGTAATGGGATGATATTTAATTACTTCCCAATCAATAAACTCTTGATGGTTGGTATTTTCATGCACCTGATTGTCTAAAATACTCAGTAAAAATAATTTATGTAAAAAACTGAGCTGGTCTAAACCTAATTCAAAGTTATCTTTTTTCTTTAGCTTACGGGTTTCTTGCAAGCGAGTTTCTTTAATCAGTTTACGCCGTTTGCTTTGACATGTTTCACAATGACAGTTACGTTGATTGTTTTGAAAAACTTGATGATTGCAATGGCTACATTGGTGAAAACTGACTTCTTTCTCAAATTCTTCAGCTTCAACATAATACATACTTGCCTGACAAAGCGGGCAAAATGTACTTTCATCCAGCTGTTTTTGCAGAATTTGAAGCATAGAGATAAATGTATAAATTATTAAGGACTTTTCATTATACACATCTATATAGATGAAAGCTGATTGCTTAAATTGAATGTTTTATAAAATATACATATTCGATCATGATTGAAGCCATTGTATTGTTATTCAATGATATTCAAAAAACTAAATCTCAACGATTCAATCCAGTTGAGTGCAAGTTTAGATGTTTCTAAATGAGATCATTTTTTAATCTTTCCCTCTGGTCCGTATGTAGAATGCTGTTATGGTATTTTCTTGCTCAAAGAACTTAAAATATTCAAAATGACCCGATTGAGAACCGTTATATTGGTCGCTTCGTTGCGTCAAAACATATTGACCATTCAGAATTATTGCAGGACAAATAGCGCAGTCTGACTTGTATTATCATTTTGAAAAGCAAATATTTATAATCCCATTGCAAAAGTAACGATGTGGGGCCTTGGAGAACTGAAGCTTGTATATGGTTTAAATGCGGTAAATAGAACGTATCTATTGATTCTATTTACCGATAAAAGGTGATTTAAACAATAATCCTAATGGTTATATGCCTTAGTAAGCAGCAGGACACGGTAATTCAGAATCCTCAAAATGCTCCATTTTAGCTTGAAGCAATGCCTTGGCTTTTTTAGCTGGAACTCTGTGCTGTCCTAGCATTTCATATTCCTTTAAAAGCGCAGTCACTTCACTGCTTTTTAAAGGAATGCCTTCGCAAGTCATAAACATCGCAATAACTTGATGATCTAACTTAGCTTTATCCAGCATTTGCATCGTTTTAATGTTTTCAACACGAACTATATGGTCTTTAAAAATCATGTTGCACCTCATTTTTTGTTGAGTATTTTTATTGTGCGATATACACGATATTAAACAAGCAAGAACTGTGCTCAAAATGTAGTCGCTTTGAAAAAAGTGTAATGTTTTGCATTGTGGCGGTTTAGGATTTATCGTGCACCTAAGGGTTGTTAAAAGCCATTACCCTTGCCAATATGCAACTGATGGTTGGATTCCATGACACAAAGAATATCTTTTGTTTCCATTTATTCAGTACATTGAAACCATTACGTACAATCGCAATACGATGTTGCACATTGGCCAGATTGGTTGCGGTGAGTGGTGCTGGAATAATGAGATAGGGGTGAACATTAATTTAAATTTATTGATGCCCACAAGGATATCACCACGTAAGCCTAAATTTTTTAAACAGAGTGACACTATAAAATCGTTAAGTTTAGCAAAATCGCGTATTAATGACTTATCCCACATCGGTTGTAGGATTTTCTCTTGTTCATGAATACCAAAGCTGATGGTGTATTTTTAGCCATTTTTTTAAATTTTGATGAATAAATGCCTAATCGAAGTGTTTCTTCATCCGCAATTTTTGTAATTGAAACGCTTGTGTCAGGGTAGGTCTATAGCCAGTCAGATATTGTGCGCATCATAATGTTGATGCATGATACTGAGTCCACCAGTATCTGCCATAACATTGGCTTGTCCATTAAATTCATTCATCATTGGCTTGGGCAATGGTGGCCTTTAATGTCGGTACATTCATCCCTCTAATAATGATGTTTTGACTATTGGTGACATTTAAAGAGGGGTCAAAGCATTAGACAATGAGGAGTTTGATTCATAGGTAGAACGGACCTTATTGACTAAAAAACACTCAGATTTGACCAGAAGAATTTTAGGTTATATGACTGAGTGCATCGTAATACATCAAAATAAAGGCATTGGTTGCTAGCACTATTTTTTATTTTGATTAGTGATGACTATATGTATTTATAGCTAATTGCCTAACTGTGGCCAATTTTGCTACGGGTATTTTTTTGAGCGTTGTACAGGGTTAGCTTGAGTGGCGTAACCGGTTGCTACAATATATAGTTTGTGTGGCATAAGCTACGACAAACAGCTGTAATAATAATGATATATCTCGTTATTATTGCTTTAAATCAGGATATGGTTTTCTTATTCATGGGGAACATCCTTTTAATTTGTTTTTAGAGTTATGCTTATTCTGAATGTGTGCTATTCAAAGGATCTAGTTTTAGATAAGAAGAAATAATTTTAAAATGTGATTTCAGGACAAGCAGATGAATGATTTTATTCCAGTAAATGAGAAATTATGTGATAAGTAAAATGAAAATATTTTCATTATAAAAATTAGAACAAATCACCATTGTCATAAAACTGTCATCACGACATTGCATAGTGCAATAAATTTTACATATTTTTGACATAAGAGTAGAGCAATATGGCATTTAAATACGGCGTTGCTGCATTAGCTTTAATGCTAAGCGGATCAGTTTTTGCAGCAGTCACCTTATCTGCGCCAGAAGAAATTGTAGTATTGGCGGTGAACGATCAAGAAGTGAATTCAGGTTTAATCCGTAAAAAGAATGAATATAAAGTCGATGCAGGTCAAGTTGCAGTAAGTGTTCGTTACCAGCAATATTTTGAACATTTAAATGGTGAACACGATATTTTAAAATCGGGTGTAGTCACAGTGACAGCGCCAGATTTAAAAGATGGTCAAACTTATAAAATTGCTTTAGTGAATCCGCCTCAGCGTTTTGAAGATGCAAAAAAGTATTCAGAACAACCAACGATTGCGATTTATGACAATAAAAATCGCCTCGTGGTACAACAGACTGGTGTAAATACTGAAGCGAAGCCTTGGTTAGGTTCTGGGTTATTTGGCAAAGTGATTGATTTAACTTCAAGTAAGAAAGCGCCAGTAAATCAACCAGCGGCTGTATATGCAACAACGACAAGCCAGTCACCAGCAGCAACCACAGTTACTAAGACCACTCAAGCCTTAAGTGATGCCAATTCAGCAGATCGCCAATTGATTCAAATCTGGCAAAATGCAAGTAAGGCGGAACGTCAGAAGTTTATGACTTGGTTAGCTGAGCAATAATTTTGAGTACATGTGAAAGACCATTTCGATGGTCTTTTTTTGTATTTAACTGAATAATACAATTTTATAAAAGTTAGTTTATAGTTCTGTGGAGTTTGCACTTCCCCATCTTTTCTTGAAAATTTAAATATCTTTGTGTAGGCAATGTCTCACTTTTGTAGGGAAATACCAATCTTGTGCTACAAACAAAACTGTACTTTGTTTTGCGTTTGTTTGGCGAGGGGGGACGTGCAATACCCCCGCATTTTCACAGATAATGGGCGACATTGATGTCGCCACATGATAGACACACCAGATATGATTAAATAGTGCAAAAGCATAAATGGTTTGATTGATATAATATTCATCATCTTGATGATTATAAATTATTTTATGGGTAAGACGGAATGGAGTGAGAATAAGGCTTTTCTCGCTACCATTTTCGTTTTATAAAGTACTTTACTCAGCTTTAATATGACAGAAATAAAACTTGATAAAATATCAGCTTAATTTTAGAACAGTACGAATATCTGACATTACACATTTAGTTGATCTGATTAATTCTGCCTATCGGCAGCAAGAAGGTCGTAGTTGGACAAGTGAATCAGAAATTGTCGCGGGTGATCGTATCAATGCCAAGCAATTAGAACAAGCATTGACTCAGGATAATTTTCAGTTATTTGTTGCTGAATTGGAGGAGCAAATTGTCGCATGTATTGGTCTGACTTTTACCCAGCATGATGTGGAAATCGGCACATTTTGTATTGCAGCTCAATTACAGAATCAAGGTATTGGCAAATACGTTTTAGATTTTGCTGAACGGTATGTGCATGACAAAGTTCTATCCAACCCTTGCCATTTTACGCATTTCGTTATGTGGGTTTTAAGTGTACGTTATGAATTGATTGCTTATTATCAGCGCCGTGGCTATGTTCAAACGGGTGAAGTGGCGGATTATCCTTTAACTGCAAATGTAGGCCTACCTATTGTAGATTTGCATTTAATCGAAATGAGAAAGAGTGTTAAAAGTAGCGTTTCATCTAATTAAAATAAAACCCTAAATAAATCAGGGTTTTATTGTTTCAAATTTTGGATTTAGCTCAAGAACCAAGTGTAATAGCCCCATAGCATGAGTGGCCATGCAACATAGGGGCTAAATAACCATTTCCATAACCAAAACTGTGGTAGAAATCCTACCCCATGTATAAAGCCACCTGAAATACCAATCATCACCATCATGAGCGCACTATGGTTATAATGACCATTGGCATCAAGCATTGCGCCAGGGTGAATCAATAATACCGCAGCAAGAGGCAATGCCATCAAAAACGAAATGGCCATTGCAAACTTATTCGGCTTTCTTTCTTTTGTTGTCATTGCGATCTCTGTCATGGTTTATTCCTCATCCAAATCTTGATGATGTTCAATATAGAGTGCGCTTAACACACCTGCAAAACACGCCATCAAGATCCCAAGAATCCAAGCGAAATACCACATAAATATTCTCCTATTTGCTTAGACACAGCCTTAGTACAGGCTGTGTGAGTTATCTTGAACATGTTTGTTGGTGATAACGCCCCACATCTTGTAATAACACCATGTGGTATAGATTAAAATAATTGGCACAAATATAGAAGCAACCACAGTCATTACTGTTAATGTATTCTTACTCGAAACCGCATCCCACATGGTTAAACTTACAGTTGGGTTGATACTCGATGGCATTAAGAATGGGAATAGTGCAAAACCAGCAGTTAAAATTGAACCAGTCACTGCTAAGGTAGAACCTGTAAAGCTCACGCCAGCTTTGTTTTTACCAGCACCAAAGATAATCAGGATTGCACCAAGGATTGCAGAAATAGGTGCAAGCATGGTGATCGGGTAAATTGAATAGTTATTCATCCAACCATGGTTACCCGTTGTTAATACTTCTTTCGCAAGCGGATTAGCAACAGCATTGGTATTAAATGGTTGTACCAAAGTATATCCTTCGATGCCACCAAAATATAACCAAGCACCAACGCCCAAGAAGGTAACTAAGAAGAGAATGCCCATCAATTGTGTGGCTTTAGCAGAACGTTGACGTAATACACCATCTGTACGCAGCATTAACCATGCGCCACCATGTGCACACAGCATCGACAAGCTTACTATACCGCAAACCAAGGCAAATGGATTGAGTAGGGCAAAGAAGCTACCTGTATAAGTTGAACGTACAGTCTCATCTAAAGTAAACGGTACGCCTAAGAACATATTACCAAATGCAACACCGAAAACCAGCGCAGGTACAGCTCCACCGATACATAAGCCCCAATCCCAAGAATTACGCCATTGAGTATTTTGAAGTTTAGAGCGATAGTCAAAGCCAACAGGTCTAAGGAAGAGTGCAAATAAGACCAGCAAGAGCGCCCAGTACATACCTGAGAAGGCCGTTGCATAAACCATAGGCCAAGCAGCAAATAGTGCACCACCCGCAGTCACGAACCAAACTTGGTTGCCTTCCCAATGCGGTGCAATGGTATTGATTGCTGCACGGCGTTCATCATCAGTTTTACCTACAAATGGCATGAGTGCCATTGAGCCCATATCGAAACCATCTGTCAGGGCAAAGCCAATCAGTAGAACACCGACTAAAACCCACCAGATAATTTTGAGAAGTTCATATTCGATCATGATTGATTCTCCCCAGTTTGAGCTTGCTGAGCTTCAAGTTTCTCGAAGTGATATTTGCCTGTATGTAAAGAACTTGGTCCTAAACGTGAGAATTTGATCATTAAATACATTTCAATAATCAATAACACCGTATAGAACGCGGCTAATGCAATGATTGATCCCCATACATCGCCAGTGCTTAAACTTGATGCAGACAGATGTGTAGGCAACACTTCACCAATGGTCCATGGTTGACGACCGCCTTCAGCCACATACCAACCTGTTTGTGCTGCAATCCAAGGTAATGGCAGTGCAAACAATGCAAATTTAAGTAACCACGGTTTATTTTCTGCATTACGTTTTGCCACAGCAAATGTTGCAAGAATAAACAGGAGTAGCATCAAGAAACCAGAAGCGACCATTGCACGGAAAGAGAAGAACAATGCGGTTACATTTGGAATCGTATCTTTTGTTGCTGCTTGAATATGTGCTTCAGAAGCATCCGTTACATTTTCAGTATACTTTTTGAGAAGTAAGCCATAACCTAAATCTTTTTGGTTTTCTTTGAACGATGCCATAAGTTCAGGCGAACGGTCACCAGCACGAAGTTTTTCGAGTTCGCTATATGCGACCATACCATTACGGATACGGGCCTCATGCTGAACCATCAAATCTTTAAGACCTGTGACTTCTTTATCGAGTGAACGTGTGGCAATAATACCCATTGCATACGGGATTTTTATAGCGTAGTCAGTACGTTGTTCTTCCTGATTTGGAATACCAAATAAAGTAAATGGCGCAGGCGCAGGATGTGTTTCCCACTCAGACTCAATTGCTGCCAACTTAGTTTTTTGAACGTCACCAAGCTCATAACCAGATTCGTCACCTAGTAAGATTACTGAAAGTGTAGATGCTAAACCAAAGATTGCAGCGATGGCGAAAGAGCGACGCGCAAATGGTAAATCACGTTTTTTCAATAAGTAATAACTCGAAATGGCAAGAACAAAGATTGCACCAGTCACATAACCTGCTGACACCGTATGAACAAATTTCACTTGAGCAACTGGGTTAAAAATCAAAGCACCAAAATCGACAAGTTCCATACGCATGGTTTCAAAATTAAATTCTGAACCGACAGGATTTTGCATCCAACCATTGGCAACTAAAATCCATAATGCGGATAAATTCGAACCCAGCGCAACTAGCCATGTCACACTTAAATGTTGAACTTTTGAAAGGCGATCCCAGCCAAAGAAGAATAAACCAATAAAAGTTGATTCTAGAAAGAATGCCATCAATCCTTCAATGGCAAGTGGCGCACCAAAAATATCACCCACATAGTGAGAGTAGTACGCCCAGTTTGTACCAAACTGGAATTCCATCGTCAGACCAGTGGTTACACCTAAAGCAAAGTTAATACCAAAAAGTTTGCCCCAGAATTTGGTCATGTCTTTATAAATTTCTTTACCAGAAATCACATAAGTGGTTTCCATAATGGCAAGAATAAAAGCCAGACCTAGAGTAAGTGGTACAAATATAAAGTGATACATCGCGGTCATTGCAAATTGGAACCGCGAAAGATCGACCACGCTTTCAGAAATCATCAACGTGTCTCCTTGATTTGGGAAGGACTGCCAGCAATACGCTCAGCAACTTGGTTATCAAAATCTTTAGGAATAGTCGGAGCATCAAACCAGATATGTTTGATCGTCATTAGAAGAGCAATCTTAATTATTAATATGACTGCAATTTCTCTGACAAGCCGACGGTTTAAATCGTTAGGTTTTAAGCTCATGCGTTAAGCCTATTATTTAAATATGCTTATATTATTAAACAAAACGCAACAGGAAATAAATAGATAAAACAGTTAAAATAAAAATATATTATTAAATTTATATTAAACAAGTAGTTAAAAATTTACTTTGTTAAAAAATATTCTAAATTTTATTGATTTTAAAGTTGATCAAAACACTTAGAATTAATAAAAATAAAACCAACTAGAATGGTATTGTTTAGATTTTATTAAACCAACTAAATTAGTTTGATTTAGTTTTTTCTTTAAAAATTAATCTGATTAAAAGAGTTGGTTTTAAATTTTTATAATTGTGCTGTAAAATAAATCAACCACTTGAATTCTTACACAAGTACGATTTTATGTTTTAATAAATAATAGACTTTTTACTAGAATTTTACTTAAAGTAAGAGCCCCATTGGCTCATGTAAAAGATGAAAGAGTAAAATATCGGATTGTGGTTTCATGTTTATTCTAAAGAGTAAATTCTAATTTTTGCGATGTCGTAAATTAGGGGGGATGTTATGCAATATTTAGTGGGTTATAAAGTGGAGCTATCAGTGTGAAGGGTGGTTTTCATCTCGTAGAACATGTTTAAATTTAGCTATAGATCTCTGAAATTATTGCTGATTAAGTTTAGTTTTCGCTTAGACTATTGCATTAAATTCTGCTTCATTTCTTGATGTAAAGTTATTATTTTATTAAAGTTTATGGGGGAGAACAAGATATAAAAATATAGTGAGTAATTGTACTAATACGTCGCACAAAAGAATGTTGACTTAAATGAACAAATTATGAATTAATATTGGTCTGAACTAAATAGATGATTTGAAATTGAAATCTTCTTCGCAATATAATGGGATTTTCTAAAACGTATTAAGATAATTTGAGATTGAAATTCTAATTCACCAAATTCTGGTTCGACTTGGATATAGTGAAGCTGTCCATTTTCATCACGTACTCGTGCTTGAGCTGAAAAACCTGGGCGTGCATTACCACTAGAAACAGTAGCTAATCGTCCAAGCAAGTCAACTTGATTCAATGCAACTTTAGGTTTTATCACCTGATCCAAACAATGAATCATAAACACGGTAAAGAAGATTGCAATCACCAATGCGGGTAAAACCACATAATACCAAGCGGCAAAAACTTGTTTGCTGGCAAAGATAGATAGCTGTAAAAAATAGCCTGCAAAACTAAAATTCAATAATAAAAAAACGAAAATAAGAACTTTGGAAAATTTAACTTGTAGTAAGGGGGATTCGATGAGCCAATCTGGTGAAATTTTTTTCAGAAAGGTACTTGGCCGTAAGCCGATATAGTAGCCAAAAGTTTCTGCCATACTCAGCAGAATTAAAGCCAAGACACTGAGGTGAAAGGGCATTAATTCATGTTCAAATAAAAATCCAAGCATGGCAGTTTCCAATCTTATTCGTCCTCGATGTAAATACCACCATCTGAATGGACTGAAATATTTACTTTTTCAAGTTTATCACCCAGACATGGTCCTGAAATACATTCACCTGTTTCAACTTCAAACAAAGCACCATGTGTAGAGCATTGAATATATTCGCCATCTTGGTCTAAAAACTGATTTTCAAGAAATTCTAACTCAGTTTGTAGGTGTGGGCAGACGTTTTGATAGGCATAAAATGCACCATCACGTTGAGTGATAAAAATTGTATCACCTGTCATTGTGTCAAACGCACGTGCCTTACGCTCTTCAATTTCATCGGTCATTGCAATTTTTTCAGACATTTATGCACATTCCTTTTTGAACGTTTCGAGTAGATTTGCGTATTCTGCAACGTCTAGACGTGGCCCAAATTTAGACACCACTTCACTAGAAATAAGAATAGCAAGTTGTGCCGCAGTTTGTAAATTTTCACCATTATTTAAAGCATATAAGAAAGCACCTGAGAATGCATCACCAGCGCCATTTGCATCGACTGCATTTACTTTACGACCTTGAACATAAAAATGTTGTTTTTGATCTGCGACCAATGCACCTTTTTCACTCAAGGTGATGACCACATCAGTACTTAGCATTTTTAACTTATTGAGCGCAGCTTCTACAGAGTCAGTTTCTGTATACATCATAGCTTCTTGTTCATTACAGAAAATTAGATCTACACCATCATCGATTAATTCATTTAAACCTTGACGTGCATATTGCACCATAGCTGGGTCTGATAGAGTTAATGCGATTTTAACCTTGTGATCACGTGCAATTTGACGTGCTTGATTTACTGCAGCTCGTGCTGAATCACTTGTAGACAAATAACCTTCGATATATAACCATTGTGCTGTCTTTAAAGGTTCAAAATCCATTTGTAGATCTGAAAGCTCAGCAGTAATACCGAGATAAGTCTGCATCGTGCGTTCTGAGTCCCCACTGACTAAAACCATACAGGTGCCCGTAACGCCTTCACTGATGGATTTTTTAGAAGTTTTGATGCCTGCTTCATTTAAACCATCGAGATAAATTGTGCCTAGATCATCATTTCCAACACGACAGGCATAAAATGCTGAAGAACCTAATGCACTAAATGCCACTGTTGTATTGGCAGCTGAACCACCAGATGCTTGACCTTTATAATTTTGGCTAGCTTTTAAATTATTGTATAGCTGAGTTTGGGACTCACCATCTGCGAGTTGCATGGTGCCTTTTTGCAAATTTTGTTCAGCTAAAAAGTGATCTGATACTTTAAATTCTTGGTCAATGAGCGCGTTACCAATTGCAAAAAGGTCAACTGTAGCCATGTTCTTCATCACATCAATGTTAAAAACATAAAGTTTACACGAATGCTCAGCTTTACAGTAGTTTGTTGAAAAAAATTCAATTACATTTGTCAAATATGGTTTGTTGGAGTTTTATAATCTGCTTGTGTGCTGAACAAAACTGTTTTTGAGATGATTTTTGCTTCATTTAAGCCATTGTTTTTATCAATGTGCGTGATTAAATTAGATTGCTAGGTTAGGTTTTGTTTGGAAATAAACATAGGCATAAAGTTAAAACTGTCTACAGACCCTAAACATATTGGAGGTTGAGTGAATATTTTAATTCAACAGGTAGATCAATTGCCTGCGCAAATTCAAGATTTAGCTATAGTTGCTGAGAAAGAAGGGTTTCATTTTATTCAACGGTTGGTTGATGAATTTCAGAAAGGAACCAATAAATTTAATCGACATGGTGAATTTTTATTGGTTGCGTTTGATGGAGATAAACTGGTTGCATGCGGTGGTTTAAATATTCAAATCAGTGAAGATGGTGATACAAAGCATAACCCTGAAACTCAGCATAAAATTGGTCGGGTACGTCGTTTTTATGTATTGCCTGAATACCGCAAAAATGGATTAGGTAAAAGTTTATTGCTTGAACTTGAAAAAAGAGCAAAACCCAATTTTTCTGCATTGTGCTTAAATAGTGAAAAAGATGCAGCGCCATTTTACCAAAAGCAAAATTATGTTTTTGTCTCAAATCACCCAAATTATAATTACTTTAAATATTTAATTTAGTGAATTTGGAAATCCTTTGGTCTCTAATCTGTAATGTTACGCAACAACATAATTTGAAAATGCTGCTGGATTACAAAGATAGGCTTTAAGGTCATCTTGATTTTTGGAGACGAATTTGTATTGATCTCCAAAAATAGTTTTCTTGGTAAACATACTAAAAATAGCCTAAGTAATTCTTTTCTACAAAAACCTAAACATAGATAAGCCATATTTAATCAGTTTTTGTAAAGTCATGATAAGTACTAAATACAAATCTTACTGAGTCTTTAAGAGGGTTAAGTGACTTTTTTCACATTTTAATTCTATTTTAAGTCGAAGTATAGACTATAGCTTTTAACGCATAATTGCTGAATATGTGAAATGAAGCAAAATGATTTAGATGTGCTGATTGCAAAAGTTCCGCAAGTCACATTACTATTTTGGATCACCAAAATCTTTGCAACCACTTTTGGTGAAACGGCCGGTGATGCTGTGTCAATGTCGCTTAATTTAGGGTATTTGCTAGGAACCTTTATCTTTGCTTTTATCTTTATCGCTTTTGTCTATTTTCAAATTCGGGCTAAGGCTTTTCACCCCTATTTATATTGGTTTACCATTATTGCAAGTACGACAGTGGGGACCACATTAGCAGACTTTGTCGATCGCTCACTGGGTATTGGCTATTTCGGTGGAAGTACGTTATTACTCAGTTTGGTATTGTTGACTTTATATGCTTGGTATAAGGTTGAAGGAACAATTTCACCACATATTAATCAGCCCCGAGCAGAACTGTTCTATTGGTTAACCATTACCTTTTCGCAAACTTTAGGTACAGCATTGGGAGATTGGTCATCAGATACAGCAGGACTGGGTTATAGCGGTGGGATTGTGTTATATGTGGTATTGATTTTAATCGTCATCACTTTGTATTTATTTACAAAAATATCCAGAGTTATTTTGTTCTGGAGCGCATTTGTGCTTACTCGACCATTAGGTGCTGTGGTTGGTGATTTTCTAGATAAACCAATTGATCATGGTGGATTAGCCCTGAGTCACTTCATAGCATCAGCTGTATTGTTGAGTGTAATTTTGATCTGTATTTTTATTGCTCAGCGTTGGGATACAGAAAAAACATAAGCATCACTAATTTAAAAATATTGAGTAAAAAAAGTGAAGTTTTACAGTGATGATCGAATCTTTTGATCATCACTTTTTTTATTTATCCCATTGCTCATTCTTGATATTTTGACAGTAATTCGCGATTAATTCTGATTGATTTACTAAGAATTAGTTTTAGGAATGAATCGCATTTATTTAAGTTTCGGTTATACTTAAACGTATAGATAAATATTTAATATTGGAGATCGCATGACTGTAGATGTCACTGAAACCTTATCTCAAACTGTTCATCCTGCGTTTCAGCTGGTACGTCAACACCATGTAGAAGCTTTAGACATTTTAGTGTCTGAATATAAACATAAAGTGACTGGTGCGATGCACTACCATTTAGCAACAGATCATGACGAAAATGTGTTTCTAGTTGCTTTTCGTACTCAACCGATGGATTCCAAAGGTGAGGCGCATATTCTTGAACATACAGCGTTATGTGGTTCAGAGAAATTTCCTGTACGTGATCCATTCTTTTTGATGATTCGTCGTTCATTAAACACATTTATGAACGCATTTACGGCAGCAGATTGGACGGCTTATCCATTTGCAACACAAAATAAAAAGGATTTCCAGAACTTATTGGAAGTCTATTTAGATGCTGCTTTTGCTGCCAATTTAAATCCATTGGACTTTGCTCAAGAAGGTATTCGTATTGAGCTTGAAAATGGTGAACCTGTTTATAAAGGCGTGGTATTTAATGAAATGAAGGGAGCGATGAGTTCGCCTTCAGACCAGCTTTATCATCAGCTTGCACATCATTTGTTCCCGAAAACAACTTATCATTATAATTCTGGTGGTGATCCAAAGGATATTCCAGACTTAACTTATGAAGAGTTAGTAGCGTTTTATAAATCACATTATCACCCAAGTAATGCTGTATTTATGACCTTTGGTGATGAGCCTGCTTATAAATTGCAAGAACAATTTGAAAAGTTGGCGCTGTCCAAATTCAGTAAAGGTGAAACGATTTACTCTAAAGAAGAGCAGCGCCTCACAGCACCAATTGAAGTACAAGAAACCTATGCTGTTGATGCAGAAGATTTAAAAGAAAAGACGTACCATATTTTGTCTTGGTTATTGCCGAAGACCAGTGATGTTAAACTTCGCTTGGGTATGCGTTTAGTTGAAGGGATTCTTTTAGAAAATTCAGCTTCGCCATTGCGCCATTATTTAGAAACATGTGGTTATGCGCAGTCTACGGGTCCAATCATGGGTGTAGATGATTCAAACTATGAAATGACGTTCTATTGTGGTGTTCAAGGTTCAAACCCTGAGCATACTGAAGAATTTAAAAATGGTGTACTCAATATTCTTCAAGATGTTGCTTCAAAGCCTATTGATAAAGAAATGGTTGATGCAATTTTGCACCAAATTGAATTACATCAACGTGAAATCAGTGGTGATGGTACACCGTATGGTTTAACGCTGATCCTCAATGGTTTGGGTAATGCAATTCATCATAATGATCCAATCCATGCCTGGGATGTAGATACTGCCATTGCAGAAGTAAAAGAAGAACTCAAAGATCCGATGTGGTTATCTAATTTGATTCAAGTTCATTTATTGGATAATCCACATCGTGTACAAATGACTTTAGTTCCAGATGCAAATAAATCTGCTCAAGAAGCAGAAGATGAAAAATCACGTTTAGCGAAAATTGGTGAGGCTTTGTCTGAAGCAGATAAAGCTGAAATTATTGCTCAGACAGAAGCTTTAAAAATCCGTCAAGAAACACCAGATGATTTGAGCTTATTGCCTAAAGTCGGTTTGGAGGATATTCCTGCTGAATTGGCCATTGTTCAAGGTCAATTGCGTGAAGTGATTTGCAATGGGGTAGATACACCATTACATCTGTACCATGCAGGTACAAACGGAATTTACTACCAACAAGTATTGATTCAAATTCCAGATCAAATTGTAAAATCGCCTTATTTCAACTTACTGTCTGTTCTCATGGGAGAAGTGGGGGCGGGCGAATATGATTATCTTGAACTTCAACAGTTACAGACTGCTGTCAGTGGCGGCTTGGGAATGGGCGCTTCGCTTCGTTCTAAAACCGATGACAAAGGTCAAATCAGTGCATGGTTGACTTTAACAACTAAATCTTTAACTGATAAATTTGATGCCATTCAGTTGCTTAAACTGGCTTTTGAGCAGTTACGTTTTGATGAAAAAGATCGCATTATCGAACTTTTACAACAACGTAAAACCCGTTGGGCTTCTCGTTTATCTGGTTCTGGCCATAGTTATGCGATGCAAATTGCCTCACGTCATATGAGTGCGTTAGCAAAACGCGATTATGACAATACAGGCCTAGGCGCATTGAATTGGCTAGGTGATTTGATTGCAAAAATTGAAAAAGATGATGCGGCATATGATGCGTTTATAGATGAGTTAAAATCAATTCATAAAGGTTTAATGCTTGCACCAAAACAATTTTTATTGGTGTGTGAAGAGCATCATTCAGAGCGTTTAGTTGAAGAGGTTCAAACTGTTTGGGATAAGCTTAAGGTTGATCAATCTCATGTTTATTTAACTCAAGTGGCTATGGATGAGAGCGATGCAGATCAAGCATGGTTAATTCAAGCCAATGTTCAATTTTGTGCTTCTGCTTACCAAGCTGTAGATGTTGCACATCCAGATGCTGCGCCGTTAATGGTACTTGCAGGCTATTTACGGAATGGTTTCCTACATAGTGCCATTAGAGAAAAAGGCGGAGCATATGGTGGTGGTGCAAGCTATGACGGCAATGCTTGCTCGTTCAGATTCTATAGTTATCGAGATCCGCGCCTTGCAGAAACATTCCAAGACTTTGAGGCAAGTCTAGATTGGTTATTACATAAAGAGCAGCATGATTATCAACTTGAAGAAGCAATTCTTGGTCTAGTTTCGAGTATGGATAAACCTGGATCACCAGCAGGTGAGGCCATTACTGCATGTTATGCATTGCTTCATGGACGGACACCTGCGTTTAGAAAGCAATTACGCGAACGCTTATTAAACGTTACTATTGATGACCTTAAGCGTGTCACACAAACTTATTTACTTGAGCAAAAGCCTGTAAGAGCTGTAGTCGCTCCAGTTGTAAAAAAAGACGTGTTGGAACAATTAGGTTTTGAAATTAAGAAAGTAAATTAACCCTATAAATTCTTTCTGGAGAATTCTATGTCGTTCAAAAATTTTGAACGTACACCATTAAATCTGAGCATCTTAATGATGCTCAGTTTTGGTTTGGTGACCATTGTACACGCAGATGATACTGCACAAGTAAATCCTGCAAGTACACAAGCCTGTGTTGCACTCGAATCTAACGCTGATCGTTTGGCTTGTTACGATAAAATATTTAAAACGCCTGCGGTTGCTCCGCAAGTTTTGGTGTCAGAGCAACGTGCTGCCTTAGATATTCAAAAAGCCAATGTTGAACCTGAAACACTAAAAGACAAAATTACCCAGACAGCTGAAAATTTATTTGCAATTCATGGTGATAAAATTGATCCCAACACCTCATTACTTGATCGACGTTGGGAGCTTTCAGAAGATAGTAAGTTAGGTACATGGAATATTCGGGCGAATCAACCTGTATATTTACTTCCTGCATTTTGGACCAGTAAGAAAAATGAATTTCCACAGAGCCCAAACCCCCAAAATACAGTGGAAGAAGATCAAAATTTAAAGTCTATGGAAGCAAAATTCCAGATTTCTTTAAAAACCAAAGCTGCTGAAAACGTGTTTGGAAATAATGGTGATGTTTGGGTAGGATATACACAATCTTCTCGTTGGCAAGTTTACAACAGTGAAGAGTCCCGTCCATTTCGTGAAACAAATTACGAGCCTGAAGCAAGTTTAATTTTTCGAACCAATTATAATTTATTGGGTTTAAATGGACGTTTATTAGGTTTGACGTTGAATCATCAGTCAAATGGACGTTCTGATCCACTTTCACGTAGCTGGAATCGAGTAATTTTAAATCTTGGATTTGAAAAAGATAATTTTGCTTTGATGGTGCGTCCGTGGTATCGCATTGAAGAAGATTTTCAGGATGACAATAATCCTGATATTAAAAATTATATTGGTCGTGGTGATTTAACCGCATTCTATCGTTGGAATGACAATGATTTTTCTTTGATGCTACGTCATTCTTTAAAAGGTGGGGATGATTCACATGGTGCAGTGCAGTTTGATTGGGCGTTCCCTATTAAAGGGAAGTTACGTGGTCATTTTCAATTGTTTGATGGATATGGCGAAAGTTTGATTGATTATAATCACCGTGCGACCTATGTTGGACTAGGTGTTTCATTAATGAACTGGTATTAATCATTTAAAATAGCGTTGATTGGCTAGATTTAAATAAGAAGCTGTCTTTATATAAGGCAGCTTTTTTGTTTTTGACTTATACGGAAAAGTTGTTGTTTTATCTGGATAAGTATGCGGAAAGCTCAAGAGTACTGTTTTTATATACTAGTTTAAATATTGCAATAACATAAGTAATAATTTGAGTACAAATGATGGAGGGTACTTAATCATATCAAAATAATCAATTCTGTTGCCTCGTCAAGCCGATTAATTCTTGATTCTAAAAATATAATCATTGAACTGCATGTTGTAGCTAAAATATATCCAAATAAGGCTATGATGTATGCTTAATCAATAGAATAGACGCAATAAAAAACCACGCTATTTTTAACGTGGTTTTTATAATTTGGCTATTTAAACGCTTTATTTATGAAGCGCTGACTGTTGAGTCTTCATCTTCAGTGGTTTTCTGTTCAGGTTCAACTAAAAAACCACCCGTCTGCCTATGCCATAAATGCGCATAAATACCATTTTGTGCAATAAGCTCTTCATGGGTGCCTTGTTCTGCAATTTGACCTTGATCTAGCACAATCAAACGATCCATTTGTGCAATGGTTGAAAGACGATGGGCAATCGCGATCACGGTTTTCTTTTGCATTAACTCATCTAAGCTTGATTGAATTGCAGCTTCAACTTCGGAGTCTAAGGCACTGGTTGCTTCATCTAAGATTAAAATTGGCGCATCTTTTAAAAATACACGTGCAATGGCAATACGCTGACGTTGACCACCCGACAGTTTTACTCCACGCTCACCAACATAAGCATCATAGCCAGTACGACCTCTTAAATCTGAAAGTTGTGGAATAAACTCATCTGCTTTGGCTTTTCTTACTGCTTCATACATTTCTTCATCAGTCGCATCAGGACGACCATATTTAATATTTTCCGCAACTGTACGATGTAGCAACGAGGTATCTTGGGTAACAAGCGCGATATTTTTTCTTAAACTGTCTTGAGTGACTTCCTCAATATTTTGACTATCAATGGTAATTTTTCCCTCATTAATGGTATAAAAATGTAGAAGTAATTGAATTAAGGTGGATTTTCCCGCACCAGAACGTCCAACAATACCAATTTTCTCACCTGGTTGAATGTTTAAGTTGAAGTGATCAATTATTTTTTTGCTATTATAGGCAAATGTGACATCACTAAATTTAATACTGCCTTCAGTCACAACAAGTGGTTTGGCATCTTCTTTGTCTTGGATATTGATCTGACGGCCTAAGGTTTGCATACCATCTTGAATTGTTCCGACATTTTCAAACAGGGCAGAGGTTTGCCACATCATAAATTCAGCCATACTATTGAGTTTAAGAATCATGGCTGTTGTTGCCGCAATGACACCAATCGCGGCTTGCCCCTGTAACCATAACCAAACAGCAGTGCCTAGAACTCCAAAGAATAAAACGGCGGTCAGCAAATTGATGCAAAGTTCGTATGCAGTGCCTAAACGCATTTGTTTGAACACAGTACGCATAAATTCTTTCATTGATTCTTTTGCATATTGACTTTCACGGCCAGCATGGGCAAAAAGTTTCACTGTCTGAATATTGGTATAGGCATCTGTTACTCGTCCGGTCATCACCGCACGCGCATCGGCTTGTTCTTTAGATATTCGTCCTAATCTTGGAATGTAAAATAATGCTGCACTCACAAACAGTGCCAACCACAATAAAAGTGGAATCAATAGAATAGGGGAAATTGAGCCCAATACTATACTGATGGTGATGAAGTAGATGACAACATAAGTCACCATATCGCCTAAAATCACCCAAAACTCACGTACTGCTAGCGCTGTCTGCATAACTTTTGCAGATAAACGACCTGCAAAGTCATTATGAAAGAAGTCTAAGCCTTGGCGTAACATAAGATTATGAAATCTCCAACGCAAACGCATTGGAAAACTACTGTATAAAATCTGATGTCTGATAATAGATTGCATACTGGCAAAAAAGATATTTGCCAATAAAATACAGCTTAAAAAGATCAAATTTTCACGATGATTCACTAAAAAGTCTTGAGGTTTTGACTGAGTCAACCAATCGACTAAATGTCCGATTTGTGAAAAGAATAAGGCTTCAAAAGATGCTGTTGCAGCAGTGAATAATATTAAAATCAATAAATAACGCTTAACACCAGTCGCAGCTTGCCAAACAAATGGAAAGAACTTAGTGGATAATGGTTCGTTTAAACCTTTCGACGGATATGGATCTACTAACTTTTCAAACCATTGCAGCATAGTTTACCTAACTTTATGTGAATTACTTTAACAATTATGAGTTTGCAAAAATTTACTTTCTAAACAAGATCTTACATGAGATGCAAGTTTAGTTTTGAACATGTGAAAACCTATGTGAATAATAAGTTTATTACGCCAATATTTACGCCATAATTAATAAAGTAGGAATGGCGTAAATAATTATGGGTTCAATTAGACAAAGAAGTCTTACCGATGGCACTATTCGTTATCGAGCTGGAATTAGAACTAACAGAAAAGTCTATCTAGTTTTCATTGAAAGCAAAACATTTAACCCTCGTAGAATAGCAGAAAAATGGATTGAAGATCGTAAAAAAGCGATTAACCTTAATCCTAATATATTAAATGGTCATTCTGATCTGATAAAAATGAGTTTAGGAAATGTTATAAAAATATTTAGAAGAAGTAAAAGGTGTATATATTATCTCAAAAATAAATACTTTGAAGCAGATACAGAAATTTGCAATTGCTAAGTTAACTATTTCAAACTTAAGATCAATTGATATATCAAACCATGTTAATTTGCGAAAAAATGGTAATGTCGAATACATTTGATAACTGTTGCTTGAAGTACAATTCAAAATGAACTAATACTAATAAGGGGAATTCTGACTCATGCAATGATTATGTGGGAATCGGTAATATAATGATGATAAAAATGCCAATCAAATTGATTGGCATTTTTGAAATAGCAAATTAATTTAGGTAAAGCCTACAATGTTTGCCACTGATTTCTTACTTCTTCTGAATTTTTATTCAAAATTACATTTCCATCTTTAATTTCACTCACCCAACTTAATGGAATCAGATGATGTTCATTATGTTCATCATCACTTCGTGTCAATTTAATGGAATCTTTTCCCTCAAGATGATCGACTTTACCGATCTGTGTACCACATGAAGCAATTACTGAAGCATGTTCTTTAATATCGTTAGCATTAACGTTACTCATAATGTTTGCCTATTTATTGTTCAAGTTGAGATACCAGTCTAAAACTTAAAAAAAGATAATGATGTAAGTATTTTTAAGCTTTAAGTTTTATTGGGTTAAGAATGTAAGGTTTAAAGAGTTATTTAATTTAAAAAATTATATTTGTAAACAGATATAAAACTAATGGTAATGTGATTTTTTTCTCACTTGCTTTGATATATTATATTTGGTTTCTTTATTTTTTGTGATGCAATTATAATTTAAAAATTTTATTGAGAAGTATATGATTATTCGCTTTGGTTTTAATGATGTTGTTGAGATATTTTATTTTAACTTTATGTTTTATAATTATTTATTTTTAATTTATCAAAGTGAGGTTTTAGTGTTTTATATTGTAATTTAATGTTTTTTATTTAAGAAGTTTTAAAAACGATAATATTCAACAGTGCTGTGGTTTTGAACATGTTTTATTTTAATTTACTTAATTCTGTTTTATACAAACTGTTCTTCAAACTATAACAAATAGTAATATTGAATGAAAATAATTAATCTAGGATGATTATCGTTGACTGAGTATCTGGATTAATAATTTTTGTCAAATAGAGGATTAAATATGTCAAATTCTAATATAGATAATGAAGTTGTTCAAAATATGAGTAAAGAACAACGTAAGCAACTAAATGCTGACCCTATTTCAGGTGAGCCAGGAGCTCACCCAATTGGCACAGGTGTTGGTGCAGCAGGTGGCGCAGCAAGTGGTGTAGCTATTGGAGCCGTTGGCGGACCTGTAGGTGCTGCAGTCGGGGGAGTAGTAGGAGCAGTTGTTGGAGGATTAGCAGGGAAAAGTATTTCTGAAGCTGTAAATCCAACAGATGAGGATGTTTATTGGCGTGAGACTTATAATACGCGGCCTTACTTTAAAGACACGGTTAACTTATATGATAATGTAGATTACGATCGTGATTATCGTGATGCCTATCAACTAGGGTACACTTCTAGAAGCAATTATCCTTATGAAACAAAATTTGAAGAAGTTGAAGCTGATCTTAAGCTTCAATGGGAAAAGACTAAAAGAGAGTCTCGTTTAAAATGGGAAGAAGCAAAACATGCAGTTAAAGATGCTTGGGAAAGAGTAACACGTTAACAGATGCTCGAAAAAGTAGTCCTTCAATGTAAGGGCTATTTTTTTCAAGCATTTGTTTTCTAGCAACATTTCATATTTTCACCTACTTCTATAAACAAACACAAGTAATCAGGATGTTTCTGTGCCATGCTTGCTAAATCATAATCTCCATTAAATCGCTTTCCCTTTTTTGCTTTCTGATTAGCGATATTTGCTTCTGTTTTGTTGGAACCAATTCATACTGAGACAGGCAATCCGCTTCATTGTTGAATACGTTCGTGCATTCCTTGGCGATAATCAATCACCAAGATTATAATTATGCTTAAAACTTGATAGATCTAGAAAACACTCATCAATTCAATAAATCTCGAGTTCGGGTGGTGCGAAATAACTGGCAAAAAATGAATGAAATCGACGTGACATCTCAGCATATATCGCATAGTTACTTGAAGGAACTTGAAAACAATTTTTCTGGACAGCATCTTTGATTTGAAAAAATGGAGGCTCATTTTAATCCCCATAGCCTTGACTTAGTTACTTCGAGCTACTGCGCAACCATTGTTATTTAATAAAACTATCACCAAGACATTATTTAGCTTCGGGTTAAAGAAACGCTCACACCAGACATAGCAATTATTGATATCAATAAGAACAAATATCTTTTCTTCATGTATCATTTAAAGTTCTTAATAATTTTGGTGACAACACCCCAAATTACTAATTCTTGTTCATTGCGGGGGAGGATTGGTTTGTACTCAATATTCTCAGGTTTGAGCCACACTGCAGGCAAATTTCTAAGATCATTTTCATTATGAAAAATATTAAACAATTCATCATGTGACATCCGTTGTGTAATCATCATTCTTTTCACAGTGAAATCATTGTCAATGAATGCGATAACAATATCTTGGTGCTGTGATCGAATACTTCTATCGACAATCAAATAGTCAGTGATATCAATTCCAATGTCTTTCATCGAATACGACTCAACTTGAACAATGAATGTAGCTTCCTTATTTGAAATAAGCAGATCATCCATGTCAACAGTTTTGTCTATATAATTCTCAAATACTGAGGAGGAATCTGCAGTAATTTTATTTAAAACTAATGGAATAGAATACTTAGTGATTGCCTGAAATGACGATATTCTATATAGGTCAGATGGACATTTTAATTTAGATGAATGTGCTCTGATATCAATAACTTTAGAGCTTTTCAAGTGATCTAGACTTGCATCTTTAAGCTTTTGAAGTTTAGCTTTCGATAATTTTGAATTTAATTCAATATTCATAAAAAATACCACTTGAATAAGTTACGTATTCAAGATATTAAATGTAATAGTTTTTAATTTCAAATTTAAACTATGTGGATAAACAGTCTTAATTTAAAAAAGGTCACTTTGTTTGGCTACTTCAGATGAGTGTTCACGAGGGAAAGCGGAAAATCATCACGCATTTCAAAGAAATTTTCGTGTGCATTTTCTTTATCAATATTCAAGCAGTCTTTTCGATATTCTCTTGATATGACTATGATTGATCTTTTTTCATCGGTAGGCGCATAAAATTGCTTCATGAAAGGATGATTGTCAGAATTGATTGTAATCATTGAAAAAATATTATTATTTTTTAATTAACTAATCATCGTGAGTTTCTGCAACAGCGAATGGTAGTCGTTCTTACGGTGAATTCTGTACAAATGGCTTTTACCATCGATGCACTTGAGATCATCAAATTCTTGAACCGGCACAAAGTAAAACTTGCTATAAGTCAAGCATGTCGAAAGTTAGGCTTCTCAACTATAGTTTCAGTTCAAGTATTATAGGTGTGTCCCTAACTTTGTATCATCAGCCCATTTTGGAATTAGTGCAAATCTTCATAAATCTAGGTTAAACTCTTTCATAATAATTGGAGCAGGGTATAACGGATAAACGTGTGACTTTAAAGGATAATCCATTGCATTGAGTTCGATTCCTAATTGAACAAATGCTGTTATTTTTGGAGTTTGATAGTTTGAGCACATGAGTTAATCAATTTATTATAAATTTTAAATTTCGTTTTTAATTGTATTACAATAATTTATTGGTTAGTTATTTAATATATAAAAATTAATTGGATAAAATAATTTAATGAGAGTTAATTGATATTTAATATCAGTACATTGAACAAAATTAAGAAAAATTAGTTTACATATTTTATCTGAAACCATATTTAAAAAAAAATTAAAAAAATGTTATATTCCTAATCAATTAAGATCGACGGAAATCTTCTATTGGATATTCAAGAAATAGTACTTCAAGATGAAAATTTTCATTTACATAAATTGGTAAAAGTTAAAGATACCACTTATGACCCTATAAAAAAGGATAGGTCTATTTTATGGTTTTGGATTTACTCTGAAACTTCTGATTTTTTTCACTTTGAATTGTGGGATCAATTAGACCGTGCTGTGGTAAATCAAAATATTACTCATAAAGATTACCAGTTCAAAGTTGTAAGCATCAATGATAACAAAAAAATAAATTATTCATGAATAATAATTTTTTATCATATAATTAAAATATTTAATTAACACTAAGAAACTATTTAAATTTTTATATTGAGGAGATATTGGTATTTCAATTTACATGAGAATGTTAAAATTGGAAAATTTAAAAAATGATTATGTCTCAATTAATGGAATTGCAGAATGTGTCCAAGATTAAGAGGTGCTTGATCAATTGTGGTCCTCCGCTTCGTATGGAACTTTTTTTGAACAAGGAAAGTCGGATCCAAATATTCAATTAGTACGTGTAATATGTAATGGTGCACAATACTGGAAAGGTGCAGGAAAATTTGTAACTCTTTTCAAAGTAGCAAAAGCGTCAATATCACGTGAAACAGAGCAGCTTGGAACAAGTCATTCTGTTAAGCTATAAATTTTTGTAAAAAAGACGAACTTACGTTCGTCTTTTTTTATTAAAGAAAATTAGATATTCCACGTTGGTTTAAACCAACTCGCTTTCGAAGCCGAGTCTGCTTTTCATTTAAGAGTTCATTTAAGAAGGCATCTAAATTGTCTTCGGTTAAAGCAGTAGGAGTGAACGAGTCGTAACCTAAACGATTAAAGAAGACCTCTGCTTTTGAGCACTTTTGAACATATTTCATTGACCAGTTTTTAAAACTAATTTGGTCAATTTCTACATTTTTGAATTCAATAATATCTTTATGCCTAGCGTCATTTCTAATGTTATGGAATAGCTCTAGTACAGTTGATCTTTCACCTTCAAGACACTGGAAAAAAAAGTTATTAGCATAGTAAAGCACACCAAAAACATTGTTTTTCGAATTAAAATCTCGAGCAGTATTCAAAATATCATTTAAATCTTCTATGAGGTCATTAGTTGATTCATTTCTTGTACTTGCGTAGCACAAACGAATCATGATTTATCATCTAAATTAACGTTTTCAAAATAGACTAATGAATTACTCATCGATTTCAAAATTATATGGTTCATGAGCATACTCCGAAGCTAAAAGGTCTATGAATGAAGGAATAGTGTTACTTGAAAGAAGAAATGGGTTAAAATCATCAAGATGGTGTTCTTGAAAAAAGTCACCTAATCTTTTGTTAACAGGTGCAAATTTCATATTCCAATGTTTGAATAATCCAACATCGCATTTCTCATGATAGAGAATTTCACAATTTTGATGACGTGGATCTTTTAAAATGCGGTTATAAAAAAGATCATTAACTTTACTCTTGCTACCTTCAAGACATTGGACAAAATATCCATGTCCATAGTAAAGAACTCCTGTAATCTCATGACGAGAATTAAAATCAACAGCAGTGTTAAGAATATCAATTAGATCAGATTTAAGTTCAGGGTGCGCTTGTGTCGCTTTACTAGCGTATAAAACCCTTACAAATTCCATTATGAATTCATCCAGTTTGATTTGTTACTGATGGTGTGTGATAACTATTTAATTTTATTAGTAAACTTTATGTTTCCACATAGAAAGAATAGTAACTTTAAAAGTTTACAACATAGTTAGGATTGAAGCCAATTTAAAATAAAAACGATCAAAAAAAAATGTAATGTAAACTTTTTTTACTTTTACTTAAGCTAATTGTTAATATATTGTGTTGAAGTGATAGTTTATTAAAATTAACTTTATGAAAATAAATGAAATAATTCTAATTTTTTAAATATTAATAGGTTAAAAAATAAACAAATGTACGAAATTTCTCACAATCATGTAAGCCAGAGATTACAGCCTGGATTTTTGATTTATATATACTGCGTTCATACACCATACGTGTTCATTATTATTAATATACAACTGAATATTAGTTTAAGATGTGGTCGCTTACACTTAAATTAGAATAAGAAGTTATAAAATTAATGAGCATAATAATAGATGGTGTATTGGGGTAGTCTTCCCCCTTAGTTGCTCTACTAAGGGGGAAGCATTTTATTAAATCTAAAGTAGAGGAAATGAAATGTTAATTTTAAAAAATTTTTTTATATTTATTATCTCAGTTTTAATTATATGTTTAATAATCATAATTTTTGACAAGTTAGGAATACATAAAAAGTTTAATGTATTCTTTTCGGCAATGTTATATGGTCTTATTATGACCTTATATCTAAAAAAAGTATTTTTAAGTCTTTTATTTTTCTTTGGCTTTTATAGTCTATTATTCATGATTAGTTATTCAATTGAAGTTATAGGAATGCTTCTTATTTCCTGTTCAGTTCTTTTTTTAATTAAGATTGTTATGCCAAAACTAAAGAATCAAGAAATAAATAGGTTTTTTATTTCTGATAAGCTATATAAAGAATAGGTTTTTATATAGATTGATTTAGATAAATTTTATTTAAATCAAAAAAAATTAAATATTTTAGGAGTAATAATGTATGTTTCGTTGGGCGATAATTTTTGCAGTTATAGCATTAATTGCTAGTTTATTAGGTTTTGGTGGAGTTGCTGGTCTATCGAAAGATTTTGCTGTAATTCTACTAGTTGTAGCTGTTATTTTAGCAATTATTGGTTTTATATCTCGTGGAAAATCATAGTATTTTATATAGCCAACTATCGAATATATTTGTTCTATAGTTGGCTAATTTCTTTACAGTAAATTATCTCATTAATAATCTATAATTAAGGTTTTTATGAAAAGTAGTAACTATATGTGTGTTTTAGAGCAGATCTATAATTTTTTACTTTTGACACCGGACTTCAAGAGTAAGACCAAGTCCGAGAAAATTGTTGCATATTTCAAAGCTTTAAATGAAGGAGATGAAACTGACTTTAAATTTAATAATTCTAATAAAGTATCCGGTAAGTTTGGAAATAAAAAAAATATTTTAATAATGAGTGCACCTGAAATAAGTAATAAATACAAATTCTTATCTTGGGTTGATGAGCAAGTAAATTCATAGTTTTTAAAGTAAGGTGTTTATATGCATCAAAGGCGCAAGCGTAAAAAAGTTACAATACTTCCTGAATGGTCTACAGATCAAGACTGTTTTTTAATTGAAAATAGTTCATTGCCTATAGAGTTATTGGTTGATTCATTGTCATTTACTGAAGATGAAATACTTGAGAGAAAGATACTTTTAGGGTTAGTAAGGAGGCACAGACAGATGATGAAAAGCTCTTAAATCAATTAATTCTGTCTATTTTAATTTTTAAAAATCTACTTCGATTTAAGCTGAGTGCAGAATTTCTAAGAAAGGGAATTTCATAGTTTGAGTACACTCACGGCTTCATTCATTGTTAAAATATAATTATTTTCAATATCATCAAAAAATTGAAATAAATAAAAATAATTTTACGCTATTTATTGCACTAAGATTTGTTTAAATTTTTTAAATCATTGATTGTAAATTAAAATTGAATCAAACCATTGCAGCAACATAAAATCCTCGGGGAAATTTTATAGATTGATTAAATTGTAAAATATTGAAATGCAGTTACAACCTGAACAGCTTAAATTATTTTAAGACAAATTCTGCAGAAATTGGGAGAATAGCGGTGTAATGTAGATTGTGTATTTTTCGTGGAAATACACCAGTTATTTATATCGAATAAAAACGATTTATATTGCGCCTAAACCTTGTTAAAAAAATTTATCGGTTCAATCAGGATTGCCCAATGAATTATAGCTTCGCCATTGAGCATCCTAAAAAACTAATCAAACTTAGATAGCAGTATTAAAACGCTAGATGTCTACTTTTTAATTTTGGGTTTTAAGTCATTTACAAAGAGTATCAATCCAAACAGTATTGGGCTACTCAGTATACATAAGGCCACAAAAGAGATGCTATTGCCATAATTTACACTGAATAAAAATAAAGCCGAGATGATCAACGCAAACGCGATAACTTTTACCAGTTTCACATGTTGCGCTAAAACAGATAATTTACTTTTCTGAGTCTTGGTGATCTGCTTTGAACTGATCAAATATAAGCTATAACTGGCAATCAGGATCAGGAGAAATGCAAATGCCAATATCATGATACAGATTCCTGTGATTGTTTTTGTTCTAGCTTTTTCTTGATCTTCGCCACAGCTTTGTTTTGAATCGGTGTGATTCTTTGATGTAAAAAAATCGCTAAAATGGCAAATAACCAGATCATTAAGTCCACACGTAAAAATAACCAATAGTCCTGTAATGAATGAATATATTGATTAGAAATCAGATAATAGACATTTAAAATAGGCAAGGCTAATGTCATGGCAATTAGCAGCTTGAGCTGAGTTTTCCAGAGGTATTGTTGTTTTGTGCAGAGCGCAATAATAAAACTGAATAACCACAAAGTAAAAAATGTATAGACTTCATAATTCGGTGTATCTGATTGAAGTTGTACAAAACGATTGGCATACAAATAACCCAACATCGCAATGGGTAAACCAATAATCATCGTGGTATTGAGTCGGTTTACCAGATAATGCCCAACGTGAAAATGATCATTTTTCTTTTGTAATTGTCGTTTTAAACTCCAGAGCAATAAGCCAGAAGCAATCATTGCACAACCTAAGAGGCCAGAGAAAAATAAGCCTAAACGCAATAAAGGTTGGGCAAAATTCGCCATATGCAGTCCGTACATACTGGCATTTAATGTTGCAATTGCACTGTTATTACGGGTATTCCCAATTAAACCACCTGTAGCGCCATTAAAGCTAAGTTGTGCTTGATTACGAGTAATCGAATGATCTTCTAAGGCAGTAATCGTTAGCTTAGCAAGCTGTGTATTGGGTTGATCTACGGTAATGTTATCAATATTAGTTTTTCCCCATTGCTGTTGGGTTTGTTGCAGGAAATGTTGAATAGATAACATATTCTTCGGCTGTGCGTGTTGAGCCTTGTTTGCAGTTGAAACATGGCGAATTTCATCAAAATACTGATATGGATTATCTGGATAGGCTTTTTTCATCCCTGCGGGGAAAAGCAGATAGAAAAAGATCGCTAAGCCGGTAAATGTAATGGTTAAGAAAAAGGGCAATGCTATTACCGAACTTACATTATGAAAATCTAAATATGAACGCTGACCTTTAAATACTCTTAAGGTAAAGAAATCTGTAAATATCTTTTTATGGGTAATAATGCCTGAAATCAAGGCTATAAACATAATTAACGCTGCAAAGGTGACAATCAAACGACCAATCGAGTAAGGCATTCCATAAAGCTGATAATGAAACCCATAGAAGAAATCACCGCCTTGTGTGGCAGAAAGACTCAATTCTTTACCTGTATTGGCATCTAAAGTTTTACTTTCATAACCACCATCGGCTTTTTGCCAATAAATTTTATTTGCAGGGGTATTCTGATTTGCAACGCCGATATACCAACTTTTTGCATCTGGGGCATTTTTTTGCAAATAAGCAAACGCAGACTGTATAGCGGATTCCTGTTTGATTTGCATACTTGCGAATTGTGGTTGCATCCACATACTAATTTCATGGCGATAATATGTTGCAGAACCTGTCAAAAAAATTGCAAATAACAGCCAGCCGAAGGTAAGCCCGATCCAAGAGTGTAACCATGCCATAGATTGACGAACAGATTTATGCATGAGTTAACCTATAAACTTGGAAAATAGGAAAAAAGTAGCGACCAGAGCTAGGCTGATCAGCGTAAGCTTCTTTAAAGAATGAATACAAAAGCTTAGAATCACAAAAAAAATGTAAAAAATAAGTGCGCTAAATGCTGCCAAATAAATAGATTCAGCCTTGGCAAAATAAGGATAAAACACGTCAATTAAAGTTAAGGATACTAAATAACTGCACAGATAGCCCATACCAAAAGCCAGTATAAAACGAAAGAGCACTAATAAAGGGTAGAGCACAATCTGCATAACGATCACTTTCTTGCAATTGAAAACGCCTTAATCATAAAAAGATTAAGGCGAGTTCAGATTAGTATTTAAATTTTACAGCAACACTATAGTTTGTAGATGGGCCATAAAAAGCCTGACCATCTGGAAAGCTATATAAATATTTTTTGTCTGTCACGTTGTTTACATTTGCCTGTAGCGAAATATGCTTATTCAAGTCATAGCTGCTCATCATATTCACTAAAGCATAAGCATCTTGGGTAATTGTACTCTTTACCGAAGAATCATACTGCTTAGTCGCCTCTTGCCATTGTAAAGCTGCACCAATTTTCAGTTTAGGTATAGCAGGAATAGTATAAGTCGTTAAAAGATTAATGGTTTGGTTCGGGTTGTAAGTACGAGCCTCTCCACCATTTTTTAAATCTTTTAAGCTAAATTGGCTATAACCAAATGCAATATTTAAGTGATCTGTTAATTGCCCAGCCAAACCAACTTCTACCCCTTGAGAGCGTAAATCACTGGTTTCAACTTTTCGATTGAGAATATTTCCATCTGAATTGCGCAAAGGGTAATTACTTTGTTCTGTTCGAAACACCGCCAAAGTTCCAGTGAGTTTGTCATCTAGCCATGAACTTTTAATACCTGCCTCATAGCTTTCACCTTCAACTGGTTTGAGTGCTTTATTATCAGTACCCACTCCAGATTGTGGGCGGAAAATAGAGGTATAGCTTAGATAACCTGTGTATTCAGGGCTAAAGTTATAGGTAATGCCAGCATAAGGAGATACTTTGTTTTCATCATAGGCCATTGATGAACCGTAACTTTCACCTTCACTTTTAGCTTGAACATAATTTAAACCGAGTAAAAGTTTCAAATCATCGTTTAAGTGTAGTCGTGTTGCCGCATATACAGAATTGAGCTTTTGGGTATAGTTTGCCGCATCACTAAATGCTGACCAAGTGACTGATTGAGGTGTCCAGCTTGCCCAGTCTGTGGTTTGATTATTATTGATATTGCTGTCATTAATTGTGCCTGACGTCTGTTGATCATACTGTTTATTTTGTAGATAACTATAACCCAGTGTCGCTTCGTGTTCACGGCCAAATAATGAATATGAGCCTTGTAGATTTAAGTCGGCAAAATGACTTTTTAGACTTTCTTTTCCGCCCCAAGCGGTGAGGGCTACACCTGCTCCATTTTGATCAGGATAACCGAAATAATAGAGTAAGTTACTGTTATGGTCGGTTTGGGTGTAGTTATAACTCAGCTTAGCTGTCCACTTGTCATTAATTTTTTGCTTTAACTCAGCAAAAGCATTTTGTGACTTATTATCCCAATATGTCCAATCTGGATTGGGATTATAATTACGCTCATAGGAAAGTTGTTTCCCATCTGCACCGAGAAGTGGTAAAGCACCCCAATTATTTGCATTAGGTTTATTCTGTTGTTGGCTATAACCGACAGTTAATAACGTGCTATCACTTAAATCCGCATCAATGATGCCAGAAAATCCATTTTTCTCAGATGAATAACGGTCTAGATAAGAATCTCCAGTTTGCTCATAACCCATCAAACGTCCGCGGATGCTGCCTTCTTTATTTAATGCACCTGAAACATCTGCTTCATAGCGTTGGGTATTCCAAGAGCCATAACTTAGCCCAGCATTGGCTTGAAATTCTTGAGTAGGACGCTTACGGATATAATCGATTGTTGCGCTTGGATCACCAAAAGCATTGGTTAAGGCATCTGCACCTTTAATCACGTCAATACGATCATAAAAATATGTATCAGGATTGGTATTATTATAATTGTAGCTGCTAGAAGGGAAGCCAACGCCATCTGTTAAAATATTTGATATTTCAAAACCACGGGCAGTGTAGGTTGAACGTTCGGTTTCTTGACTGCTGACAGTAATACCTGGGGTATTACTTAAAGCTTCACGTGCACTATTGAGTGCAAAATCATTTAATTGCTGACGTGTAACAACATTCACTGTTTGTGGTGTTTCTTTGACAGGAATATTCAGCTTGGCAGCACTTGCAGATTTTTTAACGATATAAGATTTTGATTGTTCGGAGCTTAATTCAGTTTGATCAGCTGTGGCTTGAACTGAAATTGTGGGTAGATTTTCAATATCTTCAGCAAAACTCTGCTGGGCAATGAGTACCGCTAAACTAAGAATAGAGAACTTAAAACTGTGTGGGAGAGGATTTAGCATTGCTTATCTTAAATGATAATAATTATTGCTTAGTTTATTGTTAGTGAGGTGGGCTTACAATAGTCGTGCAATTGAAAATATAAATAGAAAATAAAATAACGATAGAAAATTAGATGAATTGTTATATAAATTTCCCCATTTTCCAAGCCAGCATCCAGTTTGAGTATTCACGATTAAATCCTATGAATATGCTATGATGCGCTTATAGTGCTGATCAGGAAGAATATCTTGCAAAATCGAAAGCTTAAAATTGGAATTGTCGTAGGTGAGGTATCAGGGGATACTTTAGGCGCAAAACTTATTCGTAGTTTTCGTGAACAGGGTATTGATGCTGAATTTGAAGGGATTGGTGGTCCTCAAATGATTGCAGAAGGATTTAACAGTTTTTATTCAATGGATATTTTATCTGTGATGGGGATTGTTGAAGTACTTAAGGATTTAAAAAAATTATTTGCTGTACGTGATGGTCTGGTCGAGAAATGGTCTGCCAATCCCGTAGATGTTTTTGTCGGTATTGATGCACCAGACTTTAACTTACGCCTTTCAAAAAGCATAAAACAGAAAAATTTGCCGATTAAAACGGTGCAATATGTCAGTCCATCTGTATGGGCTTGGCGACAAGGACGGGTACATGGCATCAAGGCCAGTATAGATTTGGTGCTTTGTCTATTTCCTTTTGAAAAAGGCTTTTATCAACGATATGACGTACCCGCAGCCTTTGTTGGACATCCATTGGCAGGTCAATTGCCATTACAAAATCCAATTTTGGATGCAAAGCAAGAGCTTGGTTTAGATATCAGTCAAAAGCATATTGCCTTGTTACCAGGAAGTCGGCGCGGTGAGATTGAACGACTTGGGCCGTTGGTTTTGGATGCAGCAAAAATTCTTTATCAAAAATATCCAGATTATCAGTTTTTAATTCCTGCAATTAATGAGTTACGCAAACAGCAAATTCAGGAATTATTAAAGCATTATCCAAGTGACTTAGTCGCAAAAATTCATTTACTGGAAAATACCGATAAAGAATCAAAAATTGGTCGTCAGGTCATGAATGCTGCCAATATTGTGGCTTTGGCATCGGGGACAGCGACACTTGAAGCATTATTGTTACATCGTCCAATGGTGACTTTTTATAAGTTGAATTGGTTAACTTATGTAATTGCTAAATTTTTAGTGAAAATTCCGTATTATTCATTGCCGAATATTATTGCGGGCAAAAAAGTGATTCAAGAGCTTATTCAACAAGATGCGACATCAGAAAATTTGGCCAATCAAATTGAAAAATT
The DNA here is from genome assembly GCF_037152175.1 of Acinetobacter sp. AS167. Lineage (NCBI taxonomy): Bacteria > Pseudomonadati > Pseudomonadota > Gammaproteobacteria > Moraxellales > Moraxellaceae > Acinetobacter > Acinetobacter sp. AS167. The sequence goes on from NZ_JBBCMP010000001.1 coordinate 86,133, forward strand.
AATGAATATTGAAACTGCACAAATTCAGGTGATGCAATTAATCACCATGCACAAACAACTTTTGGCTGGAAATAGTGAAGATCCGGCTCAGGCGATTTTAGCAATTTTAACAGCTTGATTTTTAACGCTAACAACTGATTAAGCAAATATCCGTTTGCTTATCGAGTTGCTGGAAATTTTTATTAATCGCCCTATTGTCAAAGCATCTAATTATTCAAACCAGTGATTTCCATCAAGTTAGTGGGGGATCGCCTACGCAAAGGTATTTAAACCTTGAATGAAAGGTGTGGCATTGCGGTTTTTTTAAACAAACAATTTGTTTATTTCATCTAATTGATTTAATTAAAAATATTAATTAGGAGAAATTATATTCTTTTGTCTAAGTTTTTTGACAGGTTGGATATAGAAAACCTTTAACCAATAAAAACTCCTCTAAATCTAAGATAAAGAGGAGTATGTATAAATCAATTTCTGGGTTTGGGTGTGAAAAATTATTCCGCCCGAACTTTAAGTTCATAACCTGTATATTTACGAATATTGATGACACCGGTATCCATAATCAAGTATTGGCCTTTAATTCCTTGTAGCTTGCCCCGAATGATTGGGGTTTTATCTAAATTGTGTGATTTAACTTTTTCAGGATAAATGTCGACAGGGTAGATGAATTCACGGGGTAATTCATTTTCTAACAATTCGACCGTTTCATTAAACTCAAGATTTTGCGCAAACTCATTGCGAATACTTTGAATCTTTGGGGAAAACTCTTGAATCAATTCATTACGAATTTCAATTAGATCAATCGGTTCAGCTTCACCTTTAAGCAGTTTACGCCAATCCGTTTTGTCCGCAACCTGCGTTCCAAACATGACTTCAAGCTGACCAGAAAGACGCCGCGAACCGACTTTTAAAATAGGTAATGCTTGGGTCGCACCTTGATCTAACCAGCGTGTTGGCATTTGACCTAAACGAGTTATTCCGACTTTTAAAGCGCTTGAATTTGCTAGATATACAATATGCGGTTGAAAGCAAACTTCATGAGCAAAATCATCTTCACGGCAAGTACCTAAATGATAATGACAAGTTTCAGGCTTCATGATACACATGTCGCAAGATGCCTTGGTTTTCATGCATTTAAAGCAGTGGCCTTGAGAGTAAGACTTTGGTGTTTTAGCTCCACAAGAAACGCAATAAATATTTCCTGTCGCTTCAATCTCGATTTCCTGGCCTAAACTAAATGGTAGCTCGGTTTCTGAGCGATCTAATATAAATTTATATTCAACATTTGCCTTATGTGTTTGTTGATCAGTTACACTAAGGTCTTTAAGACCTGCATGCATTTTATGACAAATGCCTTGTAGTTCCATGTTTAATTACTCGCTTCAAAAAAGGTGCAGTTATGGCTGAGCAAAATGTCATCACTTCAATGCTAGACGATTTATCGCAAGAACAGCCAATTCAAACTGCATTATGTATTGGGCAAAATTTGGCGCAATACCCAACAAATTATTCGATTCAATGGTCCTATTTTAACGTATCTGAGTTTTTAAGTCTGCCTTTTACGCAACGATATGATTTAGGATTTGTACTTTTAGATACAGATGAAATGTCTGGGATCACCGATTTACAGAAATCCCAGTTATTGGTCAAGTTACGTGATTTACTGGCAAAACGAATTGTTGTCGCATGTCAGCTAAAAGATGAACGGTTGCTCAGATCGCTTGGTTTTACCCAACTGATTGATAAAACATTACATCAAAATGATTTTGCACTTTGGCAATTTAATATTTTGACCTATAAACATGTACCAGATTGGTTTAACGCTAAGTTTTGGGCCAATCCAGAAAACTGGAATAAATTTCGTTGGTAGTGGGTTTATTTTGCCTATAAAACTAGCCTTAAGCTATTGCAAAATTTAACAATTCCAATTTTGGTGAATCTGATAAAGCCAAGTATGCTGTACTTGTCTCATAAAACTTAAAAAAGGAAAACTCATGACAGATTTAACCAATATTGTGGAAATTCTGGCAAAGCAAGCACTTGGCGGACAACAACAATCACAAGGCGGGCTAGGTGGTGGATTGGGCGGGGTACTTGGTTCAGTACTCGGTGGCTTGGGGGGACAGCAACAACAATCACAAGGTGGATTGGGTGGCGTACTTGGTTCAGTTTTAGGTGGTTTGACAGGTGGACAACAACAAGCACCACAAGCGGGTGGCTTTAATGCCTCTTCTTTATTGATTGCAGTTGTGCCATTGGTCTTAGGTTGGATTCAACAAAATGGTGGCCTACAAGGTGCTTTAGCTAAATTGCAAGGCGCAGGTTTAGGTGGGCAGGTTCAAAGCTGGGTCGATCCGTCACAAGGTAATGGAGCGGTAAATGTAGAGCAAATCCAGAGTTTATTTGGTGGTCAGCAAGTTGAACAAGTTGCCCAACAAGCCAATGTTCCGACCAATGAAGTGTATGGCGCAATATCTACTGTATTACCGCAAATTATTGATTCACTGACGCCACAAGGTGATGCAACAGATCACACTGAAGCCAATGGTGATATTCAAAATGTTATGAATTTGGTATCAGGTTTTTTAAAGTAAAATCGAACATAAAAATGTTCAAAGCCAGTCAATAAATGTTGACTGGCTGATTTAAATTAAGGTTGTGGGTCATCACCAATTGCTTCGCTACTTTTTACGTCACCATTCTGTTTCTTTTTAACGTATTTAATTTGTCCATACCCTTCAGCATACCATTCATCCAATGTTTCATCTCCAATTTGAGAAATGAAATGACAGGCATTATCAAACTTTAATGTATTGTTATCATTGTCAATTAAAGTCAGATCTTCAAATCCTACAAATACTAAATCAATCGTCTTATTGTTTACAGACTTATCATTGTTATCCATTTGCGATTCAATAACCGCGTTATAAGTCATCTGGAATTTTTGCTGTGGTTTAAGATTAGATGGGAATGTTGGGAGCGGGGCTTGGTAAGTGGTTTTTACCAGCACATCATTTGGATTTGATCCGAGTGCGGCAATACCATAATCCAAGTTTGCAAGCATGGTACGCCCAGTTAAATCGTAGATATAATCTGTACGCACACCTGCACCTTGTCTAACGATTGCTATCACATTTTGATTGTTGAAGGTTGTGGGAACAATTTGTATTTCTGTTTCTTCATTGTTGTTCAGGGTAAACTGTTTGTTGGGTTCTAATTTAAAACAATCATCTGAATTAGCTACTTTATGTGCTTTTTTAATCGCTGGTGCTTCTGCTTGATGTTCAGAACTGTCATGCGGTTTATTTTTAGAGCAAGCAACACTAAAAATAGAAAGTAAGCCAATTGCAACAACAGTTTTCTTCATTTTTACCCTAGACGATAAAGTTTAAATTTCACGAGGCTATTTTTCACTATGAGCCAATAAAAAACAACCATATTCTTACGAAATATGGTTGGAGTAAACTTTATATTTATGAGTCGCTTATTATTCTGCTAAGACGGTTTTATCTTCCTCTTCATCATCTTCAGCAGAATCCATACCTAATTCTTTGAGTTTGCGGGTTAAAGTATTACGCCCCCAGCCTAAAAGTTCAGCAGCATGACGTTTACGGCCACGGGTTTGTTGAAGCGCTGCTATGATCAAAGTGCGTTCAAACATTGGTGTGGCAATGTCTAAAATTTTCATTTCACCATTTTTAAGCTTTTGAATTGCCCATTGTGCCAGTAACTCATCCCAATGATGTAACGCAATGCGGTCAATACCAGCTTGCGCTTGTCCCTGATCATCAGATTTATTGATTGGAATTTGTTTTAATTCAGACGGCAAGTCTTCAGGATAAACTTCACGGCCTGTGATCATTACAGTTAACCAGCGGCAGGTATTCTCTAGCTGACGTACATTGCCGGGCCAAGGCAGTTTTTGAATATATTCTTGCGTTTCTGGGCGTAAAATTTTCGGACTAACCCCGAGTTCTTTACCCGCACGTGCCAAGAAGTGTTGCGCCAACATCGGAATGTCTTCAGAACGATGAGCAAGTTTAGGGATATGAATACGAATGACATTTAGTCGATGATATAAGTCTTCACGGAAACGCCCATCATTGACTAATTTTTCTAAATCTTGATGTGTTGCTGCCACGATACGAACATCAACACGAACTGGAATATGCCCACCCACACGGTAGAACTCACCATCAGCCAAAACACGGAGTAGACGTGTTTGGGTTTCAAAAGGCATATCACCGATTTCATCTAAGAATAAGGTACCGCCATTGGCTTGTTCAAAACGACCTTGGCGTTGAGTATTGGCACCGGTAAATGCACCTTTTTCATGGCCAAATAATTCAGTTTCAATTAAATCTTTTGGAATAGCAGCCATGTTTAAAGCAATAAATGGTTTGCTGCTTCTTGGTGAGTGTCGATGTAAAGCATGTGCAACTAACTCTTTACCTGTTCCAGATTCACCGTTGATCAATACGGTAATGTGCGATTGAGATAAACGTCCAATGGCACGAAAAACTTCCTGCATTGCAGGGGATTCACCAATAATTTCCGTAGATTGAATGGGGGTGACTTTGGCCGATTCTTGTTGTTGCAGTTTGTTGATGTGCAAAATGGCACGATTCACCAGTGCAAGTGCTTCGTCAATATCAAATGGTTTTGGAAGATATTCAAAAGCACCCGTTTGATAGCTCGATACCGCAGATTCTAAATCTGAGTGTGCTGTCATAATGATCACAGGCAGATCAGGATAACTTCCTTTGACTTTTCCTAAGAAGGTTAAACCATCAATGCCGGGCATACGAATATCAGTGAGAATGACGTCTGGGGCATTGCTTGGAAGTTGATCCAAAGCCGATTGTGCCTCTTCAAAACTGGTAACATCGAAGCCTTCCTCTTTAAAGGTTTTTTCTAAGACCCAACGCATAGCACGGTCGTCATCGATCACCCAAATTTTATTATGCGACATTGTTAGACTCCCAAGGTAGATATAAGCTAAATACTGTTTTTCCAGGAATGGATTGGCATTCAATCATTCCATTGTGTTGATGCATGATATTTTGAGCGATGCTTAAGCCAAGACCTGTTCCTTTGGCACGGCCAGTCACAAGCGGATAAAACACGGATTCTAAAATTTCTTCAGGGACACCAGGACCATTGTCTTCAATATCAATACGAATGGCTGATTTATTTAGTACACCATTAATCGTAACCAAACGTTGAATGCGTGTACGCAACATCAGTTCAGGTTGATGATCAATAAAAAACTCACGATTCTCAGTCATCGCCTGTACCGCATTGACACTAATATTAAGCATTACTTGAATTAGTTGATCGCGATCTGCTTTGACATCAGGCAATGAAAGGTCATAGTCTCGTGTGATTTTAATTTTTTTCTTGGTCTGATTTACAATTAAAGAGCGAACACGTTCAAGCGGTTCATGTACGTTGACCAACTCGTAGCTGGGAAGTTGACGCGAACCCAGCATAGTATCAGCAAGGTTTCTTAAACGATCGACTTCACTGATAATAATATCGGTGAATTCTGCGTATTGTGGATCATTTAAACTACGAGCAAGCAGTTGAGTCGCACCACGAATTCCGCCCAAAGGATTTTTGATCTCATGTGCAACACCTCGAATAAGTTGACGTGCAACTTGATGTTGTTGAATTAAGTTTTCTTCTTTAGAGATTTTAAGCATCCGATCAATTGGATTTAACTCAATTAATAGTAATGGGTGATAAGGTCTTCCTGTATTTAACTGCGACACTGAATAATCAACATGCATGTCTTTAAAGTTAACATTGATAATTGCTTCACGGCGTGTATAGGCTTGACCTGTTTTTATTGAGTTGTTTAATGCTTCCAATGTATTAAAGCTGTCATTTGGTGCGTGTAAAATATTAATCACTGGCTGACCTGCCGCACGAAGCAAGCTAATATCAAACAATGCTTCGCATGATGAATTAAGATAAAAAATATTTAAATTACAATCGACCAAAAGAATTGCAGTGGTTAAATTATCCACAAGCAATCTATAATCAATTGTTGGGTATTGATCCATTAGCAGAGCTTTCCTGTCTTTAAATAGCGCAATGGCATCTGCACCTCGTTTTCTATTTTCCCGAACAAGGGGATTGAATCGGTATAAATCGTGCTGATATAAAGCAAGATGTACGCCAACTTTTATATGTTGCGCAGTTTTCTTACATGAATGATAAAAATTGCGCATTTACTGCGCTTTATTCAAGTGTAAAAACTAGCATTCATATTACGCTATCATCATATTGTTCCAAAATAGTGCATTGTAGTAATTTAATTATTTGATTGGATGTATTTTGGTGCATTATACAAAGAGTGCAGTTTCCACCTGTTTTTATCTCTTGAAAAGTCATACAATACGCGGATTATAGTGGAGCGCAGATTCATGAAGTCCCCCAAAGTCGGTTTTGTATCTTTAGGTTGTCCTAAGGCATTGGTAGATTCTGAACGCATTTTAACGCAGTTAAAGACTGAAGGTTATGATGTTGCATCAGATTATGAAGGTGCTGATTTAGTTGTTGTGAACACCTGTGGTTTTATTGAATCTGCAGTACAAGAGTCTTTAGACGCAATTGGTGAAGCCATGAGCGCCAATGGTCGTGTGATTGTCACAGGCTGTTTGGGTAAAGATGAAGATAAAATTCGCCAGATGCATCCAAATGTCTTAAAAGTGACAGGTGCGGCGGCGTATCAAGATGTGATGGAAGCTGTCCATCAATATGTTCCAGAACCACCTAAACACAATCCTTTTGTAGATCTTGTGCCTGAACAAGGTATTCGTTTAACACCTAAGCATTATGCTTATTTAAAAATATCAGAAGGCTGTAACCATCGTTGCACATTCTGCATTATTCCAAGCATGCGTGGTGATCTTGTGTCACGTCCTGTTGGTTCTGTATTAAATGAAGCACAGGCGTTAAAGAAGGCGGGTGTAAAAGAGGTCTTGGTGATTTCTCAAGACACTTCTGCTTATGGTGTAGATACCAAATATAAGCTTGATTTTTGGAATGGTCAGCCTGTTAAAACCAAATTCTATGACATGTGCGAAGCGCTCGGTCAGTTAGGGATTTGGGTGCGATTACATTATGTTTATCCCTATCCGCATGTGGATGCAGTTATCGATTTGATGGCACAAGGTAAAATTCTTCCGTATTTAGACATTCCTTTTCAACACGCCAGTCCGCGCATCTTGAAATTGATGAAGCGACCAGCTCATAGTGAAAATACCTTGGAACGTCTAAAATTATGGCGTGAAAAATGTCCTGAATTGGTTATTCGTTCGACATTTGTCGTTGGTTTCCCTGGTGAAACTGAAGAAGATTTTCAAATGTTATTGGATTGGTTGCAAGAGGCAAAACTTGATCGTGTGGGTTGTTTTACCTACTCACCTGTAGAAGGTGCAACAGCCAACGATTTGCCTGATCATGTTCCTGAAGAAATTAAGCAACAACGCTATGAACGTTTTATGGAAGTTCAACAAGCGATTTCTGCTGAAAAATTGCAAAGTCGTATTGGTCAAACCATGACGGTTTTAGTCGATGATCTTGAAGAAGAATTCCCAGTCGCAGTTGCACGCTCTTATGCAGATGCACCTGAGATTGATGGTAATGTTTTTGTCGAAGATATTGATAAGTCAGTGATTAAAGCTGGTGATTTACTTGAAGTCGAAATTACAGATGCAGATGAATACGATTTGTTTGCCAAGTTGATTAGCGTTAAATCAGCTTAAAAGTTGCCGATTTCGATTTGATTAAATACGAATAAAATTGTAGATATAAGTATTGGAGTTTCGTGATGTTAGATTCTAAAAAGCCACGCTATGAGCGAATTTTGCTGAAACTTTCGGGTGAAGCGCTTGCGGGTAATAAAGACATGGGGATTGATGCCCAAGTCTTAGATCAGATGTCTTTATCTATTGCTCACTTGGTTGGTTTAGGTGTGCAAGTGGGTATCGTGGTGGGTGGTGGTAACTTATACCGTGGTAGTCAATTACAAAAAGATGGTTTGGTTGGCCGTGTAACGGGTGATCAAATGGGTATGCTTGCTACAGTAATGAATGGTTTGGCATTACGTGATGCTTTGGTTCGCCGTAACATTAAAACCCGTTTAATGTCAGCACTTCCAATTGGTGCAGTAGTTGAAGCATATTCAAGTCGTGATGCAATTCGTCATTTAACCCAAGGTGAGGTGTGCGTATTTGTTGCTGGAACAGGAAATCCATTCTTTACAACGGATACAGCGGCTTGTTTACGTGGCATTGAAATTGAAGCAAACCTTATTTTAAAAGCCACTAAAGTTGATGGTGTCTATAATAAAGACCCAAGTAAATATGATGACGCTGTTAAATATGATCATTTAAGTTTCGATGAAGTTTTAGATGAGAAACTTGGTGTAATGGATTTAACTGCAATTTGCTTATGCCGTGATCACAATGTGCCACTTCAAGTATTTGATATGAACAAGTCTGGTGCTTTGCTTTCTGTAGTAATGGGCGAAAAAGAGGGCACTCACGTTACAAACTAATGTACGTGAGTAGTAAAGCTCTTTATACTACTGCAATTTTAGATTAGGGTGTATTGACACTTCGTCTGTTTATGAAATGTCACTAGACCTCATACACATTTAGATAAATAAGTAAGGAAGATCATATGATTAACGATCTTAAAAAAGACGCAGAAGACCGTATGAACAAGTCATTGGAGTCTTTGGAACATGGTTTTGCAAAGGTTCGTACAGGTCGTGCGCATCCATCTATTTTGAATGGGGTTATGGTTCCTTACTATGGGTCTGACGTGCCGTTAAATCAAGTAGCTAACGTGGGTGTTGAAGATTCGCGTACCTTATTGGTACAACCATTTGAACGTTCAATGGTGTCTGCAATTGATAAAGCTATCCGTGAATCGGATTTAGGTTTAAATCCAGTAACGGCTGACGCGATTCGCGTGCCAATGGCGGCTTTAACAGAAGAAACACGTAAAGATATGCAGAAAGTTGCGCGTAATGAAGCAGAAAATGCCAAAGTTGCGATTCGTAATATTCGTCGTGATGTTTTAGGCGATATCAAATCATTGTTAAAAGATAAAGAAATTTCTGAAGATGATGAGCGTCGTGCAGGTGATGATATTCAAAAAATTACGGATAAATTTGTTGCTGAAGTAGACAAACGTCTTGCTGCGAAAGAAGCTGAATTGATGAAGGTCTAAGATTTAAATGACCACATCTGAAGACAATCATCTTCCAAAACATGTTGCCATCATCATGGATGGCAACAATCGTTTTGCAAAAAAGAAACAACTGCAAAAAGGTGACGGACATCGTGAAGGTAAAAATGTCCTTGATCCGATTGTAGAGCATTGCCGTAAAGTGGGTGTTCAGGCGCTTACTGTATTTGCTTTTTCAAGTGAAAACTGGAATCGACCACAGTATGAAGTTGATTTGTTGATGAAGTTGTTGGAAGACACAATTAATGAACAAATTCCACGAATGGAAAAATTTGAAATTTCGTTGAGATTTATTGGTGATCGTAGTCGGCTTTCTCCACAGCTACGTGAATTAATGTTGCATGCTGAACAAAGGACTGCTAAGTTCAGTAACATGACTTTAACGATTGCAATTAGTTATGGTGGTATGTGGGATATCGCAGATACTGCTCGACAACTTGCACAACAGGTTAAAGATCAACAAATTGATGTGAATCAAATCAATACTGAGTTATTTGCACAACAAATAAGTTTGGGGGATTTGCCACCCGTGGATTTATTGATTCGTACAGGCGGTGATTACCGATTGTCTAATTTCTTGCTGTGGCAGGCTGCATATGCTGAGTTATACTTTACTGAGACATTATGGCCAGAATTTACAGTACAAGAGTTGGATCATGCGTTCAATATTTTTTCAGGGCGTGAAAGACGTTTCGGAAAAACCTCTGAACAAATTCAACAAGAACATATAGAGAATTTATAATGTTAGAGCGGATTATAACCGCATTGGTCTTGGTTGCCGTTGTGCTGAGTTGTATGTTTGCAACTAAATCTCAATATCCAATGTTAGTGTTAATGATTATCGCAGCTGGGGCAGCAGGTTATGAGTGGTTTAAACTCATGCCACATGAGTCTGACCATGTGAAGAAAATTAAAGCTGCTGGATTTGGTTTATTGACCGCTTTTTTTTCGGGGTTAGCATTATATTTTAATGATTTGGCGCTTATTCTTTGGAGTGCCTCTATTCTCACTTGGTTGTGTAGTCTGTATTGGGTTAAACATTATCCTGAATACGATGGCTGGTATAATATTACTTTAAATGTTGTTGGCTTGGTTTTAATCAGCGCAGCAGTTACTGCTATTTTTGAAGTTTGGAAAAGCTCGCCTTGGTGGTTAATGTATCTGTTCTTGTTGGTTTGGGGTGCAGATAGTGGTGCATATTTTGTTGGGCGAAAATTTGGTAAACGTAAACTTGCACCCGATGTGAGTCCAAACAAATCAATTGAAGGCTTGTTTGGTGGGATTCTCACTGTTGCGATTGTGATCATTGTTGTTCAATCAATTTACCTACATTTAACGCTTCCACAACATATTCTTTTCCTGGTTTTGTCTATTGTGACTGTGTTTAGTTCTGTGTTAGGTGACTTGTTTGAATCTATGATCAAACGTCGTGCAGGAATTAAAGACTCAGGCCGTATCCTTCCAGGGCATGGTGGAGTGCTTGATCGTATCGATTCATTGCTTGCTGCGGCTCCGTTCTTTGCAGCTGGTATGTATGTTTTAAAACTTATTGGTGTAGATTTATAGATGTCACAATCTGTTTGTATTTTAGGTGTTACAGGTTCTATTGGGCGCAGTACTTTAAAAATTTTACAACAGCATTCGGACCAGTATTCTGTTTTTGCGGTAACTGGATTTAGTCGAATAAAAGAACTTAGTGAAATATGCAAACAGTATCGACCGAAATGTGTTGTTGTACCATCAGATAAAGTAGATGAGTTACAACAACTACTAAATACACATAATATTTTTGATATCGAAATACTGACAGACGAGGCAGGGCTTATCACCGTATCGGAACATCCTGATGTGGATGTAGTGATGGCTGCAATTGTTGGTGCAGCAGGTTTATTGCCTACTTTAGCCGCAGTGAAAGCAGGTAAGCGCGTTTTACTTGCAAACAAAGAGGCATTGGTGATGTCTGGTGACATCATGCTTCAAGCGGCTAAAGAGCATCATGCTTTATTGCTACCAGTGGACTCTGAACATAATGCTATTTTTCAATGCCTTCCTCAAAACTATTTACAGATTCAACCCAATGGTGAGCCTCAATTAGGGGTGAAGCAAGTATTGTTGACTGCTTCAGGCGGTCCATTTTTAAATTTTAGTTTAGAACAATTAAAAACTGTAACACCTGCACAAGCCTGTAAGCATCCAAATTGGTCTATGGGGCAAAAAATTTCGGTAGATTCTGCAACCCTGATGAATAAAGGTTTAGAATTGATCGAAGCATGTCATTTATTTTCAATTAAAGAACAATTTGTTACAGTTGTTGTTCATCCACAAAGTATTATTCATTCAATGGTTCAATATGTGGATGGTTCAACTTTGGCACAAATGGGTAATCCTGATATGTGTACGCCGATTGCGCATGCACTTGCATGGCCTGAGCGGATTCAAACTCATGTCCCGCCTCTGGATTTATTCGTCCATTCACAACTCGACTTTCAAGCGCCAGATATTATTCGTTTTCCATCGCTTAAGCTGGCTCGACATGCGATGCAGGCGGGCGGATTAGCACCCTCTATTCTCAATGCTGCAAATGAAATTGCTGTTAGTGCTTTTTTACAGCAAAAAATTGCATTCTTAGAAATTTCACAAGTGGTTGAACATACATTAAATCAAGTTCAAAATGGGTTAGCAGATTCGATTGAGACGATTTTGCAGACAGATCAACTTGCACGCCAAGTTGCTTCACAACGCATTACACAATTGGGAAGCTGATCATGAATGTTTTATTTATCATTGTTGCTGCCATATTTTTACTTGGTCCACTGATTGCGATTCATGAGTTTGGGCATTATTGGGTTGCGCGTAAGCTTGGTGTAAAAGTACTGGTCTATTCTATTGGTTTTGGTCCAACTTTGTTGAAATGGACATCGAAAAAATCAGGTATCCAATATCAACTTTCGGCATTACCACTGGGTGGCTATGTCAAAATGTTAGATGAGCGTGAGGGTAATGTTAGTGCGGAAGATTTACCGTTAGCATTTAACCGTCAAGCACCATGGAAACGTATAGCGATTGTTGCTGCAGGACCATTGATCAATTTAATTTTTGCAATTTTCTTGTTTTGGATTTTATTTCTTCCTGCGCAAGAGCAATTAAATACTCGTGTTGGTGCTATTTTGCCCAATACCCCTGCTGCAACAGCTCAAATGCAGATTGGTGATAAAATTGTTGCTGTAGATGGAACAGATACCACGACTTGGGAAAAACTTAATTATGCAATCGTTGATCGTGTTGGTGAAACTGGTCATATCGATGTTCAAGTTGAGCGTAATGGTCAGCCTCAAAGTTTTGCTCTACCCATCAAAAATTTCTTAAAAGATCAAAGTCAGTCACCTTTTGATGTACTGGGTTTTACCCCATATCGTCCGCAAATCCCTGCAACTGTTTATAAGTTAAGTAGCGATGGCGCTGCGTTTCGTCAAGGAATGAAAGAGGGTGATCAAATCATTTCAATCAATCAAGTGAAAATGAAAGATTGGTTTGATGTGGTAGATGTGGTACAAAAATCACCTGAAAAGTTACTTAAAGTTGATGTGTTGCGCCAAGGACAGATTGTACATTTACAAGTAATGCCACAAGGTAAACGTGACAATATGGGAAATGTAACAGGTATGTTGGGTGTACAAGCGCAGACTGATAAACTGACAATTCCTACTGAATATAAACAAACAATTCAATATAATCCTGCTGAAGCATTTGTTGTTGCTGTTGAAAAGACCGGGCAACTTTCTGCAATGATTTTGAATTCTATGGTGAAGATGGTTCGTGGTTTAATTGGCTTAGATAATTTATCAGGTCCAATTACAATTGCCAAAGTCGCTGGTCAAAGCGCTGAAATGGGATGGCAGACATTTATTTCGTTTATGGCTTTGATGAGTGTGAGTTTGGGGATCTTGAATTTACTACCTATTCCAATGCTAGATGGTGGTCATTTGGTTTATTACATTATTGAATTAATTCGTGGTAAGCCTGTTTCTGAACAAATACAATTGGTTGGGTTAAAAATTGGTATGGTACTGCTAGGTAGCATGATGCTTCTAGCAATATTTAATGATTTTATGCGTTTATAACGCAATTGTGGATTAACTTACTGGAAAATAATAGGCATGCAGCACTCACATTTATTTATGCCATTAGCGCTCGTTAGTGCGATGGCAGCTGTACAGCAAGTACAAGCGGCAGATGAGTTCATTGCACGTGATATCCGTGTGGATGGCTTGGTTCGTTTAACGCAACAAAATGTTCTTGCACTTTTACCAATAAATAGTGGTGACCGTGTCAATGATCCTGCAATTGCGGATTCAATTCGTGCTTTGTATGCTTCAAATCTTTTTGATGATATACAAGCATCTAACCAAGACGGTATCTTGGTGTTTAAAGTGATTGAACGTCCAGTAATTTCAAAAATTAATTTTAAAGGAAATAAACTGATTCCCAAAGAAGCTTTGGCGGATGGTTTAAAGAAGATGGGCTTGGCTGAAGGCGAAGTGCTTAAAAAGTCTGCATTACAAACCTTAGAAACTGAGTTAGAGCAACAATATGCTCAACAAGGTCGTTATGATGCAGATATTAAAGTTGAACAAGTTGCTCAGCCAAATAACCGCGTCGAATTGAATATTAATTTTAATGAAGGGAAACCTGCAAAAGTTTTTGATATCAATATTATTGGTAATACCGTATTTAAAGAAGACGAAATTAAACAAGCGTTTGCGGTAAAAGAAAGTGGCTGGTTATCGGTAATTTCTCGAAATGATCGTTATGCACGCGAAAAAATGTCAGCAAGTCTAGAGTCATTACGTGCGTTATATCTCAATAAAGGTTATATCAATTTTGATATTAACAGTTCAAATTTGAATCTTAGTGAAGATAAAAAACATATCTTTATTGAAGTTTCAGTGAATGAAGGCGAGCAGTTTAAATTTGGTGAATCTAAATTTTTAGGTGATGCACTTTATAAAACTGAAGATTTGAAAGCGTTGCAAATCTATAAAGATGGGACAACTTATTCTCAAGAAAAAGTGAATGCTGTAAAACAGTTACTTTTACGTAAATATGGTAATGCAGGTTACTATTATGCAGAAGTAAATGTAGTTCCTGAAATTAATAATGAAACGCATGTAGTTGATTTAAATTATTATATTAATCCTGGTCAACAAGTAACTGTACGTCGTATTAACTTTACTGGTAATACCAAAACTGCGGATGAAGTATTACGTCGTGAAATGCGTCAAATGGAAGGTGCTTTAGCGAGTAATGAAAAAATTGACTTGTCTAAAGTTCGTTTAGAACGTACTGGTTTCTTTAGTAAAGTTGATGTTAAGCCTGTTCGCGTACCGAACTTGCCAGATCAAATGGACTTGAATATTGATGTTGAAGAACAGCATTCTGGTACCAGTACATTGGCAGTGGGTTACTCTCAGAATGGTGGTATCACATTCCAAGCAGGTTTAAGCCAAACTAACTTTATGGGAACAGGTAATCGTGTTGCTATCGATTTATCTCGTTCAGAAACTCAAGATTATTATAACTTAAGTGTGACAGATCCATACTTTACCATAGATGGTGTTAGTCGTGGTTATAATATGTACTATCGTAAAACCAAGTTAAATGATGACTATAACGTTAACAACTATGTGACGGATAGTATTGGTGGTGGTATTACTTTTGGTTATCCAATTGACGAGAACCAAAATATTAGTGCGGGTCTAAACATTGACCAAACTAAAGTAACTACCGGTGCTTATGTTTCAACTTATGTACGTGATTATTTGCTAGCAAATGGTGGCAAGCAAACGCATACTTCAACATATTGTACAGTTGATTTAGAACCACTTTATGAGGACCCAAAAGATCCTAGTAAAATAACGGGTTATAAAGACTGTCCTGCTGATAAGTTATCTCCATATGGTGATGCATTTGAAGGTAAATATCTAACTTATAATTTAAATTTAGGTTGGTCATATAATACATTGAATCGTCCAATTTTCCCTACCAATGGTACAGCACATCGTATCAATGCTGAAATTGCATTACCAGGTAGTGATGTTGAATATCAAAAAGTCACATATGATGCGCAAACTTATTTCCCATTAGGTCGTGATTTTGTATTACGTGGCTATGGTAAGTTAGGTTATGGTAATGATTTACCCTTCTATAAAAACTTCTATGCAGGTGGTTTTGGCTCGGTTCGTGGTTATGACAATAGTACATTGGGACCCAAATATCCTGGTGTAACGTATAATGAAAGAAAAACCAAAGATTACGATCCTGAAGAAGTCGGTGGTAATGCTTTAGTACAATTTGGTACAGAGTTGGCTTTACCAGTGCCATTTAAAGGTGATTGGGCACGTCAGATTCGCCCTGTGATTTTTGCTGAAGGTGCGCAAGTTTTTGATACAAATTGTAGTACTGCTACAGGTAAATTATATTGGCAAGGTGGTGACACTGATCAAGGTGTTGATGCTAAAAAGTACTGTAAAGATAACTATGATTTTGACTTTGGTAACATGCGTTATAGCGTGGGTGTAGGCTTTACTTGGATTACCATGATTGGCCCGCTTTCGTTGAGTTATGCATTCCCACTGAATGACAAACCGGGCGATGAAACTAAAAATATTCAATTCGAGATTGGTCGTACTTTCTAAGTGTGATCTTTTTACGAGATTTAACTTAATATAAGGAACAATGATGAAAACAATGAAAATGGCCATTATGGGCTTGGGTTTAGGTTTTGCTGGATTGGTTCAAGCAGCTGGTTTTGGTGTAGTTGATCTAGAAAAAGTTGTAGAAAGTAGCAGCTACTTAAAGCAACAGAATGCAAGTTTAGAACAATCGGTTAAACCGCAAACCACGAAGCTTGAACAAATCACCAAAGATATTGAAGCATTGAAACAAAAAGCACAGGCTCAAGGTGCAAATGTGCAGCAAATTAATGCGCAGTATCAAGCAAAAGTGAATGAATTCCAAACGATTCAGCAAGGTGTTCAGGCTAAAGTACAAAGTACAATTCAAAATACTAATGCGACTTTTGAGGCTCGTGTAAAGCAAGTTGCTGAACAATTGCGCCAAGAAGGTGGATTAGACTTTGTTTTGAATAAAAATTCAGCACTAGCTTATGACGCAAAGAGTGATTTAACTGCTAAAATGATCCAAAAGGTTAATGCAATTAAATAATCAATGAAATCAAATCGTTTTCATCTCGATGAATTAGCTCAGCTTGTACAAGGTGAGCTAATTGGTCAAGCCAATTTTGTTTTAGATGGGCTTGCAAGTTTAGAACATGCGCAATCCAATCATATTTCTTTTGTAAATAATGACAAATATTTGAATGAAGCTCAAAACTCTAAAGCCGGTGCTTTGATTGTTACGGTCGAGTTAAAAGAACAGCTTACAAATTGCCAGAATTTTATTGTTGTTGCCAATCCCTATCTCGCTTTTGCAATTTTAACCCATCAATTTGAAGTTAAAGTAACTAAACGGGGGATCGAAAGTACTGCACAAATCTCTCCTTCAGCAATTATTGCAGATGATGCGTATATTGGTCATTATGTTGTGATTGGTAATGATTGTGTGGTGGGTGCAAATACAATTATCCAATCGCAAAGCAAAATTGACGATGGTGTTGAAATTGGCAAAGACAGTTTCATTGACTCTCATGTGCTGATAACAGGTCAAACAAAAATCGCAGATCGTGTTCGAATTCATTCTAATACCGCTATTGGTGGAGAGGGCTTCGGTTTTGCTCCCTATCAAGGAAAGTGGAATCGTATTGCTCAATTGGGTTCTGTACGTATTGGAAATGATGTCCGTATAGGTTCAAATTGTAGTATTGATCGTGGTGCTTTGGACGATACAATCATTCATGATGGTGTCATTATTGATAACCTTGTGCAAATCGCCCATAACGTGCAGATTGGCGAGAATACTGCCATCGCAGCTAAGTGTGGTATTGCGGGAAGTACCATTATTGGCAAAAACTGTGTTCTTGCGGGTGCTGTTGGTATCGTAGGGCATATAAAAATCACGGATAATGTTACGATTACTGGAATGTCAATAGTCACAAAAAGTATTTCTGAAGCGGGTTCTTATTCTTCAGGTACTGGACAGTTTGAAACAAATCATTGGAAAAGAACGGTTGTTCGCTTAAGACAATTAGCAGATGTGCCATTGACCAAACTGGTGAAACAAATAGATCATATGCAGGCTCAAATTGAGTCCATTGAATCAACTTTAAAGTCGCGTAAATAATTATGACTGAGTCTAAATCTCTACCTTTTACGGTTCCTGAATTACCAATGCAAACCCAAACGATTCGCGAATATTTGCCACATCGTTATCCATTTTTGCTTGTCGATCGTGTAACTGAAGTTACAGAGAATGGGATTGTAGGATACAAAAACGTTTCAATTAATGAAGAATTTATGCAAGGTCATTTCCCAGGCTATCCAATTATGCCGGGTGTTTTGATCGTTGAGGCGATGGCACAAGTTTCTGGTGTGCTCGGTTTTATCATGAATAATGAAAAGCCAAGACCAGGTTCTTTGTTCTTATTCGCTGGTGCTGAAAAAATACGATTTAAAAAACAAGTCGTACCAGGTGACCAACTCGTGCTAAAATCTGAATTACTCATGCAAAAACGTGGCATTTACAAGTATTTATGTACTGCCAGTGTTGACGGCGTGGTAGCAGCAACCGCTGAAATTATCATTTCTCATCAGAAATTAGAGCAGGCATGAGCAGTAACGACTTAATCCACCCAACCGCTATTATTGACTCTTCTGCAGTGATAGCACCAGATGTCCAAATTGGACCATATTGTATTATTGGTCCGCAAGTGACGATTGGTGCTGGTACCAAACTTCACTCACATGTTGTGATTGGAGGTTATACACGTATTGGTGAAAATAACGATATTTTCCAATTCGCAAGTGTAGGTGAAATTTGTCAAGATTTAAAATACCAGGGTGAAGAAACTTGGTTAGAAATTGGCGACAATAACAAAATCCGTGAACATTGCAGCTTACATCGTGGCACTGTTCAAGATCGAGGTTTAACCAAAATAGGGAACAATAACCTATTGATGGTGAATACACACATTGCACATGATTGTTTGATTGGAAATAACAATATTTTTGCAAATAATGTAGGCATCGCTGGTCATGTGCACATTGGCGATTTCGTCATTGTGGGCGGGAACTCAGGTATCCATCAATTCTGTAAGATTGATTCTTATAGTATGATTGGTGGCGCATCATTGATTCTTAAAGATGTTCCCGCTTATGTCATGGTTTCAGGCAATCCTGCGCATGCCTATGGTATGAACGTAGAAGGGATGCGCCGTAAAGGCTGGTCTAAGAATGTGATTCAAGGCTTAAGAGAGTCGTTTAAATTGATCTATAAAGAGAGTTTAACCACTGAGCAAGCCATTGAAAAAATTCGTCAAGAGATCCTTCCAGAAGTTGAAGAAGTCCAGTTATTGATTGATTCAGTATTAGAATCTAAGCGCGGTATCGTGCGTTAATTGTTAATGATTCCAAAAAATGCCTCATAGTTGAGGCATTTTTTTTGTTTAAGCTATAAATAAGATTGTTAGCCTTTTTTGAAAAAACCAGCTTCTTCTGATTTAGGGTAAGTGCTTAACAGTTTATTTTTATAGACATTCGCAGTTTGGGTATTCTTGTTGACATCTTTGGCAATACTATAAAGTTGGTATAAGGCACGTGGTGCTTTAGATGAGTTTGGAAATTTAGCTGCCACAATTTCATAGTTTTTCTTGGCGTCATTATAGTTTGGCGGATCAATTGCCAATTGAAACTCAGCTAACCAGAAATAAGCATTTCCAGTATAAATACTGTTTGGATAGTTTTTAATAAAGTTTTGCATAGGAGCAATGGCTTGTTTTGCACCGCCTTTTTTATACGCATCTAAAGCGATAGTATAGGCAGCTTTTTCGAGTGCAACAGGATCGCTGGTATTATTGCCACTATCGGTGGTTGGTGTTGCTGAATTTTGTGCCGTTGTCGGTACTGGGCTATTTGTCGTAGCTTTCTTTGTCGAAGTTGTTTGATCAGTTGTGTTTGAACTATCGACAGGCGCATTTTCAGCGGGGGCTTGTTCTGGTTGATTGCTCTCAGGTTCAAGCTTTTGATTGAGAAGTTCAAGACGCTGGTCTAAATCGGTATAGCGGTTGGTGAGTTCTTTGTTTAATTGATCGATGGCATGATCTTGTTCTTCAATCTTGCCACGTAATTCACGAATTTGATTTTCTAATTGTTGATTCTTTTGTATTAAATCCCAATTCATATTTCCAGCAATGGGTGCTGGTGAATTTGCTACATCATTTCGCGATGATGCAGTATCACTTAATCCACGAGATTCTATAGGAATTGCATATAAAGATGCTGAACTGAGTAAAGCAATAGAAAACAGAGCATGCTTTTTTAGCATAATTTAAAATCCATCAAAGTCAAAATTTTTCAAATAGGTTGATATGGGCTATTTGAAAATCAATAATTGTTATCATTAAAAACGGCTAGGGGCGGAATTGCAAGATGCTTTTACAATCTTCAGCTAATTCTAATGCAATATGAAGCTTTTTTGTATTTTAACGCTTGTAATTTATGAAGTAGTGCTGAGAAAAAAATCAGTAAAATATTAACGGATGCTTGATAAGTTTAATGGGCTATTGAAAAGAAAGTTAGAATTACTGTTAAAAATTAACCATATTGATGATGAAATAAGCAAACGAATGAATAACTTGAGAAAATCACAATGTTAGGCTTGAAAGAAAATTAAAAATCTCTATACTCTGTTCTTGCAATGGTAGCCCTGCTGGTGGTTTCGCAATTGTACTCTGAAAACCCCGCCAGGACCGGAAGGTAGCAACGGTATCAGAAATACGATGTGCCGAGATTTTGCTAGTAGGGCTGCCACCAGATTTCTAAATTTACCAATAATAATAACTCAATATATCCATTCAATTTATATGCTACATTTTAAAATTATCTCTGTTATTTAATCCCTGAAAATTTATATTTTCAATCTTTAGACCCTCTTATTTAATTCAACCATCATTTTTTAGTCGTGATTAAAGATCTATCATCCTTATTGAGCTTGTATTGAAAATACGCATATAGTTTTATGGATGAATGAAATGCTAGCTTGTGCAGGGCTAAAAGATATTGCATCTGCTTAGAATTTATAAGAAAACAAAAGTGAGAAGGGAATTCTATCAATAGATTTTCAGTCTAAGATTTTCAACCTACCTTTAAATGAAAAGTTTATTTGGAATTGTATCGACTGACCATCATCAATCATCACTTGGTTTTTTTGAAATTGCTTTCATAATCGCATCCATTTCAAACCCACGATATTGTAAAAAGCGAATTTGTTTGGCTTTAATTTTTGGATCCTTGCTGACCTCCGTACCATATTTCTTAACTTTCAATTGATAGGCTTGTTCATACCAATCAATTTCTGCAATATCCTCTTGAACCAAGGCTTTATCCAGTTGTTTGGCACGTAAAGCCAGTTTGATTCGATTCGGGCCTTTACCTCTACGGACTTGGCTACGTACAGTCATTTCCGCTACGCGTTGGTCACTTTGGTAGTTATTTGCTGACAACTCATCAACCAAAGTTAAAACCTCTTCACGGCTTTGTGCATAGGTCATCAGCTTTTCAATCAGATCAGCTTTAGAATATTCTTTTCGAGTCAACACAGCAAAAGCATAAGAACGCAAACGAGTACCGGTCAAGCCCTGTGGTTTGGGTGCAAGATCCTGTGCGGCATTAAAAGCGTGTTCATCATTTGCAATATTAGATTCAGGTTCTGCAGGTCGAGATGTAGAATGCTGATACTCTGTTGCTTCCTGTTCACCAAATTGCTGTTTGAGTTTTTGGTAATCTAACAATTTGGGAAATTTTGCTCGGCTCATAGCTATTGATAACAATCTATTTATTTCAGAGATAAATGCTAGTTTAGCTTTAATTCATTTTTTTAACAGTGCAAATGCTATACAGATGAATTTTACTCCTCCTAAATATCAAAGAGTCTAAGCAAGTATTAGAGGGGGAAGATAAACAGATATGAGGATTTAAATTTTTATTTAAAACGCTTCATGTCGAAGCTTAATAACGCCTAAACTGGCTTACCGATACTATCCGTTTCTATTCGGTCAATGATTCGAATTGATTTAGGGCGAAGGTAGCGAGGCGTTTGGCCACTAATCCATAATTGTAATTCTTCAATATTCAGTACCTGATAGAGAATAATGTCTACTGCCAAACATTGTCCAAGATCAGTATCATCTATAGCATAAGCGCGTGCATAGCTAATTGCGCTATGGGTATATAAAATATTTTCCAAGTCAATCGGGTAAACATTGACTCCACCGCAAATTAACATATCATCAGAGCGACCTTTTAAATAATAATAACCTTCAGCATCTTGTACGGCTAAATCTCCGCACTGTAGCCATTGATTCGGTGTAATTGACCAAGCACATTTGCTCCATAAGATACCGATATTGCCATTTTCTAAAGGCTGACCCGTAGAGTCGGCAATTTTAATTTGTACACCTTGAATAGCTTTTCCTATACTTTCTGGATTTCGTTTTAAATCAGTTGTTGTTGCCAAGAGGTTAATACCACTTTCAGAGCTGCCATAGAGATTGAACAGTTGTAGCTGAGGATAGTGTAGTAGCGCGTGTTTGACCAATTTCGCGCTTAAAGGCGCGCTACCTGTAATTATGTATTGTACTGAGCACAGAGGAGCATTCAGTTCAATTAAACGGTATAAAATAGTGGGCACTAAGTTTAAACAATCAATTTGATGGTGTTTAATCAGTTGCTTGGCAGATTGTGGATCAAATCGTTTTTGCAAAATCACAGTTTTATGAAAGCTCAGTGCCATCAAACTGGCAGTTAAACCTGCCGCATGGCAGAGCGGTGTCATCACAAAAATTTGCTTAATTTTAAAAAATTTTAATTTTCTGAGCATGAGGTCTAACAAGGGTAAACTTTGTAGTGGCTTAGATTGCCTTGTGGCAACTTTGGGAATCCCTGTTGAACCAGCAGAGCAGACACTTATTTTATTAAAATAAGTCGGTTTTATACGAAATTTCTGCTGGGTACTTGGTGCAGGAATAAGCGTAAAATTTTGGATATTGACTGGAGTAAATACTTCTAAACTGCCAACAAGATGTAGTTGTCTCTGGTCAATTAAAGCCTGAAGTTTATGCTGTACGAGGTTGGGGTTAACGATAATGATATCTTTACCTAAACGGCTCAGTGCAAACAAGGCCGCTAAGCTATCTAGGTCTTGCTGCATCATTAAACCAATTTGTTGTGGAAGTTGCTTCGGACTATGTGGGTTTTGCCATGCACAAATAAGTTGGTCAGTTCTGTATTTTAATTCTAAAAAGCTAATTTGTTGATCATCAATAATAAATGCTGTTTTATTTTTTTGAATACGTGTTTGAACATCTAAAATACTATATAAATGAATACCATGTTGAATAGTGCTATAGCATAAACTTATGCACCATCTTAACCAAAAGAACCATTTCATCTTATAACTTTCGCTTGAGTAAATTTTTATAGAAATAATAAATCGGTGTGATCAACAATATTGAAGCAATCTGTGCAATTCCTAGCCACCATGGTTGCCATTGTCGTTTACGATAAATTAGGCACGCAAGAATTGCTTGAGCGGCGTCTTTTGCTTGCATCGCTGGCATTTGCTGATATTGTTTAGTGGGTAAAATCATTCGTGTACGGACTAGGGGTAAGTAGACTAAGCCTGCGTGTACTTCATAAACCGCCAATTCTGGTTGAATGGCAAGAATCCACTGTTGCATTGCTGTTTTCGAGGCTTGATAGGTTGACCAAAATGGCGGGGCAAATAGTTTGGTGTTGATGGTTGAAACCACAATAATTTGCCCTTGCTTGAGTTTTAAATCAGTTAACAATAAACGGGTAAGTTGGGCAGGGTTGATGTAATTAATTGCAATGGTTCGATCGATATCCTGTGGGCGATCTAAGCTATCCCAAATAGAGCGCTGAATTGATTTTCCTGCATTATGGATCAATACATCAATCTGAATATTGCGCGCTGTTAGGCTTTGAAAAATATGTTCTGCGGCATTGGATTGATATAAATCTGCACAGATGATTTCAATATGGCACTGATTAGATTCTAATTCACTTTTGAGTTGTACAAGCTTATCTGTACTACGTGCAATCAGCACAAGCGTGCATTGTGTATTGGATAACAGCCTTGCACATGCTTCACCAATCCCAAAACTTGCACCTGTAATTAAAATCGTTTTATTGCAGAAATGTTGATCCAGTATATTTTCTTGAATTTGTGGGGCTCGAAAAAATAAAAATTCAGTGATTGTTCTGATTTTTTTATACATGATAATGATTAAGTCTGATTTATAGGGCTTTCGTTTAGTTATAACTGAAATTTATCTTAAATCAAAATGACTGTTGTATAATTTGGTTTTTAGCATAAAAAAGCGCCTCGAAAGGCGCTTGATATACTTAAAATAAAGTTTTAATTTAAACATCTAAAAGATCAGGTTCTTCTTCTTTATCTTCTGCAGGTGCAGCATTGGCAGTGGTTAAAAGTTTTTCACGAATCATACGATCAAGATCTTGAGCCAATTGAGGATTTTCCTCTAAATGTCGAATGACATTGTTTTTACCTTGACCGATTTTGTCACCTTGATATGAATACCAAGCACCCGCTTTTTGTACGAGTTCTTGTGCAACAGCCAGATCAACTAATTCACCTAAATGGTTCACACCTTTACCATACATAATTTGGAAAAGTGCTTCACGGAAAGGAGGCGCCATTTTGTTTTTAACAACTTTGACTTTGGTTTCAGAACCTACAATTTCATCGCCTTCTTTAACTTGTCCAATACGACGAATATCTAAACGTACAGAAGCATAGAACTTCAATGCGTTACCACCAGTTGTGGTTTCAGGGCTACCAAACATAACCCCAATTTTCATACGAATCTGGTTAATGAAGATAACCATACAGTTTGAACGTTTGGCATTACCTGTGATTTTACGTAAAGCTTGGCTCATCAAACGTGCTTGTAGACCCATGTGAGAGTCACCCATTTCGCCTTCAATTTCGGCTTTAGGGGTTAACGCTGCTACAGAATCGACAACGATCATATCGACTGCACCCGAACGAACCAACATATCTGCGATTTCAAGTGCTTGTTCACCATTATCTGGTTGTGAAACTAAAAGGTTGTCTATATCTACCCCAAGTTTACGTGCATATTGTGGATCTAAAGCATGTTCCGCATCAATAAAGGCACATGTTCCACCTGCTTTTTGGCATTGCGCAATGGCTTGTAGCGTCATTGTCGTTTTACCAGAAGATTCAGGACCGTAAATTTCAACGATACGACCTTTTGGTAAGCCCCCAATACCCAATGCAATATCAAGTGTTAAAGAGCCTGTAGAAACTGCTTCAACCGCTTGAACAGTGTTATCACCTAAGCGCATCACTGTGTTTTTACCAAATTGTTTCTCAATTTGGCTCAGTGCCGCATTCAGTGCCTTGCTTTTGTTATCATCCATCTCGTAAACCTCAAACGATGTAATATCACTAATATCTTAAGTGGATGTCATTAAATTTGATCTTTCGTCCACGGCAGTAATAGTGACAGAAAATAAAAAATGGTTCTATATTAAAAAAACATTAGTACGACATAAGATGTCGTACCCAACCTAAACGAATTCAGTCATCATCATAGGACCAAGATTGGTCAAATTGTTGATCATTTTCTTGTTTAAATTTGCTAATTTGTCGTCGATCTTTTTTACTTGGTCGATGATCAGGGCGTGCTAGATTATGCAATTTTCTTTGGGATGAAATCAACTCTCTACGTGCCACACTCACCTCAGTTTCTTCATAAAGTTGTTGGGCGATCGGTGCGCCGCCACGAACAAAGGAGAGTGCTTTAATCACTACCGTTTTACGATCAAAACCTTGTTGTATGGTGAGCTCCATTCCAACACGAATCTCTTTTGAGACTTTAACACGTTCATTATTATGATGAACTTTACCACCCTCGATTGCATCTTTGGCAATAGAGCGTGTTTTAAAAAAACGTGCAGCCCAAAGCCATTTGTCTACACGCATTGTTTCAAGTTGTTGTTTCTCAGGCTGTTTTGACATCGACATCCTTATGTTCTAAATCTGTTGACTGTAAATTTGCTAACACTACGTTTTTCAGTAAAGGTAAAAGCTCAGTTAAATGATTGATTGCAGGATATTCCAATTCTAATTGATGACGCGCAGTACGACCACTGGAAGGTTGGGTAATCGTGATTAAGTGTGCTATACCAAACTTTTCAGCACCTTTTAATACTGGAATGGTGTCATCCACAAAACATGCATTTTGTGGGTCAAATGGATGCTTTTGCTGTAGGATTTGCCAAAACTCAATAAACTCTTTGGAATAGCCAATTTCTTCACTGCTGATCATTACTTCAAAATAAGGGCTGAGATCAACATTTTCAAGTTTAAGTTTTAAGCCAGCACAATCTGCATTGGTCAGTAACCAACAACGATAACCTTGTGCTTTTAATTGTTTTAATAATTCAAAACAGCCAGCTCTTGGGGTGATTTTATCTTTAAAATCATATTGTAACTGGAGGACATCAACCCCAACTTTTTCAGACCAATATTTTGAAGAATACCAGCAGAGAGTATGATTATGTTGTTGATAAAATGCATTTAGAATATTTTGACTGTGCTCTAAACTATATTGATGGGTTTCTGCATGACGTTCGGGGAGTTTGGTATTCCAGATCAGATCATCGAAAGCTAAATCAAGGAGTGTGCCGTCCATATCAAAAAGAAGGATTGGTTTTTCCATTCAAGAAACTCCTAAGAATTTTAAAGCACATTAAAGCGCATCGAAATATTTGAAACTATCTATTTTATAACTAAATTGTTTGATTTTAAAAAGGTTAAAACAATTTTAAAAAATTTCAAAGCTCAATAAAGTCATTCATGTTTCAAGAAAAATTATGTACATATCTGTGTACATAATTTAAAATATTCACATGACAATAAAGTATAAGATATTTGGAAAATTTAATCATGGCATTAAGTGATAGTTGGTTGAAATCTAACAATGGAAAAATAAGAGAAAAAGTTGAAGTCATTACAGATCGCGACTCTCTATCAGTGCGAATCTCTCCAAAGGGAAAAATTGTATTTCAATATCGCTATCGTTTTAATGGAAAAGCATCACGTTTAGATATTGGAACATATCCACATTTGAGCCTGAAAGATGCTAGGATTTTAGTTCAAAAGTACAAAACAGAATTAGATCAGGGTAAAGACCCATTTCAATTAAAGTTAAAGTCTGAAACAAACTATTTAAAACAACTCACAGTCAAAGAAATATGTGATCAGTGGTTTACAACAATCGCAATCGGCAAGGTTTCCACAAAAGATAATTTTAGAGCTTTTGAAATACATTTATATCCACATTTAGGAAAGCGTATTTGTGATGAAGTCACACTACAAGAGTGGTCTGAACTTTTATTTAAAATTGCTTCAGATGCAAAATCTGTATCCGTCAAAATTTTAAGTAATTTAAAATTAATTATGAGATGGGGATGCATTCATGGAAGGATTAACAATCAACCTTTACAACATCTAAAAGCTGCAGATTTAAACTTTAAAAAAGTAAAACGTTCTCGGTATTTATCTGAACAAGAAATATTTTGGGTTGTGCATTCAGCAATTAGAAACAATGGTATGTCACCTAAAAATAAAGCAGTTATTGTTATGCTGTTATTTTATGGTTGCCGAGTATCTGAATTGAGATTGGCAAAAAAATCTGATTTCGACTTTAGTGAGAATACATGGTACATACCAGTAGAAAATCACAAGATGGGGGATAGAACACATCGTCCGATCATTCGCCCAATAATTCCTCAAATTGTACCTTTTTTAGAATATGTATTTTCAATGTCACCACCAAGTTGTGAATATGCTTTTCCAAATCTAAAAGGGAAAAAATATACGAAATTAGAAAAAGGCTTTCAGACTACAATTCCAATGTATGTTGATAATAGTATAAAAAAAATATTTGGGGTCGAAATAGCTCATTGGACTACACATGACCTAAGAAGAACGATGAGAACACATATTTCAGATCTTGCTGCTCCTCATATTTGCGAAATCATGTTAGGACATGGTTTACCTGCAGTTTGGGGAACGTATGATTTACATGAATATTTATCTGATCAGGCGCAAGCTTATGAGAAATGGTTCTATAAACTTTGCGCCATTCTCGACAATTATGATCGATTTGATATCAAAGGCTCTATATCTAATGATTCAAGTAATCCATTGCTTTCTTCCCATGATGCTACTGCTTTAATGCCATAGCGGCTGCTGGATTTACCATGTGCCTTGATTAACGGAGCTGGAAAGTCTTGGTGATCTCTCCAATTTTTTAATGTTCCCTTGGAAATATCATATCTTTTAAGAAGCTCAGGGGTTGAAATGTACAATTCATTCATAAATTATCTCCAATAGTTAATCTAGAAGCCATCGCCTTGGGGTCTGAATTTTCAAGCTCAAATCGACGTTTACGAACAAGCCCCATGAGTTTTGGTTGAATATCCGGATGACGGCCTGCAACATCAATTTCCAAAATATCCAAGGCTGTTAAATCAGGAGCATTTTGTATTTGAACAGCAAGTGACGGTGGTTGTTCAGGGGGCGGGGCTGACGCACTCAACTCACTCAATCGTTTATTAATTGCATCCATTAATGGTTTGCGTTGTTCTTCAGTCCATTGTGTTGTGTATTTATACAAGGCATTAGCTTCAGCAGCTGAATTTGATTTTTGAGCACGTTCTAATAGCTCTGCAAATAACTGGTTGTACTGGTTATCCTGAATTTTATCTAGAAATGTCGCCTGAAATTCTGCAAGTTTAGAACATTTTGCAAGATTAATTTCTGAGAGCTGTTCTTCGCTAAAACCTTGATCATTCACATCGTGTAGAGTGGTTTTAATTTCTTCCTCTGAAACACATGCATTAATGCCATCTATATAAATTTGATGATCAATGTAACTTGGTTTTGGTGCATATTGCTCAGGATCAAGTTCTATCAACTTATTCTCAGTCAATTTGCATAGGTGTTGAGTATGTTCACGCTCAAGATGACCATTAGCAAAAAACACTGGGCGTAATAAAAGAACAGCTTCTGTTGTCGTACAGTTTGCAATTTTCGCTGTAAATTTATCAATTATTAAGGCAGGATCTGTTTCAATTTCTGGGGTATCTTCAGTTGTAAAAGCTTCTTTAGTTTTACGAGGAGCTTTAGATTTTTTTGGCTTTTCACTGAAACCGTCTTTAATTTCAATTTCAGTAATCATATTGCCAAATGTTTTACCAAACGCCTGAAGCTGCAGCTGTGCATTCTCAGCATCTAATTGAGCAAATCCATTTGCCACACTCAAACTTATATCTCCATGTTCTGGATCGTATTTAGTACGCAAGATACATGTTGGCATCACAATAAAGATTTCTTGACCATTCTCCAGATCGTGTGGTTCTACTGGCTTAGTAAATTGAATATCTGCCAAAGTTAACGATTCACGTTTAATACAGAACTCATAACCAGGTAAAGCAAAAATCGTAGCAGGGAACTGATTTAAGTCATCAAAGTCCATCAATTCACCAACAGCGCGGCACATGATATTTTTACCAGCCATGAGTGCTGAAAATGCTTCATTACTATTTAGTAAATTCATTTTTTATTTTCCTCAGTGCTGCATTTGATTTTGTTGTTGAACTTGGTTTATCGGTGGCGCTTCATTCCATCCCATTTGATCTGCTCGAGCGCGGCAGGCTTTTGATATACCAGACTCGTATTGGGTACCTTTGAAAGTATTGATAGCTTTATCAAGTGTTTGAGGTTTTTTAGCATCTTTTATAGCTAGAAGTGCATCTTTATAACGCTGAGCTAAAGGTTTTTGTTGCTGAACAGAATTCTGGTTGTTTAGGTTTTGTGTTGGCTGTTGTTTTTGCTCATTGTAATGTGCTGCAGCCATTTCTTGGTATTTCCAGTCATCCCAAATGCCTGAGAAAATATCGCCAGCAAAACCAATAAAACTAAGTGCCTTAACCATTGCATCTGTTACAGATTTTTTAGGGGCATCTTCGTCGTATATCATTTTGCCTGTATTAGTTTTATACATGGCCATTGTTCCGCCCATGTGTTCCACTGAACACTTTTTACCATCTTGCATATACCAAACACGGACAGTCGCATAATGCATCATTGTTTCGGCATTACACTGCTGGAAACCTTGTTGAACTATTTCAATTCCCCAACCTAGGCCACAAGGGCCGAAAGTTTCTGTAGCACGTTGAACTAACCAATAAGGTTGAGGTGATGAGCCCTTATAAGATTTACCAGTAATGGGTTTTACTTTGCTTGGATCGGTAATGCTTAAAGAATTCCAAAGATCCATGTTTGTATTATTTGAATTAGTCATGATTATGCTCCAGTCCATCCCATGCGCTTTTTGTAAGCGCGACGTTCATAAGAAGGGATATTTGAATTTTGAAGACCAATAGCCAATGCTTTACGCTTTTGAAACTTCCGTTCACGCTCAAAATTAAGGCTAATCCAAGGTTTCTCTAAGTGCTCTGCGAAATCGATAAGGTACAAATAGCCTGATTTGCTTACACGGTAAATTTCACCATTTTTCTGAATATATTCAGATGAATAAATACGCATACGGAATTCGCCGTTTTCATCACTAATGAATTCTGATTTTTTTGGAGTAGATGTATTCATTAGACAGCCTCCACCAAACGGTTACGTTCGATATAACCGATAATTATCTGATTGATATTTCGGTGATCGTTGTAATCTGTGAAGTCGTTATATTCCTTGCCATTAATGTCTTGGATCTCATCAATTGCTAAGTTGGTGATTTCAACTACAGTAAATTCAGAATCTGGTACACCGTAGTTATCGGGATAAGATTCAAAATCGAAGCTAACTTTAAGTAAGAAGCTATCAAGTTTTATTAGGGCCAAGCCTGATGAATTAGAAGTGACTTTTAAAGCTTGAATGCTATATGAAGAAGGGGCAGTGTTTGGAATAACTACTGCAGGTTTGTATTCAGTGGCTTTTTGATCATATGTAAGACCGATCACGGCAACAGTGAATAAACCACTGATTGCAGCTACTTTAATAAAGCTAAATGACTGTACACGATGTGTAACGATGGGATTGATTGAATTCGGTTTAATGTTCATAATTCACCTGTAGTAAGGAAAAGCGCATTTGATTTCGAGGTCGGTGCGCTTTTTTTGTTTGTGTATGACTTAAATATACCTGTGAGGTAAAATAATGTAAACACCTGTGAGGTAAAATAATTAGAATATTTTTATACTTTATAGGTGTATTTTTTGTAACTGTGTTTTTATAGACAAAAGAAAACCCACACAAGGTGGGTTAAATTGTTGATAATTTTGTATTAGCACTGAATATTATATCTACCTTTATACGATTCAATTGTTTTTAAAAGATCCGAACTTGTATCAACATCTGTAGGATCAGTCAGCTTTAGATAAAGTGGTAGGTATTCTTGCTTATAGGTAACAGGGAATTCCTCACAAATAACTTTCTTACGCTCTTCTAATGGAGTAGATGGTCCTGCTAGTGTTACAAGATACATTGTCATTTTTAAATCAACTTCTTGATATTTCTCAAGAAGCTTTTCACGTTCAGGTGATATTTGCTCAGGCTTATCACATCCAAACATTGAAAGTGTCAACAAGCATAAAAATGAAATTGTTTCCATAGAGATTGATTCTGCTTAAAAGTTTATAATTACGGGGTGAAATTTTAAGCTTTTGCTTATCGTGCCTCTGAATACGTTTCTAAAAACTCATCTATCCATCCTTGTGCAACTTCAAGATTGGTTATGTCTGTTAGTTTTAGATTGGTTTCTTCAGCTTCGTTAAAGCCTTCAATAATGGCCTCAAAGATATTTGCTTCACTAATGACCTCCCGCGCTATTTCCGCAGCGTCATAGCTTTGCTTAGCTTTCTTTAGTGAAGCTATTTGTTTATCAATTCCTGCACCAATTTTACCTAATGCTGATTTAAACTCTTGACGATTAATCGTTAGCGCAGTTTTGTATTTATTAAGTGTTGCGATCATAAAATTCTCTTTTATTTATATGGAATTAGGGTGTTCTTGCTTGTGCTGGCTTGGTGGGATGATGTCTGTAATAGCTGTAATGCTTTCCACTTCATCCATATCAAATGTAATCCTTTCACTTCCGTTCACAGCTAAAAGATTAAGGACATTGTTATGGATTCCGATGAATTCCTTAATAGTGCATCTTCCATCCTTTAAGCAAACCTGAACAAACTCTGAAGGAGTTGGCTCTGCATCTGGATCACAAACAACATACCAACCATTACGAATAGCAGGGTACATGGAATCACCAGTTCCTTTAATTCCATATGCTTTTTCACCACCAGAGTGAGTTGGGATATAACCATCTCCACCATTACCCTCATAACCCATATCAGTGAAAAAGCCATCCATGCCCATTTTGCTGTAAGCCTTAACTGGAACCCATCTTTTGCTTATCACGAACGGTTTTTCAGCCACTTTCGAGAATAAAACAGCTTCCTCTCCATCAGCAATGTTGTGCTGCTTTTTGAAAGCTTCAATATCAAATTTATTAAAGCTACCTATACCTAGTAGCTTACTGTCGGATTGATCAAGATATCCTTTAGGTTTGTTAAAGGCTTTTTCTATCTTTTCAGCTGTATCATCACCAATATTTTTTGTTGGGTTTTTACCAATATATTGGCTAAATAAGTTGTAAGACATATCAATTCTTTCAGCAAACTCTGTGCGACTTAGGCCAGATTCCTTCATCAGCTTTTTAGTATTACCAAGTCTAATTTCATGAATTGTCTTCAATTCAGCCATTTTAAGTTCGCCTTTATTCAATATTAAGTAATTTACCTTTCAGGTAGAAAAAATAAATACCCTGAGAGGTTGTTTTTTATTTACCTTGTGGGTATATTTATATTTAATTTACCTTCCGGGTGTATTTATGGTTACCCTTTACGATTTCTGGCGTGGTCTCGATAAAGATCAACGCATTAAATTTTGTGAAACCACAAAAATTTCTTATGGATATATGGAATCTCATCTTATCCATGGACGCAAAAAACCAAGCATGGATACCATTCAAAGAATGGTAGATGCGAGCAATCAGAAACTAACCCACAAAAGCATATTTGACTTCTTTCTTAGAAAGACCAGTGCAGCTTAGGAACCACCATGAGCAAAGTATTAAATGAATTGTCTGCAAGCGCTAGAAATAGCATTTCACGAGTTATGCGTGTTCTTGCAAGCACCAACAATGCGCAGATTGCTGATTCAATTGGACTTGATCCAACCACATTTTCTAGAATGAAAAATGACAAGAAAAGCAATGGCTTGAGTGACTTTGAAAACACTTGCGCAGCATTGGACGCAATGGGGTTAAAAATCGTTCCAAAGAAATACAAGTTAATTCACAAAGAAAAACTTGCAGCTTTATTGGCTATGGCTAAGGGATATATGGGACGACTTAATTCTGTAGATGATCTTTTTCAAGATGATATTGATGATTTTGGAATCGATATTGAACTTGGATACAACGAAATAGAAAAAGCCTGATCTCGCGAATCAGGCTTTTAATTCATCAATTATGGGACCAATGAATATGAAATCAAATTTAGCACAACACCAAAACACAAACAACATTAATGCTGATTTTCTAACAGGTGATGTTGTAGTTCTCACAAAGCCAAATTACACGACAGATTCAGAGGAATTATTCAGTGTTGAAGAGTTTCACTCAAATCTTGATATGTACGAAATTGAGTCTAAAAGTTATTTGCTGCATGTTTTTGCAAATGAAGTTCGCACAGCATCAATTGCAGAAATCCAAGCCAATCGCCGTTTAACCGAAGCTGAACAAGCACTAGCGGAGGTTTCATGAATAGCCATTTTCAAATTAAACCTGAGCATAAACAGACTCAGGAAATCCAATCATTTTATGAACCAACTTTGCTTTTGTTGAACCATATTCATGGCATCAAAAAAGGCAATCTAAGATTGCGTGGTTACAACGAAGAGAATGCAGCTGTAACCAAGGAAGAATTGGCCCAAAAGATGGCTTATCGATTCAAGATCACGATTTGGTTAGCAAGTCAGGTTATTACGAGCCTGATCAAAGCTGAACAGGTCATTTCATTTGGTGGGTACGTAAAGCCTAAGGTCGGTGAATTATGAGCTTAGATGCAACCATTTGGGCATGGAAAATTAGACAAAAACAAAAGAAAGGTGGCAGTATAAAACCTTTAAAAAAATTGGTTTTACTGTCACTTGCGGATCGTGCAAGTGAGGATCATTGCGCTTATCCAAGTGTGGCCAGATTGGTTGAAGATACCGAAATGGATCGTAAAACCGTTTTAAAAATCATCGATGAATTGGTTGAAGATGGATTAATTATTGATACTGGGGAGCGGAAAGGGCGCACAAAACAGGTAAAAGTTTATCAATTGATGGGTGTATGTGGTCGTGAAACAGTACCAATAACGGTACTGTTAAGTAATGAAAATCAAGACTTAAACAATACCAACAATGGTACTTTTAAAGGGTCTAAAGAGTCCCAACAATGGAACAGTACCAATAATGGAACAGTTCCAACAATTCCATTAAACAGTCCCAACAATTCCGTTAAAGAGTCCCAACGTTGGGACACGGAATCTTTCAAAGAATCTATTAATGAATCTAAAAATAAAAATGGGTGGCTTTGTTTTAAAAAACTTCGTTTGGAATTAGAACAGGCTGATCCCAATGTGACACCAAAAGAAATTATCGAAGCAAGTTGGTTTGAGCGCGAAAAGAAAACTTTCGAACTTTTTAATGCTGGAAACAATCTTTGTGCTGACTTGATGATTTACCACTTTGCAGACTGGCTTTTAAAAAATCGCCATAAATACGGAAATAAATGTAAGCCTGAGCAAATTAATTTAGATCCTGATTTCCTTGTTTTCGCTTCACCAAGTCAGATGTACATGTTTGCAAACAAACTTGCTCGACATCCTGAAGTTATCAGCAAGTACAGCACTGCAGGTGAATCATACGAAAATCTTGCTGGTCGCATAGCTGCAAAACTTGCTGATCCAACTGAACGCCAGAATTGGAAATCATATCTTGCTAACGTTGGATTTAAATCCAAGAGCAGAGGTGCAGCGTAAGTGGAAAGCATCTCAATTGCTGAATATAAAAAGAAATACGCGCCTAAGGTGAAAAGGAAATCAAAGCGTAGTAATTCATCAAAAAAAGAACGTGTTGTAAGTGATGGTGAAGCAACATTAATTCAGCATTTGAGAGCTTACGGAATCGAATTTAAACAAGAGTATCAGTTCAATGAAAATCGAAAATGGAGAGCTGATTTTCATATAACTGGTACCAAGATTTTAATAGAAGTTGAAGGAGGTATTTGGAGCAATGGCAGACATACAAGGGGGAAAGGTTATATAGCAGATATGGAGAAATATAACTCAGCTCAGGTACTGGGTTATTTAGTGTTCAGATATAGCACTGAGCAGGTAAAGAGCGGTAAAGCGATTGAAGAAATTAGACGGTTAAAAGGGTGATTATATGAATGCAGCAATTACAATTATGCAGGCAACAGATTGGAAAAAGTACAGCTTTGAGGAATGGTGTCGCCAGTTAGGGGCTTGGATAAATGGTGATAATGAAACAATGGTACGTATTGTAAAAACAATGCCAACAAAGCGAATTACACAGAAGCAGCGTGAAAGACTGCTTGCTATGTATATAAATGATGAGAATTTAAAGGATCGCTTATGTGTTCGTCGTCGTGGTACCTGTTGTCAACTGAATAGTAATGAAGCACGAGCTTTCCAAAGATTATTTTTAGATGTTCAATTGATAGAAGATGAAATTCTTCAAGAATGGATTTCTTCAGTATGGTCACATCATGTAATAGGTAATTCTCTAAGAGATATCTCTTCAAGTAATGACACAACAGTGAATCAGATTAGACAAGATATTAAATGCGGAATGGCTTTTATTAAGAGTCGATATTCGCATTTTGTCTTTGAAACTTTCGAAAAAACCACTTGAGTGTGCGCACAGGTTATGGCATATTTGTGATAACTTGGCGAATTTGTATAACACCGCCGTCTAAAACCTCGCATTGCGGGGTTTATTTATATCGGAACTTTATAAATTGAAGAATAGTACATTCATACATGAAATTTTGGCTATATACGGATATTTGATATTAGTTGATGTGGTTTTATATGCAATTATTTTTTTCTTTAAGCTTGATATCACTCTTACAACAAATTTATTAATATGGTCTGCTACTTTATTTGCACCATTAGCGTTACTATTGACTTACAATGGCTGGAGGTCTCAAAAAGCTAGTGATGTTATTGCAGCTGAAAGTAAAGTTTTCTATAATTATTTGCACGATAATCATCATAATATAAAAGCCATAATTGATAGTTGGGGGAAAGTGGAGGCTAAAAATGATTATCATGTAGAAAAAATTAAAATTAGATATGCTGAGAATCTTCAGTATTTGAATTTGTATTATGGATTGCTTCAACATATTTCAGATGATGAAAGCATTTATAAAATAGAAGTATACATTAATGATTTAGAATTAATTTTTAATAATAAAAACATTAGCTTTGAAGATCCTAAAATTTTATCTCAATTGAAATCATTAAATATTGTTAGCTTGGAGTTACAAAAAATTGTGATGAATTACATATTGCATTTTCAAAATATAAAATTATAGGTAACTTATTCAATAAGATGATTATGATTAAATAAATGGAAAGTTATTAATTTTAAAGCCAGTCATATAAATATAGAATTTAAACTCTAAAAGCTAAATATAAAATTTACATTGAAGACTAAGGTTAGCATACTGATAGCGCTAGATCGGATATTTTTGCATAATAAGTAGCGGGGTCTTTATTTTTAAATATAGTATTTAAAACAAAAACGCCTTCATGAGAAAGCGTTGGCTTGAAGCAAGGGAAATTAAGTTGTAAGATAAGGTATATATTGATTTATATAGACATGTAACCAATATATACACTTAATAAAAACAAAGACATATGTCCAGTTTAATTTAAGTCGTAAAAACCAAGCCCCTTCTAGCAGATTCTTCGTCGACCAAACTATAGGCTCTGCATTTAGGGGTTTTTTAATTTTTACCTTAATATTTATTTCTATCATCAATAGATACTCCTAAGAACAAGATTAAAAAAAAATATAACATACTTCACCTCATTAGAAACTTTCAGGAATGATAAAAAACTTAATTAATAACCATAAGTTTGATATTTATTTTAATGATTTTTTGCGTTTTGCACAATATGTTTAAGTTATTGATATTTATATTTAAAAAAATAAAATCTTTAAGTTAACTTTTTATTTGTTTTGTTAAACACTAATCTGAAGTCAATTTTTGGGAGTTACATTCCATTGGATTTAAAGCAGTATCATGAACGAACAAAAAAGAATCTACCTAAACTAAAACCAAGAACAAGACCTTTACCTAAGGCAAAAGAAGCATACCTAGAAGCATTTGAAGACTTTGAGCAATCGCTGAATGTATTAAAAATTAAGTATGAGAAACTATTCCAATTTGAATCAACAAAACATTGGCGTTTTGATTTTCATCTTATTGAACTCAGAATTTTAGTTGAAATTTCTGGTGGACCTTGGTCGGGTGGTCGCAAAGGTAAGCTGAAAGATAAAGCTTGGAGTATGGATCGTTACGATTTGGCGTCTGAAATGGGTTATACCGTTGTAAGGATAGAATCAGCGAATAGACATAAGATTGATGAATTTGGTCCAATGCAAATTGAATCTAACCAAGCTTCCAAGTGGCTTAAGAATTTGAAGAGGCATATTTTCAATGGAACAGATCAGACCATTTCCATCAACTGAGCTAATTGATCAAGCAGAAGAAGAGGAAGCGATTCGCTTGGCACCCGCCGTGGATCTAAAAGAATGGGTGGTAACCAACTTTCTTACGCTTGGCGGTGCACTTCATAACCCCGACCATGACCACATAGCAGAGCTATTACACGACGATGAAACTTTTTTAGCTTTCGCTTGGGCGTCATCTGCCGCCGTAGCTAAAAAACGGATGGTGTTAGGCCAGTGTGAAAAAGTAATGTTTAACCAAGGTGGATGGCGTAAAGCTCGGCAAGAGCAGCAAATGCGCGACTGGTTTGGATTTGTTCCTGTTTATCTCATTACTGTCGATGCAAGCTTTTGCGAACGTGCAAATGACCGTGAATTTTGTGCTTTGATTGAGCATGAGCTTTACCATATTGGTGTAGAGCGTGATGAAGATGGGGAAATACTCTATAGCGATCATACAGGCTTACCTAAGCACTATTTAGCAGGTCATGATGTAGAGGAATTTATCGGGGTAGTCAAACGTTGGGGAGCAAGCGAGAACGTCAAGCGATTGGTTGAGGTCGCTAAGAACCCGCCGTTTGTATCAGATTTTAATGTATCTGCGTGTTGTGGAACTTGTGTGATCAATTGAGCCTCTTGGCTCTTTTTTTTGCCTATTTACCCTTACGTAGTCTTACGAAGGGGTGGTTATGGCAACACTTAAAGAGCCTGTGAAAATCTTTATAGTTCAGTCTCTTGCTTGCTTTGAAACCCCTCAACAAGTTGTAGATGCTGTAAGAGAAGAATTTGGTATTGAAATTGAACGGCAGCAAGTTGCCTCATATGATCCAACAAAAGCAACATGTAGAGGAATGAGTAAAAAGCTTAAGACACTTTTTCAACATACACGCGAACATTTCAAGAAAAATATATATGACATTCCATTAGCCAATAAAGCGGTACGCCTTAATGAACTCCAAAAGATGTATGTCGATTGGAAGAATAATAAAGTAAAAAAACAAAGCATCATTAAACAGGTTAAGGATGAAATGCATGGTTATGAAATTCAATTATTAGATGAGCAGCTTAAACAGCTTGAAATAGACAGAATTAAAAACGGAGATGGTGAAGGCGCTGATGATCCTACACCAGTAAAAGTAACAATTCAGGTTGTTGATGCGAGTAAAGAAAATGCCGAACATAAATCCGACCCTGAATGTACCTCAGGCTAATTTTCTACAACTCAAAAATAAGTTTCGTGCATTTGTCGCAGGGTTTGGATCTGGTAAAACTTGGGTGGGATGTTCAAGTCTTTGTGATAAGTCTTGGGAATTTCCGAAAGTACCTTTGGGCTACTTTGCACCAACCTATCCTCAGATACGAGATATTTTCTTTCCTACCATTGACGAAGTTGCTTTTGACTGGGGCCTTAAGACCAAGATTTATGAGTCAAATAAGGAAGTTGATATTTACTATGGTCGCCAATACAGAAGTACAGTTATTTGCCGTTCAATGGAAAAACCTCAAACAATTGTTGGTTTTAAAATTGGCCATGGGCTAATTGATGAACTTGATGTCATGCCTACGCTTAAAGCGCAACAAGCATGGCGAAAAATCATTGCTCGTATGCGTTATAAGCAAGCGGGTTTAATCAATGGTATTGATGTGGCCACCACACCTGAGGGATTTAAATTTACACATGAACAGTTTGTAAAAGAGGCAAACTCAACACCTCAGAAACGAGCACTTTACGGAATGATTCAGGCTTCAACCTACGATAATGAAGCAAATTTACCTGATGATTATATTTCTTCGTTATTCGAGTCCTATCCACCTCAGCTCATTTCTGCATATTTAAAAGGGCAGTTCGTAAACTTAACTAGTGGGGCTGTATATCCTGATTTTGATCGAAAATTAAATCACACCAATGAAGAAATTAGACCTAATGAGTCTTTACTCATTGGTATGGACTTTAACGTTTTGAAAATGGCTGCAGTTATTTATGTCATACGTGATGGTAAGCCCCTAGCATTGGATGAGATGGTTGGGGTAAGAGATACACCAACAATGGCAACTTTACTTATTGAGCGCTTTCCATTTCATGAAATGACAGTAATTCCTGATGCAGCAGGGCAATCTACATCATCTAAAAATAGCAGTGAGTCAGATCACCAAATATTACGAGATAAGGGTTTTAGGATTGAAGTGGATGGAATAAACCCTGCAATTAAAGATCGGATTAACGCAGTAAATGCTCTGATTCTTAATGCAGAGGGTGAGCGAACACTTAAAGTAAATACCAACAAATGCCCCCGTTTTACAGAAACGCTAGAACAGCAAATTTATGATGATTTTGGAATGCCAGATAAAAAATCAGGTTTAGATCATGTGGGAGATGCTGGTGGTTATCCATTGGCAAAGCGATTCCCGATTATAAAACCTGTAACCAGCCTTAAAGACATTTCTATTTTTGGACGAAGAAAATGACAGGAATAACATCACTGCACACAGAATATAGTGCAAATATTAATGCTTGGACAAAAGTGGATGATGTTTGTAAAGGGCAGACTGCAGTTAAAGCTAAAGGAAAACGTTATTTACCTGTTCCACAAACTTTTGAAGAAGATGACAGATACACAGAGTATTTGGATCGAGCTGTATTTTATGGTGTAACTGGCCGAACTCTGAAAAGCAACATTGGTTTAGCTTTTAATAAGCTTCCTGATTTCAAACGACCTGAAGAATTAGAGTATTTAGATCGTAATGCTGATGGATCTGGGCGTTCGATTTTCCAAACATCACAATACATGTTGAGTTTAATCCTCAAGCATTATCGTTGTGGTGTGTATGTTGATTATCCAGAAGTAGCTCCCAGTCGTAACCGGGAGGAAGATAAACAAAAGAATGCATTTCCAATGATTCATGTCCTAAAAGCAGCCTCAGTTGAAGATTGGGACCATATTATTTTGGGCAATCAGAAAAAGCTTTCTTTCGTAAAGATTCTTGAAACTGTCTCTACACGTACTGCCGACGGTTTTGGCCGTGACGTTAAGAAACAATATAGATTTTTAAGACTGGATGAAGGTGAGAATGGCCATACATATACAGTTCAAATTTATAAGCAGAATGATAAAGGCGAGTGGGTGGAAGATAAAAAATATACCCCTACAGATTATCATGGAAAAGCCTGGTCATATATTCCATTCACATTTTGTGGAGCTGTAGATAATACAGATGAAATTGATAACGCACCTTTGCTTGAACTCGCAGATTTAAACCTCGCTCATTACCGTAACAGCGCTGATGTTGAAGAATCAGGTTTTGTTGTTGGTCAACCCATTATTTCAATGCCTGATGTGACTCATGAGCAATACGAAATTGCAAAGAATGAAGGTTTAACTGTGGGTTCGCGCCGTGGCTTCCCAACCAAAATTGAAATTGTACAAGCAGAAAGTAATAACTTGGCCAAACAATTGATGACAGACAAATGGGGGCAAATGAAAGAAATGGGTGCTCGCCTAATTGAAGTAGGATCTGCTAATAAGACTGCAACTCAAGCCGATAATGAGGATTCTATTCAGCATTCTGTCGTCTCTTTGGCAGTATCAAACATTAGTGAAGCACTTCAAATGGCTTTACGTTGGTGCGCGAAATTTGCATTGCCTAACCATGACATAAAACCAGATGAATTAACTTATGTGATTTCTCAAGATTTCAATAAGCAGAAATACAGTGTAGAACGTTCAAAACTGATTTTAGAGATGGTGCAAGGTGAGTTAATACCACCAGAAGTTCTTTATCAATATGAGCAAACAGGAACGTTCTCAGATGCCAAATGGGAAGATATCGAGAAAAAGATAGATGAATATCGGATGAGCAAGCCATTAGGTGGTTATCTGCCATATCAAGGTGTAGATGATGAAAGATCAAATGATTCAACAAGCAATACTTGATGCCTTAAATCAACACAACTCATATCTTCAACGACTTTCTTCAGCATCAGTTAATGAAATTCTAAAAACGTTTGATGGTTTATCTATCGAGATGTTAAATAAGCTTCAAAATTTGCTAATCGATCTAAACGAAGTTGAAAAGACGATTTTGGCAAGTGGTAAATACACGACCTCTTCATTGAAAGATATCTTAGGAATTTTGATGAATTGGCAGCAATCAATATCTGTCGTACTTCCTGAGATATTTACAGCTTCAGCAATTGCTTTAGCAGTTCATGAGGCTGGATTTATTTATGCTTTAGCTGAAAAGAAGCAACCTAAATTAGAAGGTGACAAGCTTTTTAATAAGTTTAGGAAAGTTCCTTATGCTGAAGGTCAGCTGATCGATCTGATTTTTCCAAATATTGCTGAGGATGTCCTTAAAAAGGTTGAATATGTTATTCGTGATGGTATTTACCAGGGACAAACGAGTCAGAAAATTGTTCAACGGATCAAGGGGACTAAAAAGCTAAATTACTCAGATGGTTTATTAAATCAGACCCGTAATGCGATAGATGCCGAAGTTAGAACTGCAAGATCACATGTCAGTAATATTTCATATCTGGATACTTGGAAAGCCTTAGGCTTCAACTACACAAAAGATGTGGCAACATTGGATGGGCGTACAAGTTTAGGCTGTGCTGCCAAAGATGGACGCATACAACAAATTGGGGAAGGTCATCAGAAACCACCATATCACCGCCGTTGCCGAACTATTCAAGTAGGTTGTGATAAAGATGGTGATTTAGCTGGTATACGTCCTTTCGTTTCAGATAAGAGAGCTGTCAAAAATATTCCTAAAGATCAACGTGAAAGCAAGATAGGTCAGGTGTATGCGAATCAAACGTATAAAGAATGGTTTGCTCATCAGGATGAATCTTTTCAAAAAGAATGGTTAGGTCCATCGAAATACAAACTCTATTCAGAAGGTGGGTTATCAATTGATAAATTTGTTGATCCATTAAGTGGAAAGGCATTCACGCTTAAGGAATTGAGAAAAAATGATATCAAAACTCTTAATGATTTAAGTTTGTAATTACAATTTGTAAAACTATTTAAAACGAAGTAAAGATTATTTAAGGTATAACTTAACTATGTAAAAAGTCTTTTAATTTTAAGGGGGTTAAAAATGCAAGAAAAATATTTTTATCTTAAAACGTTTGACCTGAAAATTGAGGATGGGCTTGAGCATAATGTTATTAATGTTGGTCTTTTTACTTCAAGACAAAATGCAATAGAACATCTAAAAAGCTTAGGCAAAAATTTAGAATCTGAAGGTTATGAATTTGCAATTATTGAGTTATCAGTAATTTCTTAATTTTTTTAAAATCAATACGACCGCCGAAAGGCGGTTTTTTATTGCCTGAAATTCGGATGAACAAGGCGCAACGAGCGGATGCTCAATTTTAAAAGGTGGAAACCTATGAAAATCAAAACTGTAGTTGTTGAAGGTAAAACATACGCTGAAGTGAACGAGCAAGGTTTGCCTATTTATGTTCATGATGATGGTAAAGAAGTAGGTTTTGATGCTGCCCATGCGGTACAAAAAATCAGTTCTTTAAATGCGGAAGCTAAAACCCATCGTGAAGCAAAAGAAGCAGCAGAAACTAGCTTGAAAGCATTTGAAGGTCTTGATGTTGAAAAAGCCAAACAAGCTTTGACTACTGTCCAGAATCTTGATGCTAAAAAATTGATTGATGCTGGTGAAGCAGAGCGTGTTCGTAATGAAGCGATTGCATCAGTAACACAGTCATTCGAGCAAAAATACAATCCACAAATTGAGCAATTAACCAAAGATCGTGACACATATCAACAGCAATTACATAGTGAATTAATTGGTGGTGGATTCGCTCGATCTAAATATATTGCAGATAAATCAGCTGTTCCTGCGGATGTATTTCAAGCGATGTTTGGCAAAAACTTCAAAGTTGAAGATGGTAAGCCAACTGCTTATGACAACAACGGTCAAAAGATTTATTCACGTACCAATCATGGTGATGCAGCTGGTTTTGATGAAGCCTTAGAGATTCTTGTTGGTGGATATCAACACAAAGATTCTTTACTTAAAGGCTCTCAAGCAGGTGGTGGTGGCTTTAATGGTCAAAGTGGGCAGGTTGGCGGTAAATCAATGTCACGTCAAGGTTTTGAGCAATTAAGCCCTACTGATAAAGCATCATTTATGAAAAGTGGCGGTGAAATTGAATCTTGATTTGTAAATATCTTACAGCCTGCATTAGCAGGTTTTCTTATTTTTGGAGTCCAATAAATGGCTAACAATTTAAATGGTTTACTACCTACGCTTTACACTGCTATGGATATCGTATCTCGTGAATTAACAGGGTTTATTCCAGCTGTTACGCGTGATAGTACAATTGAGCGTGCCGCCGTGGGGGATGACGTAAAAATTCCTGTAACTACAGTTGCCGGTGCACAAGATACTGTGCCTGGTGTAACTGCGCCTAATGCTGGTGATGGCACAGTTGATAATGTGGTTGCGAAGATTACTAAATCTCGCAATGTGCCGATTCGTTGGAATGGTGAGGAAACTCGCTCACTTCAAAATGCTGGAACGTATCAAACAATTATGGCTGATCGCTTTGCACAAGCGATGCGGACATTGATTAATGAAGTTGAATATGATTGCTGGCTTGAAGCATATAAAGGTGCTGGTGGTGCATATGGTGTGGCTGGATCTACTCCATTTGCTGTAGCAGCTGATATGA
This sequence comes from Acinetobacter sp. AS167, assembly GCF_037152175.1. Classification (NCBI taxonomy): domain Bacteria; kingdom Pseudomonadati; phylum Pseudomonadota; class Gammaproteobacteria; order Moraxellales; family Moraxellaceae; genus Acinetobacter; species Acinetobacter sp. AS167. The sequence goes on from NZ_JBBCMP010000001.1 coordinate 130,222, forward strand.
CAGACTTTTCAGGCATTTTGGGTGTATTAGAGCGCAATGGCGCACCACGTAATGACCTACAGTTAGTTTTAGGACATTCGGCAATTGGTAACTTCCGTGGTAAGCAATCACAGCTCTTTAAAGTAAATGAAGCTGGAAGTGCTGATTTACTACGAAATGGTATGACTGACCGTGTAATGAATTTTGCTATTCGCCACTCTCATTCAATTGGTATTCACACTAAAGGATCTGGTGCTGACTACCTGGTGAATGGTGCACCTGCAATTGGTGATAAAACTTTAACTGTTGACGGTGGTACTGGTGCTGTTTTAGCTGGTGACATTTTGACTTTTGCTGGTGACACCAATAAATATGTTTCGGGTGGGCTGGTTGGTGCCAACCTTTCATTAAATGGAGGGCTAATTATTGAACCTGCAGATAATTCTGTAATTACTCTTGGCTCATCTTACACGCCGAATGTAGCTTTCTCTCGCTCTGCGATCGCATTAGCAACACGTGCGCCTGCATTACCCGAAGGTGGTGATAGCGCAGATGACCGCACTACGATTGTTGATCCTTTAACTGGATTGGCTTTTGAAGTATCAGTTTATCGCCAGTACAAACAGGTTGTGTATGAAGTTGCTTTAGCTTGGGGTGTAAAGGCTGTTACTAAGCGGCATATCGGTTTGCTAATTGGGTAATGGTTTGGGCGTCTTGCGCCCATTTCTTTTTTAAGGAATAAACAATGTTAGCAAAAACAGTAAAAATTAAAGATGGTGAAGATTTTCGCATCATTAACGAATCGGATTTTCAGCATGGCCAGCATGAATTGTGTGAGGGTGAAGAACTTTCTATCAACCCTTTAACTGTAGATGTTGAGGTTGGTATTACACCAGAACTCCAAGCTGTGATTGATGACGCAAAGGCAGAATGTGAAAAGGTTGTTGTTGAGAATGAAGATCTAAAACAACAATTGGAATCATTAAAGACTGAGTTTTTGCACGGTGAGCCTACTGATTTTACTGGTTTGATACCTACTGAGCAATTCGATGCTGTAGCACTTGATCTAACTAATACAAAAGAGCAACTAGCCACCGTGGAAGGTGAATTTATTGCCTTTAAAAATGATGTTGGTGCAATGCAAGAACGTATCTCTGAACTTCAGTTAGTGGATTATTCAAAACTTAAAGTAGATGAACTTAAAGATGTACTCAAACTGAAAGGCATTGCATTCTCATCTGATGCAAAAAAAGATGACTTGCTAGCCCTATTGCCAAAGGAATAACACTATGAGCTTTATTACTATTGCAGAAGCTGAATCTATCCTTGGTGCAGACTTCGCCGATGATAGTGATAAGGCTCGTCTAGTTTTGCTGGCCAATACATGGATGAAGAATGAAATAGGTTTTGTTCCTAATCCAATAGATCCTTTATTGCAAGATGCAGCATGTGAAATCGTGAAAGGCATTAAAGCTGGTGTGATTTATTCAGGAGTATCACGGCAAACTACAAGCGAGCGTATTAAGGCCGATTCAGTTGAAGTTGAAGAGTCATTTGTAGAAGGAAGTCGTGAAATATCAGAATTTGAGCAGATCGCTAAAGCATTTATAAATTCGCTGGATCTAAAACCCAAAGGATTCACATTCAAGGTGTATCGCGGATGAGAGATAAGATTCAATCCAAAGTGGCTAAAGCCTTTAATACAAAACTTGCTGATGCTATCACCACTTTTACCTGTTCTAAAGAAATCCAATCAGGTGATTTCGACTTTGTTACGCAGACTTATCCTATAGTTACCGTTGAGCAATACTCTGGACGTGGAGTGTTTGGCTCATATAAGCGAGATTTAGTAAAGCCTATCAATTACCAAGTTGAAGATTTAAAAGCTACTGTGCTTCAAAATGAGGTAAGTGGTGTGCCTCAGATTGATGATTTTTGGGTGGCAGGTGGTGAGTTTAAAGTTTTGAGCGTAGCTAAAGATCCAAGTGGTAGTATTTGGGTTTGCCAACTGAGAAAAGTTTAATTTTGATTGATGGGTGAAACTTATGGGATGGAACGGATTAAGACCATCACAATTCACACTCCAAGTATTACGTGATGGCTCAGAATTACAAAGAAAAATCACTGCTGCAATGCTTCAAGGTGTTGTACTTAAAAGTCCAGTCGATACAGGGGCTTTCAGAGGTAATCATCGTGTTTCAATTGGTAGTGTGGATTACACCAAAGACTTTCAGAAAATAGATAAATCAGGTACCACTACCATTGCAGATGGAATGGCTAAAATACTGAGCGTTCAATTAGGGATGAGAGTATTCATTAGCAATAATTTACCTTACGCAATTGCTCTAGAGAATGGACATTCTGGGCAAGCACCACTAGGAATTTATTCAATCACTTTCCAGTCAGTTACGAGTAAATATAAATGATGACTTTATCAGAGGCTGAATTGGCGATATACAAGCGAATAGGTCAATTTAGTGGTGTGGAAAAAACAAATCTTCGTATTGAAAATCAGAAAACTCCAGATGGTAAACCATTTGAGCCACCACCAAATAAACTTTGGTGTAAGGTCTATATTCAATATGGAGACAGCCAAATAGCTGGAATTGGAAATGAGCCCTGTATTCGAGATATAGGTACTATTTCAATACAATGCTTTGCACCAAAGAATACAGGCACGATTGAAATGACTAATCTATGTGTTAAATGGCGTGACTTCTTACAATCCTTTGGTGTTTCCACTCTTGAAGTTTATAAAGTCCATGCGCCACAAGGTATGGATGATGATAATTTTTTTGCAAAGATCCTGAGAGCTGAATTTCGAGTGAACTAGCTAAATCACGTAACTAACCTGAATTACATTTAAATCAACCACCTCCTTAAGGGAGGTTTTTTTACGCCTAAATTAAGGAGAACTTAATGAGTTCTGGAGCTAAACAATTAACTCGAGTTGGTTTTGAAGCATCACCTGGTGTGATTGCAACAACTTGGAATACATTTGCATTTACCACGAATGGTTTAGATGCATCAGCACAAACCACCGAATCGCAAACGATTAAAGATTCACGAATTGCAGCCGGCACTTTAGTAACTGGTGTTGAAGTGCAAGGAGATATTGAATCTGAATGGGCTTATGGCATTCAAGATGGTGTCTTAGAGTTGGTAGCCTTCAACCAATGGGCAGCCAACGTTTTAGCTTTTGGCGGCACTACTCGAAAAACCCTATCAATTATTCGCGGCTTTAGCGATATCGATAATTTCCAAGTTTTCACCGGTTGCCACATTAACCAGTGGACTTTATCGATTCCTGATAGTGGCATTGTGACTTCTAAATTCGCAATTATGGGAATGAAGCGTACAGCTTATGAGGTTGCACCGACTGGGACTGTAACACCTGCAGTGGATGCTATTCCATTAACCAGTCTATCAACTGGTGACATTCTTATTGATGGTGAAAAGAAACCCGGAATGTGCATCACTCAGATTGAATTAACCATTGATAATACAATGCAGATTCAGAAGTGCTTAGACTATGAAAATAACATTGCCGCAATCTTAGAAACCATTATGAAAGGCAGTGGTAACTTTACAATTGCATGGTCCAAAAACACTGCAGAACTTTATGAAAAACAATTCTTAAATGAACCGATCGGCCTTGAATATTCATTGAAAGATACTGCAGGTAATAAATACACACTCAAACTACCTAAGGTTCAAGTATCTGCACCTTTGCCAAGTGGTGGCGCTGGTGATGTATTAACTACCCAATTCTCGTTTACAGTAGCGGATGTTGCACCAACTCTTACACGTATTCCTGTAGTTGCGGGGCCTTAATCATGTTAATTGAAATCGAAGAACAGAAGTCCATTGAATATGTTCAAGAATGGTTTGATTTTAAAGATGGTGTAAAGCTACTCATTGCGAGTATTGATAAGCCATCGTTTCAACGTTCACTTGAACTCAATGGGATTCAAGCTGAGCAAGAGCTTGCAGGCATTAAGGCCGTTACCGATGAAGGAGCGGTTAAGGCCAAATTAGGTTTTAACCGTGCTGTTTCACATCTTTTGCTAGGATGGGTTGGGCTAGTAGGTAAGGATAAAAAGCCGATTGAATACAGCGCGCAAAATGCAGAACTGATTTGTACAAGCTCTAAGCAAGCACTTGAAATTATCGTATTCATCATGGACAAAGCCAAAGTGATCCATGACTCTAAGGCAGAAGAGATTGTTGATGAAGTGGGAAAGTCCTCAAGCACTACGAACAAAGAAACATCAAATGGTGCGAAGAAAAAACAGCAGAAGTCTACCAAAAGCTTGGCATAAAACCACCTGAGCGTTTAGAACCTAGTTACACCGCAAACCATATCATCAAAGCCTTTAATTTAATTTCAAGGGCGCGACGGTTTATTGCTTTTCCGCAGGGTGGTGGGTTCTATGATTCACTCACTCTTGCGGATATTAAAAGCTATTTTGATGTGTACGGTTGTGACTTGGATCGAGGGCTTTTTGTTGAGTGTATCTTTGCGCTGGATGGGAAGTATTTGAGTGAAGTGAATAAAAAATAATCCAAGCCAATTGACAGCATTATATGAATTATTTTGGACAATCGTACAAAGTTTAATTTGTCAAAACCTACAGGCGTAATTTTGAAAAATTCATTAACCCCCTGTAAGGCATGAAATTAAAAAATACTTTTTATAACATCAACACAATTATTTCAGAGTGAGCTTGCAAGCAAGCCATTAGGAAAGAGCGCGATAAATTGAATTTCAATTTTTCAGATTATAAATAAAGCAAAACCCCAATGCGGCAAACATTGAGGTCTTTGTTTCCAACCCACAACGTACACTTGAGGATCAGAACATAAATGAATTTTAACCTAAATATGCAGGTTGATAAAGTGATGAATAAGTTATCAGAAAGTAAACCTTTAAGAGTTTGGACATATTTAATACATCAAGCTGATTTAAGTAGACGTTTAAGAGACGCCTCAACAGGCTGGGAATCCGTTCAAGCCCAAATGAATGGATCTACAGGGCGATACCAGATTAGTCAAGATAAATTCAGCAGAATGGCGGTTTCACAAACCCTACTTGAAACGCAGAGTGCTGACGCTGAGAGACAAGAGCAAGAACCAGGTGCTGATTTGGAAAAATTAGCTGAGGTTCGTGAGAAAATTTGGGCTGATCACAATAAGCGGATGATTGATATTGAAAATCAGTATCAAACGGATTCCTTGAATTTGCAATTAACACAAGCTCAGCAATTGACAGGTTCATTTGCGAATATGTTTAAAGGTATTCTTGGTGAAAGTTCAGGTGCATATAAAACTATGTTTGCAATGCAGCAGGGCTTTGCACTTACTCAAGCTGGTATGAATTTATGGTCGTCTGTATCAGATGCTTATGCTAAAGAACCAGGTACTGTATGGCAGAAAGTTGCCGCAGGCGCTAAGGCAGCTTTGGATCAAGGTACATTCTTAGCAATGATCCAAGCAATTACCCCTCAAGGTTTTGCAACTGGTGGCCCTATTACAGGTAAAGGCACTGGAACGAGTGATGATATTCCAATCATGGCATCCAATGGTGAGTTTATGTTGAAAGCTGCTTCCGTATCTAAACTTGGTTTGACTGCTTTAAATTATATGAATCAGACTGGGGAAATTCCATTTCAAAGTGAATATCTTGCTATGAAATCGCAGTTTTTAGGATCTACTTTACCAGATTCCAGTACTCAAAAATTTAAAGATGGTGGTTTAGTTGGTGTCAGTCGAATGAGTAATGAGGATGCTGATAGAAGGCGATTCAATTCTATTCCAAAGAACTCATCTCAGGGTGAAGGCAGTAGAGATATTAAAATTGAAGTCAACATCACTGACTCAGGCGTTAATACTTCAGGTGGTAATACTCAGGATCATAGACAGTTCGCTCAAATTGTTGGTAATGCTGTGAGAGCTGTAATTATTCAAGAGAAGCGTCAAGGCGGTTTGTTGTCAAAATAAGAAAAGCCACTTCGGTGGCTTTTTTCTGTTTTAATTGATATTTTATGAGCACTTTGAGGAGTGCTTTAGAATGAAAAAATTATTATTAATATGCTTTTTTTTGACGGTATCAGGTCTATCTTTTGCTGGGAAACAAATTGATCTTGCTAACTTTCAAAAAACAATAACTAAAAATCCAAAAATTAATATCAATTGCCAAATAGATAATTTTTACCTTATGAGTACAGATCGAGACTTTAGCTCAAAACTACAATCAACATTAAACACGTTTGGTTCAATGCGAATACAAGATTTCGATAAGGGCGATTGCGTTCAATTATCTAATTTTCAGGATAATATATTTACTACTTATATTTGGCAGAGTCAAAATAGTATATTTGATACTAAAGTTGACTTATTTATAGCTTACAACCTAAAAAGTAAGGATTTACTAGGTGTAATTATCGATCAAAATAAAAATGCTTATGTATTGGGAGACAATAAGGGTGAGCTGAAACAAGCAATAAAATCCAATCCAATATATAAGAATAACCTATATGGCGTTAATTTAGACTCATCACTGAACTTTTCGAATTTCTCTCAGATTAATAGTGAAGATAGACTAAAAAGAATGTCAAGCACTGAATCATTTGTTTATAATGTACAAAATGCTGCAATAGATGATAAAGAATGCAATATAGATAATTTTAAATTACTAGAGACAGATAGTAAATTCAAAGCAAAAATGTCAATGCACTTAAGCGAATTTGGAGGATTAAGGATAAATGATTTTGATATGGGAGAGTGTTTAAATTCCAAATCTGTCACAAATAGTTTATTAATTACAAAGTTTTGGCAAAAAAATAAAGATTTTTATAATAACAATTTATCCTTATATGTCGCCTATAATGTATACGAAAATTTAGCCCTATTGGTCATTGTTGATGATGATGAAAATTCATATTTATTAGGTGATAATATTCAAACTTTAAAAAATAGTTTATCTAATAATGAAAACTTAAAAGATGACTATAAATTATCTTACGATTATTCAAAATTAAATTTTAATGATTTTAAGAAAAAAATAGATTCTCAAAAGATTAGAGATAAAGAGGTTGAGAAGATACTCAATCCTGATTGGGTGTATAGTTGTAAAAAAGATAGATTTACCAATGATAAAAGTTGCTATCTATTTAAGAAAGATTTGTCATTGATTTACTTGAATGGTGTGTTTGGCGTGGTGGTGGGAGGGAACCACTTTCCAAGTTCTACTGGTAGCTTGAAAATTGATAAAAATGCAACTTTAAACGCAAAAGAGGGTAAATTCTTTTCAAATACATTAAGTATTATTAATCAATTAAAGAATGGAAAAGTTGCTTACACTAGGTATAAAAAATGGCCTTATGAATACAATGTTGATAATGAAGTGGAACTCGAAGGCTTTAAGAAAAGCTTTGATGAAATGATAGCTGCTTACAAGAAACTTTAAGAACCTAGAAATTAAAAAACCCACCTAAGTGGGTTTTTTATTGGACGCAATTTATGAGCAATGAAAAATTTACATATCCATGTGATCTAGATGGAAACTCAGGCAAACAAAACTTCAATATTTTGACTTCTAAATTTGGAGATGGCTACGAACAGAATATCTCAGTAGGCATCAACAATCGAAAGGGGGAATGGGCATACAAACGAATGTCTACTAAAGATGAAATCCTTCAAATCAAAGCTTTTTTTGATCGACATAAAGGGGCAGATTCATTTCTATGGAATTCTCCATTGGATGGTGAGGTGAGAGTTAAAACAGATACAAGCTATACACCTAGTCAAGTAGGTGGAATGATCTGGACTATTTCCACAACCTTTACCCAAGTTTTTTACCCTTAAATCTAATTAACTTCACGCCCCACTCGTTGGGGCTTTTTACTTGAAGGAACATGAAAAATGTCAAAGCAATTTACACAAATTGAAGCAAGTTTTACTGCAGCACTCATAGTCAAAATTGAAGCATCAGCCTATGAATTTGGATCAAAAATAGATTATCTGTCGATTGATTATAACAAGGCCACAGATGATGTCTTAATCGGTTTAAAAAAGGATAAAGAGCCTGATGTGAGCCGAGTCTCATTAAAAGAAGCACAATTCATAAGCTGGTTGATCCCCCATATTATTTCTTTGCAGAACCGGTTGGGAGTTTCAATCCAATCGATTCAAGCCATTTATGATGCGGAAGGCTTGGATCTTGATATTGTGGTGAATGACAATGTTAAACAGTGATTTTCAAAAGCTGTATGTAGATGGATTAATCACACTATTTGAATTAGACGCCAGCGCATTAGGAGCTGGCGTTTTGCGTTTCCACAGTCATATTTTTCATGAAGACTGGGAAAAGATTTATTCATCGATTGGTAATGAGTCTGTCTCAACCAGTGAGGGATTTGATCTTGGTGATGAAAGAGTTTGGCAACGCAATATCATTTTTAATGGTCAGACTTTTGAGCCAATGGTGTTGCAAGTAAGTGGTTTGGAAATGCGAAGTGATGGAAAGGCTTCAGCACCAACTTTAAGTATGGCCAACAATATTAAAGGTATTCAAGGTGCGGTAACTGCATATTGTTTACAGTTTGGTGATTTTGCTGGTGCGAAAATCAAAGTCATTACCACATTAGCTAAATATCTCGATTCAGAAAACTTTAGTGCTGGTAATACCAGTGCGAATCCAAGTGAGAAGCGCGAGCAGATTTGGTTTATTGAACAAAAGACTTCTGAAAATGCTCAGCAAGTGACTTTTGAACTTTCTAATCCAGTGGATTTTGAAGGGCTAAAAATCCCTACACGGCAAATCTCAAACTACTGCAATTGGGAATATCGAAGCGAAGAGTGCGGATATATCGGTTCTGCAATGTTTACTGAAAAAGATGAATCAACAGACAATCCAGCTTTAGATCGATGTAACTACCGAACATCAGGCTGTCGTTGCCGAGAGAATGAACTGCATTTTGGTGGATTCCCTGCATCTTCAATGGTGTAAAAATGAAATTAAATAAAAAACTCAAAGCAGCGATTTTATCTCATGCTGAACAATGTTTCCCCGCAGAATGTTGCGGGGTTATTGTTTCTGGTGAGTATATTCCATGCCGTAATGTTGCTGAAAAAGGTCAGTTTCAAATTCACCACGAAGACTTGGCGAATGCTGAAGATCATGGTGAGATTCAAGCTTATGTACATTCACATCCAAATGCTACAGCACGTGCTTCTGATTTAGATTTATTACAAATTGAACTTCATGAAATGCTATGGGTGATCTGTGCTTGGCCCGAAGTAGATTTTCAAGTCTATAAGCCATGTGGCTATAAAGCACCACTCATTAGTCGTGATTACCATCATGGATATCAAGATTGCTATTCAATTATTCGTGATTTTTATAATCGTGAATTGGGTATTCAGTTGATTGATTTCGAGCGTAAAGATGATTGGTGGAGTGATAAAGATCATAAATCCCTTTATCTAGAAAACTTATACACAGCTGGATTTTATGAAGTCAGAGAACCTCAGTATGGTGACATGTTGGTGTGTAATGTTGGCCGTACAGAACACCCGAATCATGCTGTGATTTGGTTGGGTGATCAGTGGCAATTGAAGTCAGAAGAAAGCACAAGTTGTTTTGGTGGACCATTAATCCTACATCATCCTTATGGTCGAAAGTCAGTGCGTGAAATCTTTGGGCAACAATGGCAAGAGCGTGTTGTCAAAATTGTGAGGCATAAGAATGCTTAAAACGATCAAATTATATGGCGTACTGGGAAAGAAGTTTGGTAAGGAATTTAAGCTTGCTGTTGAAAGCACCCGTGAAGCTGTAAGAGCACTATCAGTCCAAGTACCTGGCTTTGAACAATTCATGCTAACCGCTCATGAACACGGACTTAGCTTTGCTGTTTTTCAAGATGATGAAAATATCTCTGAGGATCAGATTGATTTTGAGACTGGTGCCAAAGTTATCAAGATTGTGCCTAAAGTCATTGGGGCTGGGGGGAATGGTGGTGTTTTACAACTTGTACTTGGGGCGGTTTTGATTGTTGCTGGTTTTTGGACTGGCGGTGCAACTTCCAATTTAGGCATAGCATTAATTGGTGCTGGCGCTGGAATGGTTGTAGGCGGTATTGCACAGATGCTTACACCTAAGGTTGACGCACAAGATCAAAATCAAGACGGAAACAGGGCAAATAAGGGATTTGGTGGAGCAGTCACCACAATCTCACAAGGTAATCCAGTTCCGATTCTGTATGGTCGGCGCGAAGTCGGTGGATTCATTGTAAATGCTGGTCAATTTGCAGTAGATACTTTTAGTTCGGCAGATGCTGGTTTTACTGGTGGTGGCAGCAGCGGTGGGAAGAAATAATTTAAGAATATAAGCGCATTAAGCGCTTTTTTATTGTGTGGGAAAAAGTATGCTTAAAACAGTAAAAGGCGCAAAAGGCGGTAGCAAAAACCAAAGACAACCAAAAGTTGCAAATGATACAACCGCTTCAAAAACCTATGCACGTTTACAGTATGGCATGAGTGAGGGCGAAGTTGAGGGCTTAGCAAATGGCTTTAAGTCAATCTTCCTGGATGACACACCAGTTGAAAACGATAGTGGTGCAAGAAATTTTCAAGATGTCACTCTAGATTTTCGCTCAGGTACCAATGATCAGGCATACATGGAAGGTTTTGAAAGCATTGCTTCTGAAACTGCTGTGGGTGTTGAACTTAAAAGTGATACACCTTGGGTTAAAGGGATTACCAATCTTAATCTCGATGCCGTGATTGTAAGAGTGCGTTTTGGGGCTTTAAAACAGCAAGACCCAAGTAATGGAGATGTTTCAGGTATTGTTATTGATTACTCGATTGAAGTGCAGACTGATGGGGGATCATGGGAGTTAATGCTTGATACTCAAATGTCAGGAAAAACTTCAGCAAATTATGAACGTACCCATCGTATCGGCTTACCAAAAGCCAATAATAATTGGTTGATTCGAGTCACACGTAAAACACCGAATTCAAGCTCTGAATATGTCAGCGATAAGATGTATATTCAAGCCATTACTGAAGTTGTCGATCTTAAACTTGCCTACCCAAATACTGCATTGATTGGCGTGCAATATGATGCTGAAACATTCTCGAATATTGCCAAAATTGCTGTTGATCTAAAGGGTGTAAAGATCAAAGTACCAAGCAACTATGATCCAGTAAGCCGAAGCTACATCGGGATATGGGATGGTCTATTTAAGCGTAGTTATAGCAATAATCCAGCTTGGATTTACTATGATTTATGTACCAATAAGCGATATGCACTTGGCAACCGTTTAACCGAGCAAATGATTGATAAATGGTCGTTGTATCGTTTAGCCCAATATTGTGATCAGCTGGTACCGAATGGTAAAGGCGGTCAAGAGCCACGGTTCACTTGTAATGTGTATATTCAAAGTGCCGAATCTGCTTTCGATATTTTAAGCAAACTTGCAGGTTTATTTCGTGCAATCAGTTATTGGGATGGTGCATCGATCGTATGTGAGGCTGATGTACCTCAAGATGCTATTTTTACATACACATCTGCCAATATTATTGATGGTGTTCTTGGTATCAATTACACCGGTACGCGTGCACGTGATCGGCATAATGCAGTTAAAGTTGCTTGGGATAATCCGCAAAATCGCTATAAGACTGAATATGTTTTTGTACGTGATGAAAAATCAATTGCAGAGGCTAAAGCGGTACGTTTATTAGAACTAGAAGCATGGGGCTGTACATCAGAAGGACAAGCACAACGTACTGGCCAATGGGCTTTAAAAACAGAACAACTCGAAACTCGAACAGTCACATTTAAAGTTGGGTTGGATGGCTATATTCCATTACCAGGTAAAGTGATTGAACTTGCTGATGAGTTGTTAGCTGGTCGTGCAAATGGTGGGCGTATTTCTTCAGTTAGTGTTGATTTAAAACAAATCACCTTAGATCGTGATGATGTTGTATGCCGAGCTGGTGACCGTCTAGTTGTTAATGGCGAGAATGGAAAGGCACAAGCACGAGTTGTATCAAGTATTGCTGGTCGAGTTGTTACTGTTGTATCAGCATTTGATAGTGTTGCCCCACAAAATGTATGGGTGATTGATGCACAAGATTTAGCGACGATGAAATTTCGTGTAGTTTCGATCTCACAAGATGAGCCACACCAATTTACCATTACTGCATTACAACATGCTGATTCTAAATTTAATGCCATTGATCATGGTGCATTTATTGATGATCGCCCAATCTCCATCATCAATCCTACAACTCAAGATCCTGTTGAATCAGTCAGCATTTCCAGTGAGCAAATGGTTCAGCAAGGAATATCTGTTGAAACCATGGTGATCAGCTGGCCACAAGCCAAAGGTGCAACCAAGTATCAAGTTGAATGGCGTAAAGATAATGGTACCTGGTTAAAGCTACCAATAACTGGAAATAATTCGGCAGAGATAGCCGGTATCTACGCAGGTAAATATGAAGCGCGAGTTGTTGCGATTAGTGCTTTTGATATTTCATCTTTACCAACCTATTCAATTTTGACTGAATTAAAAGGAAAGCAGGGCAAACCACCTAAAGTGGCGTTTATCCAAGCAACTGGTATTTTATTTGGTATGAAACTGGATTGGAGTTATCCAGCAAATGCTTTGGATACTGCTTATGTAGAGATTAAAGTCTCACCAGATGGTAAATCTAACATTGCTACATTAGGTTCTTTTGCTTATCCAACCTCAACTACAGTTATCCAAGGATTACAGCCAAATCTAACTCAATTTTATCAAGCACGTTTGATCGATAGAATCGGGAATGTTGGTGACTGGTCTGAATGGGTCAGTGGTGTGACTTCAGCAGATGCCTCTGATGTGCTTGAGCTTTTAAATGAGAAAATCACAGATAGCCAGCTACATCAAGATTTGATTAGTCGTATTGAAGTGGGCTCAGAGGCAAAAGACTTAGTTGTAGAAGTAAATAAAATTGCAACTGCTACTTCTTTACAAGTCGATAAGTTAACGAACGAGCTTACAGCAGAAACAGTACAGCGGAGAGATGATACCAAAGCATTGAATGATGCTTTAACTCAGGAAACAGTACAGCGTAGAGAGGGTATCAAAGCGCTGAAAGATGGTCTAACTCAGGAAATTACACGAAGTAAAGATGCTGATAAGTCACAGATTGAAACGCTGGACAACTACAAAGCTTCAATAGATGGTTCACTATCTAATGTCCAAACTAGTATCAGTACGATTGCAACGGCAACTGAAGCCAACACTTCCAAGCTGACTGCATTAGATTCAGTGATTGACGGTAAAGCTGATGCGTCGTTAGTACAAAATCTTAAAAATGATGTAGTGACTATAGGAGATCAAGTTAATACTCAGAGCAGTATTATCACTGGATTACAAAATACTGTAGTGAATAAGGCTGATGCATCGATAGTACAAAATCTAAAAAATGATGTAGTGACTATAGGAGATCAGGTTAATTCACAAAGTAATATCCTCACTGGATTGCAAAATTCTTTAGCAGGTAAGGCGGATGCTTCTGCTTTAACAGCGCTTGACTCTAAGGTATCAACTATTGATGGCAACGTTACATCACAAGGGCAAGCGATTACCGCTCTTGAAAACTCGATTGCTGGCAAGGCTGATGCTTCTGCTGTCAATCAGTTGAAGACTACAGTTGAGCAACAGGGCAATACTATTTCATCACAAGGTCTAGCAATCACAAAGGTTGAGGCTAGGGTTGATAATATCGCTGTTGGGTCAGAGAACCTGATAACTGATGCTGGTGTTTGGAGTAACAGTGTTACAAGTGATCCGTCAATATCGGCAACTTTAAGTGAGGAAAATACAGTACTTACTGTTACCTCTAATGGTACAGGGAATTATGTTACAGGGATGTTAACCCCTTACAGTAAGATTGCCAAGATTGAGCAAAATTGTAACGAGGGTGATGATGTTATCTTTTCTGTTGAAGTTATGATTTCAAATGGCAGTACTGTGTTGGCTCCCGATATGTATTGGAAGCCAGATATGGGATATCTACTATTGAACTTAGCTAAAGGACAAGAGCAACGTTACGATATTTGGCAGAGATATTACCACACAAGGAAGTATGTCAAAGGACAAGGGGATGATTTCCAATTTCACTTTGGTTTTGCTGGACGCTCTGGTACATACAAACTTAGAAGACCTATTATTGAGCGTGGAAATATTCCAACAGCTTGGAACACTTCATTTGACGAATATGCTACAGCATCGGCTGTTCAAGCTTTAGATGCAAAGGTAACAACTGTTGAGGGCAAGACTGATGCCAATGCTCAAGCTATCACAGACCTTAGAACTTCTGTTAGCAATAAGGCCGAATCATCGGCACTTGAGTCATTGAAATCAACTGTCACTGAGCAAGGGAATACACTTACTTCTCAAGGTCAGGCTATAACCTCTGTTTCAGCCCAAGCTGGTGAGACAGCAAATAAGGTTGGTCTTACACGAAACTGGTCTATCTTCACTTTCAGGAATGGTGACAGTCAACATGAAAAACGTGGATTGTATAATGCTCTTGGTGGATGGACACAGGGTATCAGTCGTGGACTTAACATCTATGAGTTTAATAGGCTTGGTGATTTAGTTAAGTATTCAAACTTTGATACATATGGTGATCTATATTCAGCTAGTGATGCAATGGTTACAGCCATTGGAAATATTCCTTATGGTAATTTCTTTGCCATTGCTGGGTGTGATAACGTAGGTAATATTGGTTGGGATGAAACTGCCTCAGTGATAGGTTTGAGAAACATGCTTATTGGTTGTGGTTTCAGGCTAGAAGACCTGAGAAACTGGACAAGTAATAGGATGCCAATTGCCATTACACGTAGAAGTGCGACCGCAGGAAGTCCTATTTATGTACTATTTGATTCACCAAATAACATGGATTGGTTCTCGCATAGTTTCACTCTTGTCGATGGTACACCTGTTGGTTTTGGTACGAACACACAAGATCGTCAAAACACTTTTGCCAATGCTACAGCTATTTCTAAGTTAGATGCTACTGTGGTTCAACATGGTCAGGACATCTCTGCACAAGCTCAATCCATTACAGGACTTCAAAGTTCTATTGCTGGAAAAGCTGATGTAAATGCACTGAATCAGTTAGAGACAAGGGTTAATCAACAAGGGAATACAATCACAGCCCAAGGTACCGCATTGACTCAGGTTGAAGCGAAATCTGATATGGCTTTGAATGGTAAAAAGACTATTGTTGATTTATCTGGACTTAATCCAAATCTTTACTATCCTGTCTTTATGAATGTCAACGCTGTTGGTATCGCTGAAATAGAGATTGTAATGAACCTTGGTACAGAACAAGCACCTTGGTCAAGTCATGGTGGTGGCTCATTCGCTATGAGTTTGAGGTGGACAACTAAAGGTAGTGGTTGGGGCGCTCAAGATGTGGATCGACAGATCACCAATGCAAACTGGCTTTGGACACAGAGTGGACAATCACCTTTCCAAGATATTAACCAACAGCATGAATCTTCGAGAGAGTATGTCTACTTGAGAGGTGGTACTAAATACCACTTCACCTGTAACCAGTATGTGATAGGTAATCCTTATTACGATGGTTGGGCTGGTACTGGTTATAACCCATCTTGGGTTCCTGTATCTATCAACAATAGATTAGGTGCAACAGCAATGGCTACCCAAACACTGGATGCCAAGGTGGTGGAAATCAACGGTAGGGTTGAGTCTCAGGCAAATGCATTGACTCAGGTTCAAACCACGGCTGGTAATGCTGTCGGAAATATATTAATTAACTCTAACACATCTTCTGAAAAACCAGTTGGCTCTAATCCATACCCATTTGGCGGTTGTCTTATGTCGAAGAAGTTGGTCTTAGGTAAGTGGTATACACTTGTTTATGAAGCACAGTTTCAAACTGGTGGAGCTAATAGCTATTTTGCACCTTACATCCATGGAAATGTTTCATTTGAATCGACAAATCAATCTTTTGGGAGACAAGTTAGAGTTCAAAGGGTATATAACGACTATTTCTCAACTGGATATGATGGTGCTATCAACTTCTATGTCGTAGGTGGCCAACCTGATCAAAACAACTCTTATGCGAAAGTTTATTGGGCTTGTTTGTATGAGGATAATGTTGCTCAACCTGTCCTGCAATGGCAACCAAACAACTTTGAAACTACTGCAATGGTCCAACAATCGTTGCTGTCTATTAACGGTATCAATGCTCAATATACATTGAAATTACAGTCGGGTAATTTGATCAGCGGTATTGGAATGATGAATGATGGAAAAACTTCAGACATCATTTTTAATTCAAGTTCTGTGGCTTTTGGTTCTGATAATTCTGGTGTAGTGACCTATCCCATTGTGTTTCGAAATACTGCCTTTACTGATCCAGTCACAGGTACGGTATTTCCTGTTGGTGCTTATATAAAGTCAGGTTTTTTTGATTATCAATCTGTTAAGACTTCACATATTGAAGATTTGGCTGTTAAAACAGCAAAGATTGAAGATTTAGCCGTGACAGCAGGAAAAATCAAAGATTTAGCAGTAGGTACTTTAAAGATACAAGATGAAGCAGTCACTGTTCCAACATCAATCAAGTCAACAAGTGAAATTGTCGTTTCAGGAGCTTATAGTCCGCAATATAGCGATTATGATTCTCAACTTGCAGAGTGGGAGGCTAAATTCGGGAATTTATTAACTGCTACAATCAATCGATCAGGAGGAAAATGCCGAATTGATGCTTCTTGTATTGCTTTTAGGAATGAATACTTGACTGCTTATGCAGTTGATGGTCGCTCGCTTTCATATTTTGAAAGGTTAAACCTCAGGGCAGTTGTTTCAATCTACAGAAATGGAACTTTAGTCGCCCGGCAGGAAACACCTCCGACTGATGTAATGAGTTCTGGTGGATTTTATTTCACTGGAACTTTTGCGGTGAATGCGGGTATAGAAGACATTTTTAGTGGGCCAGCTACTTACGTTCTCAAATTAGGTTTTGCAAATCGCAATACTCGGGCGATACGTATTACTTTAAACAGTACTACAGGTATTTTTAGCATTCAAAGTCCACAAATGATTCTGACGGAAATGAAGAAATGACAGCTATTATTTCAAAAAGAGGTGAGCTGCTACAGTTGATTTATGCAAATAAAGAAACAATTGCACTAAATAAACCGCTTGGTGGTTTGGCTGTTTCAGATCCTCCATCCTCAAATATGTATTATCGTGGGTGGTGGGCACACATACCCAAACAACCATCAACTCATCATATATTTGATTATAATTTGAAACAGTGGATTGATCCTCGGTCATTAGATCAAGCTAAAGACCAGAAATGGTCGGAGATCAAAATTCAAAGAGAAACCGCCGAATATGGCGGTTTTTCTTTTTTAAACTTTACTTTTGAGTCAGATGTTACTTCACAGGCCCGAATAATAGTGGCAAGTGATTTAGGTGTCTCAGTAGATTGGACATTGAAAGACAATTCAATTGTTTCGCTAGATGCAGAGCAATTGAGAGGTTTGAGAATTGCGCTAGCTCAGCATGTTTCAAACTGTCATTCAAGAAGTCGAATAGCTCGGCAACTTATTTATGACTCAGAAAGTATTGATCAAATAGAATCAATTCAGTTTTAGCACCCGACCGGGTGCTTTTTTATTGCCAAAAATATAGGGGGTTACATGTCTGAAAACGAGTCCTACGGGATTAGATTTGAAAAGAAAATTGATTCAATTCAGAGTGATATTCGTATGTTGTCGGATCACGTTACACGACTGACATTCATTAATGAAGCGCACAAAGAAACTAGCGAACAAAACAAAAAGGATATCGATACATTGGATATCAAGGTCTCCAATTTAGAAAATCGGACAGCTTCTCAAGATGGTGGGCTTTCTGTATTACGAGTATTGCTTGGGATTTTTGCTGGTGTTGTGTTTTCGCTATGCGCTTGGGTTGGATCTTCAATTATTCAAATGAGCCAAGATCAATCCTTGATGAAAGAGAAGGTGTCTCGGCTAGAGGAAGCAGGACGATGAATAATGACAACACAAGAGCCTATCTTGCTTTCTCATTGGTTGCATTGATGTTTGTTCTGATTATTGCATTATTTTTTGTGGATATGCCACGGGAAAACAGCAATCTGATTAACACAGCATTGGGTTTTATTGCAGGTGCAATGACAACAGCATGTGGATTTTATTTTGGTAGTTCTGAACAAGAAAAGAAAGGTGATAGCAATGAAAACAAGTAATTCAGGTATTGACTTAATCAAAGGTTTTGAAGATCTTCGACTCAAAGCTTATGACGATGGCGTGGGTGTATGGACTATAGGTTACGGCACAACAGCAATAAATGGTATAGCAGTTAAGAAAAGCGATACTTGCACTGCAGAACAAGCTAAGTCTTACATGGCACAAGATTTAAGGAAATTTGAATCAGCCGTTAATACAGCACTAAAGGTCCCATTAAATCAAAACCAGTTTGATGCGTTGGTATCTTTGACATACAACATCGGTATTAGTGCATTTAAAAGCTCAACACTCCTTAAAAAGTTAAATGTAAAAGATTATAAAGGCGCTGCAGAGCAATTCCCGCGCTGGAACCGTGGAGGTGGTCGAGTTTTGAATGGGCTTATAAAGCGCAGAAAAATTGAAATGGAATTATTTTTAAAATGACACTATTCCTAATCATCTCAAAATGGCGAGAAATCTTAATCGGACTTCTCGCTTTTTTATTGTTTATTTGCCTTGCACTGTTAAACCACAAAACAGGGCAGATCGAGAAATACAAACTGACTGAAATTGTTCTGCAAGCTGAAAATGCAAAGGCCAAAGCAAACTCAGCACTTAAAGAGAAACAATGGGCTGAACAAAAGTTAAAAGCGGAGCAAAACTATAATGCTAAAATTAAACAAATTGACTCTGATGCTGATCTTGCTCAGTCCAATGCTGACAGCTTGTCAAAGCAACTCAAAGTTGCAAACAGCCGTTTGTCCAGTGCTTCCAAAGAAACCATCATTGAGTACACTAATACCAACAGTGACATACTCGAAAACTGCATCACTGAATATCGAACAGTGGCAGAAAAAGCTGATGGACACGCAGCTGATGCGGAAAGATTGAGGGAGGCGTGGCCCTCTGAGTGAGGGCTAATTCATCTAACGACCATTATGCTAAATCAGATCTAGTTATTTCATATAAAATGTGTTTTTCAAGGTCTGGAGATGAGGAAAATTCTGGATGATTAAATTCCCTAACTATTGTCATACCTATTTTTTTCATTACTGACTCTGATGGTTTATTAGTATTAGCTGTAAATGAAACTATCTTATCTAGATGCAATACATTAAAAGCATATTCTAAAACAGCTCTAGCTCCTTCTGTTGCATAGCCTTTTCCCCAATATTCTTTTGCTAAACGCCAAGCAATCTCCACACAAGGAGAAAAATCAAACTGAAGAGGTTGATCATGCAGACCTATAAACCCAATAAATTTATGATTCGCTTTTAATTCTACAGCCCAAATTCCCCATTTATTACTATCAAGAATTTCTTTAACTGTTTGAATTATTTTAAGGCTCTCATCTTCAGTAAGATTATTGGGAAAATATTTCATTACTTCAGGGTCTTTACCCATTTTAATAAAAGGCAGGTAATCACTTTCTTGCCATTGTCTAAGTATAAGACGCTCTGTTTCTAGCATCACCAAAATTCCTCTTTTTCAATTTTATATAATTAACACAATATAGCTGATGTCGAACTTTTGATATACTTTAACGCTTCAAATACCAGTATGATACCTTGCCCTAAACTTTTAAAACTCCAGTCAGGGCAGGGCAAAGAAATAACACTTTGGATCATTTATACAGTTGCTAAATAGAATGAATGTAGTGCTTTGAATGATGTGAAGAATAAGGCTCTTAGTTGAGCACTATTTATTACCTATAACACCTACGCTAGTGGGTTGGAAAAAAACTAACTCTGGATCATTATCATCAATATTATCTATTTGACCACTCGCAATAAATCCAGAAGTCATTAACAATCGCTGCATTGGTATGTTAGAAAGATTAGTTGTGGTAAAAAGTTTCGGATGTTGGCATTTTGACTTCAACGAGTTCAGTAGTGCACGTCCTGCGCCACATCTACGATATTTTTCTCCGACCATAAGCATTTCAATAAAACCGCATTCAAAGAAATTGTAATTCAGCACTCCATAGCCCATTACCTCTCCATATTCTTCAGCGAGGAAGCAGGCACCTTTCATACACCAATTGTGGATTTGTATTACTCGCTGTGGATCGTTTGAGGCAACACTGTCGATAGTGATTAAGTTTTTAATGTCATTTTCAGTAGCTAGGCGAATAAGCATATATTCATTAATACTAGTAATTATTTAATACACTATATCAAAATATATATATCAAATTAACATAATAGAAGTTATAAAAAATTCTAGATAATTTATTATTCACATCAATAGTTAAATAAAAGCAGTGGACCAAACTCTTAAACTTGAGACAAAATAGGGTAAAGAAACAATGTTTTGGATCATTGATACTATCTAAAAATACTACAGTGAGAGTTAAAATTTTTGTTTTATATAAACTTTAAATCATTATTAAACCAGGTGCAAAAGGTATGGGCATAGGTTCTGTACTCTTTCATCATATCTTCATAGTGGTGGAAGCAATTGGCTGGTTATTGAAAGTGGGAACTCAAAAGAGAGTGATTCAATTCGATTTGATAAAGAAAATTAGAGTAAGCGTGGCTCTCGTAGTGAGGGCTGTTTTATTATTCGCAATCCCATTTAGACATTGCCCATTGAGTATTGGTACAGCGAGGACACTTTTCATTTAAGTTATTCAAGTGTTGAGTTTGCCCACAAAGCATACAAGAGTAAAAATGATCAGCTATAAGATACTTTGACGTTTGATATTCATCTGGAAAAATAGGTAAACCCCATTGAGTATTTTGTTTATTAAAAGGGATTACACTTAAGCATCCATCTGTTTCTAATAATGCTGTTTTTACTTGACCAAGATGCTCGATCTTCTTTTGACGCAGTTCAGCAAAAAATTCATCATATGAATATTTTTCTTGCTTAATATCCTCAATGATCAACAGGCCATTTTTAACAATGTACATAGGCTGCCCCTCTAAAACTATTTCAATAGCTTTAGACTTCATCATTAAATATGTAGTTAATCGATATAAAAAAAGAATGACTGCAAATACAATCAAAGCATACACTATAGGGACGTCTTGATTAAACATGGGGTCGCCAGCTGCAGAGCCTAAGCTTAAAATGATGGCAATTTCAAATATAGAAAGTTGCCGGATACCACGTTTACCCGAAAATCTTAAAACTAATATGATTAGGATGTACATCAGAATACAACGAATCATAATTTCGATTGCAAAGATTAATGTAGTGTCATGAAGCAGTATTTTTATAAAGTCCATTTTAGTTCTAATTAATTAATATTCATAAATTTTTGACGGTAGGGCAATATGCCCTATCATCGTGTGAAGGAAATTACATTTTATCCCATGCATCTTTAACAGCATGTTTAGCTTGTTCCCATTTCAAACGAGATTCAGCTTTCAATTCTTCCCATTTAACTTTCAAGTCACTTTCAGAATCTTCGAAATTTGAATTTTCACCACGTTCTTTACGTGCATGTTGTCCAAGCTCATAAGCAGAACGAAAATCTCGATCGTAATCTACGTCAGGAATATCCTTTTGTATTTCGTTATAATAAGGTCGATTAGGATAATCTGTACGCCAATCATGTTTGATTGGATTTTCATTTTGATGGTCATTAGTAGACATGATAATCTCCAATTAACTCAAATAAAAGAATTCTAAAGATAAAATTCTTTTTTGAGTGAATAGATACTGTGAACTTACGTTAAGTAAATAGATACTATCTATTTGTTCTGTTGATGCTTTTGATCGTTTTGACCATGCTGATCACTTTGCTTATTTCCTTGGTGCTTTTGATCATTTTCTTGCTGTTGCTGACCAGATTGCTTGTCCTGTTGATTAGGTTGACGTTTTTTGTCATTTTGTTGCTGCTGTTGATCATTTTGTTGATTTTGATTAGTCATTTTATTTACACCTTTTAAATTAGAATAAATCTACAAAGATTAATAAGTAGATATATTATTATTAGCATACATTTATTTTTTTGTTTTTATTATATGTTACATTTTATTATTTAAGTAATTAAGTGTGATTTTATAAAATTAAGTGTTGAAATTTATAGGTATAATTCTGAATTATAATTACAGAGAGTTACATGGATTTTTATAATGTTAAAATGTATTTAATATTTATTAGTATCTTAAATGTAGAAAGAAACAATAATTTTATTATGATTAATAGTGAATATTTTTTAATAAATATTCACAATATTTTATAAAAGCGTGACTTATTGTGCTGAAATTTGGTTTTAATTGATTTTTAATTATTATTTTGAAGTTGATTTTAAAATTTAATTACATATATTAACGGTAGGGTGTATAGATCTTAACAAACCAATGATAATAATCGTTTATTGTATTTGTTGTATATAGTAATAGAGAATTATAATGCCAACTGTAGAAAAAGAAAGAATTCTGAAATTAGCCAAAAATGACCATCAAAAGTATCTGGAAATAACTAACTTTTTTTTAGATTTTTCTATTCCCAAGTCAGTTAAAGAACTCAAATCATTTCACTTTTTAGAAAATGAGCTTTCCAATATGAGTGAGAAGGATTGTGAATTCCCTAATCATATTGACCAATTAGAGCAATGGGTTACAAAGCAAAATAAAGCACAATGTATATTTTATGGCGAATATATTGGGAGGCGTAGTAAGGGGGGTAAAAGGGAGTATTTCAGTACAACCAGTAAGGCTTATGAGTTTTTATATAAAATTGCACCAACCAAACGTGTAGATGGTGCATGGTTATACAGTTTTATTCAGTACTGGGATGATCCAGCCTTCCGAGATTTTATTCAAATCTATCTTGAAGAATTAGGCTTAGGTAACGAGGAGAACAATCATGTCAAATTATATGATAATTTGCTCTTTTCATTAGGATTACACCAATTCTCAATGAATCTTTCAGATGAATATTATCATCAATCTGCGATTCAATTAGCGCTAGCATATGCATCCTCTGATTTTATACCTGAAATAGCTGGATTCAACTTAGGTTACGAGCAGCTTCCACTACATTTGCTTATAACAAACTATGAACTTAAAGAGTTAGGGATAGATTCAAATTATTTTAATCAACATATCACAATAGATAATTTTGAAAATGGACATGCTCATCTATCGATTAATGCAGTTAAGAAAATTGCAAAGAATTACAAAGATCAAGCAGAATTCATGAGTAAGTTAAAAATTGGATTTTTATTGAATAACAGTGGAGTTAGCTCTGTCCAGATCATCAAGAGCTTGAATACCAAGCAAACGGTTATAGATATTTTTAAAAAGAAAGCGGTGGTTGGGAAGCATATGCACAGTAATAAATGCATGTTTAAAAATAAGGCTACGAATGAATGGCTATCAGATGAAGATCAAATTGAAGACTTTATTTGTGAACTAATCAATATAGGATGGATAAAGCTAAATCAGGATCCCGAACATAGTAGATTTTGGAAGATAATTAATGATGATAATGGAAAAATGTTTGGAGTTTTCTCTGTTGTTGAAAAGGCGTTTATTTATGATTGGATCGCTGGCAGCGAAGCGATGCACCACAATAAATCAGTCGATGCTGAATTGATCAGTAACTTCTTAAAATTAAAAACCTTTAGCTATTCAGTTAATAATGAATTACAGGATTTACAAAAGCAGGTTAATACATCTGTAAATACGGCTCATAAAGTAAGTAAATTAATGCAATATTTAGCTCCGCATATGCATCATCAGGAAATTGGCTTATGGAGTACACAAAGGTTTGTTGAGTTTTTATTTCCGTTTTTATCGAATAGACGAATTAATTAAACTTTGATAAAGGAAACAGCTTAGAAAGGCTTGAATCGCAACCGATTTTGTAGATTTTTTTAGTTTGATAAGGAATGCATCCAAATATATTAATAATATAATGTATTAATACAAAGTATAGCCCTCAGGGTGAGGGCTATACATCTTTCAGTTTAATAATAAATTATTAAAAATTAAGCGGAAATAGCTGCTATTTTATTTTCGCGATCCCATAATCGATGATTTTGGATTGCATTTTTGAATTCATCTTTGATCTCTTCAAAGCTTTTAGAAGAAAATAAAGTTTCATCTTTTGTTAATCCTAGCATTTCAATCAATTCACTTTTTTCACCCAGCAATACTATTGGCTTAAGATGTTTATAGGTTTCTAAAACATAGTGTTTAGCTACACCATCATCTGTAAATTTACTAATATTATTGCCATCAATCACAATAACTGCATCATATGTAACAGATGGCTCACCATTTTGTCTGCCATCTACCACTATATTTTTCCCATCATTCGACTTTACTGGTGCCGCACTTGGAGCCAAAACTTCCGCAATGGCATTTTCTGATTCTGCCCAAGCCTGGATAATTTCAACTGAAGCTGCATTCGCACCATCATGTACAAGTAATGCAATTTTCCGTTGTTTAATGTCTGGAGCTGGAAATGCAGAAGTACTAAGTTTTTTCGAAATTTCGACTTTAGATCGTTGAACATTCATAGATTGTGTGTTTGGCGTTTTAAGCCCTAATTCATTAGCTACAAATCCCGCTAAATCTAAATCAATGTTTGCTAAGACTTCATTTACGACACGAGCACGAATTTCCTTGTCTTTAACTTTTGAAAGTTCAAAGGCATAAGCATCCTTCATATGCTGCTGTTCATGCTTTTTCAAACTTTGGAAATGCATAGTTGCTTGTGAAAAATGATCGGCAAAGCTTTCAGGACGCACTCTTAGTTTGCTACCTTGCACTTTCTCAGAATGCGTTTTGAAAGCACTCTTCACATCAGTTGCTTCTCTAGGCCAATTATCATCAACTGAGTTTGGTTCATAATTTGCTTTTCCTTTATATACCTCATGATTTGCGTAACCACCACGTCTATTAGTGTGATATGGGCAAATAGGTTTATTAATTGGAATTTGATTAAAGTTTACAGTGCCTAGGCGATGTAAATGAGTGTCGGTATAACTGAATAATCTACCTTGTAGTAATGGATCATTACTAAAATCAATTCCTGAAACTATATTGGCAGGGCTGAAAGCAACTTGCTCTGTTTCAGCGAAAAAATCGTCAGGATTTTTATTTAGAACGAATCGACCTAATGGTGTTACTGGCACTAGCTCTTCAGGTATTAACTTTGTGGGATCTAACACATCAAAATCAAAATTTTCAGCGTCTTCTTCGGTAAAAATTTGCGCTCCTAACTCCCATTCTGGATAATTTCCACGTTCAATTGCATCCCAAAAATCTCTTCGATGAAAGTCAGGATCTTTACCATTTATTTTTAATGCTTCATCCCATACAACTTGAGCTACTCCTTGCTTAGGAGTCCAGTGGAATTTAACTAAAAAGGTTTCATTTTGATTGTTTATCAATCTAAATGTATGAACTCCAAAACCTTGTATAGATCGTAGATTTCGTGGAATAGCGCGATCAGACATTATCCAAGTCGTCATGTGAGCACTTTCAGTATTTAGTGAAATAAAATCCCAGAAAGTATCATGTGCAGATTGACCTGTTGGTACTTCATTTGGATCTTCTGGTTTAACTGCATGAACAAAATCAGGAAATTTAATAGCATCTTGTATAAAAAATACGGGTATATTATTTCCAACTAAATCATAATTTCCTTCTTCAGTATAAAACTTAATGGAGAATCCACGTACATCCCGAACAACATCTGCAGATCCTCTGCCGCCTTGAACAGTTGAAATTCGAACAAAAATTGGAGTTGGGGTACTAGTATTTGTTAAAAACTTTGCCTTCGTCCACTTTTCATTACCTTCATATGCTTCAAAGTAACCATGAGCACCAAGACCACGTGCATGCACAACACGTTCAGGAATACGTTCGCGATCAAAATGGATCAATTTATCTCTTAATAAAAAATCTTCTAAAAGTGTTGGCCCTGTTTCACCAACTTTTAGACTATTTTGATTGTCCGCGATAGGTACGCCTAAAGATGAAGTTAAGGTTTTACCATTAGGGTCTACGTAAGCTTCATCTTTCAACTGTATAATTTTAGAACTATTACTAGCTTTCATATTTTATATCCTAGTTTAGGTCTGATTAATAAGAGTTTTTATAAAATATTTAAAACAGAACGTGGGTTAATTATGTTGTTTGTTTTAAATGCAAAGTAACTTATTAAAGCTGCCAAAGTTGTAATTAATAAATAATACAACTAATTATTGAAAATACTTTATCTAAAGATATTCTTAAAATTTAAACTATAAAATGGATAAATAATTAATTTAGATGTTTTGTTTTGTATATGGGTTTATAAAAATATATTATTGTCTTGAAATATTATTTCAAAAAGTAAAAATATATTATTTAGAAATTGGTGTAATTTTTTAAGTGTTGTTAATACTATTTAAATAATATTGTGATTTGAAGCTCTTATTTTTTTTAATGTGGTATCTAGTAGTGCTTATATTTGTTGTCGGTTAATAGAAATGCTAAAATATAATATTATTGTTTTTTTTATTTTATAAGCATGTTGTAACATAAATTACATATGTATTTAAAAAAAACAATAAAAGCAACAATTTTTTTTGTAATAGTCTGAACAATAATACCTTTTTTTAAAATTAATCAGAATGCTTTACAAGGAGGCTTTTATGCCACAGTATCTAAAAATTGCAGATGAAATAATATTGAAAATAAATTCTAGTACTGGATTTTCTGAGGATCCAATCTTTAATGTTAATTTAATAATAAAAGAGCTAAGAGGGAAAGTAAAAGGTACAAATTTAAGTCTTTTGTGTAATTTTATTGATTTGAACGAATTTTATAGGTCAAATGAAACTGTTTTAAAATTTTCATTAGATTTTAGTATGATCCCTAAAGACATTGAAAGTACGGAGTTTTTACTTTGGGTATCAGCTTTTATTGAAAAAATAACACATGATAATGATAAAAAAACTAATGATGAAAATGATTGTAAAATTATTATGCAAAGATATTTTGAAAACATAAAATCAAGTCGTAAGAAAAAAATGAAAAATGATGAAACTTGTGACAATATAAATAACTATTTTAAAAATAATTCTTTAAAAAAATCAAATCATTGATTTTTAACCCAACTTTTATTTTTTATTGCATAAAGTATGTGTTTGGATAGAAGATGTTTTTCATCCAAAGATGGATGTGTAAACTCTTTAATTTTAGACATTTTTAAGTGTTTCATAAGATCTTCTGACCTCATATTGATCACTGCTGTAAATGCTACTACTTCATCTAAATTTAAGTGTTCAAATGCATATTTTAAAACTACTTCTGCTCCTTCTGAGGCATATCCATGGCCCCAAGAATCTTCATCTAGTCGCCATGCAATAGCAACACATGGAGAAAAGTCAAATAATGTTTTTTCTTCTTTTAATCCAATAAAACCCAAGAAATCTCCAGAAGATTTCAATTCGACAGCCCAATATCCCCAGCCATTTTCTTGTAAAAATTTAGATTCAGTAGAAATAAATTTCAGTGTTTCAGATCGTGTAAGAATGTCTGGATAATATTTCATTACTCTTGTGTTTTTATTTATTTTAATAAATTTTTCTATATCTTCACTTTTCCATTGTCTTAATATTAATCGATCAGTAGTTAACATGTGTAATTCTCCAATTATTCTTAAACTAATAATATTTAATGTATTGATGTGTTTAAAGTTGATGATGTTACAATATGTTTTATTGTAATGTAGTGTGATTTAATAAGTGTGTATATCTTATTACTTTAATTTGTTTGTAATTCAAGGATATATATGTTTATTGGTAGTTTATGGTGTTTTTAAAATTTTAATTTAATTTATAAAAACTACAAAATACACTTGTAAAGCCTAATAAACAGTAATAATTAAAAAAAATATTTAGCATAGAATTTTAAACTTGTTATTAAATTTATGGAATAACTAAAACTTTCATTAAAATTGAGGATTAATTATGTCAAACTCTAATATAGATAACGAAGTGGTTAAGAATCTCAGTAAAGAACAACGTGAGCAATTAAATGCTGACCCAATTTCTGGAGAGCCTGGTGCTCATCCAATTGGTACAGGAGTTGGAGCAGTAGGTGGTGCTGCTGGAGGTGCAGCCATTGGTGCTGTTGGAGGACCAATAGGAGTGGCAATTGGTGGAGTAGTTGGTGCTGTTGTCGGTGGGTTAGCTGGTAAGAATGTTGCTGAAGCTGTTAATCCGACTGAAGAAGATATATATTGGCGAGAAACTTATATTTCACGCCCATACTATAAAGAAACTATTCATATACATGATGATTTAGACTACGATCGTGATTATCATGATGCATATCTACTAGGTTATACATCTAGAAGTAATTATCCATATGAGACCAAATTTGAAGAAGTGGAATCAGATCTCAAGCTTCAATGGGAAAAAACAAAGCGTGAGTCTCGATTAAAATGGGAAGAGGCTAAACATGCTGTGAAAGATGCATGGGAAAGAGTGACACGTTAAACAATATTAAAAAAATAGTTCCTTACATATAAGGGGCTATTTTTTATAATTTAAATCTTCCATTTCCTTAACTGACTTTAATAAATCCATTCTTTGTAAAATAATTCTTAGACAACATGTCTCGACTCATAGACCACTTTCGATCTTTGAAATAGCAGGGTCCGACTGAAATCTTAGCTTTGCCAAATTTACTTTGAATATCTTCATAAGCCTGCATCAAATTCTCATTTAGTGCTCTTGTTTCATGATCTGAAAGTAAGTCGGGTATATGATTTGATTTCAGAATTAACTCTGAATAAAACACACCACACTTTTTGTACTTGATACCTGGTTTATATATCTTCTCAAGTAAACGATATGCAACTTCAACCAAATCTAAAACACAATCAGTGGGCTCAACAAATTTATAAGTTTGTGCTTTGCTGTAATACGGCACAGAAGCGTCAAAAGGGTTTGATTGAACAAATGCAGTAATCACTCCACACAATAGCTTTTCTTTTCTCAATCGACCTACGGCATCTTGAACATATTTCGACATTGCTTCTTTTAAATCCTGAAGCTCAGTGATTTTCACACCAAACGAACGACTGGCCACTATTTGCTGCTTTGGCTTGGGTTGATCATCAATTGGCATACATGAGATGCCTTGAAGCTCTAATACTGTCCTTTGCATACAGACAGTGAACATTTTCCCCAAGATTGGAGGATTCGCTTTAGATAAATCTAAAACAGTCTTAATCCCCATATCATTAAGCTTTTTATTCTGCTTTCTCCCTACTCCCCATACTTCGCCAACCTCAACCAGCGACCAAAAATAATCACGGTGCCTTGGGGCCATATTTGCTAAATCACAGACTCCATTAAATCTTTTTCCTTTCTTGGCCATGTGATTCGCGATTTTTGCTTCAGTCTTTGATCTTCCTATACCAATAGAAACAGGCAATCCAATCCATTGTTGAATACGTTCGCGCATGCCTTGACAGTACGCAACAAGATCATAGTTATGTTTAAAGCTTGTCAGATCTAGAAAGCATTCATCTATGCTGTAAATCTCTTGTTCATGAGGTGCGACATATCCGGCTAAGATTGAATGAAATCTACGTGACATTTCAGCATATATAGCATAGTTACTTGAAAGTACTTGAACGTTATTTTTTTGGACTACATCTTTTATCTGGAAGAGCGGAACGCCCATTTTAATTCCCATTGCCTTTGCTTCATTGCTACGGGCTACTGCACATCCATCATTGTTTGAGAGTACGATTACAGGAATATTGTTCAGCTTGGGGTTAAAGAAACGTTCACATGAGACATAGCAATTATTGATATCAATAAGAGCAAATATCTTTTCTTCATGTTTCATTTTAAGTTCTTAATAATTTTAGTGACTACACCCCAAATTACTAATTCTTGTTCATTGCAGGGGATAATTGGTTTGTATTCAATATTCTCAGGTTTGAGCCATACTGCTGGCAAATTTCTAAGATCATTTTCATTATGAAAAATATCAAACAATTCATCATGAGACATTCGCTGTGTAATCATCATTCTTTTCACAGTGAAATCATTGTCGATGAATGCGATAACGATATCTTGATGCTGTGAGCGAATACTTCTATCGACAATCAAATAATCATTGATATCAATTCCAATGTCTTTCATCGAAAGTGATTCAACTTGAACAATGAATGTAGCTTCCTTGTTTGAAATCAGAAGATCATTCATATCTAAATTTTTATCAATGTAATCTTCAGCTGGAGAAGGGAAACCCGCAGCAATTTTATTTAGAACTAATGGAATAGAATACTTTGTAGTTGCTTGAAATGACGATATTCTGGATATATCAGATAGGCATCTCGATTTAAAAGAAAGTGCTCTAATATCAATAACTTTTGAATCTTTTAAGTGGGCTAGACTTGCTTCATTTAGCTTTAACAACTTTGCTTTTGATGAACTGTCATCTAATTTAATATCCATAAAAACACCACTTGATTACGTTACATATTCAAGAGTTTAGATTGTATGTTTTAAAATTTCAAATTTAAAAGCTGTGGATAATCATAGGTGATCTAAAATAGATCACTTTGTTTCGGTGATTCAGATGAATGGTCACGTGAAAATGTGACAAACTCATCACGCATTTCAAAGAAATATTCATGTGCGTTTTCACGATCCACGTTTAGCCAGTCGTTCCTATATTCTTGTGGTATCACTATGATCGATCTTTTCTCGTCATTTGGTGCATGAAACTGTTTCATAAAAGGGTGGTTGTCTGAATTGATCGTAAGCATTGAAAAAGATCTGATTCTTTGCCCATCGACTACTGCATCATCATATATACCAGCAACGGTGAATGGTTGGTCGTCCTTACGTTTAATTCCGTACCAATGGCTTTTACCATCTATGTATTTTGGTTCATAGAATTCTTGAACTGGTACAAGGCAAAATTTGCTGTAAGTCCAAGCATGACGAAAGCTTGGCTTATCCGCTACTGTTTCAGTTCTTGCATTATATGTATGAGTTCCAAACTTTAAATCTTTAGCCCATTTGGGAATTAAGCCAAATCGCCCAAAATCCAAATCAAATCCCTTCATTATGATCGGGGCAGAATATAGTGGGTAGACATGAGATTTCAGATCAAGTTCTAGCTGATCGACTTCGACATCAAGTAAGGCGAGAGCTTCTCGGGTGGGAATTTCATAGTTTGAGCACATTTCTTATTCTCGACATGAAAAACTGAATGCTTTGTATAAATACCTTATCCCTTATATTTATAGAAAGGTATACTAATTTGTAGCGTTTGCTTAATGTAGAAGTAGAGCCAGTTTTTTCAATCTAAATCTTTCCTTTTAACTGCTGTAGTTGCAGATCTTTGGATAATTTTGCTTATAGTTAGCTAATTATTGGTTGAGCACTCAGTTGATGTAGAAAGATTGAGGGAGCATAGCCCTCTGAGTGAGGGCTTTTTTTAAATTTAGTATTATTAAATTACTTCAGTTTATTAGAAATTTAAATAACATCATTTTCAGAGGCTTTTCTTACAATAACTGTTCCACTTGAATTTGTTATATATGGTTTAAAGCGGTCACTATTGATAAACTGTATATACTTTTGTACATGTTTATTTTCAATTACATTATCTTGAAGCTTACAGACTCTAGAGCGACCAATAAATAGTCGTATACCTGGTTGGGCAATATCATATTTTCTTAAAATTTTTTTTCCTAAAACAAGTATACTCATTAAAAAACGATGATAAATATAATAATTTTCTGGCCAGTCTGGTGTTCTTTTAAGCCAATCTGGATCATCACCATAAGATGGTTTTGTAACATAACAAGTAGTATCGATACGAATTACAACATGAAAATCAAAGTCAATGCCTTTTATTTCTAGAACTTCAATTTCTTTATTATCTAAATTTAACCCATGTATTTCTTTGAAGTCGAATGTTTTATATGTTTCCTAACTGTATGATATTCCATCAACTTTTAAAATTTGCACAACTTATGCTCTTGTCAATTAGTAATATATATCTTTTAATGATTCTATACAAATTTTCTAAAACAACAATATCTCTATAGTCCACTACCCTAAACTCTTAAAACTTGAGTAAGTGCAGGGTAAAGAAATCACATTATGGATTATTGATACAGTTGCTAAATAGACGCTTAAATTCTCTACTAAATTTAGAACCACTCTCATTGCTCAGTTTTCTCGGATCGCTTGCAATACTTACTTCTTGTAGAAGCATCCTTAAACTTGATTTATTTAATCATATGGCCTTAGACGGGGTAAGGGAATATAAATCAATGGTTAACAAACTTACATCAATGTAATTCTATTAAATAAACCTGAATTTATAAAGAAAAAAAGTAAATTTAAAACTCTATTATGGAAAATAGTAAACATGATTTAATACATTGTAAAATTATTTATGTATTTGAAATTATTTAATTTTATTTTGGTTTGCTGATAGGTAAAAGTT
Organism: Acinetobacter sp. AS167; assembly: GCF_037152175.1. Lineage (NCBI taxonomy): Bacteria > Pseudomonadati > Pseudomonadota > Gammaproteobacteria > Moraxellales > Moraxellaceae > Acinetobacter > Acinetobacter sp. AS167. The sequence continues at coordinate 162,934 of NZ_JBBCMP010000001.1, forward strand.
AGGACATATTGAAGAATGTTACTTACCGAATTCTCAATAAAATTATACGAATAACAACAGCTACATTTAAGAATTTATTAAAAATATAAATTCATTTAATTAGATAAGAATTATTATTGTACATCTATTATAAAAAAATTGAAATTAACACCAGAAAATATTTATGATAATTCTAATAAATGGAAAATATTATTTTTATAATAAATCTTTTTAATAAGCATTTAATTTAGTTAAATAACCATCCTTAATTTACTATTTATTTAGGTAATAATGTGATGAGTATCAACTTCGATGATCTTTTAGATAAGTTTTTTGCATATCATGTGTTGAGATCGGATAGTCAAATGACATATAAAAAAATTATTCATTATTTTATAAAATCTCATCAAAAGATTTCACCAGAACAACTTACAGTAGATGATGTGATCAAATGGAGGAAAAGTGTATTGAAACAAGTTAAACCTGTAAGCTGGAATACCTATGCGAGACATTTACATGCATTAATTAATTTTGGAATAAAACAAAAATTATTGAAACGCTCGGATAATCCCTTTAGTAAAGTTCAAATAAAATCTGATACAAAGTCTATTAAATATTTAAATAACTACCAGATAAAACAACTTGAAATTTTTTTAAGAGAATGTCACCAACGTAAAAAATTAAAATTTATTAAACCAATATGGTTTTTTATAACTATTGTGAAAAGTTTTCAATATACAGGTATGAGAAAAAAACAACTACTTAATTTAAAAATACAAGACATCAAACTAAATGAAGGAATAATCTATATTGATGGAATTTACAATAAAAACCATAAAAGTCATCAAATACCCATATCAAGTAAGCTGAAACCATATTTAGAAGAATTACTTGAACAACATAGAAAATTAAATTCCTCCTCTGTCGATCAGTTATTTAATATAAACTGTTTTAAATATCAAAATATAATAGTGAGAAAAATGTCAATATATCAAATAGATGCGATATTTAGATATTTATCAATAGAGGTTAATTTTAAAATTAGCCCCCATCGTTTTAGACATACTGTTGCAACAACAATTTTAAGAAATAGCAATAATATTTATATGGCGCAAAAAATACTTGGGCATCAGTCGATCAGAACAACAATGCAATATATAGGCCACGATATAGAATTATTACGCAATGGAATTGAGATGATTTAATTAATCTAAACAGTAATTTAAAACAATAAAATGAAGAAATAGGCAGTTGATATACAATCAACTACTGTTTATTTTGTGATGTAGTATACATTAGCATTAATATAAAGCAAGTAAATCACAAATGAAGAGGATTCATGTTCTCTATCAATTTTAAAATTATTCTCAATTTGTTCAAAAAACAAGCAAAAAAATATTTTTTATATCGTTAAAGTTAAATAAAAGAGCAAAAACAGGCAGTTGATTGTATATCAACTGCCTGTTTTTTATTTGGAAGCTCAAAAATTAATAGATTAGTTTGAGGTAATTGTAATGAATAAGGTTTACAAAGTTATTTGGCATGCAACATTAGGTGCGTGGGTAGCAGTATCAGAAACAACTAAAGGGAGAACTAAAAGTAAGACCAAGGCTATAATTGGTGGTGCTCTTGTTATGAGTACAGTATTTGGTGGTAATACATACGCAGCGAAATCAGCTCTCCCTGAAACAACAACTAGTACTGGTGTAGTCGAACCTTCAAATGTTTGTTTGACACAATCTAATGATCCAGGAGTTGCAACAGACAGTGAATGGGTATGTATGGGGCAAACAGCTACAGGTGGAATTGCCTTAATTAACGGTGTTACTGCTAATCCCCTTGACGCAGGCACGTATAATTTGGATTCAAATTCTTCAGGAAAAAATGCAGTTGCTATAGGTTCACTTTCAACAATTGCTGCTGCTGAGAATTCTATTGCTTTAGGAAATGGGGCAAATGCAAATCAGAAAAATAGTGTTGCCATTGGTAATGCAGCAACTGTAGATTATCGAAGTGGTAGTATTGCCATTGGAGATAATGCACAAGTAATTTTAGGAAGTCATGTCAATGACGTAAATGGTAAAACAGGTTCAATTTCTATTGGTTTAAATTCCCGTTCGATAGGTGGCAGTGAAACTGTTATTGGAGCATATGCAGGAACAGATGCTCAAAGATTTGATGATGGTGCAAGAAATGTCTATGGATCAGACAGTGTATTGATAGGTAGCCAAGCAGGGCGAAACTCGCAATATTTGTATGCTACTTATGTAGGAGATGAGGCTGGTCGTAATAGTATTGGTGATCATAATACTTATGTTGGACAAAATGCAGCTCGCTGGAGAACAGGGGGGTCGAATGTAGCATTAGGTAGTAATGCACTTATTGGTACTAGTGATAGTACTAATTTATACGGTAATTATAATACCGCACTCGGTACTGCCGCTGGTGCAAGTTTAGAGGGTAATTTCAATACTGCTGTGGGGCACTATGCAGCATATAATCTTAAAGGAAATTCAAATACTGTTACAGGGAACTTTGCGGCAGATAGACTTAAGGGAAATTCAAATACATTCAATGGTAACTCGGCTGGAAGCACTGTAGAAGGGAACAATAATGTTGGTGTTGGTCAACTTGCATTAGGGTTTACAAATGGTGACGAGAATGTAGCTGTTGGTTATCAAGCTGGAATTTCAACTCGAGGCAGTAATAACATCATGTTAGGTGCTAATTCAGGTACAGATTATGCTTTAACTGATTACAGTGTAATGATTGGGTCTAATTCTACGGCAACGCAAAATTTTGCTGTTGCAATAGGAGCTTCTTCTGAAGTTAGTAAAGAAAATGCAGTTGCGTTAGGTAGTAATTCAAATACTGCTAGTGATGCCACAACAGAAACAAATGCAGTATTAAATGGTTTAACGTATGGACTATTTGCTGGTCAAGTAACAGATAAGGGTATGCAAGTATCTGTTGGTTCAATAGGGGCTGAACGTCAAATAAAAAATGTTGGTTCAGGAGCAATATCCGAAACCAGTACTGATGCTATTAATGGTAGTCAACTTTATGCAACCAATGCAATATTAGGTAATGTTGGTAATGATGTGACCAATATTTTAGGTGGAAATGCTGTTTTAAATCAGAATGGTAGTATCAGCTATACTAATATCGGTGGTACTGGGAAAAATACGGTTGATGAAGCTATTGAAGCATCAAGAACTGAGGTTGCTGGAGGTACGAATGTAGCAGGTATTGTGAAAAGTACAGGTACTAATGGACAAGATATTTACACAGTTAATGCAAAAGGCTCAACAACTTCAGCAGGATCAAGTGCAGTAACTGTAACAGCAGGATCAGCTGATTCCAACAATGTGACTGATTATGCTGTAGATTTAAGTCAATCAACTAAGGATAGTTTAGTTAAAGCTGATACAGCATTACAAAGTGTAGTGACTCAGATTGATGGTGTTGATGTTAAGAACGTCAATAAAGATGACAACAAAGTAAACTTTGTGACAGGTGATAATGTTGAATTAAAAGCCAATGCCGATGGCAGTATTCAAATTGGCACAGCAGCAGATGTTAACTTCACTACAGTGAATACTACTAATCTATCTGTAACTGGTGAAACCAAGTTAGGCGATAGCTTCACAGTGAATAATGGTGGTAGCTATTATAGTGGACCAATCAGTGAAGCGACACATATAGTGAATAAAAACTATGTCGATACTACTGCAGCATCATCTAAAACAGAAGTTGACCAAGGAAAAAATATTCAGATCAGTTCTACTACTGGAGCAGATGGTCAAACGATTTATACTGTGGCTACAGCTGATGATGTCGACTTTAATAAAGTATCCGTTGGAGATACTACTATTACATCAAATGGATTAGTTATTACGAATGGACCAAGCATTACTAAAAATGGAATCAGTGCGGGAGACCAAAAAATAACTGATGTTGCAGAAGGTGTGATTAGTGCAGACTCTAAAGAAGCGATCAATGGTAGTCAGCTTTATAGTTTAGGTAGCAATCTGACCCAAATCTTTGGCGGCAATGCACTTTATGAGAATAACCAGATTAGCTGGAGCAATATTGGTGATACTGGCCAGAATAACATTGATGATGCAATTAAATATGTCAATGATAAGGCTGCAAATGCAAATCAAGGATGGAAGGTCACTACAGATTCTGGATCAAATGCGACAAGTACTGTTAAACCGAGCGATACAGTAAATATCAATGGCGATACAGTTAGCGGAGTTACTGTTAAGAATACAGGCAATAATATTACAGTTGGATTGAGTGATCAAATTCAGGTTGGATCAGGAAGTAAAGCGGTATCGATTGATGGTAACGCTGGAACAATCCAAGTTGGTGATGTTCATATTGATGGCGCTAAAGGAAATATAACTGCGGGTCAAGTCACTGTAAATGGTGAAGCTGGTACCGTAAACGGTTTAACCAATACCACATGGAATCCAAATAATATTGTTTCTGGTCAAGCTGCTACAGAAGATCAATTAAAGCAGGTTGTGCAAGATGCGACACAGGCTGCAACTGCTGCAAAATCAACAGTCACTGCTGGCGACAATATTGCAGTCTCTACCAGTAAAAATGCAGATGGTAGTACAAACTATCAAGTGGCAACTCAAAAAGATGTGAGTTTTGATACGGTTAAATCAGGTTTAGTTACAAGCGATAAAATAACGGTTGGAAATGTCGTTATCGATCAAGCGGGTATCAATGCCGGAGAAAATAAAGTAACGAATGTTGCAAATGGAACCATTAGCTCAACATCAACAGATGCTATAAATGGTTCACAATTACATTCAAGCAATACCAACATATATAACTACTTAGGTGGTGGTGCTAATTATGAGACCAATACAGGTCCAACTTATAACGTAGGTAGTGGTTCGTATAATAATGTGGGTGATGCTCTTAACTCATTAGATCAAAGTGTAACCAATGTAAGCAATCGACTTGAACAAGCTTTTTATACAACGAACAAACGTATTGATGATGTAGAAAATCGCGCTAATGCGGGTAATGCACAAGCATTAGCTACAGCAGGTTTACCACAGGCTTATATCCCTGGGAAAAGCATGATGGCAATCAGTGGTGGTACATTCCGTGGCGAAAGTGGCTACGCGATAGGAATGTCATCAATATCGGATACTGGGCGCTGGGTGTTCAAAATAAGTGGAAGTGGTAACTCTCGTGGCGATTTCGGTGGAACAATCGGCACAGGAATTCAATGGTAATTTTTAAAAAAGGTCAGATGCTTTTAAATCCTTAAAAGTATCTGGCACTACAATTGATTGAATTCAAATTACCTAAAAAACAGAATTTTGCGAGATTTGAGATATGAAAAAATTAATTATATTTGGTTTACTTGCTGGACTAATGTGTGGATGTACTACTGGAACAATCATTACTCCAGAAGGTACAACGGACCAACCTAAATGGCACAAAGTAGAAAAGGTCATCTTTAACAAAGATTCAGGAACCTTTCCAAATTTACAAAGTTTAAATCAGATCAGAGAAGGAATGACCAAAGATCAGCTTTATGAATTAATGGGTCGTCCACAATATGACGATGGTTGGAGACCACGAGAATGGAATTATTTATTTCATTTTACAACCCCTGATCAAGGTGAAAATAATATAACGACGTGCCAATTCAAGGTTCTATTTGATCAAAATATGTATGCGCGTAGTTTTTATTGGAATCCAATCAATCCTCAAGATGGCGTATGTCCTCCAGCTTTAACGTCTCCAGCAAAGGAACAGATTCCAGAGAAAGTATCAACAAAGCGTTATACCTTTGGCACAGATGCATTATTTACATTTGATAAAAGTGATATTCAAGATTTGAATCCGAAAGGTCGAGTCGATCTAGATAATCTAATTGCAGAATTGGAGCAATTTAAAGTACTCAACTCTATCAGAATTACTGGTTACACTGATCGATTAGGATCAATGTCTTATAATCAAAAGCTTTCTCAAGATCGTGCTGAAAGTTTAAAACAGTATTTAGCCAATCGAGGGGTGAATCTCAATATCGTGAGTTCACAAGGACGGGGACCTGCACAACCTGTTACAGAGTGTGAAAACAATTTATCGAGAACAGAACTCATCAATTGTTTAGCTCCTAACCGTCGAGTTGTGATTGATGTTGATGGCTATATTGAAAAGTGATCCATCAGTAGCATTTTTAGAAATATTTTTGAAGTGCTGATTGGATAGACTCTTGAATAAATAATCTGTTGTTATAGGAAGAACTTTTTTTATTCAAATTATCTCAATTAAAAGTTTAAAAAAATCGATGAACCAACTTTTTTAGGAAAGTTGGTACATTCATTTTTTTTAAAATTCAGATAAAGTAAGAGAAATACTGATGTCAAAAAAGACAATAATATGTTTGTGGTGGTTGAAAGATAAAAACTTTAAAATTTTAATTGGAAATTTAAGTCTAAAATTAAGAATAGGCATCCTAAAAATCTTAATTTTAATGGCAGTAAAATTAGATTGTAAGGAAAGTATATTAAAGATTTCATCGAAAGAACTTTTACTAGATATAAAAGTAATTGTTGCATCACTAAATTGGTTATCTAATATTAAAATGATTACGCTGGTAGGTGTGAAAGGCGAGGCGGATAATATACAGCATTTAGTTAAATATTCATTTCAAGAAGAAACTCTTAGAGAATTATATCAAGACTGTTGGGTAGAATTACCAAATTATAAAATTCTAAAATTTATTAGAAAAACAAATAACAATCAATCTATTACTTATGAGGCGATAATTAATTATTTAATGATGATCAAAGGACCAAAGAAGCATAGTAATCACTTAGAACAACTCATTTATGATGAAGAATATTTAAAAGGGAATTATAAAGGTACTTGGAGAGAACTTTTAGTTAAATATGGCTTGGTTGAATTTTTAGAGGTGTATTATGTGGAAATTTATTAAGAGTTTTAACACTCTAAATATTTATTTAATGATTTCTTTAATTATTCTTTTAATGCTCTTAGGTTTATATTTTATTTAAAATGAAAAATACTGTATGAATATTCTCCAAAATTTTAGACACACGTAGGCCTCTATTGGACTGCTATCACTCTCCTAGACAAATATAGTCTATTCTTTTTGCATAGGAGAGAACCTTATGAGTGGACAAAGATATAATCCAGAATTTGAAGATGAATCTGTTAAATTGATTACCGAACGTGGATATTCTGTCGAATCAGGCTTCATTCGCATCTCGATGGGATGAGCCCAGAAGCCTTTGACGCAGCTTCAAAATGAGGCTGTCTCATGTCTAGGATACTGGGAGCAGTCCAATATTAACTATTTTTGAGTGCTCTACTTAATTGAATTTTATTATTTACGCCTAATTGACTATAAGCTCTTTGTAAATAAGTACGAACAGTACTAGGACTTAACTCTACCTGCATTGCAATTTGTTTATAAGAGTAGCCTTCAGCAAACAAACATGAAACATGATATTCGCGAGGTGATAAAGTTAGAATTTTTTTAATATTACTTAGTTCAATATAAAAATTTCCATCATTTTTACTAATATTGATAGTTTGTTTACCTATATGTATTTTATGTTGATTTTGATAAATAAGGTTAAGAAAATCAGTAGGCAAAAATACTCCATCCCATTCCTGCCATTCTCTATAAATTAATTCACATAAATGCATGCCAATAGTTAGCACATAACCATCTTCACGGATAAGTCCTGCATGGAACATATTGTTTCTTAGAGAAATTGCTAAAGCATCTTGTAAGTTTTGGCGCCATAATTGAATAATGTGACGAACAGCCTGATTAAAAATAGATTTATCAATGTCTGAAAAACCGACACCAGAATTTCTATATAAAGTGATAAAAAAAATGTGACCAGTAAAAGGATCTTTTATGCATATCGACATACCATGTAATAATTGATATTTCCTACTAAACTGATTTAGTTCAAATGCTTCACTTATATCTTGATAATCGTCTAGATAACTATAGTTATGTACTATGCCAGATAAAGCATGAACAGTCTGTGCAAACTCATCATCAAATGCAAGGCCTTTCCATTCAGATGCGAATTCTAAAGGAAGACCAATAGTCTCCGCTTGATGAAGGCCTAATTGCTGCTTTTTACTGTCGTGGCTGACTAATCCCCACCAAGCTGAATCATAGGGTAGGATTTGTTTTAACTCTTCTAATCCACGCCGTATAAAGTCCGAAGCAAGATATTCTCTAGAAATATTACCTAATTTTAATAAGTAATTACCTAGGAGTTCAATGGTAGTAACTGCTTGAGCATGTTCCAAAAGAAACCTAGCCAGAATAATCAAATTTAAGACCAATAGCATACGCCAATTAAAATATATTCTACAAGTGTCTGCATTTGCAGATTACTTATTTCTATGAAAAGAATAGATAATTTTTTATTATCCACTAACTAGTTACAAATAGAAGATAGTTTTAATAAAATTATTTAATTATATGAATTTTATTAACTATTTAATAGTTTCTAATTATGGACAGAGTACATTTTAAATTATAGGCAACTTAATACATGAAAAAATATTTTTCAACAAATTCTAGATTTTTAGGAATATTCTCTGCTTCTTTAATGACATTTTTGATTCTTACTGGTTGTGAGGATAATTCTGATTCAAAAATTACAAGTTGGAAGTCACAGCCAACAAATGAATCAATTACAGCAAAAGGTAAATTTATTCCAGTTTATGAACCTGCACTCAAGGCAGAGAATAGAATTGAAGAAAATCTTTGGCGTAGTCATAAATTATTAGAAGACTTTACTGATGAAATGAATGATTTTGTTAAAATACCGAGAGATATTAAAGTGATATCTAAAGAATGTAATGAATCTAATGCATTTTATGACCGTGAAAATTATACCATTGAATTATGTTATGAATTAGGTGTGGAAGAACGGAAAATGTTCAGTGATGTAGGTGATTCTGGGGAAGTATTAGATAACTTGCTTTATCAAAGTGCTGTTGGGACTTTATTTCATGAAGCAGGGCATGCACTTATTGCTGTACTTGATCTAAAAATAACAGGCCGTGAAGAAGATGTTGCTGATCAATTGGCAGCTTATATTTTAACTTACAATAATGAAGATAAGGATTATCTAATCACAGTATCAGAGACTTATAGTCTTGCAGCACAAAGAGCTGAGTCATTAGATGATTTACTTTTTTATGATTCACACTCATTAGATGCTCAACGTGCAGTAAATTTTCTATGCTATGTTTATGGATCAGATCCTAAAGGTTTTAATCATCTAATAGGTGATGAGTTACTTAACAAAGATCGTGCTGAGGATTGTGAGTTTGAATATCAACAGATTGTTGATGCTTGGGATTTTCTACTAGGACCATATTTCAAAAATAATTTAGATAAAAAATAGAATTTTTGCACACTAATCTCCGATAATTACTTGTTTGTACTATAGCCCTTAAATTAATTAGGGCTTTTGGAGATTAAAGTTTTTAAATTTATCATACAGATTTAAAGAACAATTCAGAGAGTTAATTAATTTGCTCATGTTAATTAGTGAAAGTTTAATTCTCTTCATACATATATTCTTAAATGGGATGAAAAATGATATTAAAAGCATACTAATAAAGTTGTACACTATTGTGTACATAATATTTGTTTTATTTACTATTAAGGAATTATTTAATTACTAAACAATAACTTATTGTTTGATCAGTCCATATCAAAAAAGATGATCGGTTTTTGCATTCAAGAAACTCCTAAGTTTTTTAAAGTTTAGCAAAGACACGATGAGTGTGTAAATTTTAATAAAATAAATGTGGGATGATGAACTGGATAGCTTACTATTTTCGAATTTCTTTATTGGTCACTAATCGCTAGCGATGGTTTCAAAATTTGAGCCAACTACATATATTGCAATCTAAAGCATTAGATCTAAATGCTATAACACTTAGATCCAAACGATATAAATGAGAATTAAATGAAAATATTAGATATTATAAATTCTGAATTACATCAAGCAGCGATGCTATTAGATAATATTTCAGGAAAAATCCAAGAAGCACCAGAATTGGAAAATAGGGAAAATATTTTGCTTATCGGTAAAGTGCTCAGTCATATTTTTGAACTGCAAAAAAATATATATGAACATAGACCCGATTTAAAAAATATTCATGAACAAAACAACGATTAAAATTCAACGCATCTGAAGCCTGAATTTTAAAGTTGTGAGGAATTATATAAATACAATTAATAAAAACAATATGTTATTGGTTAATTTATCCATATTAAAATGGATTTCATTGGATAAAATTTTAAATAGGTTGAATAGACTTGGAGTAATCTAAATCAAATGAAAATTTAGAAGTCTATATAGTGTTCGAAAAGCACATCTAAGCTCAAGATATTTATTACTTAAAAGTTATTGTTTTCATGCACTCAACATAAAAAAATGGTAGGCTTGTGGACAAAAATCAGACATCCTACAGGTCGGATCAATGTTTATTACCACTCAAGCACCACAAGATGAACAAATTTTAAAATTAGTTCCAGTTTTGGCATCTGCAAGTCAGATCTTGCTCGAGGAATACCAAAATTATTGTGCTGGAAATGCGTTTAATATTGATAAAAAGGATGATCAGTCACCAGTTACCCAAGCTGACTTAAAAGTAAATGCCTATTTAATTGAACAATTAGCTAAAATTACCCCTGAAATTCCAGTTCTATCAGAAGAGAGTGATTATTCTCAACGACATACATGGAATATTTGCTGGATGCTGGATCCTTTGGATGGAACAAAAGAATTTATTCATGAACGTGATGAATTCACCATTAATTTAAGTCTAATTCACAATCACCAAACCATATTCTCAATCATTGCTGTACCTACTGAACAAGTGATGTATTTAGGTTATTTAACAGAATTGCCTTATAAATATTGCTTTATTCATAATACTTGGGAACGTTATTGCAAATTTAAAGCGGTAGAGGAAGATGCAATTCAAATTGGGCTCAGCCATAGCAGTAAAAACCCAAAGTATCAGCAATATATTGATTATATTGAGCAAGAGTCACCTGTAATTAGACGCGAGGCTGGCAGTGCCTATAAGTTTTGTATGATGCTAGAAGGTGAAATCGATATTTATCCAAGATTCCATCCTACCTCTGAGTGGGATACCAGTGCAGGACAAGGATTATTGGAAAGTATTGGTGGCGGATTACTGAGTTTAGCTGCGGTACCATTTACCTATAATCAACGTGATACCGTTTTAAATGATGGATTTATCGCATTTCGGAACATCGAAAATAAAGAAATTGCTTTAGAAGCATTAAGCAATGTGAGCTTTTAATCTGATATACATATGCATTTTATAGATAATTTAACACTTTGAGATTAGATTGAGCGTTTGGCTGCATATGTTATAGTAAGCTTGTATAAAAATGAGTTTTAAGTTGATATGGCCTTAGATTTATTGCCGAACAGTATGCTAAAAGCAATAGATTTATTGCCCGATGCGAAAACACCTGTAACCTTATTCACGCGTCATTCAATTCGTGAGGTTGTGAATGGGCAGGGGCTGGCAGGTTATGATCTGCAATTAACTTCCCAAGGTCGTGATCTAGCCCAAGCTTGGGGCTGTTATTTGATTGAAAATACGGATCGAGTGATCCAACATTGTATTTCAAGCCCCATTCAGCGTTGTGTCGATACCGCGGCTTTGATGATTCAAGGCGCTGACGGAATTTCTCCTTATCCGAATACCCATCATATCGAAATTGTAGAAAAGGGCTTATTGGTTGAGCCGGGAAGCTTTGTGCTGGATATTAAACAGGCTGCTCCCTATTTTAGAGCACAAGGTGCTTTAGGTTTTATCAACAGTTTTGTCAATAATGCCTTACCTGGTATGAAGCATCCGATTACGGGTGTGGTGGATGTGCTTGAATTAATCTATGAAACACATCCTACGCTAAACAACGGTATTAGTTTGGCTGTGAGCCACGATACGATTCTTGCTGCGATTATTGCGGTGATTTCAAAACGTACCTATATCAGTCAAAGTGATTGGCCTGAGATGATGGAAGGGCTATTTGTTTGGTTTGAAGGTGAACGTTTTGCAGATAGTCGTTTAAAATGGATTTGGCGAGGCGAACGTGGTGAATTGTCGATACGAGATTTTCAGCAATAGTTGTTTTTAAATCCAAAAATAATTATGTTGAGTGAATCATATTGATCTTGAAAGTTCCTTCTCTCTTTGTGTAGGTGATGCCTCATCTTGCACTACTCAATCTGTATCCCCGCATACCCACACACAATGGGCGATACCCCCAATCGCCACGCGATAGCGCCACGGTGCCGATAAATAACAACCTAAGACTCAATAAATCCATAAAAGTAAAATTTAGGGCAATCTGTCCTTTTTATATTTTTTAAATAAAAAAACACATGATTATAATCTGTGTGATATATTTAAATCATTGAAATATATAATTATTTTAATTTAATCTCAAAAACCAAGGATAGAGATAAGTCGTTATAAATATGGGGAAGATATGTGATGCAATTACGGTTTAAATATTTAACAATTTGTACGCTTTCAGCAATGCTTATCGCATGTGGGGGTGGTAGTGATAGCCATACAACAAATGATCAGCCATCGAATATACCGCAAAACCCTGGCGATGGTACAAATGAGTTACCTGGAGATGGTACACCAGAAACCCCAGACAACGGTTCAGGGGGTTCAAATAGCGGTACGACTTTGCCTCCAGAGAATGGTTCGGGTGATTCAAATGGAGGATCAACTGAGACTCCTCCTGAGAACGGTTCAGGCGACTCAAACGGTGGCACGACTCAGCCTCCTGAGAGTGGTTCGGGCGGTTCAAACGGTGGCACGACTCAGCCTCCTGAAAATGGTTCGGGTGGTTCAAATGTTAATACAGGGACAACACCACCTATAGTAGAAAAATATCCAGAACCAGTTAAAAATAAAATCTCAAGCAGTGTATTAGGCTTTTATGATTTTAATGCACAGGGTGGAAATCGCTTATTGCGCAATGATTTAAATGGTGACTTTGCTGCAATGCTACAGTTTGCCCAAAGCCATGTGGTAAATCCAAAGAATAATGAACAGGATAAAATGCCACGCTTAACAACGCAAAAAGATGCATTGTTATTGGTTACACCTTTAGTTTCAATGGGAGATGTTGATAAATTACAAGCGGAAATCTATCAAGGTAACCAACTGATACGTACTGTAAATCTAAAAGAGCCTTCGCGTCTTGCTGCTTCAGATCAATCTAATCAGGATGATCGAGCGCGGGTGATGTACTCTAAACAGGCATGGTCAGTAGCATTAAAGTGGGATGAGGTACGTTCAGGATTATCCATCCGTATTATAGATCCTGTAAACAATCGCAGTGGTTCTTTAGCTGGGGCAGATATTGATTTTGCAGCACCAGGCGAGTTGGTAGTGCAAAGTATTCGTTTAGGTTTATTGACTGATGCACCTAAATCCAATGGTCACTATATGCTGTTGGAACCTGAAAAAGCAGGAACCGATTATTTCCAAACCATCCCTGCTGCAAAAATGATTGTCAGCAAATACGATGAAATGAAGCTTAATCGGGTCATGGTTGCAAGTGGTGTCATTTACGATTCTGTCAGTGCAACCAATGGTGGTGTCTATGATGGAGATATGCGTGAAAATACTGCTAAATCAACATTTAGTGTGGGAATTAACTTAGCGAATTGGGGTGTCACCAGTTCATCGATGCAAAGTCAAGAGCAACCACAAGTGACTCAAAGTGTGGTGATTCATCATGCCAGAGGTAAATATGCCAATGGTGAGTCCAATCACGGCTTAAGTGGTGGAAATGGTATTTTGACATTGATCGATTCGGTGGGGAATGAATTTAGCCATGAAATCGGGCATCACTATGGTTTAGGGCATTATCCTGGCTCAGTCGAAACAAGTGGAAGTCCTACAAATTATTTCTGGTCTGCACATCATGCTGATAGTGGCTGGGGATATATTGCATTTCGAAATAAAATGCGTGGCAATTTAAATTGGGGCAATACCAATTTAGGTGATGGTAGTAATGGTGTACCAAACTTCCAAAATCTCTATGCTTATGGTTGGGATGCCATGAGTGGTGGATCTAGCGCCAGCTCGATTTCCAAATATACCCACTATACTGGTTATAGTATGTGGTTAAAAATTCAACCTGCTTTTGATAAATACGTTTGGGATCCAAATTCTACGACAGGTTATAAAAAATGGAATGCAGCAACGCGTGAAATGGTAGATGCACAACCTAAAACACCAAACTCAGGCAATGTTTGGTATAACAGTGCCGATGGTAACTTTTTAAAACCACGTTTATTTAGTGTGCCTGTTTATACGATTTTAGGTGGCTATGATCCAATCAATCAGGTGGGGATTATTTATCCTGCAGCACGAGGTAATTGGGGCAATGTCTTTAATCTACCTCAGGCCAACTCGGCTGGCACTGCTGCAAATTGTTGGTTAAATGTGCAGTATGTCAATAAAGTAGAAAATATTGCACTTGCACCACAACGGGTAAACTCAGGTAGCAATGCCAATAAGTTCCATATCAATCTTGCGCAAAGTGATGCCCCTCAAAATATTGATCTTTACTGCCAAAAAGCAGGCCAGCAAGCAGTGAAATTGTCGAATATCAATATCCCAGTCACTACACAAGCAATGACACCTTTTGTTTCTATTGGTAAAGAAGCAGAGTATTCGGCATTAAGAACACTTGAAATGCCACAACTCGAACAAGCTTTGCTGAATAATAAAGGTAAAGAGGTGGTCAGCCTAGATGCGGATTCACGCTTATTATTTGACTCTTATCGTCAATTTAAAACTGAATTGTCAGCGGACGCGCAGACAGAAATGGTTCGTTATACCCAACAGCAAATTAAACTTTATCGTTTAAATCGTTGGATAAATGCATATCGAACTGATCTCGAAAGTGGCAATGTTGAAGCGATTGAGGCATTTAATCAGTTTGTGGCAAAGTTGGAACTAAGTACTGATTTCAATTTAAACCATGTTTCCAGTATTAAAAATGGGACAAATTGTTTAAAAGTTGAAACACTGGCTAATGGCAAATTGAATGCCTATATCAGTGGTAAGAGTGGCTGTACGGGTGATGACACTGAACAGTGGATCTACGATGCAATGGGTAAAATCCACAGCAAAAAATATATGGATCAGTGTTTAGCCAATCAGGGTGGGGTGATTAATCTAAGCTCATGTAACCATGATGCAGCAAGCCAAGTGTGGGCGATGAATGCCACACTGCAACGTATCGAGCAAGGTTCAAAATGTTTTGATTTGGAATATGGTTATTTAAGCAATAACCGAGCACGTTTGATTAGTTATAATTGCGGTACTGGTGGGAATCAAAAATGGACAAATCTTACTGCCAATAACAGTTTGATTTTGGCTGCAACCCGTGCTGAAAATTTAGCTTTGATCAAGCAGCTTCTAATCAAGTAACCATTGATCAAATAAGCAAATCAAACATTAAGTTATCACAATAAAATAAGCGCCATAAGGCGCTTATTTTTGTTCATGTTGATGATTTTACTTAAATACATCAATGATTGAACTGTTGTTATGCTGGTTTAAGAAAACTGATCCGCATTCATCAAAGAGTGTTGTAAATCTTCAGTGGCTTTACGCCCTTGTAGTTGTAAGGCAACAGCATGTATTAAACCAGTCCAAGTTTCATTGGGTTCCCAAATTTGATGCATCAACTCTTGTGCGGCTGGCATATCGATATCCATATAATATTGGCGATATAAATACATCAAACAACTCACCCGCATATTCTTCGCACAATGTACCCAAACGATTTTTTCCTGTACCAAATGCGCGATCAAATCTAACACAAATAAGCATTGATCATCTGCTGGTGTATCCCAATGGATTGGAATTTGAATGTAGTTGAGTCCAAACTCAGCACAGATTTTATCTTCATGTTCAAGGTGTAAGCTGGCATCTGTAAATGCCAGATTGATGATTGTATCTACGCCGTATTCTTTAATCTGTTTCAGTTGTTCAGCACTCGGCTGACCTGAAGTCAGTAAATGTTCGTGGACAAACTGGAAGTTTGCGATTTGACAGAGTTCTTGTTCAAGTTCGTTCATAGCATTCTTACAGAAAATGTTTAATAACATCATAAACAAAAACGCCATCTATGTAGATGGCGTTTTTATATTAATTAACGATTTGGTAAAATTTCTTTTAAAGCTGCATCCATTTCCAGAAGTGCTTTTTCAGTGGTTTCCCAATCGATACAGCCATCAGTCACAGATTTACCATATTCTAAATCAGCCAGATTTTCAGGAATATCTTGGCGCCCACCTTTGATATGGCTTTCAACCATAATGCCGACAATAGATTTGTTGCCATCTAAAATCTGTTCGGTGATATTTTTCAACACAAGCGGTTGTAAATACGGATCTTTATTTGAGTTGGCATGACTGGTATCAATCATGATTTTATTGCTGACTTTGGCTTTTGCTAATGCATTTTCCGCTTCAGCAACAGAACCCGCATCATAGTTCGGCTTACCATTACCGCCACGTAATACAACGTGTGCATAAGGGTTACCACTAGTACGAATCACTGAAACTTGGCCTTCGTTATTTAAACCCAAGAAACTATGACCATGTTTAACAGACTGCATAGCATTGGTTGCAACGGTTAAACCACCATCTGTACCATTTTTAAAGCCTACAGGTGACGAAAGACCAGAAGACATTTCGCGATGCGTTTGGCTTTCCGTTGTACGTGCACCAATTGCAGACCATGAAATAAGATCTTGGTAATATTGTGGTGAGTTTGGATCAAGCGCTTCAGTTGCACAAGGTAAGCCTTTATCGTTTAACTCAAGCAATAGTTTGCGCCCTAAACGTAGACCTTTTTCAATATTAAAAGAATCATTCATATCTGGATCATTGATCAAACCTTTCCAGCCAACGGTGGTACGAGGTTTTTCAAAATAAACACGCATGATGATATATAAAGTATCTTTTACTTTTTCACTTAATACTTTTAAACGATTTGCATAATCATGTGCTGCAACAGGGTCATGAATAGAACAAGGGCCAATCACAACAAATAGACGTTTATCTTTACCATCTAAAATATTACGAACAGTTTCCCGACCATGAAGTACAGTTTGGTAGGCATTTTCATTTAATGGTAATTCAGCTTTAAGTTCCGCTGGGGTTACCAGCGTTTGAATGCTTTGGACATTCACGTCATCAATATCTGATTGAGTAATTGGATTTGAATTTAATGTATTCATTGCCGTCACTGGGTATTAGAAACATACAGAAAGTATTTTTAGTGGTCAGAATATAACACGAATTGGCCGAAGTTTTGTCATAAATAAATCATTAAAACTTTGCGGTCAATTCATAACTATTAGTTATTAATAAAAGCTTAATTTTAAACCTGTGGTTGTTGGACGGATGGCGTCACCATTGCAACCTGTGGTTTTTCTACAGGTTTGGATTTAACTGGGTTTAAGATAAAGTTAATACCCAAGGCAAATAGGGTGATCCCCAAAACCTTGCGAATCATTTTTTCTGGCATTTTAGAACTGATTAAGGTTCCCACCACAATTGCAGGAATTGAGCCCACCAACAACCATCCAAGCAGATGAAAATCTACATTGCCAGATGTCATATGTGCAAATCCAGCAACAGAGGTTAATAAAACAGCATGTACAACATCAGAACCAATGATACGAATCATGGGTAAATTTGGAAACATGAGGATCAGTGCCATGATACCAAATGCGCCAGCACCTACAGAAGAAAGGGTCACAAACACACCCAGTACAATCCCCATAATCACCACATAAGTGCGTTTGCCTTCAATGTTGAAATTATTGGCTTCATGAAAATCTTGCTTTTCTGCACGAAATTTGGCAAAGAATTTTTCAATTCTAGAACGGAACACGATAGACAAGCCTGTTATGGTCAGCATAAAGCCTAACACCATGGTTAAAATGGCTTTGTAGTGCGTTGAACTGCTGAGATAATTGTCTAAAACCCAATGGGTGATAAATGAAGCAGGGACACTGCCTAAAGCTAACCAGAGAACAATCGGCCAAACGATATTCAGTTTTTTAGCGTGAACCATTGAGCCACAAAATTTAGAAATAGCTGCATAAAGTAGGTCTGTTCCGATTGCGATGTGTGGTTCTATTCGAAATAAACTAATCAAGATGGGGGTCATAAGTGAACCACCGCCTACACCAGTAATACCTACACAGAAGCCGACTAAAACGCCAGCTAGAATAAACTCAACAGGACCAAACATGACTTATATTGCCAGATATCAAAAAACAGGCATATCTTATGACTTTTTTGTATAAGTGGTTGTCTTGATTGTTGATTTGCTTATGCAAAAAAATGCTAAAGTCTTTTAACTTTAGCGTAATGCAGGTTTTTATATCTATCTAATTGATTATTATTCTAAATTTTGATTAGGTCTCTTTTGTAGCTTGAAGATGATCATTTGAATTAAATCATATTAGTATGAAACTTCTTCCTTCCTTTGGGAGGAAGGCTAGGATGAGGGTGCTTTTACATCGATTTATGCTTTTAAAAAGACTTGTGAAAGAAACCTAATAAATATACGAATTATATGATTTATCTTACAAAAGTAAACTTTATAACTTGGAACTTATACTTCTCTATGGAAATGAATATTTATGATTGAAAAGCTTACAATGCCCTACTTTACTATTGGCGCTTAAATAGGTTCACGTAGTCGATGCCTCACTTTTGGCAAGGGATGCCAAACCTCGCACTGCAAACAAAGCTATACTTTGTTTTTGCTCATGTTGTGCGAAGGGTACGTCCTGTAACCCCCGCATTCCCACGCTCAATGGGCGAGAGCCGTCGCCACGCAATAGCTCGATCATGTATAATTCATCAATATAAAAGCAACTCATTGCATACTAGTTCAAAATATGACTGAGTATTGAATGCTCATTTTTTAGTAACTCAAAATCTAATAATCAGCTCTAAAATAAGCCTTATTCTGAAATAAATATTCACATCAGTACCCGATGTTTAATGGGAATATTCAAGCAGATAAAATTTATAATAGGATGCTTTGATATTTAGATGCCCAAGGTTGCGCCTGCTCTAATTGTGCCGCCAGTTGTAATAACACATCCTCACGTCCAAAAGGGGCAATAAATTGTGAACCTAAAGGTAGATTATCTTTATTCCAATATAAAGGTACTGACATGGCTGGTAAGCCCGTGATATTGGCCAATTGAGTAAATGGAACCCACTGCAAATTATTTTTAATCATTTGCTCAACTAACTTACCTTTTGCCAGTAAGTGGGCTTGATCAACTTTGAGCAAGGCTTTTAAAATCGGAACCTGCCAAGATGGTGTTTTTACCTCACCATTTTTCGGTGCTACTGAGGCTGTAGACGGGATCAAAAATAAGTCATAATGCTCAAAGAAATGGTTCATTTTTGCAACATAAACACCCCAGTTATTGAGGTTGTTAATATAGTCCACAGCAGAAGCCTTGGCCCCAAATGCGGCAATTGCCAGTGTATCTAATTCAAAATCTTGATCTGTTGCGCCAAATTTCTGTTTGACTTGATTGACCGTATAAGCGCATTGACTAAACCATGTGGTAATAAAGTCTTTGGCAAGAGACATACCGTCAATTTGAGGCGTTGCCTCTTCAACAATATGTCCTAAAGATTCTAAAAGTTTGCTAGTCTTTTGGATAGCTTGAACTGCATCTTTTGAAACTTTGGTTCCAATTGGGGAAACAGTGGAAAAACCAATTCGCAGACGCTTTGGAGCTTTTTCAATGATGTCTAAGTAGCGTTCAGTCGGGCTTTGGATGTTGAAAAGAGCAGTGCGATCTGAGCCTTGAGTGGCATCTAACATGGCTGCACTATCACGGACTGATTTGCACAAAACATGTTGCATCGCAGCACCATGCATTGCTTCACTGATTTCAGGTCCCCAAGGCGTACGTCCACGACTTGGCTTTAAGCCAAATAGGCCACAATATGAAGCTGGGATTCGGATAGAGCCACCTCCATCACTTGCACCCGCAATCGGTACGATACCTGCTGCAACCCCAGAAGCGGAACCTCCAGAAGAGCCGCCACTATTGTGTTTTAAATTCCATGGATTTTTGCAACTGCCCCAAGCTTCAGGTTCAGTGATACCTTTAATGCCAAATTCAGGCGAATTGGTTAATCCGAAAGTGACTACCCCAGATTTCACCCAGCGATTGACGATTTCTGAATTTTCTTTAGCAATATATTGCGCATTTTTAAACGATTTGGAACCAAATGAAGTTGCGACACCTGCATATTCTTGATGTAGATCTTTGAGTAAAAATGGTACACCTGAAAAGGGACCAGTCGCATAATTTTGGGTGTTTTTTAATGCATGTTCATAAATAGGAATAACGATCGCATTAATTTTAGGATTAACTTGTTCAGCACGTTGAATTGCGATTTCTAATAATTCATGTGCTTGTACTTCCTTGTTTTTTACAAGTTGTGCTAAACCGATACCATCATATTGAATATATTCTGAAAACTTCATAGCTTTCCCTTGCTGTTTTGAGTTATTGGGCAAATATGTTTTGGTTTTGTTCGATGGTTTTTTCTAAACAAAGCTGATTTCTACCTTTTTCCTTGGCTAAATACAAAGCATCATCAGCTCGTTTTATCAGCTGTTGAAAAGGTATGCAATAGGGTAAAGTCTGATAACTTAAGCCAATACTGACGCTGATATTTAAGCTACGTTGATCATCTAAATGAATCGGGGTATTGAAAACGCTATTACAAATTCTTTGTGCAATGGCAATACTTTGATCTAAAGATAGATCTTTTAATAATATAGCAAACTCTTCGCCACCTAAGCGACCAAATAGATCATTCGTGCGAATTTGTGCTTTGACTTGATGGGTAAACTCTTGCAAAACATAATCGCCGATCACATGGCCATATTGATCATTAATTTTTTTAAAATGATCTAAATCTAAAACCAAAATTGTGACACTGTGTGCTTGTTGTTTTTCAACATCCTCAGCAATGGTGCGTTCACTTTCTTCATAGAAATAACGACGATTTAGTGTGGTGGTGAGGCCATCATGATTGGCTAAGTATAAGATTTGGTGATAAAGCTTTTGTCGATTTAAACTGATAATAGCGAGGGTTAATGGCCCCAAAGCCAGCATCATTAAACCGATGCGTACAGACAGTGTGGTGCCCAAATAGGCATCGGGTGACTGAGCAATATAATATGCAGTCAATGCATTATAGAGCAGCATACACACTATACAGTTAATGATAGAGACAAAAAATAAATTATAGCTTAGTGCAGCCCAGACTAGCGCTGCAATTGGGAACATGATTGCACCTGGACCCAGAAAAAAATGAGTCAGAATGACGGAGAAAATCACGCCCAATAGCGGAAGAAATTTTTCGTATTGAAAAGGCTGTTGTTTAAATTGTTGGATATGGTTTTGAATGGCTTTTTTATCTGGGATTGCCAATATAATCGGTAAAAAGGCAATAACATTGAGGATTTCACCCGTCCACCACATACCAAAATCGACCCAGATTCTATCCATAATCATAAAGGTGTTTGGTAAATAAGGGACAGTTAAACTTGCGACGATTGGCGAGGCTAAACAACCGCCAAAGGCACTGATTGCAAATAAGTATAAAAATGTTAGACCTTTATTATATTGTTTATAATCTAGTTTAAAAAAACGAATCAGGCCTAATGTGACCACGGCGTGAGTTAGATTGGCTAAAGTCAGAAAGAAGGTGATTAAAAATGAATTGCCAGTAAGCAGATCTGCAAGCATAAATGCGATAAATGCACCAATCCATCCACCTATATTTTTTAAGCGATGAAACCTTAAAAAGAGTCCAAGTAAAACAGCATTTGCGGGCCAAAAAATGGCAAGAAAAGATAAGGGTCTACCCAATATTCCAGCCAATGCACAGACAAAAATAATCATTGCAATAATAAAAAATGCAGAGATGTTGTCTTTAAGCACTTGACTTAAATATGCGAGAGCTCGAGGCAATTTACTAACCTATTCTAAAGAGGGATTAATCTCTAAGCCAATATTTTATCTGGCTCTGCTAAGGTATTAATCAGTAATCATATCTATTTGTATCGATAAATCAATAGTTTTAGTTACCTTAATTCGGGCTCGTCACAAAAATGTTTTTTGCATAGATTACACAAGAAAGATTGTTCATATATGGTTAATTTTACATGTTTTATTCTAAATCTATGCTAATTTATGTCTGATGAAATATTACATACAGACTTGGTATGAAAAAAACAGCACTTATAATTTCTTTATTGCTTAGCCTTTCACCTTTTGTGAGAGCTGAAACAGTTCAACCTCAAGCAACCAATCCTACGACTGTGGCTGCAACCAATACCACAAGCACAATTCGTATAAATACTCGCCCTGAAATTTTAGGCTTATGGGGTATGGAAATTCCAGAAAATAAGAAATGTACAGAATATTATAATTTCCGTGGTTCCAATGAAGTGGTGGTGAATAGTGCCAAAGAGTGGTCAACTGGTCTGTTTGATTATCAACCTTCACCGGATAATACGTTGGAAAAGCCACCTGCATTAATCATGCAAATTCGCTATGAAAATAATGAAACAGATTGTTCAGGACGTAAAGAAGATCAGTCTGGTGAAGTTACCCAATATTTTGTGAAGTGGATTAATAAGAACACCTTGAATTTTTGTATTTCTGACAAAGGGGATCAGTGCTTTGCTACTTTACGCAGAGTCTTGCCTTAAGTCGATTTAAAGCATCAATGCTTGTCTAAGTAATGAAGCATTTGCTTTAAAATAAAAAACCTCTGATTTTACAGAGGTTTTTTATTGGGTTTTTACGGGATTAGCGAATGTATATTAAGCTTCTTTTTCATGTCCTTGAACTTGTTTTAATAAGTGTTTTTCAAGGTAGTGAATATCCATTGCTTGTGAACAGAAGTTTTTATCTTCAAGAATCAGATCTTTATGTAATGGAATATTGGTTTTAATTCCAGTTAAGATCATCTCATCCAAGGCTTGTTTCATACGGGCAATCGCGGTTTCACGATCTTTACCATAAGAAATCAACTTTGCGATCATTGAGTCATAATACGGAGGAATGCTATAGCCTTGATAGATATGAGAATCTAAACGGATACCCGCACCGCCTGGCGCATAGAATGATTCAATTTTACCTGGTGATGGTAAGAAGGTTGACGGATCTTCTGCATTGATACGGCATTCAATCGCATGACCTTCGATTTTAATGTCTTCTTGTTGAAGATTTAAACCTAGACCTGCAGCGATACGTAATTGCTGTTCAATAATATCAACACCAGTCACTTGTTCAGTCACCGGATGCTCAACTTGAACACGAGTATTCATCTCGATAAAGAAGAACTCACCATCTTCAAATAAGAACTCAAAAGTACCAGCACCACGGTATTGCATCAACTTACATGCATTGACACAAGCTTCAAGAATATGTGCACGCGCTTCTTCTGGTAAACCTGGTGCAGGTGCTTCTTCAAGCACTTTTTGATGGCGACGCTGTAAAGAGCAGTCACGGTCATATAAATGAATCGCTTGGCCATTACCATCGGCTAAAACTTGTACTTCAACATGACGTGGTTTTTGTAGGAAACGCTCCATATAAACCGTATCATCCCCGAACCACATTTCAGCATCACGTTGTGCAGCTTGAACAGATTCAAGTAATGTATCAACACGCTCAACAATACGCATCCCACGCCCACCACCGCCTGAAGCAGCTTTTACAATCAATGGGAAACCAATTTCTTTGGCTTCAGCCAATGCATTGTTTGGTGTGACCGCATGAGCAGAACCAGGAACTGTTGGAACACCTGCTTTACGCATCGCCGTAATTGCGGAAACTTTATTTCCCATCAGACGAATGTGTTCGGGACGAGGTCCAATGAAAATAAATCCTGAGTTTTCTACAATTTCTGCAAATTCAGCATTTTCAGATAAGAAACCATAACCTGGATGGATGGCATCTGCGCCTGTAATTTCTGCTGCGGTAATAATGGCTGGAATATTTAAATAGCTTTCACTACTTGCGCCAGGACCTATACATACGGCTTCATCACAAAAACGTAAATGCATCAAATCTTTATCAGCATCTGAGTAGATTCCGACAGTTTTGATTCCCAAAGTTTTACAAGCACGAGTGATGCGTAATGCAATTTCACCTCGGTTTGCAATTAAAACTTTTTGCAACATATCAACCCCCGAGGTATTACGCGCGGTAGCGAAATAAAGGTTGACCGAACTGGATTACATCACCATTTTTTACTAAAATTTCTTCAACTACACCACTTTGAGTTGCTTCAATAGGGTTCATAATTTTCATTGCTTCGATGATACCTAAAGTTTCACCCGCAGAAACAGTCTGACCAATATTCACAAATGGTGCTTCACCCGGACTTGGTGCTGAATAGAACACACCAACCATTGGAGACGTTTCTACTGCACCACGAGAGGCAGCTTTAACTACAGGCGCTTCAGCGGTTGGAAGGGCAATAGGTGCTACACCAGCAGCAACCACAGGATTACGGCGAGTTAAAGCAATCGATTGATCGCCTTCTTTCACTTCAATTGCTTGAAGATCAGATTCGATCATCAAATCGATGAGCTTTTTAATTTTGCGAATATCCATGGGTTCGTATTCCTAAATTATGATTGGGTTGAAGATTTAAGTTTTTCGATGGCGAAATCAAGTGCAAAAGAATAGCCTTTGGCACCTAAACCACAAATGACGCCAACAGCTTTATCTGATAAATAAGAATGATGTCTAAATGCTTCACGTGCATGAACATTAGAAAGGTGTACCTCAATAAATGGAATCGCAACGCCAAGTAGAGCATCACGTACAGCAACTGAGGTATGGGTCAGCGCGGCAGGATTAATAATGATAAATTTTATGCCGTCTTGTTGTGCTTGGTGAATACGATCGACCACAGCTCCTTCCCAGTTGCTTTGAAAAGTATCTAAACTCATATTAGCTTGTCGTGCTTGGAGACTCAGTTGTTGGTTAATGTCATCCAATGTGAGGTGACCATAGACCTCAGGTTCGCGCTTTCCTAGCAAGTTTAAGTTTGGTCCGTGAATGACCAAAATGGTCGAACTCATTGAGAGTGCTCCAATTCAAAAGTCGCAAAAAAAATTGCAAGATGTCTGCAAAGTTTGCATATTATGGCATATTTTTCCACAAATACTTTATATTTTCTTTGAATCGTCGCGGAAACGCAGTGCCTTGTATGGGCTATATAATGTTAATTTTGTCTGTAAATGGCAATGTTAAAATATGACATTTTTAGCAGATGTTTTACAGAGACTTCATTTTAAACTGAGTGACCAAAACTATTCATTTGATTTGTGTAACAGCCATATGGCTATCATCAATACATAAGATGTCACTACAACGTGTTGTATAGCTTGGAGAACGATTTTGCTGACGCATTTTCCATGTTTCTTTGTCGGAATGATAACCTACTTGAATACAGTCTGAGCCAAAGCGTTGTTTCATACTGGAGAGTGTATCCATCAGTTGATCACGTTGCTGAATAAAGTCTACAGGATGCCATAAGTCATTGATGTGCTGGCTTTTGCCATGCAGTGCTGAGAACATGACGGCGACTTTTACATACTTTAAATTTTCTTTAAATAAAACATCAATTTGCTGTAATGCTGACTTGGTTAAAATCATCAAATCGTCTGTTGCATACATCAAGCCAATGACACTACTTTGTGCCTTTTTATAGGGTGCTTGAGCAACTTTTTCATATAAGGAAACATGCACAACTGCACACAGTTGGCGTTGCTTGCTTAGTCGTTGATGTGCACGATTGACATGGAAAATAATGGCTTGTTTAATAATCTCAACATTATTTAGAGCAGATGCAAAACTGCGTGACGAAAGGATACGTTTTGAGGGAATGTCTGCATCGTCCAAAGCAATACAGGATTGACCTTTTAGCTCACGAATGGTGCGTCCAATGACCACTGAAAACTCGCGTGCAAGGTAATGTTCATTGGCAAAAGTTAAGTCATAGCAATTATAAATATTATAAGCTTGTAACCGTTTGCTGGTTTTACGTCCAACACACCAGACCTCAGCGACACTGGTTTCAAGTAGTAAACTTTCAAAACTGCACAAATCTAAACCAGTCAGGTCACAGACACTATCAAAGCCGCGCCGTTTCTTGGCAAAACTATTGGCAAGCTTTGCTTGGGTTTTACTATAGCCAATACCAATACAACAGGGTAGACCAAGCCATTTTTGGATGGTTTCGATGAGTTTTCTACAGTAATCCTGTAGAACGAATAAGTCTTGATAGGAACTGAGATTGATAAAACACTCATCAATAGAGTAGGCTTCCAAATCCTCATCTTTAAAAAAAATCTTTAAAATTTTAAAAAAACGATCTGAAAAATCACCATATAAAGCATAGTTACTTGAAAAGGCGAGTACTCCGGCTTTTTGGGCTTGTTGTTCAACTTCATGCCAAGGGATAGCCATATCTATATTTAACGCCTTGGCTTCGTTGCTTCGTGAAACGACACAACCATCATTATTGCTTAATACGACAACTGGTTTGTTATTTAAACTGGGGTTAAATACGCGTTCGCAACTGACATAACAATTGTTAATGTCGATCAAAGCAAAAATTTGTTCACTCATGAGATATCTTGAAAAAGTTACAAATTCAAGTTAAATATTAAAAGATGTTTAAAATAAATTCAAATCAAATGTGGATTTATTCATCATTTGGACGGGATGATTTCAATAAAGGGATTGGCGAGATACAAAACTTAATAAGCACTGTTGAGCTTCGTAGTGGTTTAAGTAATTTAGGTAAAAATGCTGAATAGAGAAGTGATTCTTTTAAAAGGTATATCTTAAATTGCAACTTACAATGTCGAAAAATGAAACATCTCAATCCTTGTATAGAAAACTGAAAGGGCTAAATTAACAGTTGTCGTAGATTTGTACGGCATATCCCAATATTGAAAAGGATGGATATGAAAATGGCTAATCAACAACAGAATCAGCAGAACGACCAACAAGGTCAGCCCAATCAATCTAATCAACAGCAGAAGCAACACAGTCAGCAAGATCAACAATCAAATCAACAAAACCAGCAAAAGCAACAATCCAACCAACAAGCTCAACAAAATCAGCAAAACCAACACAAGCCTCAGCAAAAATAGGGCTTTGAACTAAACTCAATCGTAGCTTTTAATGACGAAACGCCTCAACTTAGGTGTTTTGTCATTTTAGATTTAGATAGAGTTAACCTGTAAAAAAACGCATACACAAGAATATATACAGCTACATATTAGAGGGGAAGTTTAAATTTAATTTGCGTAGGCGATGCCTCCAAAAGATAATAAACCTTGCACTGCAAAAAAAGCCGTGCTTTGTTTTGCTTATGTTGTGCAAGGGAACGTCCTGTACCATCGCATTCCCACCTTACAACGATAGGCGATATTTATGTCGCTCCACGGCAGGATAATCCTCTAGAATTCAATAATACAAAAACTTATTCATAACCAAAAAACTTCATACAAAACATAAGCTTTATTGATGATCAATGACTTGATGCAAATCAATTGTATGAATAATTAAGTGGTTTGACTTTATTATGCTTTTAAAGCATTTTGATTTTAAGCTTACGTTACCTATCACTTGAATTGTTTCTTGCTATGATCAAGAATTTTATGAAGACCTTCATTTATATTTATACATTGATTAAATTGGGCAAAATGGTGTATTTCAGTGTTTAGTGTGCTAAAAAAATGCGCTGGATCCGAAATAGTATGATTAAGATGATAGGGTTCAAAATGTAGGCTGATGACTTCAAGTTGATTTTTTGCCCGATGTGCTTTGCAATCTATACGTCCCACAATTTGATCCCCATATAAAATAGGTAGACAAAAATAACCAAATATACGTTTAGGTGGCGTCACATAACATTCCAATCGATAATCAAATTTAAACAGGGTATTTAGACGTTCACGATGTATCACCAGATTGTCAAAAGGAGAGAGAAGTTTGACTTTCAACTCAATAGTCGGGATCCGTTCTAAGGCATCGGTTGGGATATAAAGATTTTGACTATCTTTGTCCCTACTGCCTAATTGAGCTAAAGTGGTGATTACACCCGCATCTAATTTTTCATTGACAATGTCACGCATTGCCTTACGGATCTTTTGTCCAACTTTTAAATGCAACAATTGCTTCCATGTAAACACGCCATGTGCACGAAGCGTGGTATTGAACAAGTAGTAGGCATATTCCTCTAATGTAGGAACACTCAGATCAAGCTGACTTGGAATACAATATTCAGTCAGTTGATAGACTTTTTCCATACCATTACGTTCAGAAATCATCAAATCGCCTTGCATAAACAATTGTTCAATAGAACGACGCGCTAAACTTGAGTTCCACCAGCCCCCCGAATTTTGCTTATTGCCTTGTTCAATGCTACGTAATCGAATACTGCCTTCAGCTTTCGCCCGAGCCAGAATCTCATTCATAAAAGCTTGATCACCGTGCTTAAAATAACGATGCTCTCCATTTCTAATCGATGTCATATGAGGAAGTGCATAGCGATAATCCTGCATCGGTAAATAAGATGCTGCATGAAACCAATATTCAAAAATATGTTGTTGTTTGATCAGTTGATTTAAATGGCTTTGTTGATAATCCGGAACACGGTTCCATAAAATATGATGGTGGGCACGTTCTACTACTGAAATTGTATCAATCTGGACATAGCCAAGATGTTCAATGGCATGGCGTGTTCCAGATAACCCTGTACCGAACGAAGTAGGTGAAATTAGACCCTGATGAGAGAGTGCTAGGCGTCTTAATGATTCAATCATAACAATTATTTTTTTAACCTATTTTTAGTGAGTATTGGCTTACAAGAGTATCGCAAATGAAACTTTAAGATGATTAGCATAAACCAGTGCTGCCACTTTTAATGATCATTTTAATTTTTTAAGAATATAAGTAACTACGCCCCAAATCATAATTTGTTCTTCACTGTGTGGGTGAATATCTGGAAAATCAGGGTTTTCTGCTTTGAGCCAAATATCATAAATTCCTGTAGATACTTTAACTTGCATAAAGCGTTTGACTGTAAATTCATTGTTGATTAATGCCAAAACAATATCGCCATGTTCAGCCTCTAGACTACGATCAATTAAGATTTCATCTCCAATTTCAATACCTGCATTTTTCATTGATAAGGAGTTAACTTTTAACATAAAGGTTGCAATAGGGTTATGAATTAAGTGTTCATTTAAATCAATTTTCTTTTCAGTATAGTCTTGGGCGGGTGATGGAAAGCCTGCTGCAACAGTTTCTAAAGGATAAGGAATGCGAATGTTGCTACGAAATTCAATTGTAAGTAGATCTTGCATTGAAATAGACTCGATAACAGAGATGAGGGGATTCATTGATTTAAATTTTTCCCTTACAGTGCTATCACTTAATTTCGATGGAGAATTTAAATTTGGCTTCATCACGATTCAACTTGATAATGTAACATAATCAAGTTTAACAAAATAAATGCTTGATGCAAGATTCTTTTGGTGAATTGATTGTGATTGTCAAACTGTCAGCTTACAATTTGACAAAATCCAATCGCTCGGAAATGTACATGTTGCAAGATTTTGTAGAAGAACAGAAATTAGTGTGTGAAGAATTTGACTCTCGCTATATCAAAGTCAATGAAACGGATCTCGTGGCTATCGCTAAGCAAACATTAAATAAAGAACCGATCGTGGGTTTACGTAAACAGCCAGATGCTGAAAACGTGTCATGGTTTATTTATGGTGGTGAGTTGGAAGAGGGTGAAGATTTTTTTGATGTGATCAGTGTAAAAGAGCTTGAAGAGGTTTTTCCTGATGCGATTCCTTACCTTGCTTTAGAAGAAGGCTTTAGATTTATGATAGATGCTGATGAATACGAAGATGTATGGAAAGCAGATATTTTATAAAAAAGGTTTGCTCAAGCATGATCTATAGATTTATTTTGACCCTCTGCAGTATTGTTCTGAGTAGTGTATTCAGTACCCCAAGTTTTGCTGAGCAATCCACGCAAAAACTCACTCAAGAACAATATGATCAGCGTATTCAAATCTATACTGATCAAGTCAATGTAACCAAACATATCTTGGATGAAGATCAGAGCACGATCACTGCAGCTGAACAGCATAAAGCATTTTGTTCGCGCTTAGATGCTTATCAAACGATTGCTAGAATTTCGAAAGAAAATTTAGAGCTCGATACGGCCAATATGATGTTAATGATTGCCAACAATTATTTAGATCGACAAAAGCAAAGTATTGAGCAGTCAGGAATGACGCTTGAGCTATTTTGTTCGATTAAGAAATAAGCAAAATGTCATTTAAGCCTTATTTTAGTCAAAAAATGATATTTAATTGGCTGAAAATGATAAGTTGTTTTTTTTAAAATGATCAATAATAGACGCATTAAAGCAATACAAGATTTGATTTTCCCTGGTCTGTATTTTGTTTGGCTTTAAGCATCAATCATATGACTGATGCACCCTAAACTCGCTTAATTGCGAGTTTTTTAATGCGTGTGTTTTGTTCTGGCTTTGAATTCACACTAAGATCGTAAAAGATTGCAAGCCAATTAAAAGAAATATGACAACTCAATTCAAAAGGAAACAAGAGTTCACTTTTCAGCAGAATTTTAAAAAATAGAAGAGCAATCAAGATTGCGCATAAAGCCAAATAGGTTTAATTACTCTAAGCAAAGCTAAAAATTTTCTTAAATATTAGAATGATGTAAGTAAATTTAAATTTTGATTTTATTGATTTTTTATTTTATCTAAGGGGGCAATGTTTTCATTTTTGAGCAGATGTTGTTACTGTGAGACTGTTATCCTGATCCGCATATATTTTTTATTATCACTTTCTAGTAAAGAAAATATGGGTTTATATGTATAAATTTATCAGTAAAAGTGTGATGTCGTTGCTGATATGTATTGAATAAATTCTTTAATTAATCAAGTGATTAATCTATCTGTTAATTTTTTATTTAAAGGGTTTTTATGAAATCTATCCGTTTATCGCCATCGTTTACTTTAGCATTGTTACAAGCCCGAGAAGCAACAATGACTCATTTTAGATCAGTATTAAATGAAATGGATTTTAACTGAGCAGAAATGGCGGGTGATTGCTGTACTTTATCAATATGATGAGCTTGAAAATAACCATTTGGCTGATTTGGTGTGTATTTCAAAGCCCAGTTTAACGGGAATCTTAAGTCGTATGCTTGATCGAAACTTGATTAAGAAATGCAAAATCTCCATGATCAACGGGTGAGTTTGATTCGGCTTAGTGAAGAGGGTAAACAATACTTTGAAACGCAAGCGAATAAAATGGAAGAAATTTATATAGATATTCAAATGCAATATGGTACAGAGAATATCCAACAACTTATGGGATTGTTAAATGATCTTTCGAAAATAAAACCATGATAAATTTTAAATTATCAGATCGCAAGTGAAACAATGGTTTAGGGATTAAAATAAAACTGCATGTCACTCAATTCATTTTAAATATGCAAAACACTTTAATCAAAAATGAGTGGGTTTTAATCACTCATTTTTTATCATTGCTTAATCAAATAACTTTTTAATGTCTTTCGGTGCGCCTTGCTGGCTTTGAATTTCACCTTTTGCATCTTTCCATACCATTGCTGGGGTAGCGTAAAAGCCGTATTTATCCATCAGTTTGGTATTTACATCTAACTTTTCAGATAATGCATTAGGAATACTTTTCATTTCCACCAATTTATTCTTACCGTTGCTTAAATTGTATTGTTTGAAAATTTCCGCAGGATTGGTGTGATTTAAAATCGTTGCGGCTTGTCCTTTACTGCTTGGACGAATTACCCCAACCATAATATGTCGTAATTGAACTTTTCCTGAATCTACAAAAGGACGCGCTTGTTGCCAAAAGGTATGACAGTAGGGGCAGTTTGGGTCGTTAAATACATAAACCACTTTAGGAGCATTGCTATCGCCGTCTTGAATCCAAGTCGATTTTTCGAGGCTCTTCCAAATTTCATCTAATACTGCACCTTTAACATGGGTATTAATTGCTTCTTCAGTTAAGTTTTTACCTGAAGCATTAAATAGATCACCAACGATATAGTGCTTTTGATCTTTTGAAATAAATATCGTAGATGGATATTCATCTTTATAACCTGTCCAACCCTCTAAACCTTCGGGTGCACTTATTTGCTTAACAAAGTTATAACCTTCTTTTTCCAATTTATTTTTAAGGAAATTTGCATCAGCAGCAAACAAAGAGCCACTTAACACCAAACCAAGCGAATAAATACCGAGTGTTTTTAAATCAATCATCAATATGACTCCTTAAGTTAAAAGCAATATTTCTTCAATCAATACCAATGAAATACATTATTCTGAAACTATCCTTTGAACTTTTTGGTGAAGCGCAGCATGGGTAAGTTCCCCCATATGTGTATCGATTAATTTGCCTTGTGCATTAAAAAATAAGGTGCTGGGTAAGCCAAACATTCCCATTTTATGTGCCGTTACACCGTCAAAGTCTAGTAGAACCCAATGCAAATTAAGTTTGTGTTGTTGCAAATACGTTTGCACTGCTTTGGCATCTTCATTTTGATTAATAAAGACAAATTGCACATTGGGATATCGTTGTTGCGCATCATTCAACACTGGCATTTCACGTCTGCATGGCGGACACCAACTGGCCCAAAGATTAATTACTGTGGGTTTGCCGAGGAATTGAGTCAGCTCAACATGCTCTTGTTGAAGACTCACTAAATTGACTTGAGGAAATTGTTGGTATTGCAATTGTACTTGTTGATAGAAATATTGACCTGAAATGAAAAACAGGGCAAAAGCCGCAAAAAATAGTGCAATAAAGCTTTTCTTCAGAGATCTGTTTTTCCAAATCATCCACAGGCCAGCACAAGCAATTCCCACATAAAGATGAAAACCTTTATCTTGAATCTTCCATATTTCAACTGGATGCTCTAAATAAACATCTAAGTTAAGTAAGACAAACCCAAGTCGTGCAGATAGCAGGCCAACCAAGAATGCAGACCAAATCGAGTCTTTAAACGCAGACCATTGTAAATTTGATACAGCAAAATATTGAAAGCAAAATTTTCCAATCACCACACTCATCAGTATCGCAAGCATGAGGATGGTTAATCCCCATGGCAACATAATCGGTCCTAAATGAATTGCCTGTGCAGTGATCATGGAAGTTTGTTTAACGTCCTGTGTGTATTTTTTCAGTTTGTTGAATAAGTTGTGGTGCTGAGAAGGTTCCAGTAAAGCGCAATTCACGGATTTCTTGCGCATTACTATTTAAAAACAACATGGTGGGTGGACCTAAAATTTCACGTTGTTTTAAAATAATATCTTGTGAGGCGTTGTATTGCGTTAAGTCTAATTGGATGAGCGTGAAGTTTTTCAATGCATCTTGTACATCTGTACGCGGGAATACTTCTTTTTCAATTGGTTGACACGCCACACACCAGTCTGCATAGACATCAATAATGATTGGTTTGTCTTGCTGTTTTGCATTGACCAATGCCAGTTCTAATTGTTCAGCGGTGGTCACTTTATTCCAAACTAAATGTTCTGCTTGGCTATGTTGAATTTGATAAGCAGAATAACTTTGTTGAATATTCCAAAAACCAGCAACTAAACTGGCTATTGCGATGATGGCTAGAATAACTTTATTGACTATTTTTTCACTGTCGCGTAGAGCAAAAAAGAGATAGATTGACAATGCGATACATAGCATGGCAAAAATTGCAGCGTACACAGTCGAAGGAAGCATTGGACGAATGAAATACAATGCAACCATCAACATAATAAAGCCGAAACTGACTTTAATCCGATCCATCCATTTACCTGGTTTTGGTAATAATTTAGAACCAAATACACTGGCAATAAATAAAGGTAAACCGATACCTAGACCTAGAATAAATAAGTACAAGCCACCTAATACAGCACTTTGAGTTTGTGAAACAAATAATAATGCGCCAGCAAGCGGGGCACTCATACATGGGCCAACAATGAGCGCTGATAATGCACCCATAACCACAGCACCGAGTACTGTCCCAGCTTTTTGATTATTTTGCAGATGACTTAATTTATTGGTAATAAATTGTGGTAAGTTTAATTGATATAAACCAAATAAATTTAAAGCCAGAACAACAAATAAAACTGCAAACAACGAAACAATCCAAGGGCTTTGGAACCAACGTTGAAAGCTATAACCAATTTCAGCCACCACAACACCCATAATCGCGTAAACTACAGCCATACTGATCACAAAGCACAAAGCAATCACAACAGCTTTATAACCTTTAGCACGTTGAATGATGATCCCTGAGAGAATAGGAATAAGCGGAAGCGAGCAGGGCAAAAAAGCCAATAAAATACCTAAACCAAAGAATACCAATAAGTTTAAAAACAGAGAGTCTTTAGATAATAGCTTAAAGAA
Source organism: Acinetobacter sp. AS167 (assembly GCF_037152175.1). Lineage (NCBI taxonomy): Bacteria > Pseudomonadati > Pseudomonadota > Gammaproteobacteria > Moraxellales > Moraxellaceae > Acinetobacter > Acinetobacter sp. AS167. The sequence goes on from NZ_JBBCMP010000001.1 coordinate 197,649, forward strand.
TGATTGATCATCATTCCATTGTAATGACGATGTAGTGTTTTTAGTGCCAATATTACTGTGTAAACCAGTAGAATTTTCAGTATCTGTAATGACATTACCACTTGCAGCAGAAGCGTTGAAATTGTTTGGATTTACAGTGTTGTCTGCTTCATTAGTAGTTTTTTGTCCCAGCTCAGTGGTTTGTTCATCCAATACTTTGTCTAAACCTGTTTTTCCAACAGTTGAATTTACTTTAGTCTCAGCATTTTCTTTGATTTTTGTATCTTGAGCTGCGACTGCGGTATCAGACTGATTGAGTAATGAGCTAGTAGGATTGTTATTGAAAAGGCGTTTTGAAGATGTATTACTTTGCGGTAATAAGCCATCTGCATCAGTTGCAATGGTTTTTCTTTGTAATGGATAACATAAGCCATCTGCAGAACAACCTTGATACATCACTAAATATTGTGAATTAGGTTTAACCTGAATTTGTGTTGTCACATTTTCATAATGAACTTCAGTTTTCCCAAAAGTTGGATCATCTTTGATATGACCTTTGGGAAGACTTAAAGGTACAGCTTTATTGTTAATTGTTACTTTAAACTGATCATGATAGAGGTAATAGTGAGGTGCAACTGTCCATTTCAATTGTGCTTTATTTTCTGAAATTGATTCGGCAGAGAATTGAAAAGCTTGATCTGGTGGGAGAAACTCAGGATTGGCGTGGCTGATTGTACTTAGACTCAACAAAGTAAAACAACATACACTGAGCAATGTTCGCAACTTCATAATTCCATATCTTGATTTCATTTAAAGCCATTATCCATAATTTCAGATAAAGAAGGCATAATTCTAAGTTTTTCTTTGTAAAAATATCGTTAAAAACATTCAACTCCATTTTGCTTAAGTTTTTGAAAAATTTGTTCATCGTCATGATAGAGTCTGTCGAATTGAGTCATTTTCTTAGTTTTTTTACTGGTGTAATTGACATTGTAAAGCACAGCACCTTGATAAACGATTTCATAAGTTCCTGTTTCTTTCTGATTGATTATTTCTTTATAGAAATTGTGAAATTCACTCGGTCTACCTTGTGCTGTATCAACAGCATCATAGTGAGTAAATTTTAGCGAGATTTTTTTCATATAAGGATAATATTTTACTGTTTTGACTTTTGGAAATTCTTCCTCAGAAATAAGCAGAATATTATTGTTTTGACTTTCCTTAAAGCAAAAATATGGGGCAGTTTGCTTTGCATAAACAGACAAAGGGAGAAGACACATTACCGTTGTAAATAGCCTAAGCGATTTCATATATTTTCCCATTCTTGAATATCTTCAAGACGATCTTGTTTGAGTTTATCTAAAAATGTTAAAAAATCTTGTTTGCTTTTTATTGCATTAATTTTCATAAGCATCATTTCTGATTTACAGGATAAATTGTTGTATAAAGATAGGCCATCTCGCACGTTTTTTGCATTCTAACAATTGAAATTAATTTCAACTAGACCCATATAGAAATTAATCAACAGTACAGAACAGACACTTTGTGAAATTTGATTGATGATCAAGCTCACGATAACAAGTCGAAGCTCAACAATAGGATTAGGACATCATATGAATATCGCGGCAAACCCAGTAGTTGAAGCAGATCAAACTATATATTTAAAAGATTATCAAAAACCTTCATATGTTGTAGATTCAATCAATCTCGATATCCAAGTTTATGATGACCATACCAACGTAAACAGCAAATTAGTCATGAAACGTCAAGCAGCTGGAGATATGGTATTGCTTGGACGCGATCTTGAACTTAAATCAATTTCTATTAATGGTAAAAAACTGACTGAAAGTGAATATAGGCTTGATTCTGAGCAGTTGGTGATTGCCAATGCGCCAGATGAATCCATCGTTGAAACATCTGTAGTCATTCATCCTGAAACCAATACACAACTCGAAGGATTATATCTTGCGGGGAGTGATCTATTTGTCACTCAAAATGAGCCAGAAGGTTTCCGTAAAATCACTTTCTACCCTGATCGCCCAGATGTATTATCCGTGTTCACCACTCGTGTAGAAGCCGATAACAAATACCCTGTGCTTTTGGCAAATGGGAACTTGATTGAAGCTGGTAAAACTGGTGATGAGCGCCACTATACCATTTGGGAAGATCCAACCAAAAAACCAGCTTATTTATTTGCCTGCGTAATTGGTGATTTAGCGGTTTTAAAAGACCGTTATACCACTACAGAAGGTCGTGATGTGGCATTAGAAATTTATGCAGAAGAAAAAGATATCCCAAAATGTCATATTGCGATGGAAGCGTTAAAGCATTCTATGCGTTGGGATGAAGAACACTATGGACGTGCATATGATCTAGACAATTATATGATTGTGGCAACCAGTCAGTTCAATATGGGCGCAATGGAAAATAAAGGCTTAAATATTTTCAATACATCATGTGTGCTTGCTGATGAAGAATATACCACTGATGCAGCAATCATGCGTGTACAGTCTGTGATTGCTCATGAATATTTCCATAACTGGACAGGTAACCGTATTACTTGCCGTGATTGGTTCCAATTGTGTTTAAAAGAAGGCTTAACGGTTTTCCGTGATCAGTCTTTTTCAGAAGATCTACAATCAGCAGCAGTACAACGTATTGACGATGTTGCGGTTCTTAAAGCGCATCAATTCCCAGAAGATGCAGGCCCATTATCGCATCCGCCACGTCCAGATCATTTTGTCGAAATCAACAATTTCTATACTGCGACAGTGTATGAGAAAGGTGCGGAAATTAACCGCATGATGTCAACCTTATTGGGCAAGGAAAAATTCCGTAAGGGAACCGATGAATATTTTCAACGTCATGATGGCCAAGCTGTCACTGTTGAAGATTGGGTTGCTGCTTTAACTGCGGGTTCAGGTGTCGATTTATCTGCATTTTTAATCTGGTATAACCAACCAGGAACGCCAAAGCTTGAAGCGAAAGGTGAATATGATGAGAGTGCTCACACTTATCGTTTGAGTTTTAAACAAAGTTTAAAAACCCATCCTAAATATCCAAATTTAAAAGCTGTACCTATTCCTGTGGCTTTAGCATTGTTTAATGCAGAAACAGGTGAGCAGTACACCTTACATTCTGAGGCTTTATTTGAAAATGGGGTAAAAGATGGGGTGTATTTGTTTGATCAAACAGAAGCGACCATTGAATTTACAGGCGTGACCGAAAAGCCTGTAGCATCTTTATTACGGAATTTCTCAGCACCGGTAAATCTTGAATTTAATTATTCAGATGAAGAACTTGCCTTCTTGCTACAATATGAAACCAATGGTTTTAATCAGTGGCAAGCAACACAGACTTTACTTGAGCGTATTTTGCTTAATGGTCATGATGCTCAAATTTATGTAGAGGCAATTAAACAGACCTTACCAAGTGTAATTGAAAAAGATCCACTCTTGGCATCACGCTTATTTGATGTACCAAGTGAAGGTTATTTGGGTAGTCGTATCGACCAAGATTATAATCCTTTGATTGTAAATGAAGCACGTGAAGCTTTGTTGAATCAATTGGCAAAAGTACTGGATGACTTTGTTAAAGAAACATATTTATCACTTGATCCAGATTCACAAAATGAATTTTCACAAGCAATGGGTGTTCGTGCTCTGAAAAATATTATGTTGAGTTTTATGGCACGTCAGGGGGATACCGCAGTATTTGATTTGGCTTATGCACAGTATGAAAATTCTGTGAATATGTCTGAGCGACTTGGCGCACTTAAAGTATTGGTATGGAATGATGCTCCACAAGCAAAAGCAGCCTTAGAGGACTTCTATAAGCGCTTTAAGGATGAAGCATTGTCATTAGATCAATGGTTTATGATTCAAGCAGCGCATCCGAAAGCAACCGCTGAAACGATTCAGTATTTAACTTCACATGCTGATTATGATTTAGGTACACCTAACCGTATTCGTTCAGTAAGTGGTGGTTTAAATGCCAATCCTGTCAATGCATGGAGTTTTGGTGTTCAGCATTTTGTCGATTTGGCGAAGTATTTGGATGAGAAAAATCCAATTGTTGGGTCTCGTTTACTTCAAGTCCTCACCCGCTGGTATACATTAGCTGAGCCACAACGAAGTGAAGTAAAAGCCGCACTTGATGGATTAAAATCTCAAGTGAAATCAAAAAATGTCAGTGAAACCTTAAATAGTATGTTAAGTGTTTAATGGCTTATAATTTTTTGATTTAATTATATTTGTAATGCTATTTCTCTTATTTTTATAGGGGAAATAGCATATTTATAAGTTCTTAAACATTCAGATTTATTATTTATCTATTCCTTAAAAGTCTCATTTAAAGCTTGTTGCACCGCATCTACACGTGACTTACAGGCTTTATATGCAGACATAGATTCTTCAACAATCTTCATTAAATTATCAATATCAGGTTCTTCTTGAGATTCTAATAATTCTGCATTTTTCTTTAGAACGTCATAACCTTCTTTAAACGTTAAATCTTGTTTAGCCATTGCTTAATACCTGTGTCACATTTGCGTTGATCGTGCCATCCAGTAACTCTACTTGGATGCGATCAGTTGAAATTTGTTGAATAGAACGAATGGCTTTACCATCACTACGGACAATAGCATAACCTTTGGCCATGACATGACGTGGATTTTGCAAAAGCGTTTCACGCATGAGTGATTCAACTTGATTGGATGCCAATTTAATCAGTTGCTGTGCCAAATACTGAACAGTACCTTTCATCAAATCTAAGCTTTTATTTGTCTCATTGATTTGCCCTTGAGAAAGCGTTTTAATGACTTTGATGTACTGATCATTCTGGCTTTGGTAAGCAGTGATTTGATGCTGAGATAACAGTTTAATCTTCTGTAGAGAATCTAGCACATCTTGGGTTCGCTCTACGATTAGATTTCGAATCCCTGCAATCACTTTACTCGGTGTATCAAAAGAACGGTTCGCTACTTCATCTAAAATGGTTCTATCTTTTTCATGGCCTATACCTACCCAGATTGGAACAGAGCGTTTGCAGAGTAGCGCAGCGAGATTGTAATCATTGAGATAGGCCAGATCATTGACTGCACCTCCACCACGAATAATCACAATAAGATCTGGTGGGGTGTTGAGGTCTTTCGCCCATTGTCGTAATCCATTTGCTAAAGCTTCAGAAATACTTGTAGCCGCAGTGTTCCCCTGAAACGTTGCTGTATGATAGAAAAAATGACAAACGCCAGCTTGATCGAGAGCATCTGCATCTTTCTTAAAGTCACCCAAGCCAGCAGCATTTTCAGGAGCAATGACGAGCACATTTTCAATATCAAATGGGGTAGGCAGTAATTTATTTTTATTCAGTAAACCTTCGCTGGTCAGTCTCTCTAAAATTTGTTGATAACGCCGTGCAAGATCTCCTAAGGTATAACTTGAATCTATTGCTTCAATATTGACTGAAAAACCATATTGGGGATTAAATACAGCTTTCACTTTAATCAGTACATTGAGATCACGAGAGAGTTCAATGCCACTTTCACGCTTAAACTTTAACACCATTTTGGCAGCAGAGAATTTCCAGATTGTTGCCTTACAACTGGCAATGACTTTATCTGAATCTTCCTCCTTTTCTGCAAGTTCTAAGTAGTAGTGGCCGCCCTTGATGCTTAGATTTCTAATCTCAGCTTTTACCCATATTGGTTCATCAAAAGTTATACGTATAACTTCTTGAACTGTTGCAAGGTATTCACTTAATGAAAGCTGTAAGTCAGACATACAAAGAAAATTACGATAAATTTATCTAAATATTATATAGCATGGTAACTCAAGGCGGTGAAGATATATTGATCTTATACATCGGGTATGGCATATTTTTATGATGTTGATGGGCGTTATCGACATCTACTTAAACCAAATTGTTTTTTAGTCTTTAAAGTAAAAACACAAGTTAAATCATTAATATTTATTAGCTTTTTTTATTGGTATTTTGTACCAGCTATGATTTAGAAAGTAATCATGCGCATTGTATGGGATATGGAGCAGATGTCAGTAACGTTACATCAACAATGAGTGATTATGATCGCTTTAGATATCAGAGTCAGAATGGGATGAGTATGCTTAACAGTAATGCACTCTCACCGAAAATGCGAACCGATTGTTATAAAATTGACCCGAAACAAACCAAATAACTTCAAAGCTCATCAATAGATGGGCTTTAATTTTATGTAAACTAAACTTCTTTTATAGAGCATTCAAAAAATTATAAATTATGAAAAAAATCCTTTTTTTATTTATTTTATGGATATCACAGCTTTGTTATGCAGATCCAATAATGCCAATTTTTGATAAAAAATTAAATATAGAGAAATTCAAAGAACATTTTGATCGTGATCATACTCGGTATCCTGAAAATGATAAATTAATCGCAGAACGAGAAACAGCTTTGGATCAACCTAAATATAAAGTGATTTTGACGAGAATAATATTTGGTAGAGAATATGAGCTTCAAACTTATATCAAAATGATTGGTTATCACGACTGCGAAGCTAGAAAAATTTTCTTATATTCAGGATATTATGATTACAATGCAGATCTTACTGAAACTTATAGAACTGTGACTAAATTTCCACAGGGTAGTAAGTTGATTGAAGATGCTTGTTTAGATAAATAAATTTTAAAATTTCATTTAAAGATAAATTCTCATACATCATAATCAACTAATATATTATTTTAATAACCCATTTCCCCAAAAAGTGGGTAATTTCTAAAAGTATTTTTTGAAAAAAAGTTTATCTAGCGTGAAAGAATCTGGCTTGTTTGTAAAAATAAAAAGTAAAATCAAAATATAAAGCAAATCATGGGTATAAAAAAACCAGCTTATCCAAGTGATCAAATTAAGACCTGGTGGAATTGTATAAATACCAACGGTTACGAGTGCTACAAAGCAAATAAAGAGCAATATAAGGCTGGTTAACTGAGTAAATAATCCTAGGGTTAGCAATAGCCCGAATGCAAATTCAAATAAAGAAACAATGATAGCTGTGACTTCTGGAAAAGGTATACCAGCAGAAACAATCGTTTCCAACATGATTTGTTGATTTTTCTCTACAAATAATTTGTTATAACCCGTTGTTAAGAAAAATAAACCGATTGAAACTCTGGTTAATATTAAGGCGAACTGACTAAATTTTGGCGAATTAAATGGATTTTTAAAGAGAAAACCAAGCATGTGTCTATAATTCTGAAAATTAAAAAATATCTTAATAATCTGAGTAGACTTTTTAAATGTAAGCATTGTTGGTGAGTGTATATAATTTGTCATTTATACAGATTTAAAATTTTGCAAGTCAGTTCGAAATGTTACCTAAGTTTCATAAAATACACATTATGAAGTTCATACTTTGATATGGTATATTTTTTAAGCAAAATTGAGCGAACTATGAAAATCTTTTCAATTTTAAGTTTAGCTATGCTGATCGGTTTAACAGCGTGTCAAAAAAGAGATACAGATACACAAAAGCAAGATCAAACAACAACGCCACATTCAGTGGATAAGGACAGTTAATCCAACGCCCACTGATACAGTGGGCTGATTGATATGATGCATTGGTCGAAATCGAAATCATGTTTATGATAAGACGCTTAAAGCGTTTTTTTATTGTAAAAATAAAGTCTTATTTGAGATTAGAAAAATATTTTATAGATAGATCTTTGATTCTTTAGGCTCGATTTCACAATTAAAAGATATCGAAAAGTGGGAGGATTATTAAATTATAAAGCAAAGTTTTATTTAGATATTTTATATCTAATTCATGTAATTTTTAGGCTTTCTCTATAAGAATTCATACTAGAGGTATAAGCTATGATAGCCGAGTAATTTTCTGTAATGATATAAAACTGCCTCGTCCTAATCGGCAATGACAGCACTTGTCTGAGCTCAATACATCTTGCTAATTGATTAAAAAATAAATTTAAATATATAAATTAAAAGAAATTCAAGCTTAAAATGTATAGGGTTCTAAATGATTTTTATGATTTGTGTAGATAACAAGTAGTAATTCGCAATTAGTGGTTGGATTGCTCTAAAGCGCTATGTTAGAACTTAACTTCCATATTTATTCGAGATTAAACATGAAAAAATTATTATTAATTTCATCTTTTTTAGCTGTTGTTTTTGTTGCTGGGTGTAATGCAAAAGACAAAGATAAAGCGACATCTCCTGATAATGAGGTAAGTAGCAGCGCAGTTGCTGTTGATACAAATGAGTCAGCTGAAAAAACGGTAAAGTATGAAACAGCTGATAAGAAACAATTTACGCTGAAGACCAGTGATAATTTTGTTACAGCAACATTAACTGATAATGATGGAAATAATTACTCCTTGAAAGAGGTTCCTGCTGGAAGTGGTATGCGTCTTGAGGGGGAAAATGGTGTTTCAATTCATTCTAAAGGCGATGAAGGAACCATTGAACTTGCAAAAGATAAATCTTTTACAGTGAAAGAAGTAAAATAGAGTTGTAACTTCAACAGCCTCACCATCTGGTGGGGTTTTTTATTGTCAATCAATAATGAAATTAATATGGTATGTTCAAGTGATTTGTAGAAAGTAGAGTGCAAACCATAATTTAGAATAGACATCTTTAAAATTCAATTGAAATAAGATATTTAAGCATACTTCCTCATTTATGCACTTGATTAGAACGCACAGATGAAAATAATTAGCGCACTTTTCATTGAAATGCTTAAATTAATGTAATTTTACCGTGGCATGAAATTTGCTGAAGCTCCTTTGCAATATTTTTATTTTTCAATTGTTAAAGGTATTTTTTATGTTTAAGCAGACGGTTCTTTCACTGTTTATTTGCAGTGCTATCAGTACTTCAGCAGTTAATGCTGAAAGTTTTAATGTCCTTAAGCAATTATCCAACAAGCCTGTTCAATTAAAAGACGGTGAATACAAAGGTAATTATTATGTACCATCAACTTTAAACACGATTACTTGGGGTTACTTACCGAATAAAGAAGCAAAGCCAGTGATAACTGTTCCATCGGGAAGTGTTGTGACTTTCGATACAGTTTCACATGAGGGGTTACTTGAAGATCAAGGACGAGATGCAGAAAAATTCTTTAAATCCAAAGGGGTACGGGATGAATATATTTTAGATGAAGCAAAAAATATTACCAAATCTTCGCTAAAACATGATTTTCATAAAGATGGTCCTCATATTGTGACTGGTCCAATAGCAATTCAAGGTGCGCAACCAGGTGATATTTTAAAAGTAGAAGTCATTAAAGTAGAGCCTCGTGTTCCATATGGCGTCATTTCGAATCGTCATGGTAAAGGTGCATTAGTGGGTGAGTATCCTAAAAGACCACAACAAGAAAATGCTTCGGCTGAACATCCTGAGCGATATGGGAATGTTTCAGTATTTACTCCAATAGAAAAAAATGCAAAGGGTGAATATGAGGGGGTATTAAAAACAGAATCGGGTAAATCGATTCGTTTCCCACTGAGCCCTTTCATGGGGATCATGGGAGTCGCGCCGAATACATCAGAACCAGTGCATTCAGTTCCACCCGCGATGTATGGTGGCAATATTGATATAAATGAGTTAGGTGCTGGATCAACTGCATATTACCCAGTACAAGTGCCAGGTGCATTGTTTTATACAGGTGATAGTCATTTTGCCCAAGGTGATGGCGAAGTTGCTTTAACTGCATTAGAAGCCTCAGCAAGAGCAACACTCAAGTTCACTTTATTAAAAACAGGCAAAGATAAAATCCCAGGTAAAGAAATCGTACAGCCATTAGCCGAAAATGCTGAATTTTGGATCACACCCGGATTAGATCAAGATTTAGATGAAGCAATGAAAAAATCTACACGTGAAGCGATCCGTTTTTTAAACCAAGAATATGGTATTGATGAAGCGATTGCTTATGCCTACCTCAGTGCTGCTACTGATTTTGAAGTATCGCAAGTGGTAGATAAGACCAAGGGAATTCATGCCAAAATACGTAAAGCTGACTTTAAAGAGTTTGTTGAAGACCATAAATAAAATTAAAGCTGCTTAATTAAATATCCTTGAAAGTACCGCCGTGATGTAATTTCAAGGATTTATGATTAGATCTAAAATAATATATAATCCATAAAACGATAATTTAAACGTTATGCATTCATTTCCTTCAATTCAATCATTTATGCTTTGAAACTACATTTTATTGTGATTCTGACTCTCAACAGGAAAGGCATGACTTTTGAAACATGATCAATCGGGTTGGTTTAAACTTTGGTCATGTCCATTCAGTACGCAAAATTTAAACATGAATCATACTTTTACTATTTATATCCTCTATCCAGTCATTTAAATCTAAATCATTGGTAAAAGAATGTTCACCATCGATCTTAAAGACTAACAATGAGTCATGAATACTAATAATATTCGCTAAATGCTGGCGAATGATGTTGGCTTCATAAGTTGTATTGATCAGCCAAGTGGTAGGATTTACTCGAATTGAAGCATCATAGTCACAAATGAGCTTATGCATTTCATCAAAATGGTGTGCCTGTGATGAATTTAAAATAATCAAATAATTCATATTAACAACCTCCATAAAAGAGATTTAGATAAAATAACTTTTATTATGAAATGTGATAAGTATCACGATTTTTTCAATCTAACATCAAAGTATTTTGATCAGGTGAAAAAATGTCGGACAATCTAAAGCTGATTTTTGATGATGTGTTAAATTTTTTTATTGTATTGTTCAAGAAAATTATTAGTGGATATTCCTTTTGTTACATAATAAATAATCAAAAATTTTAAATACTGGCTAAATTGAAGTATGATTAAGTTTAAAATATTTAAACAATAAGCTCATCAAAAGATGGGCTTTTTTGTCTTACTCTCTCTGTGTTATAAAGTTTGAGGCTTAAAATGCTGGTTAAAATAGAAGATGGTTTTTACCTAAATTCACTGCATATTATCGCGATACATGTTTCTAAAAATATGATTACGCAGAATTTTTCTATAAATATAGAATATACCCCGCACAATCAAAATGCCAATGGCCTATATCATAAAATGTGTCAAACCAAAGCTGAAGCGGATTTATTTTTACAAAGTCTACATCAACAAATCGCGCAAATATAAATTAAAATTTTTAGTTGTTTTTAGCATTGAAATTAAAAGTAAAAGACTTCATTTTTTAGACTATGTTTGGGTCAAAATTGAAGTTATCGATAATGTGAAAATCACAATGATCGAACATTTTTAAGATCAAAATGTGTAAACTGAAAATTCTTATTTGTTTAATTTCACTATTCACATTATCAGCTTGCCAAAATATTCAAAAAAATAACAAAATCCTTGCTAAGGTGATTGATACTTGAACACTATTTGATAGATAAACATGCACCAAAGAATGTCATTGTTAGAAATAACATTCGTTATCAAGAACAGCTAAAACTCAGTTTAGATCTCTAGCAGTCAAAAGATATTCAACACCTTGATAAAACGTCCAAGCGTGATTTGGATTCATGGTGGTGGTTGGATTTCAGGTGCTAAAGATAATGCTAAAGGATATTTTAAGCTGCTTGCAGCATAAAGTTATAATGTTGTTTTGGTGCGATAGCAATTTGCAGCACAAGCAACTTATCCAACGCAATTGTATCAAATCAATATCGCACTGCAATTTATCCAGCAAAATGCAAAAAAACCATATAAATGTAGATCAATTATTTTTAGCTGGGGATTCAGCTGGGATTAATTCAGCCAGTCATTATGTAGTGCTTCTCACGAGCCCTAATTTCTCCATGCAATCTGGATTTATAGCTACGATAGAAGCTTCACAACTTAAGGAATTGATCTTGTAATGTGGGATCTATGATATGAATGCTTTTATCCATACAGCACCAGATGAAATCAAACTGATTGAGTGAGGGTAAATAAGCTTGTCCAAGTTTATATAGCTAATCAAAAAGATAATCCTGAATATTTAAAACTTTGATCACCTCTACAGCTTTTTACCAAAAACTATCCGCCTGTTTTTTTATCAGTGGGGGAAATAAAGATTTTTTGACTGATACGAAATCCATTCCTTTTGTAAAAGCTTTGCAAGAAAAGCAAAATTCTCGTTCAAGCTATTTCCTACCCCGAATCAAAAGAATGGTTGGTCCATGAGTATCGATTTTCTTAGGTAAAAAAGCGAGTCAATAAATATTTAATCAAACTATTATGTTTTTGAAGAAAAATGTTGCTGCAAAATAAACTCAAAAAATAATGATTTAAACGGTATTGTCATAAAAGCATGTTATAAAAAATGAAATTGTAGCGAGAAATGAAAAATGGAAATTAGTGTAAAGCAAATCAACAAGCGAATAGATGAATTTCAAGAATCTAGTAAAAAAGCATCAACTTTAGAAATTGGCTATAAAACTTATGCGAAGTTAATGAATGAAGATAAATTTGCAGATGCACTGAAAAAAGATCCAAATAACACAATGGTCCGCTACTACAAAGATATAAAAATTAAATTGGTCACAGAAAAACATCATTTTGAGGTGAAGTAAGTTTATTACTGAAAAGAATAATAAAATTATCATTTATTAAAAAATTTACAACTCAAGGAATGAGTGTGAATTTTTTATCATATTGCATGAGAAAAGTAATATATCTTTAGAGCCCTTACTTGATCCAGCAGGGATCACTCTTTGCTTTTAAAAATCTAAATTTATCACATTTAGAATATTGACATCCGCGACCATTGTTAAACACAACTTGTAACACTTTTTTATTAATTCTTCATTTTTTATCCACTTTTTTTGGATGATGTATCTAAATATTTCTTTTTTTTGATTTTTTTACCATGCGGTTAATGCATTAATAATATTATTTATTAAGAAAAACTAATGAGTTTGAATATTTTTTAAACAGCAGGGTGCTGCAATAATTATTGTGATATAGGTATCAAAACCTGCATAATAACTGAATAAAAACAAATATGTGAGAATATTTATCATTTATAATAAATCTTTTTAATATCTATTCATGCCGTAAAAGTAGCCAGTTAGACTTATTTTTAAGTGTTTTTTAATTTAATTAGGCTTAATTATCTTACAAATTGTGACAAAATATATTAAAATAAATACTGGTTTATTTTGTGACGAAAAATAATGGAAATTTTAAACTTTATAAAGAGTTTCAACACGGTAAACACGTATTTAATTTTGGCGATAATTGCCTTGTTGTTTATAATTTCATTTTTCTACTTTATTCATCCAACCTGATTAGGTGGGAAATTGAAAAAAAGAGGTGAGTATCATATTGATAACTCACCTTTTTTTATAAAACTAGTTTTTATCAAAGTGATGTTGCTTTTTATTCATAAAATTTAATGGCTGAGATTACAAATAGCTAAAGATTGTATTGTAAATTGAATTTATATAACATACCAACCAACTGGTATCTTTTGATGAATTTATGAATTCTATACTTTTTGCCTATAGTTTATTGGCTATCGCTATCCTCGCTGAAGTAACTGGTTCAACTTTCTTAGTGAAATCCCAAGGCTTCACAAAGTTAGTCCCAAGTTTACTGGTGGTGTTTTTTTATGTGATTTCTTTCTATTTACTTTCTCAAGTGATTAAAACAATTCCATTAGGTATTGCTTATGCAATTTGGGCTGGTGTTGGTATTATTCTCACTGCTTTGGTGGGTTACTTCATTTTCAAACAAAGCTTAGACTTTGCTGCAATTGCAGGTATTGGATTAATTATTTCAGGTGTATTGGTGATTAATTTATTTTCAACATCAGCAGGACATTGATAAAAGCACGAAGCGGGTAAGATTTGAGTATGGATAAAATTGTTGGAAATGCTTATCAACGTAAAAAAGATCCTGAAGGTGTTAAAAAATTAATTTTAGCCAACACGATGAATTTAGTTGCTGAACACGGTGTAAATGGTGTGTCGATTCAAAGTATTGCAACTCATTCAGGTGTAACTAAAGGTGGTATATTTCATCATTTTGCCAATAAACAAGTTTTAATTGAGGCAATGTTGGAAGAGTTAATCCAACAATTGGACCAGCAAGTCAGCCTAGCAATTGAAAAAGATCCAGTCACTTATGGCTGCTTTACTCGCGCATATATTGATGTCACCTTAAGTTCTTCATTTGGAGTCAACACTATATGGAGTGCTTTAAGCATGACATTGATGACAGATAAATCTTACAGTGAGAAGTGGGATCAATGGCTAACACGACGGTTATCTCAACATGCTGAAACTGATTATTCTGTCACATTAAAAATATTACGTTATGCTGCCGATGGGGTATGGTTTGTAGAAAGTCTATCCCCAAAAATACAGGATAATTATGAGAAAATTAAACAGGAATTATTGTTAAGGAGTTATCCTGAATAGTGATTCATTTGCTCAGATTTTTAAGCAAAATCAATATCTACAAACTAAAATAAAAATTCTAAAAAAAACCAAGCCAATTGATTTTGGCTTGGAATGGAAAAATTATTTAAATCATTGCTTTATGGTTTATTCACTCCCTAAAGTCATTAAACTTGCATTTCCGCCTGCAGCCGCAGTATTGATACTGATCGCACGCTCAATGAGTAATGGTGCAAGTGGAACAATTGTATTGGCATCCGTTAAGTGAGTTATGCCGACAATTGCACCTTGACGTTGCGCAATCTGGGTCTGTAATTCTTTTAGCCCCGCACCTTGATGTAAAACTGCATCAAATTCTCCAGCAACAACATCCTTGATCATCAAAAATTTTTGTTGCAATACTTTTGGCATCGCTTGAATCATTTTTAAAGCAATCGCATCATCACTTAAAATACAGACTTGCGTATTGAGAGACAAAATTGCATTAAATTGATTCAGCAAAGCCTGTTCTTGCTCTGCGATTGCCAATATCCGATGACGTGATACAACATGATATTGATTCAATTCACCTGTTGGGCCCGGGAGCTCATATAAGGCAATCGGTGATTGATACTGATGCAAAGTCCATTGTGAATAATGCTGTTTTGCCCAAGTGTGAAATTCTCTTTGAATCTCAGATGGTTTTAGATTGAGCTGTTCAGAGATATTTTTTACAGTACCAAAAGGATGCTTTGGTAGGGCTGTATGCTGCATTAATTTATATAAATAAATCGGACCGCCAGCTTTAGGCCCTGTTCCTGATAAGCCTTCACCACCGAAAGGTTGTACGCCAACAACAGCCCCTACAATATTACGGTTAATATATAAGTTACCCACTTCCGCATGTTCAATGGTAGTTTGAATAGTTTCATCGATACGTGTATGTAAACCCATGGTTAAGCCATATCCTTTTGCATTGATATGTTCTAACAATTGCTTTAATTCACCATATTTATAGGTAATGACATGCAATACAGGTCCAAAAACTTCACGTTTTAAATCATTAAGATTTGGAAGTTCAATCACCGTCGGAACAATAAATGTGCCTGCATTTAAATCAGATGTTGGTGTTTCATAAGCAAGTTGATGTATTGCATAACCCTTGCTACGCATCATTTCGATATGCTTTTCAATATTCTGTTGCGCTTCAGAATCAATCACTGGACCTATATCTGTTTTAAGCAAAATAGGTTGCCCAATGTTGAGCTGTTGCATGGCGCCTTTAAGCATCTTAATTAAGGTTGCTGCATTGTCTTCTTGAACGCACAATACACGCAGGGCAGAACAACGTTGACCAGCACTATCAAATGCTGAGTTTACTGCATCGATTACGACTTGTTCTGTCAGTGCAGAAGAATCTACGATCATCGCATTTTGACCACCTGTTTCAGCAATTAGCGGAATCGGTTGACCTGTTGGACTCAGACGTTGTGCTACGGTTTTTTGTAAAATCTTAGCAACTTCAGTGGAACCTGTGAACATAATGCCTTGAATACGCTCATCTTGGCTGAGTTTTGCTCCAACTGTTTCACCACGACCAGGAAGTAATTGTACAACTGATTTTGGAACTCCTGCTTCCCATAAGATTTGAATTGCTTGTGCTGCAATTAATGGGGTTTGTTCAGCAGGTTTAGCAATTACGGTATTTCCTGCAACAAGTGCTGCCGAAATTTGTCCAGTAAAAATTGCAAGTGGGAAGTTCCAAGGGCTGATGCATAAAATTGTACCCAGTGGGCTGAGTGTCCCATTTTCCTCAATGCTTTGCATTTGTGCTGCATAGTATCTGAGGAAATCAACAGCTTCACGTACTTCAGCAATACCATTACTATAGGTTTTACCACTTTCACGGCATAGTAAAACCATTAGCTCCTGAATACGCGACTCCATAATCGAAGCAGCTTTGAGCAATAACTCTGCACGAAAATCTTGAGATGCATTTTTCCAATTTTCAAAAGCTTGATGAGCGTTATCTAAGGCCAAATCCACTTGTGTTGTTTCTGCTTCGATCACATAACCAACTAGATCTGCATGATCAGCTGGATTACGGATTTCTTGCGAATTTATTTCTGATAAGTCTCGTAAATCAAGCTGATCGACAAGGCTATAACTGTTCCATTGGTGTTTTAAATAGTACTGAACAGTTTGATTTAAATCCTTTAATTTACTGTCATCGGCTAGGTCTAAACCTTGAGAGTTTTGGCGTATGCCTTGATATAAATTATGAGGAAGTGGAATAGCAGGGTGTTTTAGCCCAATTGCATGTTCTTTTTCTGCAGTATGTAAAATCTCTTGAACTGGGTTTTCAATCAAGTCTGCAATTTTAATATTTTTATCAGCAATACGGTTAACAAATGAGGTATTAGCACCATTTTCCAATAAACGTCGAACCAGATAGGCCAATAAGGTTTCGTGATTACCGACAGGCGCATAAATACGACATGGAATCCCTAATTTTTGATCTGAAACCTTGCCTACTACTTGTTCATAGAGTGGTTCACCCATGCCATGTAAGCATTGGAATTCGTATTGACCAAGATAATATTTTTGTGGATCTGCTAACTCATAAATTGTGGCAAGCGTTTGTGCATTATGTGTCGCAAATTGCGGATACACTTGATCAGGTGCAGCCAATAATTTTTTTGCACAAGCAATATAAGACAAATCTGTATGCACTTTACGGGTAAACACTGGATAGTCAGACATACCGTCAATTTGTGCTTTTTTGATTTCACTGTCCCAGTAAGCACCTTTGACCAGACGAATCATTAAACGTTTTTGACTGCGTTTTGCCAGATCAATAATATAATCCACCACATAAAAACAACGCTTTTGATAGGCTTGGATCACAAAGCCAATACCTTTCCAGTTTGCTAGTTGTGGCTCAAAGCATAAACGCTCAAGTAATTCTAAAGACAGCTCTAACCGATCCGCTTCTTCTGCATCAATATTGAGGCCAATATCATAAGTCTTTGCTAAAAGTGCTAAATTTAAAATACGAGGATAAAGTTCATGATGCACACGTTCGGTTTGAGAACGTTGATATCGTGGATGTAAAGCCGAAAGTTTAATAGAAATTCCTGGACCAGTATAAACATCTTTACCTTCAGACGCTTTACCTATGGCATGAATCGCTTGTGTATAGTCTTCGAAATAGCGATCTGCATCGTGTTCAGTCAGTGCAGCTTCACCAAGCATGTCATAAGAATAACGGAAACCTTTGTCTTCAAGGGTTTTGGCATTGTCCAAAGCCTCTTCGATGGTTTCACCAGTAACAAATTGCTCACCCATCATACGCATTGCTGCATCAACTGCTTTACGGATGATGCCTTTACCTGTACGTGCTAAAAGCGAAGTGAGGATCCCAGAAAGGCTAGTCTGTTTAGGTGTTTCCATCAGTTTGCCAGTCAGCATGAGTCCCCATGCAGCAGCATTGACAAACATGAGATTACTTTGGCCTAAATGATCTTTCCAGTTACCTTGATTAATTTTATCGCGAATCAATAAGTCTCGGGTCGCACTATCAGGAATACGCAATAAGGCTTCAGCTAGGCACATCAATGCAATGCCTTCTTGTGAAGACAATGAAAATTCTTGTAGCAGTCCTTGTACAATCCCTGCTTTGCCTGATGAACTTTTACGGTCACGTAAGCTATGCGCTAAATTAAATGCAATGTCATAGATTTTCTGATTCATCTCTTCAGAAATTTGACTGTGCTCAAGTAAGTTTTCAACACATTCCGACTCAGCAAGACGCCATGCATGATTGATTTTTTCTTCAAAATCAGTTTTGTCTTTAAATTCGGTAATGTAATCCAAACTTGGCAGTAGGTTTGCGTTTAAAACTTGAGGTGAATCCATATTCATTGTCAACGTCCTGTGACTAGCAAATATTTTTGTTGAGCAGATGGGTTTATATAATTTATGATTACAGAATATTTAGTGAATAACTCACTATAATTTGAATAATATTTAGAGAATTATTCTATGGAAAGCGCTTATTTAAACTTGGATCGTATAGATATTCGAATTTTGGATATTTTGCAAAAAGATGGGAAAATTTCCAATATTAAGCTGGCTGAAAAAGTCAATTTATCGCCTACAGCTGCGCTTGCTCGAGTACAGAAATTGACAGGAGAAGGGTTTATTTTAGGCTATGAAGCAAAACTAAATCCAAAAATGTTAGGCGCTAATTTTGTTGTATTTGTTGAGATTCTTTTAGATAAAACCACACCCAATGCTTTAGATGCGTTTTCAGATGCAATCGTACAATATCCAGAAATTATGGCATGTCATATGATCAGTGGTGGTTTTGATTTTTTGGTAAAGATTCGATGTGCTGATATGGAAGAGTTTCGTCGTATTTCAGGGCAGGTGCTATGGCAATTGCCTGGGGTAAAAGAAACGCGTAGTTATCCAGTAATGGAAGTGATTAAAGACAGCTCACAATTACATTTAAATTTTAAAGCGAAAGTAAAGAAATAGAAAAGGGGCATCAATGCCCCAACTCTAATGATTTATTCAAGCACATGAATTTACATGTTTTTCATTTCACGATTATAAATTTGTTCAGCATTTTCAAAACGATCAATCACATCTTTTTCAGGCGCTTTGTCCATTAAACTAACCACAATGATACTGATGAAAGACAGGATAAAGCCTGGAACGATTTCATATAAACCGGTATGTACCATCGTGTTTTTCCAAACAATTACTGTTGCAGCACCGACAATGATACCGATTATTGCACCATTCAAAGTCATACGTTTCCAGAACACAGACAATAAAATAAGTGGACCAAATGCTGCACCAAAACCAGCCCATGCATAAGCGACTAAACCAAGTACCTTACTTTCTGGGTTAAATGCCAAAATGATAGCCAGTACTGAAATAGCTAAAACCATTAAACGACCGACCCAAACCAACTCATTTTGTGAGGCTTTTTTGCGAAGAAAAGATTTATATAAATCTTCAGTCAAGGTGCTTGAGCATACCAAAAGCTGACAGCTTAATGTACTCATTACAGCAGCTAAAATAGCGGCTAAAACAACACCTGCAACCCATGGATTAAATAAAATTTTGGTCAATTCCATAAACACTGTTTCTGGATTTTTTGCCACAATTGCAGCAGACGGAATGTCCGGATGTGCTTGGAAATAAGCAATACCAACATAACCGACAGCAACAGCACCTGCTAAACATAGAATCATCCACGCCATACCAATACGACGAGCATTGGGAATAGTTTTCACTGAATCTGCTGCCATAAAACGGACTAGAATATGTGGTTGTCCAAAATAGCCTAAGCCCCATGCCATTGATGAAATGATGGCGATAAAACTAACTCCTTGGAACATATTTGCGGCATGGGGGCGTGCGGTTTCAATCAATTGATTGACATGTTGTAAATCACCAACTGCCAAGAAAGTCATAATTGGCGCCAAAAGCAATGCAAAAATCATCAAGCCCGCTTGAAATGTATCCGTCCAACTGATCGCAAGGAAGCCACCGATACACACATAGCTGATGGTTGCAATCGCACTGACCCAAAGAGCAGTGGTGTAGTTCATAGCAAAAATACTTTCAAATAAACGTGCACCTGCCACCATGCCTGAAGCACAGTAAATACCAAAGAAGATTAAAATGACCAGTGCAGAAATGATACGTATCACTTTCTTTTTATCACCAAAACGGCTGGTGAAATAATCTGGTAATGTTAATGCATTATTTTGTATTTCAGTATGGACACGTAAACGGCCTGCGACCAAGTACCAATTGAGCCAAGCACCAATAATAAGCCCGATTGCGATCCATGATTCAGATAATCCAGTCAGGTAAATTGCACCCGGTAGTCCCATGAGTAGCCAACCACTCATATCCGATGCACCCGCTGAAAGTGCGGTGACAAAACTCCCTAAACTTCGACCTCCCAAAATATAATCTGAGAAATCGGTGGTTTTTCTATAGGCATATAAGCCAATACAAACCATTGCAATAATATAAAAGATAAACGTTACAACTGTGGGGTTGAGTGAGTCCATATTTAATTCAGTCCTTGTGGAGTAAATCTCCAAGTTTTATTTTTTATCGCATAAGTTTCACGAGCGAATTCTTTCACACAACTAAAAAATATCGCTGTGATTTTTATAAGGTGATTGTGCAAGATTTATGTATCCGATTGTAACTTTAGATACAAATGCAAATAATCAGCAATTTATATCTAAAAAATTCTACTGGGAGTGTTTAAGTGACTGTGGGATTATACTTTACGTAAAGTTACATTGTTAACATTTAATTGATAGTTCCATAAAATTGTTTATCGAAATGACATCTTTTGCTAGTACAAAAGCAGATGAGAAGGAATATTATTATCACTGCACAACTATAGTGCATAAATACATAATGAGCAGATCACATGGAAACGGTTCAACTTGAAGTTACAAGAATAGAAAAAGATTTGTTAGGAAGTAAAGAAGTTCCTATAAACAGTTATTATGGCATTCACACAATCCGAGCTTTAGAAAATTTTAATATTTCTAAACATACCGTTGGAGAGCAAAACTTTTTTATTCGTGCTTTGGCTCAGGTCAAAAAGGCCTCGGCACAAACTAATTTGCAATTTAATACGATCTCTGAAGAAATCAGTGTAGCAATTCAAAAAGCCAGTGATGAACTGATTGAAAATCCGCAAAATTGGAAAGATGAATTTCCAACAGATGTATACCAAGGTGGCGCGGGTACATCGATTAATATGAATACCAATGAAGTTATTGCCAATATTGCGTTAGAGTCTTTAGGTTATGCGAAAGGACGTTATGACATCATTCATCCAAATGACCATGTTAATAAATCTCAATCGACCAATGATGTCTATCCCACAGCATTACGTTTAGCAACTTACTATTCACTGGATTTGTTATTTGAAAAAATCAATAACTTGATTAGTTCACTGACATTGAAATCTGCTGAGTTTCAATATGTGTTAAAAATGGGACGAACACAGTTACAAGATGCTGTCCCAATGACATTAGGGCAAGAGTTTCATGCCTTTGCTACATTACTCAAAGAAGATGTTCGTTTAATTAAAAAAACCCGTGAACTTTTATTAGAAATTAATTTAGGCGCTACTGCGATTGGTACAGGCGTAAATACGCCTCATGGTTATGCTACCCAGGTCAATGAAAATTTAAAAGCCTTAACAGGATTAAACTTAAGTGGTGCAGAAGATTATGTTGAAGCGACCAGTGATTGCGGTGTATTTATTATCCTTTCAAGCACCTTAAAACGTTTGGCTGTAAAACTCTCTAAAATTTGTAATGACTTACGTCTATTAAGTTCTGGCCCAAGAACAGGTTTATGGGAAATTCGCTTACCTGAATTACAAGCTGGTTCATCGATCATGCCAGCGAAAGTCAATCCAGTGATTCCCGAGGTGGTCAATCAAATTGCATTTAAAGTGATTGGTAATGATTTAACCATTACCTTTGCAGCAGAAGCAGGCCAATTACAGTTAAATGTTATGGAACCTGTGATTGCACTTACCATGAATGAGTCAATTGAGTTACTAATCCATGCAATCCAAACCTTGGATGAGAAGTGTATTCAAGGTGTGATCGCCAATGAAAAAACCTGTTTTGATGCTGTGATGCGTAGTGTCGGAATAATTACCTTACTTGATCCAATTTTAGGTCATGCGAAGTGTGATGAAATTGGGAAGCAATGTATTGCTGAAAATAAAACCATTCAAGAGGTTGTACTTGAACAAGGTTTATTGAGCCAAGAACGTCTAGATGAAATTTTCTCTTTTGAAAATATGATTGCAGAAATTGCAGTACAGCCATATGAAGAAATCGGTAAAGCAGGCTAATTGTTTGAATTACGGCTATTGATCCGTGTAAAAAAGATCTGATAGATACAGCATTTGGGTGCTGTATTTTTATGCATGGTAAAAAAAGTAAAGTTTCTTTATAATTCAACAAAATTTAAAATCACCAACAAAAGTCAATAATCTATGAATAATAAACATTTAATTCTCGCCTTAAGCTTGGTACTTCTTTCTGGATGCGCGAAAAAATCGGAACAAGCTGCTGAAACTTCAGCAGCTGCTCAAGATGCACAAGTCGTTGCTCAGGATGCTGTTCAAGCGGCTGATGCCGCAGAAAAAAGTACTGAGCAAGCTAGTGAAAATTCTGTTGATACTACACCTCTGACTGAACAAAAACCTGAAACTATTTTAAGTACCGATGTCAGCCAAGCAGAAAAAGCACGTCGTATGGTGCGAGAAGCACAGGTTAATTTCACAGCCAAAGATGTGGTGAAAACTGCTTTAGAAATTGATAAGCTCACTTTTCAAGCGGGTGGCTTTATAGAGCAGAAAAATATCAGTTTTGATGTACTCGATGTAAAAACACAAAAAATTGCGGATGGTAAAATCCGAGTTTTTGAAAAAGTTGATCCGCATGCTGAGATCATTGTCAGAGTACCGAGTGATAAAGCTGCGATATATGTCAATCAGTTATTGCCATTGATGTACTTTTTAAATCAACAACAATATTCTGCTAAGCGTTTTGAGTTAAAGCTTTTAGAAGAAAAAATTGGACAAACTCAAAGCGTTCCAAGTGATACCAAACCATCACAGCTGAATGAAATTTCCCGTTTAACCCAACTTGAAGTTCAAGATCGTGTGCGTTTTAGCACGATTAGTATTGCCATTAAGCAACCTGCGATGGTGAGAGAAAGTCTGGATGTTGATGTTGCTGCTGTGGCACGCTTAAACGGTGATAGTTTTTGGAAGCGTGCTTGGGAAGGTGTTCAATATGGCTGGCAATTTATTTTGGATTTATTGGTTATTTTAGTCACCATTTGGCCTCTTTATTTACTGGTATTTATTGGCTTGATTATTTATCGAGTGATTAAACCTGTAATGAATAAATTATTTAATGATTCATCATCGACTAAAGCGCCTAAAGATGTAACAAAAGATCAGATGAATTCTACAGATGAAAATGAATAATTTTGCTTAGTGCTATGCTGTAATTTTTAAAACCAGTGCAATTGCACTGGTTTTTTAATGTGTTGTCAGTTTTTCAAAAAGCTGTTGCATCCCTTCAGTCGCACTCATTTTTAAACATTGATATTGTTGGGGAACACGCTCATAACTGGCTTGTGGATCAATATAATATGCATCACAGTGTTCTGGAATCTCGTGTATCAAACTTGCCACAGGGTAAACGGTTAATGTGGAGCCGATAACAATAAAAATATCAGCATCACGGATTATCTGTACTGCTTCTTCATAAGCAGGAACTGCTTCACCAAACCAAACCACATGGGGGCGAAGTGGATATCCTTCAGGACATTTATGTTGTTCTAGATCCAATTGCCAACCATCTATAGGATAAAACTGAGTTGTGTACTGCGAATTGGGTTTAGAACTTTTAGCAAGGCGAATATTGCCATGTAAATGAATAACTTGTTGGCTTCCAGCACGTTCATGAAGATCATCAATATTTTGAGTAATTACAATGACATCAAAATGTTGTTCGAATTGAGCAATGATATTGTGTGCTTGATTAGGGTGGGCTTGGAGAATATGTTGACGTCGTTCATTATAAAAACGTTGCACCAATGCAGGATTACGCTCCCAAGCTTCAGGTGTAGCCACCTCTTGAATATCATAATTCTCCCATAAGCCATTACTATCTCGGAAAGTGCTGATTCCACTTTCCGCACTCATTCCCGCACCTGAGAAAACTACAATTTTTTTCATAGGATAAACAATTAAAATTTTTAAAATGCTAACATAAATATTGTGAAATATGACTGAAACGTTTTTTATTGGAATTAATTTGTTATAAAATAATAGTCAGTCAAACTTCGATCATTTCGAATATTTTTTATAAAAATCAAATGTACTAGAAATAAGTTAAATTGGAACAGCATGGAAACACGTGATATTGTCAATGCCCCTGAAGTAAAAAAGACAATTGTAGAGCGTAGTCAACGCCGGAAAGATGATCCAGAAATTACCCAATGGTTTGAAAAGAAATTCTTTGAATATGTGATTAAACAATTTAATCCAGTTTTTCATGTAAATTCGGTCTCTGCTTGGAAAATTTGTCAACTTCCGCAGCCCATTCCTACATGGTTTTTGAACAAGCTTGAACAACAGCCAGAACATCAGATGTTGTATGTTGATCCTTTACATGAACAGATTTTGGAGCTGGAAAAGCCCATTTTAGAGTTTTTTAATTCGCGTTTAAAAAGCAATTTAAAAGGCAAATTCATGAAAATGACCTATGAGCAAGTGTTAGAAGCTTGGCATAAAGATCATGAAGCAATGAAAAAGCGTTTAGAAAAAGGGCAATGGGACAGCAGTGAGCAGGCAATTGATGAAGTTTTAACTGTAAATACAGGCAAGTTTATTGAAATTACGGCAACAGGAATGTTGTTACGTAAGGAAATGGCATTTGAATCACGTTATATGCAGCACTGTTTAGGGCAGTTTAGCAACCTGATTGAATTGAAAGATGGCTATGGTGAATACTATGTGACGCAAAAAGAGCAGGGGATATTTCGTTATTTTAGCTTAAGGGATTCAAGCAATAAGCCCCATGTAACCATCAGTTTAGAATGGGATGGTGAAGCCTGGTGTATTGAGCAGATTAAGGGTAAGCAGAATCAAGCACCAGTTAAGAAATATGCAGATGATGTCTTATTATTTTTAAATCATATTCAACCAAATAATAATCACAATCCTGATTGTTTAAGCATGGGAATCGTCTATCAACCTGAGATAAATGAAGATTTAACCAATCATGTCAATCAAGCCTTATATTTCTATTTTCATGAATTAGATGATCCTTGTAAAATTGAAACGCTGTTGATGAAAAATCATCATCTATTGGAACAATATGATCATCAAACCAATGTGATTCAGCATCTTTTACTGGGACTAAATCGTCCAGAACATATCAGGCACCCATCAGAAAAATATATAGAAGAAATCCTTGCTTATACAAATCAAAAGCAAACTGAGAAAAAATTTGATTTAAAGGTTGAGTTAAGTCAAGCAAAGTCAAAGAAATCGCTGTGGGGCGTGGTCTTTAAGCCTTATTTCTGGTTGCTTCAGACTTTATATGGTTTAAGCAAGATTCCATTGCTTGGTTGGATGATTAAAATTATCGTCTATATCATTGCTTTGCCTTGGATGCTGTTAAATTTAAAGCAGGACAATCGTAAGCAATGGATGCTTGCAACTGGTGATCTGATTTATTTTCGTAATCATATTCAATGGTATCAGGTGGATAGCTTAACGTTAGCGCATTTTGAACAGCATCCAGAAATATATAAAAACCATTTAAATCAATTGTTAAATATCAAACAGAAAAAAGCAGGTTCTAAAGAGAAACAGATTCGTTATTTTTTAAATCAATATTTTCAAATCGCTCAATTAGAAAATCTTTATTCAAGTAGTGAATTTGGTACTGCAAGTTATTTAAGAGATATTTTGGTGTTTAGCCATATTCAAAAAATATTTACTATACGGTTATTGGTGCAGTTCTATGAATTACAGGAATATGATGCATGGCAATACATTGTTGCTTCATCGAATATTATTCAAGACTGTTGTTCTAGCTGGCAGGATATGGGCGAGAAATATGTCGCAGGGCGTGAGCTGTATTTGATGTTTAAACATTCAGATTTTGAAAATTATGATCGCTCTGCAAAGCAAGACTTACACTTATATCAATCCATATATCCCAATAATTGGTCACTTTATTCATGGAATATTGATTTATTCTCAACCCATAATAAAAACAAAGTAGCTGAATGATGATTAAATCTGAATATACCCATGAAGTATTTCGTAAAGATATCCATTGTCCGCAAGGTTTATTGGAAAGTAAAAACTATGCAGAATTGGAAGATTTTTTCAATGTGTTATGGCAAAGTCGAAGTCATAAATCGCCGCAGCTTTGGGAAAATGAATGGTTTGATCAGCCCAAACAAATGTTTAAGGACATATTCTTAAATCATGGCGTAACTGCATTAAAACATATCAATGAATGGCATTTGGCTTTTCCAGAAAGTTTTTTTCCTTATATTGTTCGTGTGCGTTATTGGGCTTTTTGGGCAGCGGAATATCGTGGGCAAGAATGGTCAAGCAATGTTACAGATGAAATGTGGGATTGTGCAAGAGAGGCGCAAAAGCAGTTGTATGCTTCCGCAATGCAAGCTTTTGCATTTAGTTCGGATACATGGACAATTGCGCTGCATCTATTAAATTCGGCAGTTCACTTGGATGAACCCGAGTGGTTTTCTGAGTGGATGCTTAGGCGTCGATATCCTTCAAATTTAGTGCATAAAATAAATGCTTCAGCCCAAGCAATGGCGCAGAAAAGTGGCTTAAATCAAGATTTAAAAATTGATCTACCCCAAGATGTACCTCAACTTTTACTAAAATATCTAAATTTGAAAGAAGAAATTGATTTACCTCAAGCTGATGCTGCTTTTTGGTTAAAAATATTTATTGAAGAATCAGGTTTTGGCTTGCTTGCGGTAAGAGATTATTGTTGGTATCTATTGCCAAGATGGGGACACGATCATCAGGCCATTATTGATTTTGCTCAGTCGGATTGGTGTCAACATTTTAGTGAAATCGAAAAAAGTGAATTAAATTATATCGTATGGTTTGATACGCTTGATACGAGTTTTGATAAAGATCAAACACTTGAAATAAAAAAATATATCCAAAAAGCCCAAGCAATCTTAAAACGCCCCTTAACGGAAGGTAATCGAGCAGTTATCTATTTAAAATTGGCGTATTTTTATTATCTGTTAGATGAAAATGATCCAAGAATTTTATCTTGTTATCAAAACGCCGCAGATTATCCTGTATTTGATGAGTATAATCTTGATCGTGCAACTTATTTTTGGCGACATAATGCTCAAGATTCAGATTTTTTAGGCCGAATAGCGTTGTCCAATCGGAAGCATCTTGCCAGTGCTGCGGTTCTTTATGGTTTTCTATGTCAACATGGTTGGTCAAGTGTTGAAAAAAATCCATTGGTTGCTCAATCTTGGTATGAACAGGCAAAATTATTGGAAGCACCAAAAGCTTATCCTGAAGGGCGTTACTGTTGTTTTTTTCGTGTCGCAAACAACTTTGATGATGATCATGGATATATTTTTATTATAGATTTATTACATCAAGGTGCAGATTTAGGCTTTGTGTATTGTTGCTTTAGTGCTGGTTATATTCACTCTTTGGCTGAACATGCCTTATATGATGTGAAACAAGAACTGTATTATGCAAAAAAAGCAGCAGATCAAGGTCATTATATTGCCATGTATAATATGGGTATACATTATCTAAATTTAAGTATGGATGAAAATCAATCTCAACCTAAAGAATATTTAAAAAAGAGTTTAGGGTATTTTGAACAGAGCCGATTAGGTTTAGAAAAGTCGCAACAAGACCATCGTTATATTAATTCTGATTTGCTGAATGATTTAATTGATATTTATGTCACCCGCTTATTTAATTTTAGCTATTATCCTGAAATTGCAGAGCAAGTGATTGCAGTTTTAAAAACAAAAGCACATAAACGCCATATTGCTGCAATGTGTGCGATCGCAAGACTGCATTTTGACGCTAAAAATCGACCTCATTATTATGACTATGTTGAAGCAGTTACATGGTGTCAGGCGGCATATTTACAAGCTCCAGAGCAGGAGCTTGTAAAAGAAGTTTTATATGAAATTATGGGAAAAACCAAGCGCAGTATCAAAAAGTATAATCAAACAATTGCCAGTATCGCCGCTTCAAACATACCTGGGCGTCAAGATGTTTTAATTTAGTTGGTTTCTGAGGAGTGAAATATGAAGCTAAAATATTTTAAAATTGATTATTAAGTCCATAATATAGAACATAATGCTTTTGACCTTAAGATCATGACATTAAAAAAGAATGAAAGGCTTCTAATTTCATGATTTATTTTTAAATTATTCAATAAATTTAATTTGATTAATAAAATAAAAGGACTCATCAGCACTTGGACCCATGACTCGATCTGCATTCTTTTCAAATTGAATATCTGCTTGGATTTTTTTTTCAATATATTCCTTTTTTAAAATTTGTCCGCTTGTTTCTTCATCATGGTCAAACCATTGCCCGCACTTTTGATTGCAATATGCATAAATAGTTTTACCTTGGATGTTTTTCAACAGTAAACCATTATCATCAATTCCACCACCATTGACCAATATATAGTTTTGAGTTTGAGCATTGGCAAAATGACTATACGAAATACAGATAAGAATAAGCAATATCTTTTTCATCTTTTCCTCAAGGTTTAATACGACTTTATTGTATATACGCGGATATTTTACAATAAAAGGCGTGGATTAAAAGAAAAGGTCTGTAAAACAGACCTTAAAATGCAGAGGCTAATGATCATGGTGTAAATATTTCGGCTGTTTAGGTAATTGCATGCTACAGAACAGACAAATAATCAGCATGACAATCACATAAACAAAAAAGCTATTTTCATGACCGAGGTCTTTTAACTTTAATGCAACTGCAGGGGCAGAACCACCAAAGATTGCATTACCGACTGCATAAGCAAAACCAACCCCAAGGGCTCGAATATGTGGTGGAAACATTTCTGCTTTAACTAAACCACTGATAGAGGTATAGAAACTGAGCAACATCATTAAGAAGATCAGTAACAAAGTCACAATAAACGCTGAACCACTAAAATATGGCATCGCAATGACCATTACAGGGTAGATAAAAATAGCACAGCTGGTACTGAAGAGCATCATTGAAGCACGACGACCAATTCGATCTGCCAGCATTCCGAACAAAGGTTGCGCACACATAAATACAAATAGGGCAATGGTCATCATATAGCCGACGGTTTTGTCTGCAAATCCAAGGCTGGTGATATAGGTTTTTGAATATACGGTGATGATGTAAAAACATAAAGAACCCGCTGAGGTATAACCAACCACCAGCAGAAAGGTATTCCAGTTCTTGCTGAGTAATTCTTTTAAACTGCCTGAACCCTCTTTCGCACTATCATTTTCAGATAAAGTTTCTTTTAAATGTCGTCGTGCAAAGAATGAAAGAATGGCAACAACACCACCAATAATAAATGGAATACGCCAGCCTCCATCCATTAACTGTTCTTTGGACATGAGTGCCAACATGATTACACCCAAAAGGCTTGCTAAAAGTTGTCCGCCAGACAACGTCACATACTGAAAAGAGGAATAAAAACCACGTTGACCTTTTAATGCAACTTCACTCATATAGGTTGCAACAGTACCATACTCACCACCTACTGAAAGTCCTTGTAGAAGTCGTACAGCCAATAATAGAAATGGTGCTGCCATACCGACTTGATCATAAGTAGGGAGTGCTGCAAATAAAAATGAACTGATTGCCATTAAGGTAATAGAAATGATCATGGATTTTTTACGTCCATAGGTATCGCCAATCCAGCCAAAGAGCCAACTGCCTATGGGCCGCATGAAAAAACTAGCAGCAAAGACACCCCACACATAAATTGCTTTTGTAGAGTCATCCATATCTGGAGCGGTTAATGCGTGGGTGAAATAGGTTGCGAATGCTGCATAAATATAGAAATCAAACCATTCCACCAAGTTACCAGAAGCAGCCCCAACGATAGCCATGACACGATTACGTTTTTCATGTGGCTGATATATATGTGTTTCAGTCATAAAATATCCTTATTATGCCGCTGCGATTTTTATGCTTTAAAATGTGAAAAATTAATTTTTTTGCATTTCAAACCATTTAGATTTTGCATTTCGATTTTAAAATTAAACGATTATACAAATACGGTATTGGTACAAAAAATACACAGCTTTATACAGCTATATCTATAAATTAATGCAAGAATGTTCTTGTTTTAATTTGCATAATATGAGAATTTATTGATTAATTGCATATTGTGAAAATGAAAAAAATAAATAATTATCAGAAAAGATTAATAGATAAATCTAGTGACTATTTAAATTAAATAGTTTTGGATGGGAAGTATATAAAAATATCACACAATAAGATCAGCTTTTTTTGAAAGGAAATAATGGATCGAACTTTTGTTTTATTAAATTTATATAAAAATAATTTTAAATTATATTATTGCATTTATGCAAAAGTTGTATTTCATAATATGTACTCTAAATTATAAAATATTATAAAAAAATCAATAAATTGAGATTCACATGAAAAGTCTCCTATGGTAGACAAAATATTATTTTTTATTATAAAGTAATATACAACTTAAAAAAACTACACAATAGATTATGTTGAATAATATTTATTTTGCTTTAGAAAAATTGGGGCTAACAGCACAGAATCGTACGATCCATGTTCTATTTTCAAATTCATCTTTAAATGATCAAGTGTTCCTGCAACGTATTGATGGGACACATGCACTTAACTTAGGCATTAACCTACAATTAACTTGTCTATCTACATCAGCAAGCATTGCTCTAAAAAGCTTTGTTGGTAGTCAAGTGGCCGTGGATATTGTTAATGACAAATCTGAGCTGAATCGAATTTCAGGGATCGTAACCAAAGCCGATGTAGGTGCCAGTGACGGTTCTCTTACAATTTATCGCCTTACAGTAGAAGACCCCACAGCGCTTTGGAAATATCGCAGAAACTCCAGAGTGTTTGTGAATAAATCTGTTGTTCAAGTTGTGGAGGTTCTATTTCAAGAATGGCGAGAGCGAAGTCCATTGTTTGCCTCAAGCCTGACTTTGGATAAAACTGGTTTAACCAAAGACTATGATGTCCGACCATTCATCATGCAGAGCAATGAGCTCGATTTTGACTTCATTCAACGGTTGTTGGCTTCTGAAGGGATAAGCATCTTAGTCGATGAAGCGCAGCATAAAGTTTCTAGTTCTTCAGAGCAGATTCAACCACAGATACTACGTCTAATCGATCATAATGCACAATACAAAGCACTAGATCGCCGTAGTATCCGTTTTCACCGTAGCAGTGCTGTAGAAAGACAAGATAGCATAACGGCATTTACTGGTTTACGTTCTATTCAGCCTACGGCTGTACATGTACAAAGATGGCAAGCGGATGCTTTAGAACAAGAAGAAGGTGCAGGTTCAGTTCTTAGCAAGCATAAGCATTCAGCCAATCAGAATGTGGCAAGTTTAGCTTTAGAACAGGCATTTCATGTCAGTCCTGCATGGATACAGGACTTAAAAGGTGAAGATGGTGTAACCAAATCTGGTCATGTCCAAATTGAAAAGCTCAATGAAAACTTGAGTAAATATTTCGATCTACAAGCCAAAAAATTTATTGCTATTTCTACAGTAAGAGATGCATATGTGGGGTATTGGTTTGAATTTAATGAACATCCTGAAATAGATCAGCATTCAGGTGCAGACAAAGAGTTTTTGATCACCTCAAAGACATTCTATAATCAGAACAACTTGCCTAAAGACCTGAATGATCAAGTGACAGCATTACTTAAACAAAGTCATTGGCAATTGAACAATATCATCACCAATAACAAAGATGAACGTCAAGCCAATCAGCTTGTATTGCAACGTCGAAACATCGACGTCGTTCCTGAATATAACCTACTGCAACAACGACCTATAACACATCCACAACGAGCAAAAGTTGTCGGGATGGATGGGGAGGAAATTCATGTCGATGAATGGGGACGTATCAAAGTACGCTTCTTGTTCACTCGAAATGAAGACCACACCCATGATGGTGGTGCAGGTTCAAATGACAATGATACAGATTCGGCTTGGGTCGATGTACTGACGCCTTGGGCAGGAGAAGGCTATGGGGCACTATTTTTACCGAGGGTTGGAGAGATCGTCATGATCTCTTTCAGTAATGGTGACATTGACAGACCCTTTGTGGTGGGACGAATTCATGAAGGGTGTCGTTATCCGACTAAGTTTGATGACAAAGGCAAGTTGCCTGACACAAAAAAATTAGCAGGGATTAAAACTAAGGAATATCAGGGCAGTGGCTACAATCAACTTCGCTTTGATGATACGACCAACCAAATAAGCAGTCAATTACAGAGTAGTCATGCGACAAGCCAACTCAACTTGGGTAATCTCAGCCACCCAAAAGAAACCGAGACCAGTGAAGGGCGAGGAGAAGGTTTTGAGTTAAGAACTGACCAATGGGGTGCGGTGCGTGCAGGGCGAGGTTTATTGCTATCAACCTATCAACAAGTGCAGGCCAAAGGTAATCATCTTGATGCAGAGCCTGCCAAGAAACAACTTGAAGGCAGTCAAATCAGAATTAAAGCACTCAGTGATATTGCCAAGAACCAAAAGACCGATGAAATAGAGTCAGTTGAGCAACTAAAAGTATTTGCTAAACAGATCCAACAAGAAATTGCCAAATTTAATCAAGCCGTGCTTTTACTCAGTTCACAAGATGGGATTGCTTTAAGCACTCCTGAAAATATCCATTTATCTGCGGATGCTCAAATTAATCAAATTGCTGGTGATAGTATTAACTTTAGCTCGCAAAAAAACTTGATTGTGCATGCAAAAAATAAAATAAGTTTATTTTCAGTGATGGATGGCATCAACTTTATCGCAGCACAGGGTAAATTTAATATTCATGCGCAGGCGAATGCTTTGGAACTATTTGCCAAACTCGGGATCACGATATCTTCGACAGAAGACAAAATTGAAATCAATAGCCCGAAAGAAGTTCAGATTACGGGGAAATCCTCAAGGATTACCTTGAACAGTACAGGAATTCTATGCGAAACAGATCGTTTATTTGAAGTAAAGTCTGGGCAACAGAAGTTTCAGGGAGGACAGAAAGTTAAAACTGAAATTCCATTACTCCCAATCATGAATGAAATTAAATCTTTTACGAATAAATGGGATTTTTATAACTTATTTTATGAAAATAAATTTTCAGAAGTTAAATATAAGTTAATCAATACTAAGAATAGTACCTACATTTCAGGAAATTTAGATGCACATGGTCGGACTCAACGTGTAGATACAGTTGAAAATCAAGATTATGAAATTCTCATAGGAGCAAATGAAGCATGGACTGTATCTATTGATGATGGCAATGAAAATAATGATTTTGAATATCACTGTAACTGTGAGGCACATGATCAAGAGATATAATTATGGATTGTTTAGCAAATATTCGGTTTTTAGATGCGCTAGATCAACCTATTAATGGTTTAGTTCATCAACTTTGGGTTGGCACATTACTTATATCAGATTTTGTAACTTCTACGAACGGTGAATCAGTATGGATCAAACGTCCAATAGGTACAATCATAGATATTCGAGTAAGAAATATAACTTCAGGAAAATATGAGTCAAAAGTAAAAATACACTTAATTGGAGAAAAAACTACTTTTATTATACGTAGCCCAAAAGTACTGCTAAAAGGTTTAAATCTTTCTGCTAAAGATGTCGCTACTGGGACATATATAAGATCAACCTATATTGTTGACGAAGGAGACTATTTATCTCGAATTGCAGTGGATAATAATACAACGACAGCTGAATTACTCAGGATTAATAGTCTAAAAAATGATACTGATATTCATCCGGGGCAAGTATTAAAGCTTCCAATTAAACAAACAAATTTAACGTCTTCGTCAGAAAATAAACCAAAACCACAAGAACCAAAGCCAAATCAGCAAGAAAAAACGAAGATTATCGTTGTTCAGCAAACAGATACGTTACCTTTGATCGCCAAACTAACAAGAAATACAGTTGATGAAATAAAAAAATTAAGTGCTCTAAGTAGTGATCGCTTGAGCCCTAATCAAAAGTTAAGAGTTTATGAGCGTCAAGTAAAATTAACTACAGTGAAGAAAAATGATGAGAAAAAGCCTGTAACCCCAAAAGTGAAACAAGACGCATCAAAAAACAAAGAGTCAACACCTGTTGCGACAGTGGAATCGCCTGAGTCAGTTAATGCAAATGGTCTGCGGCCTGAAGCATGTGGTGGAGAAAAGCATTATAAGAGAACTCTAGCTCGAATAGCTGAACTACACTCTGTTTATCAACCTATTGTTATTAAATTAATTAATATGGCTTACGAACAACTTGGTATTACGTGGGTTATTACTGATGGTTATAGAAGTCCTGCTGCTCAAGGTAAATTATCTGGTGGGGTGACTAATGCAGGACCATTGCAAAGCTATCACCAATATGGCTTAGCTATAGATATAGTATCTGTAAGAGATGGTAAAATTACATATCTTACTAGTGACTCTCAATCTGTAGAAGATAGTAAAAAACTCGGTCCAATAGGAGAAAGTTTGGGCTTAGTATGGGGTGGCATATTTAAAAAGAATGGAAAACTTAAACCAGACTATCCTCATTTCGAATTACATCCTAATGGTAAAACTTGGCGTATTTTAAAGCCACAGCTTTTGCAATTAGGTGTAAGCAATTATAAAAAATTAACTTTTTAAAAGGATGACTTTGATATGATTTTAAGAATTTTCGTAGCCTTAGTATTTTTTATAACTACAAATATCAAAGCAAAGGAAAATTTACTTACAGGTGAAGAAATCAGTAAAAAGTATAAAGTGTTACAATCATTAAGTATTCCAGCAAATTATGATAACGACATGGTATTAACTATGTATGCACATATTTATAAAATTGATGCTGCGCAATGTGTAATTGTGTCAAGGTTAGATAATGAGTCTAATTTTGGAGGATATGAAAGTATAGTTTATTTTAAAAAAGGGAAAATGTTGAGAAGTTCACAACAAGAATTTGCTTCTATTTTTTTAGATGATGATGCTAAGATTAAATCAGATCAAATAAAATACGGAGATTATTTAAGTGGAAAAGAGGTACAAATAAGTTTAAAAGAAGATTTTATTAAATATAGGGAAAATTTTAATAAAAAAACTGCAGCAGTATGTTGATTTTAAGAATTTAAATTTTTAATTTATACTGACTTATTATGGATTTTTATAGCGGTTGAGGTGAGGACTTGAGTAAAATAATTGTCTCTATAGTATTGTTATCTTATTCAATTCTGGTATTTGTTAATGATATGTTATTTATTTTAACCAAAACTTATTTAATTAATGATGATAAAATTTATTTTGATAAATTTATTAAAATTAATTGGTTATAGTTTTTAAATATAATCACAAGTTAACAAAAAGTTATATCAGATTGTCTCGAATTTTATAAAATTTGGGTTTTATATTTGTTAATGGAATTTTGAAAATTAATTTATTGAAAAAATCAATCGATGAGGTTTTTTAGAAGCTAATTTTTAAAATAGGTAGTTTAAAAATATTATATTTTAGTAAGGCGTATTTAATGAGGTTTTTGTTTTTAATAGCTTTTTATCTTTAGTACCGTACTGTGAAAACCAAAACTGATATTAAATATACTGGATACGAGATTGTTAATAGATATAAATTATTACAAAGGTTTGTTGCAGATTATGACGTTGATAATTGAGGTCCTATATTAGATAATAAAGTAAGTATTTACAATGTTAATAAGAATCAATGTGTAATGGCTTTGTTGCACAAAGGTGTTGGTAAGGTCTGATTCAGTAATATAATTTCCGAATGAATAAGTCTGCACCTAAAACCTATCGTACAACGAATTGGTCTTCTTACAACCAAGCTTTGGTGAATCGAGGGAATCTCTCGAACTGGTTTGATCCTACTACCCAATGGTATGCGCCATTAAAAAGCAAACAAGGATGAAATCAAACCTACTCCGATACAGTAATTCAATGCTGTTTGATGATCAAATTTCTATTTCGTTTAACTTTACGAATGGCCTTGGGATTTATTTAAAACCTCATTCAAAGTTGTGGTTTAGATTGGGCTGCACCAGATTACTCAACTCTTTGCAGAAGACAAAAGCATAGTGATTTGCGATTGGCTATCAAAAAAGCAGTAATGGATTACATCTACTTGTGGATTCTACTGGTTTAAAGTTTTTAGGTGAAGGTGAATGGAAAAGGAAGAAATACCAACCCGATTATCGTCGCCAATGGCGTAAATTACACATAGAGTTAGATGCCAAAATCCTGCAAAGACGTGCAGTTCAGCTCACAACGAACAATCTCAGTGATTCCACAGGTACTCGGTGATTTACTTCATCAAATTCCACAAGAAGAACAAATAGACTCAGTCTATGCCGATGGTGCTTATGACACTAAGATTTGCCGTCAATTGATTGCATCTAGAAAAGCTCATGTCGTTATTCCACCAAGAAAGAATGCGAAGCTGTGGAAAGATATAAAAACTCATTCACTAGAAAGAAATGAACGATTAAGAACGATTAAGCATTTGGGCAGGACGATATGGAAAAATTGGATAGGCTATCATCGAAGAAGTTTAGTGGAAACTAAGATGCACTGTATCAAACTATTAGGAGATAAACTGACTGCTGGGAACTTCCAAAGCCAAGTGAATGAGATTCACGCACGCGTAGCAGTGCTCAATAAATTTATTAAATTAGGTCGTCCATATACTAGAGTTGTGACTTAAATTTATGTCACTTAGGAAAACTCTAACTTTCAAGACTTTGTGCAACAAAGTCCTAAAAAACCAGAGATTAAAAATGATTGTGCGAAAGTATATTTGCAGTTGAGAGACAAAAAACCCAATCCAAGCAGTTTTTATACATTTAGTCCGAAAGAAGCCTATTTACTTGAACAATTTAGCGTTTTGCATTTTTTTGAAATTGTACGTAACAATCATCGTCAATTTTTAGATGGTTTAGAAGAATTATTTGAAATATATATGCATAATCCTCCTTATAATCTAAGAGATTTACCTTTGCCAGAACAGGCTGATATTAATTGGGGGGGCACTGTTTTACCTAATTTAAGAGAAACAATGGATCGCATAGATTATGCTTATGCAAAAATAAAATCAGGAGATTTTACTTATCTTAATTATGTTGGTGAAATTAGTTCTGATCAGAAAGGTATAAGCGAGTTTTCCCCTCATTGGATGGATGATTTACCCTATGATAAAGTTAAAAAATGTTGGGATTATCATTCAATAGCAACAAGTTATGCTTCAGTTATAGGACAAACATATCCAACCTATTG
Source organism: Acinetobacter sp. AS167 (assembly GCF_037152175.1). Taxonomy (NCBI): domain Bacteria; kingdom Pseudomonadati; phylum Pseudomonadota; class Gammaproteobacteria; order Moraxellales; family Moraxellaceae; genus Acinetobacter; species Acinetobacter sp. AS167. Next base: position 235,188 of record NZ_JBBCMP010000001.1, read on the forward strand.
GGATATGGATACGCTTATTTATGATTTTAAAAAAATCGATATATTTAATAATATTATCCTTGATTTGCCAAACAGTTATCCAATTTATCGTATAAATCCAGAAATAATGGTTAAGTCTAATGAAAAGTTAGAAAAAACAGGCATCTATTTGTGTGAAGAAATAGGGGATCGGATCGAATTTATGGCAGCAAGCGAAGAAGAAGATAATGGTGTAGCAAGCGTTCTTGCTGTTGGGCACGATCCAGACACATATGAAACATTGTATGCTGAAGCGAATTGGATATTAATTGAAAGAATTGCAGATGATGGTGGTTCTGCAGAAATGATCCAAACTGACAGTTTAAAAGGCTTTGCAGAACAAAGTTGCCCAAGATCAGGATATTGGTGGAGTCCAGCAAACAAATCTCAATCTCGTTATTTTGAACAAGGAGAAATTTTTCCAAAAATTGAAAATAGTGATTGGGGTGAAACGATTTGGTATTTAGAAATCACTAATGAACTACAGTGAAATATTTAAAGATTAAACTGCAAGAAATGGCGCTTTCATAAAGCGAAACTTGGTTATATTCCAGAACGCGTTATTACATAAAATCCCATCGAACTGCATGGGATTTTATGTTGATTATTAAGTGAATATGTTGGTTTATTGACTTTGCGTTGAGTCTTGTACTGGAGTTGGAATGGTAGCCTTTGATTGTTGTTGAGTTAAAATCAAGTGTGCGATCATGCCAATACAAATTCCCCAGAAAACCGAACTAAATCCTAAAAAATGCATACCCGAAACAGTGGCGAGAAAAGTAATAATGGCAGCATCTCGTTGTGTTTCATCTTTCATTGCAATACCAAGATTGGTGGTAATTGCTCCGAGTAAGGCCAATCCAGCAAGCGCTGCAATCAGCTCTTTGGGAAGTATGCTAAATAGCATCACCAAACTCCCTGCAAACAATCCTCCTAAAATATAGAAAATACCATTGGCAATACCTGCGATGTAGCGTTTTTCTTTCAGTTCATGTGAATCTTTACCCGTGCAAAGTGCAGCAGTAATCGCTGCTAACACAATCGTGATTCCACCAGTAAAAGCCACAGCAATTGAAGTGATACTGGCTATGCTTAAAATCGGTTTAGCAGGTGTGTCGTAATGATTAATTTTGAGAATTGCCATACCTGGCAAGAACTGACCCGTTAAACTGACAATTGTAAGTGGAATTGCAAGATTTAGTGTAGAAGACCATGTCCATTCTGGACTGATCAGAACAGGAACTGCCAATGAAAAATCCATTGGTACTGGATTGATTTTTCCAAAGATAAAACTGAGCGCAATACCTGAAAATAATACCCAAATTATGGCATAGCGAGGTGAAAAGCGTTTTGCCAGTAAAAAACAGATCAGCATACCAAAAACCACATAGGGCATTGTGTCGGTAGCTTTAAACAGACCTAAACCAAACTGGAACAAAATTCCAGCCATCATTCCTGCTGCCAGCCCTTGTGGTATCCATTTTAAAAGTTTGTCAAAAGAACCAGTAATCCCAATGATAAAAATAATGATTGCAGAAGTAATATAGGCTGCAACAACTTCATGGAGAGAAATATGCGGAAATAGAGCCACCAAGAGCGCCGTTCCCGGTGCTGACCATGCAGTAATAATCGGCGTTTTAAACTTAATGGATAAAATTATTCCAGTGATTGCCGCACCAATAGAGCTCCCCCAGATCCATGATGCCATCATGGTTGAGGAAACATTGGCTTGTTGAGCGGCCTGAAAAAAAATGATCATTGGCCCTGCATAAGAAATCAGTACAGCTAAAAATCCTGCAACTGTCGCTGATAAAGACCAATCTTGTTTTAACGTTTTGAACAGGGATGCCATTGGGCAAAGCCTCCATGCATTGAATTTCAATGATCCTGCTATATAAAAAAGACCAGCTTTAACCCTGATCGCCACCACCTACAGGAACGATTGAACCTGTCATATAAGAGGATTCATCAGACGCAAGAAATAATATTGCATTGACCTGTTCCTGAATCGAACCATAACGGCCCATAAAAGTACGATCAATGGTTTGATCTACCACATCTTGCATCCATTGTTTTTCATTTTCGGTCAATGCCGTAGTATTGCGTAGAACTTTACGTGGAGGTGCTTCTGTACCACCAGTCGCAACAGCATTAACCCGGATACCATCTTTGGCATGTTCAAATGCAAGTGCTGTGGTTAGACCATTTACACCACCTTTTGAGGCTGAATAGGGCACTCGATGAATACCGCATGTTGCAATAGAGGATACATTAACAATGGTACCTTTTTGATTTTTGATCATTTCGGGCATGACTGCTCGACAACACCATAGAGTTGGAAATAGCGAGCGATGCACTTCTTTGATAATTTCCTCTTCAGAAAACTCTTGAAACGGTTTCATCCAAATTGCACCACCGACATTGTTAATCAGAATGTCAACACGGTTATAGCTTTCAATAGCTTTAGCAACGACAGCTTGAGCACCCGCTAAAGTTTCCAAATCTGCATGGACGGTGATTGCATCACCGCCATTTTTGCTAATTTCAACAAGCACGTCTTCGACATATTCTGAACGATCGGCCATAACCACATGCGCACCTTCCGCTGCCACTTGTAAGGCGACACCACGTCCAATACCTTGTGCTGCACCAGTAATAATGACAACTTTATTTTTGAATCTTAGGCGATCTGACATTCTTCTCAGCTCCTGAACAGTACGATTTTAGTTTGCAGAGAATTTCTCAAATAAGAAGTTTGCAGGTTTAATCCCTTCAGTATCCAACCAGCCTCGAACAGCTTCAACCATAGGTACAGGACCACATAAATAAACATCGACGTCACCGCCATTTAACCAGTCATTGTCAATATGACCTGTCACATAACCTTTGCGTTCATGTGTTGATTCAGCATGTGCAACGACTGTACGGTATTCAAACCATGGCAGTTTATTTTGCAGTTCATTGAGCTTTTCAAGTGCCACAAGGTCAAAGTCATTGGTTACTCCAAATACTAAGCGTACAGGGTGTTGTGAGCCTTTGTCTTCAAGCACTTGTAACATCGACATAAACGGTGCAATACCTGTCCCGCCTGCCAACATAATGACAGGACGAACTACATTACGAAGGTAAAAACTTCCAAATGGACCAGTAAAGGTCATTTTGTCACCCGCTTTGGCATTGGCACTTAAAAAGTCACTCATCTTTCCATTTGGAACATTACGTACCACAAAGCCTGTTAAGCGATTTCCGGGTTTAGAACTGAAGGAATAAGAACGCGTTTCAGTAGTTTGTGGAATTGCCACATTGACATACTGACCTGCAAGAAAATGAATATCAGGCTGACCTTCATCTAATTGAATATCGAAAGTGATGGTGGAATCAGAGAGTTTTTCCACACGAGATAATGTGCCTTGAAATGCATGAATTTCGGTTTTGCATACTTCAGATGAAGCTTGAATCTGGAATACTGCGTCAGAAGAAGGTCTGCATTGGCAGGCCAAGATATAGCCTTGTTCAGCCTCTTCTGGTGTTAAAGCATCTTCAATATAACTTTCTTCAGGCATGTCAAACGAACCCGATTCACAAAAAGCACGACATGTACCGCAAGCACCATCACGGCAATCTAAAGGAATATTGATTTTCTGGCGATATGCTGCATCAGATAAAGTTTCACCTTGTGTAACTGAGATAAAACGCGTTACGCCATCTTCAAATTGAAGAGCAACATTGTGGTTTGACATGGCTGAAAATCCTATAAAAATCTTTAAAACTTTTGAGTGCTTTAGCCAACTTTCCATTTGACTAAAGCAAACACCTCATATTTTTTACACCATTCGAGATAAAAAATTAGAGGTGGTAAATATCGATGACTTGATTGATGTAGTCATTTTTTAACACCACATATTTATTGAGAATCTGTGGTTGTGTAGCAGAAAAGTCGATGACATAACGAGACATACCAAAGTAGCTATAACTGTTTTTGTAACGAAAGCTCAGCGTATTCCAGTTAAAGCGGACTGTGACTTTGTCACCATCTCTTTCGATAATTTCAATATTGCTAATATTGTGGCAAGTGCGTGTATCAGGCATGGTTGCTGAAGAACGCTCAGTTTTAATCCGGAAAACACGGTCTTCCAAACCTTGACGGTCTGGGTAATAAATCAAGGAAATTTCAGACTGAGGATCTTCGGTTAAACGATCATCATCATCCCACGCAGGCATCCAAAAACATGCCGAGGGTGAGTAGCAGGCCAGCCATTGATCCCATTGTTCATCATCTAAAAAACGAGCTTCGCGGTAGAGAAATTGCGCAATATTTTCTAAAGAAATTTGATCGATGTTTGCAGTTGCATTCATGCTGTTGCTCCTTGCTGAGATGTTTCTTGTTGAGCAAGATTTTTTTCAGATTGAATGGCATGTTTCATCATTTCTAACCAGTATTGATGTTGGGCGAGATATAAGCCTTCATCTTCTGTTTTAATACCACTCAGTTTAGGTTTTAAACCAATTTCATTGGCCGCATCATCTGGGCCTTGAATCCAGTGTTTTGACCCACGACACATGTCATTCCATTCAAGCTCAATACCAGCATAACCCGCTTGACAAGCACGGAATTCTTCAAGATCATCAGGAGTTGCCATGCCCGAAGCATTAAAGAAATCTTCGTATTGGCGAATACGGCGTGCACGTGCTTCAGGGCTTTCACCGACGGGTGCAATACAGTAAATCGTCACTTCAGTTTTATTGACTGAAATTGGACGTAATACACGAATTTGTGAACCAAATTGATCCATGAAATAGACATTTGGGTAAAGGCATAAGTTACGTGAACGTTCGATCATCCATTTCGACATTGGCGCACCGAATTTTTCAGTATACTCATCTGCTTTTGGATAATTAGGACGATCTTCAGGATTTGCCCATTGAGTCCATAACAGCATATGTCCATGTTCGAAACCGTATGAGCCACCCCCTTGTTTGCCCCAAGCACCTGCACTCATTGCACGTACATTGTCATTTTCTTGCTGTTTTTCTTTACGTTGCTGAGTGGTCGCAGCGTAGTTCCAATGTACAGCTGAAACATGATAACCATCTGCACCATTTTCAGCAGTCAGTTTCCAGTTGCCTTCATAGGTATAGGTTGAAGCACCACGTAAAACCTCTAAGCCTTGCTCAGATTGATCTACAATCATGTCAATGATTTTGGTTGTTTCACCTAAAAATTCTTCTAAACTTGGCACATCTGGATTTAAACTGCCAAATAAAAAACCTTTATAGCTTTCAAAACGTGCTACTTTTTTCAGGTCGTGTGAACCTTCTTTATTGAAGCAGTCCGAATACCCAGCATCACTTGGATCTTTAACCTTGAGTAATTTCCCAGAGTTATTAAATGTCCATCCATGGAATGGGCATGTATAAGTCGCTTTATTACCACGCTTATGGCGGCAAAGCTGTGCGCCACGGTGTGAACACGCATTGATCATGGCATTTAATTCACCATTGCGATTACGCGCAATCATAATGGGCTGACGACCCATATTCGTGGTGTAATAATCGTTGTTATTTGGAATTTGGCTTTCATGTGCCAAGTAAACCCAGTTGCCTTCAAAGATGTATTTCATTTCTAGGTCAAAAAGGGCTTGGTCTGTGAAAACAGAACGATGAAGTTTAAATTCACCCGTTTCAAAATTATCGACTAAGAGTTCGTCAATCCGATCAAGATGGCTGGTGTTTATAACAGGAATACGTGGCATATGGGTTCTCCGACTTTCCAAATGAGAGGAAGTCCCCGAAGTGCTGCAATAGTGCAAACATTTCGGTTCCGTGCGTGTGGGTTTAAGCGCTTGCGCGACGACGATCTACTTCTGTAGATGGTGCTTTAGATTGTTCTTTTACTAGTACTACATTGAATAAAATGCGTTTAAAGGGTTTGTTGAGACCACGATGGGCAATTTCAGCTTCATCACTGATATCAATAGCTGTCGCCACTAAGCCATCACGTGTTGCAAAAGCAAAATCATCCCAAAGGTATTGATCACCTTCGATGTTGAATTGTGTGGTTAATTTACGATAGCCGGGTGCAGATACGAAATAATGCACATGAGATGGACGGTTACCATGGCGACCTAATTTGTTCAGTACAAACTGAGTCGTCCCTTGCGGTGGACAACCATAGCCAACGGGCATAGTTGTTTGTGCAACATACTGACCATTGCTATCAGTCAATATGCTACGGCGGAGATTAAAATCTGACTGTGATTTATCGAAGAAAGAATAATTACCTAAACTGTTGGCATGCCAAATTTCAACTTTAGCATTTGGAATAATATTGCCATCTGTATCAGTTACCGTACCTTCAATAAATAGGGTCTCGATTTTATCGCTTTCTGATCCATCATCCATACGAGAAAAGCCGACAGATTCAGGCGCACCAGCGACATATAATGGACCTTCAATAGTACGGGGTGTACCACTTGTAATTCCAGCTTTAGCATCTGCTTCATCAGCACGTAAATCTAGATAATGTTCCAAACCTAAACCCGCTGCTAAAAGACAAAGTTCATTGGCTTGACCTGCATCGGTAAAATATTCTAGGCCTTTCCATAATTCGCTTTGTGAAATGTCTAAATCTTCAATGGCCTGGAATAAGTCAGCTAATAAACGTACCACCACTTGTTGTACGCGTGTATCAACTGCACCTATTGCAGTGTCTACATTCATTTGTTTGACCAAAGTGTCGATTTCTTGACGGTTCATACCAGATCTCCTGCAGTATGCGTGGTTTGGCATTGCATACGAAAAATTCGCTTGAAACTTTGCTGTCCACTTTCCATGTTCTTCATGCGCGAAACTTAAAGCTTAAACTGTTGAAAGTGATTCATTGGGCTAACAGAATGTGATTCTTTGGCTGGCTGTGAATATCAAAAGTTTTACAGTCTTGCTTTACATCTTGCTTTTGATATACCTTAAAAGAATGGATGATCGCTGTCTAAGATCAAATTTGCATTTTTTTATATCTTAAAGGTATGGAGTTTGAGATGGAACTCAGGCATTTGCGCTATTTTGTTGCTGTTGTAGAAGAACAAAGTTTTACTAAAGCAGCAGAGAAGCTTTATATTGCTCAGCCCCCACTGAGTAGACAGATTCAAAACCTTGAAGGTGAATTGGGTATAGCGCTTTTTGAACGAGGAAGCCGTCCTTTAAAAACCACAGAAGCTGGGCATTTTTTTTATCAACACGCTGTTAAACTTTTGTCTAATGCCGAAGAAGTAAAGTCCATGACTAAGCGAATTGGCTTAATTGAAAAAACGGTGACTATGGGTTTTGTGGGTTCTTTACTGTATGGATTATTACCCAAAATCGTTTATATGTTTCGCCAACAGCAACCACATTTAAAAATTGAGCTGATTGAAATGAGTACCAAAGACCAAATTCAGGCGCTTAAAGAGGGACGTATTGATGTTGGATTTGGACGTTTAAGAATTTCTGATCCTGCCATTAGGCGAGTTTTATTACGAGAGGAGCCGTTAATGTTGGCTGTTCATATCAGTCACCATCTCGCTACAGATTCTAAAGGCACTTATTTTGCCGATATTGCAGATGAGAACTTATTTCTTTACCCAAGTCATCCTAAGCCCAATTTTTCCACTCAAGTTCGTCATTTATTTTCTGAACATGGGCTAGATCCTAAAAATTTAAAAGAAGTTCGAGAAATTCAACTGGCTTTGGGATTGGTCGCTGCGGGTGAAGGCGTTTGTATTGTGCCTGAGAGTGCAAAAACCATTCAATTGCCGAATTTAATCTATATCCCATTGTTAGATAGCTCTGCAAAAAGTCCAATTTTTATGGCAATACGCTGTATGGATGAAAGCGAAAATATTCGGTCTTTATTTGATTGTATTTATCAGGTTTATGATTTAGAGGGTTTTCAATATGATCGTGCGAGCTTTACGACGATATATTAGGCTTCTTTCCTAAGTTCTTTTTTAAATCATAAATCAACATAAAATCCCCCTCATCCTAGCCTTCTCCCCCAAGGGAGAAGGGACTTTCAATACCAATTTTATTCACACCATATGATCATTTTTTCGATTTATGAAAAATCCATTCAGTCCAATCATTGAATGAAAAGTCATTTATAGATGTTATTTTACGTGAAAAGTAACATATTGAAAAATCAGAAAAAGTCGATTGATTTGTTCTAATACTCTAAAAATATCGAGATAATCATTAAAATAAAAAATAAATCATTGAAAATATAAAGCCCGATTTCTTTATTAATTCTTTTTAATCCCTTGTTTATTCAATAAAAAATATTAAACCGACTTTTAAGGTATGGATATATATGCAATCGGTTTTGGACAAAAAATAACAGCTGCCTCATTGTTTGAAAAAATTTCGTAGCGTTTCACCGCAGGAGGCAAAAGTGCAAACGAGTAAACTAAATATTAATCGCATCGTGGATGAAGCAAAATTCAGCCCTTTTCATTGGGGCGTTCTATTGTGGTGTTTATTAATTATTATTTTTGATGGTTATGATCTGGTTATTTATGGCGTAGCTTTACCTTTATTGATGCAAGAGTGGGGATTAACTGCTGTACAAGCAGGCTTGCTGGCCAGCACAGCACTTTTTGGCATGATGTTTGGTGCAATGAGTTTTGGAACACTGTCTGATAAGTTGGGCCGTAAAAAAACCATCATGATTTGTGTGGCTATTTTTAGTGGATTTACTTTTCTCGGTGCATTTGCATCAACCCCCGTTGAATTTGGGATTCTCAGATTTTTAGCAGGACTTGGTATTGGTGGTGTGATGCCGAACGTGGTGGCTTTAATGACTGAGTATGCACCTAAACGTATACGTAGCACACTGGTCGCTGTGATGTTTAGTGGCTATGCCATTGGTGGTATGACATCTGCCTTGCTTGGTGCTTGGCTGGTGGTCGATTATGGTTGGAAAATCATGTTTTATATCGCGATTATCCCATTCTTAGCTTTACCCCTTATTTGGAAGTTTTTACCTGAATCATTGATGTTTCTAACTCATCAAGGCAAGACCGATCAAGTGCGAGAAGTGGTACAGAAAATTGCACCGCAGCAACAGATTCATACCTCGACTCAATTTGAATTAAATGAAGTCACTGCTGGTGATGAAGCACCGTTACGTGCATTGTTTCAGCAAGGTCGTCGATCAAGCACAGTAATGTTCTGGATTGCTTTCTTTATGTGTTTATTGATGGTTTATGCACTCGGAAGTTGGTTGCCTAAATTAATGATCCAAGCAGGCTATTCACTAGGTGCAAGTATGATCTTCTTATTTGCATTAAATATTGGTGGCATGGTTGGTGCAATTGGTGGTGGTGCTTTGGCGGATAAATTTCATATTAAACCCGTATTGACCATCATGTTTACAGTTGGTGCGATTGCGCTCATTTTCCTTGGTTTTAAAAGCCCACAATTCATTCTCTATACCTTGATTGCAATTGCTGGTGCAGCAACCATTGGTTCACAAATTTTACTCTATACCTTTGTTGCACAATTTTATCCTGCAACAGTACGTTCTACAGGTATGGGGTGGGCATCAGGCATTGGACGAATTGGTGCCATTGTTGGACCAGTCTTAACAGGTGCATTGCTGACCTTAGAGTTACCTCACCAAATGAATTTTCTTGTTATCGCTGTTCCTGGATTTATTGCAGCACTGGCAATATTCTTTGTGAATTTAAATGCTTCAGTGGAAAAAACTCAAACGGCCGAAGCACCAACAACTCAACAAAATATTGTTGGAAATACAATTAACTAAGCTCGTAAACCAAACTCACGCACAAACTGACTTGGTATTTCAGCCTGAATCATGAGGATTAAGGCTGGTTCAAAATAATCAATCGTAGAGAATAGGATGCTTTCTACAATGAAAAAATTTAACTACAACATTATTTTGGTGTCAATGGGATTACTTAGCCTAAATATGGCACATGCAGATTCATTAACAGAAGTTGAGCAGTTACGTAATGAAGTTAAACAATTACGTGAAATGATTGAACAACAGCAACAGGTGCAAAATAAGCAAATTGTGGCATTGGAAAACAATGTTAAAACGGCACAGGTTGTATCGCAGGCAAAAGATCAAAGCTTTGCACGAACAAAAGCAGGCGCAGAAGTAACACTATATGGGAATATCCGTGCGGATCTATTGTATCAGTCGGAAGGTGGAAGTGCCGATCGACTGTATAATCAGATCAATACCGTACCGCTTAAAGGCCATAATGAAAGTAGTGATCAATTAAAATCGACACTTGCCGCGACTCGTTTAGGTTTAGATTTTAAAACTGCTGACAAAGATATTTCTGGAAAAATAGAAGTTGATTTCTTAGGTGCGAATGATGGACTTAGAATTCGCCATGCCTATTTTAATTATGGTCAGTGGTTGATTGGTCAAACATGGTCTAACTTTGCAGTGCCTGATTATATGCCAGAAACAATTGATGCTTTGGGTTATGTGGGGGGCGCTGTTAAACGTGATGCACAAATTCGTTATACCCATAAATTTAATGCAGAAACACAGCTGGTAACGGCTTTGGAAGATTCCAAAGATGCCTTTTCGAATATGCGGATCCCGGTTTTATCAACTCGATTAAATCAATCATTTGCTGATCGAGCGGGTGCATTGAGTTTGCGAGGCATGGTTAGTGAAAAGAGAACAGTTGCTGATAATGAACTCGCTTGGGGTGTTGGACTTGGAGCAAAATACGATATTTCTGCAAAAACCACACTTAAAGCAGATTATTATCATGTTAAAGGTGACTCCAGTTTAGTGTCATGGACGAACCAAGGCTTTACCATAGATGCCAATAAAAACATCATGGCGCTGAATCAATTTGACTCAATCACTGTTGGAGTGACGCAACAGTTTAACTCACAATGGCGAGGAACATTGGGATATGGCTATATGAAAGCGGATGAAAATCAGGAGTATATTCGATATTTAAGTGATCCAACCAAAGCCAATAAAACACTTTGGCAAGCTTGGGCCAATGTATTTTATAGCCCGAAAAAGCCATTAAGTTTTGGTCTGGAGTATGTTTATGGTGAGCGTAAAGCCTTTGTTGCAGCGCCTAATGGACAGGATACAGGTGAGGACAATCGTTTTAATGCGGTTGCGATGTATAATTTTTGATAAACATTTCTATTAGTCTTCTTACGAAAATAGGCTTTTAGAGGATATTAAAATGAGGTTAAGTCTTTAAAAAATATCAAACTTATATCATTCTATAAATGTTAATTCATATGGTGATAAAGTTTGTACGGCCATACCTTGCATTTAAAGTTTAAATATATTTGCGTAGGCGATGCCTCCCTTTTAAGGGATGAAAAGGGACAAAAATTCTATGTTGGGTGAGAGGTACGTCCTGTACCCCCACCCAACAGCGACATCCATGTCGCCTCACGATAGAATGACCATGTATGATTCAATAATATATAAAGCTGTTTAATTTATATGATGATCAATTTATGGATTGGTATTAAATAACGACTTTAAAAGCATTTTTTAAAAATAACATGAGTAATTTGATGAAAAACCTCTTTTAATTTGATTTAAATGAGGTTTTTATATTTTTCGTTATTCGTTTAAATTAAGCGGATTCTTTTAAAAATAAACGGATTGCATGACTAAATTTCACAGGTTCTGTAATAAGCGGCGTATGCCCTGAACGTTTAAAAATAATATTTTTTGCATTGGCTAAACTGTCGGAAATTTGCATTTGACCTTCAGCAGGATAGAGGGATGACTTTTCCCCAATAAAGAATGTAGTTGGACATTCCAATTGTGAAATTGCCTGACGATAATCTTCATCATGGTTTAGATAATTATCGATATACCATGTTAAATAATCCATTCGACGGATAGGCAATAAATGTTTTTGTAATTGAGGATGATTAAGCGCCAAATTAAACATAAAGGGGCTTAATTTATTACTGCCTTGAATTTTAATAAAATTTAACCAAATTTGAATCAATTCAGTTCGTGGTTCAATTGGTAATTCATCGACAAAACGATAGTTTGAATATTGATGTAAAAAATCAGAGAAGTCTTTTAGCAATCTTTTAATTTTAAAATACTTTTTCCCAAATAAACCAAATTCCCATGTTTCATCCGTTGGAATTTTAGGGGTTTGGTCAATGTGTAGATAAGCTTTGAGTTTTTCAGCCAAATTGCCATATTGCATCCCATGCATGGCAGTGGTTGCTCCCATGGAATAACCCATAAGAATAAAATTATTTAAATTCAGTTGATCAATTAAGCTGTCAAGGTCACGCCAATGGTTGCTAATCGCATCGATTTCTTGAGGGATCTTACAGGTTCTAGAGCCACCAAATCCGCGCCAATCTGGGATATAAAATTTATAATGTTTGATATTAGGCAGTAAAAAGGGAAGCCATTGCCAACTATGCATGCCTAAACCAGACAAAACCAGTACAGGTTCACCCTGACCAATTTCACGAACAAATAATTTTTCGCCATCTGGCATTGTATAGTGTGGCATGCAGTTTCCTATGAATTCTCTTTATTCTCAAACGCTTTAAGCTGTGGAATGACTTGGTCGAGCCAATTGATCCAGCCCATTTCTAAGTCTATACCCAATTGTAAAATCATTTTGTGAATATATAAAGTTCGATCCAGTTGCTCGATTTGTTCAAAATCTTTGGAAAAAATCTGGCGGTATAGTTTTAAATTTTCACGATGTAATTCTAAATGACGCTCAAGTTCAGGTAAAACAGTATTTCCACCAAATTGTGCTTCTGCCCGTAAGCGAACCATAATTTCTTCGCGAAGCTGGGCAGGTTGGCCTTGTTTGACCATCCAGTCTGCCAGTTCGACGCGTCCAAGTTGCTCAACTTGATAGGTTTTTTTACGGCCATGATCAGACTGATCTTCAAGTGTGGAAATCCAGCCTTTCTTTTGCATGCCGTTAAGTTCACGGTAGATTTGTTGATGCGTTGCATTCCAGAAGAATCCCATAGATCGGTCAAAGCGTCGCGCCAATTCAAAACCTGTACTTGGCTTCTCTATCAGACTGGTCAATAAAACATGGGCTAATGACATTGTGTAATATCACATCAACAAAATGAATATAAAGTCATTATGCAACATGTTGCATAAAAATCAAATCTCGATTATAAATACTCACACTATGCAACTTGTTGCATTAAACAGATATGAAGTGTCATTTAACAGATTGATAGCTAGCGAGAGCACGCCAAGGGAGTTCACATGTCTAATTATCCGCATTTACTTGCGCCTTTAGATTTAGGCTTTACCACATTAAAAAACCGTGTATTGATGGGTTCAATGCATGTTGGACTAGAAGAAGTCCAAGGTGGATATGAACGTATGGCTGCATTTTATGCAGAACGTGCAGCAGGTGGTGTTGGCTTAATTGTGACGGGTGGTATCTCGCCCAATGATCATGGGGTAACATTCTTTGGTGGTTCAAAACTGGATCATTTAGAAGAAGCAGAAAAACATAAGGTCATTACCAAAGCTGTGCATGATGCTGGCGGTAAAATAGCACTGCAAATTTTACATACAGGTCGTTACTCATATCAGCCTGAAAATGTTGCACCATCTGCGATACAAGCGCCCATCAATCCAACTAAACCGCATGCTTTAACTTCAGCAGAAGTTCATCAAACCATTGCAGACTTTGCCAATTGTGCAAAATTGTCACAAATCGCAGGTTATGATGGTGTGGAAATCATGGGATCAGAAGGTTATCTGATCAATGAGTTTATTGCTGCACGAACCAATCATCGCGATGATGAATGGGGAGGAAGTTATGAAAACCGTATCCGGTTCCCGATTGAAATTGTCAGAAGAACACGTCAGGAAGTCGGCGAAAACTTCATCATTATCTATCGTTTATCTATGCTGGATTTGGTTGAAGGTGGCTCTACACTTGAAGAAGTAATTCAACTTGCCAAAGAAATTGAAAAAGCTGGTGCAACCATTATCAATACTGGAATTGGCTGGCACGAAGCACGTATTCCAACCATTGCCACCAAAGTACCGCGTGCCGCATTTACTTGGGTGACTAAAAAATTAAAAGGTTCCGTCAAAGTTCCTTTAATTACCTCGAACCGTATCAATACGCCTGAAATGGCTGAGCATGTCTTGGCTCAAGGTGATGCCGATATCATTTCGATGGCGCGCCCAATGCTTGCAGATTCGCATTTTGTATTGAAAGCTGAACAAGGCCGTGCTGATGAAATCAATACCTGTATCGGTTGTAACCAAGCTTGCTTAGATCATATTTTTTCAATGAAAATTGCAACGTGTTTGGTCAATCCACGTGCATGCTATGAAACTGAACTTATTTTTAAAGAATCACCAGAAGCTAAAAATATTGCTGTGATTGGGGCAGGTCCAGCAGGACTTAGTTTTGCAACATATGCAGCTGATCGTGGACACAAAGTCACAATCTTTGAAGCATCTAATCAGATTGGTGGTCAGTTTAATATTGCAAAAACCATTCCTGGCAAAGAAGAGTTCTATGAAACTTTACGTTATTTTAAACGTAAAATTGAATTACAACCGAATATCAAACTGGTACTTAACCACACTGCAAGCTATGAAGAGTTAGCGACAGGTGACTTTGATGATGTTGTGGTGGCTACAGGTGTAACGCCTCGCCATTTAAATATTGAAGGTATCGATCATCCAAAAGTTTTGTCATATATCGAGGTTTTACGCGAGCGTAAACCTGTCGGTAAGAAAGTGGCAATTATTGGTGCAGGCGGTATTGGTTTTGATACTGCTGAATATCTTTCTCATGAAGGTGAAAGTGGCAGCTTAAATCCACAAAAATTCTATGATGAATGGGGAATTGATACATCATATGAACATGTGGGTGGATTGAAACAACCTGAGATCGAACAATCTCCTCGTGAAATATATTTACTGCAACGTAAAGCCAAATCTGTTGGTGCTGGTTTAGGCAAAACAACAGGTTGGATTCATCGTACAGGTTTAAAACATCGTCATGTCAATATGATTCCTGGCGCAAGTTACGACAAGATTGATGATCAGGGCTTACATATTACGGTTGGCGACAAAACCATGATTTTAGATGTCGACAATGTGGTGATTTGTGCAGGCCAAGAACCTTATACAGCGATGTTTGATCAACTCCAAGCTGATGGAAAATCTGTACATTTGATTGGTGGTGCAAAAGAAGCGGGCGAGTTAGATGCGAAGCGTGCAATTCGCCAAGGTGCTGAATTGGCAGCTGTGATTTAAAAGAATAAACCCTGTTTGAACTCCTTCTCTTTAAATCATGTGTAGTGTGAAGCATGCTGCGAGAGAAGGGACTTCATGACTGGATTTTTAAGAAAATGACTGGAAACGAATTCAAATTATTTCAAATCAAAGGGATATAAAAAATGAGTTATACAAATACCAAGCCTGCAATCAAAAAATGGCACAACATGCTGGAAAGTCGAGACATGAGTCTTTTAAATGAATTACTGGCAGACGATGTGGTTTTTCGTTCACCTGTGGCTTATAACCCCTATGAAGGTAAGCAAGTGGTCTTTTTCATTTTAAGTAATGTGATTCAAATTTTTGAAAACTTTACATATCATCGAGAATTTTTTACAGAAGATGAGCAAAGTGTAGTTTTAGAATTTTCTGCCAATGTGGGTGAAAAAAAATTAAAAGGGATTGATATGATTCGTTTTAATGAACAAGGTCAAATTGTTGATTTTGAAGTGATGATTCGACCAAAAAGTGGTTTGGAAGCATTGGCAGCTCAAATGGGGCAACGTATGGCCAGCTTTATACCTAAAGCCTAATTACGTATATACTGCAATAAATAAAATTAAGCGTGAAAAATTTCTTAATTTTTAAAATGATGATGAGTGATAAAAGAGTTGAGGTGGAAAATGTCTGTATTACATAAGTTTACTGAGATTAGCCAAGATTTATTGGATCAAGTGACAGGTGCTGAATTACCAAAGCTTTATTTTAATCAGCAAGGGAAAATGTCTGAGATCATTAAGAAACTGCCTCAACTACAAAATAAATATCGTCCTACACCATGGCTCAGCAATACCCATGCTCACCTGTTATATTTTGATTTAATTAAGAAAAAATCCGTTAAGCTGGACTATGATCGAATTGATCAGCTGACCATGCAAGATGGCGGTATCACGGCTATTGCTTGGTATGGCTACGATTTACCACAAGAAACCCCAACTATCGTGATTATGCATACGATTACAGGCACACCTGACAGTATGCGTGAATTGGTCAAAGATCTCCATGAGTATACGGGATGGCGTATTGCATTATGTCTACGCCGTGGGCATGCGGGCTTACCTATGCCTGTTCCTCTCATGTCAATTTTTGGTTCAACTTCTGATTTAAAAGAACAATTGGCTTCGATTCAAAACACATTTCCACAATCTGATCTTTATGCAGTAGGTTCTTCCGCTGGTACAGGCCTACTTGTGCGTTATCTTGGTGAACAAGGCCTAGATACACCTTTTAAAGCTGCTTTTGCCATGTGCCCTGGTTATGATACCGAGCTTGGGTTTCAAAATGTCCATCCTTTCTATACCAAAGTCATGACCAAAAAATTGTTTAAGGCATTTATTAAGCCTTATGAGCAAACATGGACACCATTACATTCGGTACAAAATGTTCTACAAACGAAAACCCTACAAGAGTTTCAGACTGAATATTTTGAAATGGCTGGTTTTTCAGATTATGAAAGCTACTCAAAAGCCACCAATCCAATTTATGTATTTGAAAATGTTAAAATTCCATTAATGATTCTAAACTCAGAAGATGATCCTGTATGTTCAATCAAGAATTTAGAACCGTTTAAAGAAACCATTCAAAATATGGATAATGTTGTGGTAGTGACAACTAAAAAGGGCAGTCATTGTGGTTTTTATGAAGGACTCAATACAAAATCTTGGGCTTCTCGTTTAATGGCTGATTTTTTAAAACAGTATTCATGATATGCAATACCAATAAATATCTATTCAAGTTAAAAAACTGACAGATCAAACTATTATTATTATTATTTGATCCGTCAGTTTTAATTGCTCAACTGTGGTGTTTGATCGATGCTAAGTTCTAAGCTAAGGTAAATATTAGACTTCTTTTATAAGTCGATGTTAAAACATAGATCAACATAAAATCACACCCATCCTAGCCTTCTTCCAGTGAGAAAAAGCACTTTTCAATATCAATAGATTCACGTTATATGATCATTTTTTGAAGTAAGAAAGATCTTTATTTAAAATAAAGGCCTATTTAAGTGCTAAATAATTCCAAACAAAATTTATCTTTTGTGAGTAAATAATATTGCTACGAACGATATAAATATCTTGAAAGAAACTATAACCATCAAGTATTTTTAATTTATTTTCATTTATTTCTTCTTCAATCAGTAAGCGAGGTAACCAAGCTACGCCTAAGCCTTGTAAAGCCAAGGCTTTTAAGTCACTGGCATTATCTGTTTCATATAATGTTCGATAATTGAGTTTACTTTCTATAATTTTATCTACACATTTTCTCAGATAGGCTTGTTTACTATAGGCCAAAAGGGGGAATGTCTGGTTAAGTTGGTATTTAGGTAATCCATTTTTGCTTGCTGTAACTGGCACAATTTGCATATTTACAATTTTATGATAGGTAAAAAGTGTGAGATCCAATTGTTGTAAAGTGAGTTGATCACAATAACAAATGAGAAAATCACAAGAACCTTCTTTTAATAAATGTATGCCTTGTTGCAGATTTGCAGCAATAATTTCCAACTTTAGATCATTATAGTCTGAGTATAGTTTTTGAATAAATTTGGGAAAAAACTGCGTGATGAGTGAGTGTGATACTGCAAATTTAATTGAGAGTTCATTATCCTTAATATTTTTCTCTAAATATTTTATTGTTGTATCCATTTGGTTTTTAATGTTTTTTGCTGTGGAGAGTAAGACTTGACCAGCATCTGTAAAATCAATGTTTTTACTATAACGCTTTAAAATTTGAAACCCTAACGACTCTTCAATATTTTGTATTCTACGTGTAAAAGCCGATTGAGTGACATGACGTATAGATGCAGCTTTAGAAATGGATTTTTCTTGGTCTAATGCAAGAAGATCCTCTATCCACCGAATTTCAAGCGTCATGTTCAATCACCAATAAAGATTTAACTCAAGCAAAGTATAACAAGTGATATGCAAAAAATGCATACAGATATATTTTTTTACATTGGTCAAGTTTAGATTGTTTCACCTAAGATGAATTGATTATCTTCGTAGAGTTACATTGCAAATGAACATTGAAATTAAAACGAGAACTGAGAAAGATTTATTGGGAATGAAAGAAGTCCCATTTCATTGCTATTACGGTGTACAAACATTAAGAGCGGTTGAGAACTTTAACCTAAGTGCGCATAAATTAAGTCATTTCCCTATTTTTATTCAAGCGCTTGCTATGGTGAAGTCTGCTTGTGTAGAGGCTAATTTTAAATTAAATAAAATTGAAGAAAATAAATATAAAGCGATTCAACATTCATGTCAGCAATTGATAAATGGTTCATACCATAATCAATTCCCTATTGATATGATTCAGGGTGGAGCAGGAACTTCTACAAATATGAATGCAAATGAAGTTATTGCAAACATTGGATTAGAGTTTCTGGGTCATGCAAAAGGCGAATATCAATATCTACATCCCAATAACGATGTAAATATGTCTCAATCGACCAATGATGTATACCCAAGTGCAATAAAAATAGGTCTATTGTTTGCATTGGATCATCTCAATATTCCGTTTCAAAAACTAATTGAAAGCTTAGGTCGCAAAGCTGAAGAGTTCTCTGATATCTTGAAAATGGGACGTACTCAGTTACAAGATGCAGTACCGATGACATTAGGGCAAGAATTTAGTGCTTTTGCGCATACCTTACAAAATGATTTGCAAAAGTTAAATCATATTATGCCAGATTCACTCAGTGTGATTAACTTAGGTGGAACAGCAATCGGTACGGGAATTAATACCGAGCTTGAGTATCGCTTAAATGCGATTCAAGCTTTATCAGAAATCACTGGTAAAAACATTTCAAGCTCACCTGATTTGATTGAAGCGACTACAGATATGGGTGACTTTGTACTTTTATCAAGTTTACTCAAACGTACTGCAACCAAGTTGTCTAAAATCTCTAATGATTTACGTTTGTTATCGAGTGGGCCACGTACTGGTATCGGCGAGATACAATTGGAACCACGCCAGCCTGGTAGTTCAATCATGCCAGGAAAAGTAAATCCAGTGATTCCTGAAGCGATGAATTTGGCGTGTTATCAAATTATTGCAAATGATTTAGCAATTACTTTGGCTGCAGAAGGTGGACAACTACAATTAAATGCGTTTGAGCCATTAATTGCGCTTAAACTATTTGAATCTATTGAACTATTAGGTAAAGCAATGCAAATGCTGAATGAAAAGTGCATCCAAAATATTCGTGCCAATGCGGCACATTGTCAGCATTTAGTGGATAACTCAATTGGTATCATTACGGTGTTAAACCCATATTTAGGTTATGAAACTACTACACGAATTGCAAAGATGGCAAATGAATCTGGGGAGAGTGTTTTGGCTTTGATTAAAGCTGAGGGATTACTTTCAGATGAAATTTTGGCGGATGTACTTGCTGTTCATAACATGGTTCAGCCAAAACAACACGCAGCTTAGTTTTTTAAACTTATTGTGCAATTTAAGCAATTCATGACTTACATTAGAAATTAAGTTTCATATGACAGATAAAGCTTAATATTTATACAGAGTTATAAAAAAGGGAAATTATAATTTCCCTTTTTTTAGTGATGAAAAATCTTAGTTTTTCAAAGCTGGTGTAGCAGCAGCGATGGCTGCGGCAACAGCATCATCTTCAGATTGGGCTGAACCAGAGCTTGCTTTTGGTGCTGGAGTTTTAGTTTGTGCAGTTTCAGTTTTTACTGACTCTGCTTTTGCAGGCTTTGCCTCAGTCGCAGCAGGTTTACTTTCTGCTTGTGCACTTGGCATTGTTGCATGAGCTTCATGCGTTGGCTCGCGTCGAATTTCTGTGGTTGTATTTGCTGTTTCTGTGCGTTCAACTTCTACATGTGCCGGAATTTCGACTTGTTGTGCATTATTCTGTTCAACGCTTGGTAAGCTTTCAAACTGTGTCGGTTCAGAAGTCGCAGGCTGAGCAGTTTCAACTTTCTCTTGCTCAGCTTCTTTAGGCTCTTCTTTTTTTACACAAGCAGATACCAAAAGCGCTGTCGCAATTGCACCACAAATTAAAAATTTCTTATTCATAATGACTCAAAACAAAACGTATTAAAGAGATGTTACTTAGTATAACAGCAAAATGATATTTAAAAATCACCTTATCAAGTGCTAATTTTTTATTGGAAATGCTGATAGAATAGCCAATTGTTTATTGTTCTATGAATTGATGTGAATTGACTTTGCTTTCTTGGTACAAGGTAAAGTAAAATCGCACAACATTGTAGGCCAATTTAGGCTCCATTGTACGAGAAACTTAATGACCCATTTTATATTCGTAACTGGTGGTGTTGTATCATCACTAGGTAAAGGTATTTCAGCTGCTTCAGTTGCTGCACTTTTAGAAGCCCGTGGTTTAAAAGTAACCATGGTCAAAATGGATCCATACATTAATGTCGATCCTGGGACTATGAGCCCATTCCAGCACGGTGAAGTATTTGTCACAGAAGATGGTGCTGAAACTGACTTAGATTTGGGTTATTACGAGCGTTTCTTACGTCGTGCCAAAATGACCAAATTGAATAACTTTACTTCAGGTCGTGTTTATCAAGACGTTTTAAATAAAGAACGTCGTGGTGATTACCTCGGCGGTACAGTACAAGTTATTCCGCATATTACGGATAATATTAAAGAACGTGTTCTTCGCGCAGGCGAAGGTTATGACGTTGCCATTGTGGAAATCGGTGGGACAGTAGGTGACATTGAATCTCTCCCATTCATGGAATCTGTACGTCAGTTGATGGTTGAGCTTGGTCATAAACGTACCATGTTGATGCATTTGACTTTATTGCCATATATCAAGTCTGCTGCTGAACTTAAAACCAAACCAACTCAACATTCTGTTAAAGAATTATTGTCGATTGGTATTCAACCCGACATTCTGATTTGTCGTACTGAACATGATGTTGACGCAGATACTACCCGTAAAATCGCACTCTTTACAAACGTTGAAGCACGTGCCGTTGTGGTGTGTAAAGATGCGCGTTCAATTTATCAAATTCCTCGTACATTTTATGAACAAAATGTTGATGATTTAATCTGTGAACGTTTTGGTTATGACAGCTTGCCTGAAGCTGATCTTTCGGATTGGGATCATGTTGTTGAAGCATTATTGAACCCAGAATACACAGTTCGAGTTGCGATGGTAGGTAAATATGTTGAATTGCCTGATGCATATAAGTCTGTTAATGAAGCACTATTACATGCAGGTATTCAAAATCGTGTCAAAGTTCAAATTGAGTATATCAATGCAGAAGAACTTGAAGGCCAAAATCCTGCTGAAGTATTAAAAGGTATTGATGCAATATTAGTTCCTGGCGGTTTTGGTGAGCGCGGTACTGAAGGTAAAATGCAGGCGATTCAATATGCCCGTGAAAACAAAGTACCTTTCTTGGGTATTTGTTTAGGTATGCAATTGGCCGTAATTGAATTTGCTCGTCATGTTGCTGCTATGCCAGAAGCGACTTCTACTGAGTTTAATCGTTCAACAAAATTCCCATTGATTGGTTTAATTACGGAATGGCTAGATGAACGTGGTGAAATCCAGCATCGTAGTACTGAGTCAAACCTTGGTGGCACAATGCGTTTAGGTGCCCAAAAATCAGAATTGGTTGAAGGTACTAAAACACGTGAAGTTTACGGCAAAGCTGAAATTACTGAACGTCATCGTCACCGTTATGAAATGAATGATCGCTTCATTCCTGCAATTGAACAAGCAGGTATGAAAATTTCAGGTTATTCTACTGCGCAACATCTTGTTGAAACTGTAGAAATTCCTGAACATCCTTGGTTTATTGCTGTACAATTCCACCCAGAATTTACAAGTTCACCACGTGATGGACATCCATTATTTGCTAGTTTTATCGATGCTGCTAAAAAGCAGCACCAAAACAGCAAGTAAGTATGTAAGAACTTAAACTAGGAAGTTTAAATGTCACAATTAAAACCACAAGAAATTGTACGTTTAGGCGATATACAAATGGCAAATCACTTGCCATTTGTATTATTCGGCGGCATGAACGTACTTGAGTCGAAAGACTTAGCTTTTGAAATTGCAGAAACTTATGTCGATATCTGTACGCGTTTAGAAATACCATATGTATTTAAAGCCAGTTTTGATAAAGCCAATCGTTCAAGCTTACATTCGTTCCGTGGCCCTGGTTTGGAAAAAGGTATCGAATGGTTAGGTGACATTAAAAAGCATTTTAATGTTCCGATTATTACCGATGTCCATGAACCTCACCAAGCTGCCGCTGTCGCTGAAGTTGCAGATATTATCCAGCTTCCAGCATTTCTCAGTCGTCAGACTGATTTGGTTGAAGCAATGGCGAAAACTCAAGCCATTATTAATATCAAAAAAGCGCAATTCCTTTCTCCTCGTGAAATGAGCCATATTCTAAATAAGTGTTTAGAAGCGGGTAATAACAAACTCATTTTGTGTGAACGTGGTACGTCATTTGGCTATAACAACTTAGTCGTTGATATGCTGGGTTTCGACACCATGAAAGAAATGAATGTACCAGTATTTTTTGATGTAACGCATGCATTGCAAACACCGGGCGGTCGTGCAGATTCAGCAGGCGGACGTCGTGCTCAAATCACAACCTTAGCTCGTGCAGGTATGGCGACTGGGCTTGCAGGTTTATTTTTAGAAAGTCATCCAGACCCTGAAAATGCAAAGTGTGATGGACCTTGTGCATTACGTATGTCGCAGCTTGAGCCGTTTTTAGCGCAGTTAAAAGAATTGGATACCTTAGTTAAAGGTTTCAAAAAGTTAGATACACATTGATGCGCTTAGAAAGCATCTTATTTTTAATCAACTGAGGAATTATTCATGAGCCAAATCGTTGACATTCGTGCACGTGAAATTTTGGACTCTCGTGGTAACCCAACCATCGAAGCAGACGTAATCCTAGACTCTGGCGTTGTTGGCCGTGCATGTGCACCATCTGGTGCTTCAACTGGTTCTCGTGAAGCTTTAGAACTTCGTGACGGTGATCAATCACGTTACTTAGGTAAAGGTGTTCGCACTGCTGTTCAAAACGTAAATGGTCAAATCAAAGACTTATTAAAAGGTCAAAACGTATTTGAACAAAAAGCACTTGATGACAAAATGATTGCGCTTGATGGCACTGAAAACAAAGAAAAATTAGGTGCAAACGCAACTTTAGCTGTATCTTTAGCTGCTGCGCGTGCTGCTGCTGTTGAGAAGAAAACTGAACTATTCCAATATATTGCAGATCTTCGTGGCCAAACAACTTTGTCTATGCCTGTTCCAATGATGAACATCTTGAACGGTGGCGCACATGCAGACAACACTGTTGATATTCAAGAATTCATGATTGAACCTGTAGGTTTCACATCTTTTGCTGAATCTTTACGTGCTGGTGCTGAAATTTTCCATGCTTTGAAATCTGTATTGAAAAAGCAAGGTTTAAATACAGCAGTTGGTGATGAAGGTGGTTTTGCGCCTAACTTACGTTCCAATGAAGAAGCAATTACTGTTATTCTTTCTGCAATTGAAACAACTGGCTATAAAGCAGGTTCTGATATTATGCTTGCACTTGATTGTGCATCTTCAGAATTCTACAAAAATGGTCAATATATTCTTGCAGGTGAAGGCAACAAAGCATTCACAAGTAACCAATTTGCTGACTATCTTGCTGGTCTTGTTAAACAATATCCAATTATCTCAATCGAAGATGGTTTAGATGAGTCTGATTGGGAAGGCTGGAGCTATTTGACTTCTATCCTAGGCGATAAAATCCAATTGGTCGGTGATGATTTGTTCGTTACAAATCCTAAGATTTTACAACGTGGTATTGATGAGAAAGTAGGTAACTCTATCTTAATTAAATACAATCAAATTGGTACTTTGTCTGAAACTTTAGATGCAATCTATCTTGCTAAAGCAAATGGCTACAGCACTGTGATTTCACACCGTTCTGGTGAAACTGAAGATTCTACAATTGCAGATCTTGCTGTAGGTACAGCAGCAGGTCAAATTAAGACTGGTTCACTTTGCCGTTCTGACCGCGTTGCAAAATATAACCAATTGCTTCGTATTGAAGAATTGACTCATGCTGCTTATCGCGGTAAAGCTGAGTTTAAAGGTTTAAATTAATATCTTTTATTGATTTAATTTAAAAAAGGCCATTCTTTTATTTGATATAGGGAATGGCTTTTTATTCGCTAAAAATAATCAAGAATAGTATGTGTTAAGTGAGATTTAATATGATGTAATTGATAAATAATGAAATTTAGAGGTGGAGTTTAATTAGCATAGTTTGTGGAAAAGAAAATTTATAATAAATAATATCGCGATATATGAGTTTTTAGCATAAAGATAATTCTTAAATTTTTAATTACCAAGTAGATTATTGAGCACATAATTATTCTTTTATAAAAAAGAGAATTTATTTTGTTCTAGTTTTGCAGTTTTCGCATAGTTTAGTGTTCTTCATACAAAATATTTGATGTATATTAGCATCTTAATTTAATGCTGTTACTCAAGACGCAAATACATGTTAGAAGTCTTTAAAACAACTTCAAGTAAAGTGATTGCAATACTCGCGATTTTAATTGTTGTGGTATTACAATATCGCTTTTGGTTTGGTGAGGGTGGTCATTTCCCTCATCAAGCTTTACTACAGCAAATTGAACAGCAAGCTGAAGTCAATGCTGAGTTAAAAGAACGCAACCGAATTCTTGCTGCTGAAGTGTATGATTTAAAAAATGGTGCTGAAGCCATAGAAGAACATGCACGTTTAGACCTTGGCTTAGTAAAGCCACATGAAACTTTTGTACAAATGAGTACCATTAGTACCCATTACAAACCTATTTATACCGATCCAAGTGTAGATTTAAGAACCAATGAAGATGACAACGAACCTGCGCCAGAACAACCGTAAAATTTGGGCAATTGTTCCTGCGGCTGGCTCAGGTCGTCGTTTTTCAAAAACTGAACTA
Source organism: Acinetobacter sp. AS167 (assembly GCF_037152175.1). Lineage (NCBI taxonomy): Bacteria > Pseudomonadati > Pseudomonadota > Gammaproteobacteria > Moraxellales > Moraxellaceae > Acinetobacter > Acinetobacter sp. AS167. The sequence goes on from NZ_JBBCMP010000001.1 coordinate 260,506, forward strand.
AAACAATACCAAGTCATCCAAAATCAAACAGTTTTAGCGCATACCATAGCGCGTTTAAACGATTTACCACTTGCGGGTTATGTACTTGCTGTGGGTGAGCAAGATCATTATGCTCAAACATTGCCATTAAAAAATAAACATTTGAGTCATTTTTGTTTGGGTGGTACAGAACGTGTTGATTCGGTTTTAAATGCGTTGCGTTATTTAGAACAATTTGCACAAGCCGATGATTTGGTTTTTGTACATGATGCTGCTCGTCCTTGTGTGACACAGCAATGTCTTGAAAACTTAGTCGATACCGCAATAAACCTGAACAGCAGTGCAATTCTTGCAATTCCTGTACGAGATACTTTGAAGTGTGTTGAAAATCAGCAAGATATCAATAAAACAGTCAGTCGTGATCAATTGTGGCAAGCACAAACACCACAAATTTCTACCTTTTCAAAGCTTAAAACGGCAATCGAAAAAGCTTTAGCGAATAATATTGTCATTACAGACGAGGCGAGTGCATTGGAATATATCAATGAACCTGTCAAAGTAGTGATGGGGCGTTCTGATAATATTAAAATTACTTATCCAGATGATTTGGAGTTGGCCAAGTTAATTTTGCAATCGCAGCAATAAAACAACGAAAATAAAAATAATTATGCATTGATTGATTTTCTCAACCGCTATTTATCTCTATAATTTGACCAGATTAAACTAGGTTTAAGATTTGTATTCATGACACCATCGCCACAGTATAAGTTTTTACGTCAATCAGTCAGAGATGGTTTAAGTATTAATCAAAAAGTTTCAAGGTGGGACAAATTACACCTTGATCCTTGGTTATTGGGCTTTTTAATTATCAATGCAATTTTGGGTTTATTGATGGTCTATAGCGCATCTTCTGAAGATATGTCTATGGTCATTCGACAAGCCGTGAGTTTCGGTGTTGGTTTTATTTTGCTTTTTATTTGTGCACAAATTCCACCAAAAGTATATCAAGCGATTAGCCCTTGGTTTTATTTGTTTGCAATTTTGTTGTTGATACTGGTTTTATTGGTCGGTGATGTTCGATTAGGGGCAAAGCGCTGGCTGACCATTCCAGGGATTGGCAGTATGCAACCCAGCGAATTTATGAAGTTTGCCATGCCACTGATGATGGCATGGTATTTTGCACGTAACCCGTTGCCGCCAAAGTTTAAACATATTGTAATTGCCTTGATTATTATGATGGTGCCTTTCGTATTAGCATTATTACAACCAGACTTGGCAATTGGTATCGTGATTGGTGGCGTGTTTGCTTTGTTTTTAAGTGGCATGTCGTGGACTTTAATTATTGGGACTTTAGCGGCATTAGCACTGGCGTTCCCTTTAATTTGGACTTTTGTATTACAAGCTTATCAAAAGAAAAGGATTATGACCTTATTTGATCCTGAGTCAGATGCGCTTGGGGCAGGATGGAATATTATCCAATCTAAAATTGCGATTGGTTCAGGCGGAATGACAGGGCGTGGATTCTTAGAAGGAACACAGTCTCAGTTGGGCTATTTACCTGAACATCATACTGATTTTATTATGTCGACCTATGCAGAAGAATTTGGCTTTATTGGGGTATTCTTCTTATTTGCACTTTATACCGCAATGATTTTTAGATGTATGATCATTAGCTTAAGCAGTTTCCATAATTATGGTCGTTTATTGGCAGGTACGATTGGTTTGTCTTTGTTTTTCTATGTATTTGTAAACTCTGGTATGGTCAGTGGGATTTTACCTGTGACTGGTGATCCATTACCACTTATGAGTTATGGTGGATCGGCGGTAATTGCGTTGTTAGCGAGTTTTGGTATCGTTATGTCTATCCATACGCATAAATAAATAGAATCTTCAAAATTTAAAATTTCTTAAACTAAAGCTATTCCTTCTCTTTTTTAGAGGAGGATAGTATCAAATATAAATAAAAAAGTTTTTCTTAAATTTAAGTTCCTTAGATTGTCAAACTACCTAATTATTCATACAAGTGCAATGCATCAAATTATTGATCGTAAATAATAAATATTTTTTTGGATGAACTTTTAGATACTGTTGGTTTTAAATTCGTTTGGTGTACTTTTGAATCATAGATGGTTGTTCTATTGTGTGGCGACATGGATGTCGCCGTTGGGCGGCGCCCATGAGTAAAGAAAAAGCACTGCTTTGTTTGCAGCGCAAGGTTTGGCATCTCCTACGAAAAGTGAGGTATCGCCAACGCAAAGGAATTGAAACTTTGAATGTAAAGTGTGGCATTGCAAGTTTTTTTATAACGGAACAATTTCTTTTTCTATGCAATTAATTTAACTAAAAATATTAATTAGGAGAAATTGTATTCTTATGTCTGAGTTTTTTGACTAGGCAGCTATAATTTGCTGATGGTTTAAAAATCATGTGATATTGTGAATGATGTATCTATTTGAAATCGAATTTAAGCTGACACTTCAACATCAAATCAGTATTGCTAAATCTGTTCTAAGTGCTAAATTAAAATGGTCATATAAATTATTTCTCTAACTACATTATTCTTATTATAAGACGATTAAATCGTATAAGGTTCGGTTCAATATGCATATCATCATCATGGGAGCTGGTGTTATTGGTACAACATCCGCCTACTATCTAAAACAAGCAGGTCATGAAGTCACTGTGATCGATCGGCAACCCAATGTGGCTTTAGAAACCAGTTTTGCCAACGCTGGGCAGATTTCGCCGGGTTATGCGTCGCCTTGGGCTGCACCAGGTATTCCATTAAAAGCGTTTAAATGGATGTTTCAACCACATTCACCATTGGCAATTAAGCTAACGGGTGATATGCATCAGTATCAGTGGATGATCCGTATGTTGGCTGAATGTAATATCAATCGCTACCAAATCAATAAAGAGCGAATGGTACGGATTTCTGAATATAGCCGTGACTGTCTAGATGAATTACGTGCGGAGACTAAAATTCATTTTGATGAGCGCCAATTAGGTACATTACAACTTTTTCGAAAACAACATCAATTGGATGTGGCAGGCAAAGATACCGAAGTTTTAAAACATGAAGGCGTGCCATTTGAGTTGTTGGATAAAGCTGGCGTAATCAAGGCTGAACCTGCTTTAGCCCACGCAACTGTTGATTTTGTTGGTGGTTTGCGTTTACCGAATGACCAGACAGGCGATTGCCAAAAATTTACAACAGAGTTGGCGGAGCTTGCAGCCAAACAAGGGGTCAATTTTTTATTTAATACGGTAATAGAATCAATCGAAAAAGATGCTGAACGGATTACCGCGATTCATTTAAAAGATGGTCGTAAAATCAAGGGAGATGTTTATGTCATGGCACTGGGCAGCTATAGTCATGAAATGCTCAAACAATTGGAAATTGATGCGCCTGTATATCCATTAAAAGGCTATTCGATTACCACCAAAATTGTTGATCCGGCACTTTCACCAGTGTCTACAATCTTAGATGAGTCTTATAAAATTGCCTTAACCCGTTTTGATGATCGAATTCGTGTAGGGGGGATGGCTGAAATTAATGGGTTTGATCGCTCGTTAAAATCTAGTCGTGAAGACACTTTGCTTATGGTTTTACAACAATTATTTCCAAATGCAAGTGACTTATCAGATGCAAATTTCTGGACGGGTTTAAGACCTGCGACACCAGATGGTACCCCGATTGTTGGGCAAACAAGGTATCAAAATCTATATACCAATACAGGGCACGGTACCTTGGGTTGGACCATGTCATGTGGTTCTGCAAAATTATTATCGGACATTATTTCTGGAACCACACCACAAATTGAATATGATGATTTGAATGTGTTTCGATATGACTCAGTGAATCACTAAGATGTTTGTGAAACTGATATGAACCAAAGTTAGCAAGTCGCAGAACAGGCAATTTCATTTTCCAATGTGCATTTTTGGCATTGGTTTATGCTTTCACTTCGTGGTTTTAATGAAGAAAATTCAGATGAGGCGATTTAGGCTAATTTCAATCAAACTACAACAAAGCCAGAGTCAGTGATCAAGTTATTGACTAAGCTATTTAATTCTTAAGCGATTTAAAAATTAGATAATAATTGAACATATTTTACTTGTATTCGAGCAAATTCATGGCATATTAATTGCTAATACAAGGAAAGATGATTGCAGGAGAGAAGTCTCTTGCGGACTCGCCGAAGGAGCAACGACCCCGGAAACTCTCAGGCAAAAGGACTGTAATCATTGTAAAACCTCTGGAGAGAAGTCATTCTATTGAAAACAAAAAAGAAATGACTCACCGAAGGGGATGGTAAAGCCTAAATAGTTTAGGTTTTTATCGAAGCTCTCAGGTACACATGACAGATGGGGCATACATTGACAATGTAATTAAAAATATTGCATTTCAACGGAGTGTGCGTATGTGTCATGTCGTCATTATTGGTTCTGGTATTACAGGTGTTACTTCTGCCTATGAACTTGCTCAATTAGGTTATCAAGTTACTGTTATTGATAAACATTTATTTCCCGCAATGGAAACATCATTTGCCAATGGTGGACAGCTGTCTGCGTGTAATGCTGAAGTGTGGAATCAAAAATCCACTGTGTTAAAAGGTATTAAATGGATGGCGAAGAAAGATGCACCATTATTGCTCAATCCATCTTTTGATTTGCACAAATATGCATGGCTGGTCGAATTCCTTGGCAATATCAAACACTATGAAGCAAATACTCAAAATACAGTGAAAATGGCACTTTTAGCGCGTCAAAGGCTATTTAATATTGCTGAACATGAAGGGATTGATTTTGATTTAGAAAAACGTGGCATCTTGCATTTCTACCATTCTGAATATGATTATAAAGTGGCAACCAACGTCAATGCGCTGTTATGTAAAGGTGGTTTAGAACGCCATGCAGTGACCAATGAAGAAATTAAATCTATCGAACCGAGTTTGACGGGTGAGTACTATGGAGGCTTTTATTGTCCAGGTGATGCAACGGGGGATATTCATAAATTTACCACTGGACTTGCCAAAGCGACTGAAAAATATGGGGTAAAATATTTATTTGGTATGGAAGTTATTAATGTAGAACACACTGCCAATGGGGTGAATATTCAATATCATTCGAGTGTTGAAAACATGGAAGGTGGTTCAGTAGCAGTTGAACAACTCAGTGCAGATGCCGTGGTGATTTGTGGCGGTGTTGGTAGTTATCAATTGGCCAATCAATTGGGCGATCGTGTGAATGTTTATCCTGTAAAAGGCTATTCGATCACCGTACAATTGAATGATGAAGAAAGTATTAATGGTGCACCTTGGGTCAGCTTGCTCGATGAAAGCGCGAAAATCGTCACGTCACGATTAGGCGCTAATCGTTTACGTATTGCTGGAACTGCTGAATTTAATGGCTATAATCGAGATATCCGCTCAGATCGTATCCAACCTTTAACAGATTGGGTCAATAAGAACTTCGATATTTCAACCGAGCATTGTATCCCGTGGGCGGGTTTACGACCAATGATGCCGAATATGATGCCTGTGGTAAAACGTGGAAAACGTGAACGGGTATTTTATAATACAGGGCATGGACATTTAGGCTGGACGTTGTCTGCTGCAACAGCTGTGATGATTAGTCAGGAAATTGCAAGCTCGCATCCGATTTAATCGTATAGGCAATATTTTTGTATTTGCACTCTGGTGAATGTCCATATTCACCAGAGTGCTGGTAAAAATAATTAGGTGTGTTATGAATATAGAATCAACAACTCAAAAGCACTGGCATGAAACGAGCTATGTAAAGTTAGTTGAATCGATTCAATATATTGCACAAAATTATCACGATGTGTACGCCTTGGCCTTGTACTATTATTGTGATGATGATGAACCTTGTTTTCCCAAAGTTGAGCTGAACTTTAATACCATTGAACAGTTTGAGTCGCAAATTTCTGAATCTTCGAGTCAAGCTGAAGCGAAATGGAATTATGCCTATTGGTTACAACAACCGTCTTGGGATATTGGGGGAGAGAATGATCAGCTTTTGGCACAATGGTTTGAGCAAACACCATTTTATTATTCTCAAAAACAGATGGAATATGCTGAACAAGAAGATGATGCACTATTTAATGAACTTTTAGAAAAAGGCGAGCAGTTTGCTCAATTGTTTATTACACAAATAATCAAAATAGTTCAGCAATTATTTTCTGAAAATATTCTTCAAGATACATTTGGGAAAAATCTTCCAGTCATTATTCATGAGCTTGAATATTATGAAGAACCCATTTCGTGGACCAAAAAAGCCAATCCAAGTGCATTAATCAATGAATTTATGGATGCCTGTGAAAGTGATTTCTCTTAACAAAATATGCTTATGATTCAATGCTGAGGGACGTGATGTGTCCCACAGCACTTATTGAGTGGAAGCAAGCACTTTAAACGTTATAGACGAGTAAAGACATCTTCTTGGGTTAAACGAGACTTGGGCAATTTTGCATTAAAGTCAGTATCACTACGATAACCGAGTGTCATAATCACAGACGGGACCAAATTCTTTTCAATTAAGCCTAATTCTTCAGTCAGAATATCTTCGTCAAAACCACCGATTGGCGTTGCATCGATACCTTCAATACCTGCAGCTAATAGCATTTGACCCAGTGCGATAAAGGTTTGATTTTCCGCCCAGCGCTGAATATCACCTTTTTCATTGCGATAATAAGAGACATAGCCTGTACGACTGTCTTTTTGACCTTGCTTAGCCTTGTCATCTTTAAAGCGGCCACTGAGATCATCCTGCTGAAGTAAATTACTCAGGTGCTGTTCTGTAATATCTGCTTTGGTACAGAATAAAATCGTATGTGATGAATCTAAAACCTTTGGTGCGTTGTAGCTATATTTTCCGACTAAGGCTTTAGCAATACGTTGTTTAGCTGCATCATTGTCAGCAATAAAAAAATGCCAAGGCTGGATATTGATTGACGATGGGGTTAAACGCAGGATTTCAAGTAAACGTGCAAATTGTGCTTGAGGAATCTTTTTAGAAGAATCATAAGCTTTTGTGGTGTAACGTGTTTTTGCTACATTTAATACATCCATAAGGCGATCTCATATATCGTAAATTTTCGATATATTGTATGCTAAAATGGCGAAATGTGAATCTTCAAAACGTAAATAAAGGTGGAAAATCTTTTTTAGCTGGGATAAATATTTGTAAATTTTATCAATGGATTAAATTTGAACCAATATATCCCTGCAAAAAAGCATAAATTAATTGATTAATTCTTAATATTTTATTTCGTGTTTTTATTAAACTCTTAAATCCGCTATTTATCTGGTATTACAATAGATTGGATTCGTTAATTACAGCAGAAAAATCATTGGTTTTAGAATGATCAGAAACTCATTTAACAGTATTAACTTAAGAGAAATTTGATAGAGTAGTGTAGAGGAAAAGACATTTTTTAATAATTAAGTATTAAAATTCTTTTATCATTTTTTACTCCATGAAAAAGTGGAATAAGTTGAAAGACATAATATTATTTATAGGCTCAATTTTTGCTCTCTGCTGGATAATATACTAATAAGCATTCTCGTCTATTTTTACTATTAAGCTTTCTGTGATATTGATTCATGTTTGGATGGTTTTAATTTTATGGAATTATTAAATCTGTTTAGTTTAAGGGGGGGAGTTATTGAATAATCCACTTAATAAATTTCCAATCCGCATTTTCATCCACTTCTAAAATCATTGCTTCAGATGTTTTTTCACGCCAATCTCCTAAAACAATTCTAGCTTTACCATTTACATCATGAATTTCAGGGCGATGAGTGTGACCATGAACCAACAGATCGACATTATTAATTGCTTTTTCTACTGCTTGTTGGTTAACATCCATAATTTCATAGGACTTATTTTGTTGAGACTCACGGCTTTTTTTACGAAAACCATTAGCAAGTTTTTGTCTAAAACCAAGTGGAGTACTTTTTAAAAGTCCCAATACAATCGGATTGCGAATAATTTTCTTAAATCGTTGATAAGAGATATCATCGGTACATAAAGCATCGCCGTGTTCAAGTCGAAATTGTTTATCAGCTATGGTAAATGTATAAAATTCGGGAAGTAGTTTGCCATCAAACTGATTTAAAAATTTTTCCCCTAAAGCAAAGTCACGATTACCCACTTGAAAATAAATTTGATTACCAGCTTGCAAGGAAAATTGTTTTAGATGCTCAATAATTTCATCTAACCAAGGCGCAGTATAATCATCCCCAATCCAAGCATTAAACCAGTCACCGAGAATAAACAGTTGTGTGTGTTGATATTTATAGTGTTCTAATAAATCAAAAAACCCTCGAACCAGTCGAGGGTGTTCTGGTGACAAATGTAAATCAGCGATAAACAGATAGGTCACTTATTTTTCCTATTTAATAACTCCTCCTAACCTTGCTTAGTAAAGGGAACAATATCCCTTTATTTAAAAGAAGCTTCGGGAGGATTTATAAATTATTCAGAGATAATTTTTGCAGATTCAATCACAATGTTTTCTAAAGGAACATCAGCATGATAACCACGGTTACCTGTACGAACACCTTTGATTGCTTCAACGATGTCTAAGCCTTCAGTCACTTTACCAAATACTGCATAACCCCAACCTTGAGCAGTTTTACCTGTATGGTTAAGGAAAGAGTTATTTTTTACATTGATGAAAAATTGTGCAGAAGCAGAGTGAGGTGCTTGAGTACGTGCCATTGCAACTGTACCCTCATCATTGCTTAAACCATTGTCCGCTTCATTTTCAATTGAATCACGTGTGGTTTTTTCTTTGAAGTTTTCATCCATGCCACCGCCTTGGATCATGAAACCGTCAATAACACGATGGAAGATTACGCCATCATAAAAACCATCACGAACATATTCTAAAAAGTTAGCAACAGTTTTTGGTGCTTTTTCAGAGTTAAGTTCAAGAACAATGCGTCCTTTGTTGGTGTTTAATTCGACTTGAGGAAAACTCATTCTATAATCTCCTAATCATGACTAAAAATGTCATGGGTTTTTGGTTGAGAGAAGCATAAGCAAACTGTAAACTACATAGCAAGTAAAAATGTGAAATTCTTTTGTTAAAAAAGGATAAAATCACATTTTATATATTCAATTTTAACTTTTAGAAGTGATTTATCAACTATGAAGCCAAATGATGTTGTTTCAGAACTGCCGAAAACTCCGACAAATAGTCCAAGCCCTGTCGATAATGCGCAGCAAGAACAACAAGCGGGCTTAGATTTTGTACGCCAAGTCATTACAGAAGATTTGGCAGCGGGCCGTACACAAAAAGTTGTTACGCGTTTTCCACCTGAGCCAAATGGTTATCTACATATTGGCCATGTAAAGGCTATTTGCTTAAATTTTGGTATCGCTCAAGAATACGATGGTTTATGTAACTTGCGTTTTGATGACACCAACCCAGATGCTGAAGAACAAGAATATGTTGACGGTATTGCCAATGATGTAAAATGGTTAGGTTTTGAATGGAATGGCGAACCTCGCTATGCATCAAGTTATTTTGACCAATTACATGCTTGGGCAGTTCAGTTGATCAAACAGGGCGATGCTTATGTAGATCTACAAAGCCCAGAAGAAATTAGAATTAACCGTGGTAATTTTGTCGAGCCAGGTAAAAACTCACCTTATCGTGATGCATCTATTGAAGAAAACCTTGCTCGTTTTGAAAAAATGAACAATGGTGAATTGGCCGAAGGTGAAGCAGTATTACGTGCCAAAATTGATATGACATCACCAAATGTACATATGCGAGATCCAATTCTATATCGTGTACTTCATTCAGAACATCACCAAACTGGTGATAAATGGAAAATGTACCCAATGTATGACTATGCTCATCCATTGTCAGATGCGATTGAAGGGATTACACATTCATTATGTACCTTAGAGTTTCAAGACCATCGCCCATTTTATGATTGGGTTGTTGAGAAAGTGCACTCACAATCGGTTCCACGTCAGTATGAATCTAGCCGTTTAAATGTAGATTATACGATTACCTCTAAACGTAAATTACGTAAATTGGTAGAAGGTAACTATGTTCATGGTTGGGATGACCCGCGTATGCCAACTGTGGTGGGCATGCGTCGTCGTGGTTTTACTCCTGAAGGGTTACGTGAGTTTTGTAAGCGTGTAGGTGTATCTAAAACAGACGGTATCGTAGATGTGGCTATGCTTGAATTCTGTATTCGCCAATCCCTTGAAAATACAGCAGCACGTGGTATGGCTGTTTTAAATCCGCTGAAAGTGACTTTGACCAACTTGCCAGCAGATTTGAATTTAAGCCATTCACGTCATCCAAATGTAGATATGGGCGATCGTATTATTCCTTTAACCTCTGAAATTTTTATTGATCGTAAAGACTTTGAAGAAGTTCCGCCAAAAGGTTTTAAACGTTTAGTTCCTGAGGGTGAAGTGCGTTTACGTCATGCGTATGTGATCAAGTGTGATGAAGTGATTAAAGATGCCAATGGCGAAGTGATCGAGTTGAAATGTTCTATTGATCCGGAAACTTTAGGTAAAAACCCAGAAGGTCGTAAAGTGAAAGGCGTTGTACATTGGGTTTCTGCGTCGAAAGGGATTCCTGCTGAGGTTCGAGTTTACGATCGTTTATTCACCGAAGCTGCACCAGATGCGGATGATGATTTCTTAGCAAACTTAAATCCAGAATCTTTAACGGTACTTCAAGCGGTAATTGAGCCTGCTTTGGCAAAAGCGCAGCCAGAAGATCGTTTCCAGTTTGAACGCGAGGGTTATTTTGTTGCGGATCAATATGATCATACAGCAGATAAACCTGTGTTCAATCGTGTCTTAGATTTGAAAGATAGCTTTAAACCGGGTAAATAATTTTATTCAATCCTGAATGAAATCATGAATTAAGACCTAGCTTTGGCTAGGTTTTTTTCATGTTGTTTAAAATTGATTGAGTAATACTATAGAAAAAAGATATAGTAAATGCATAAATAATAATCAGGACAAATATATGTCTTCCCAATTTGATTTTGTTACGGTCCATATTAAACCTAATGTTCATTATAAAGGACGATCAATCAGTTATCTTATCGAATGTAAAGATGGTTCGAAGAAAACATTGGGGGTAATTTTACCCACAGAGAAACCTTTAACTTTTGAAACTCATGTGACTGAGCGCATTGAAATTGTTTCTGGAAAATGCTTGGTTCGGATAGCAGATCAAGAAGAAATGGAGGTCTACAGTTGTGGAGAATCTTTTACTGTACCTGCAAATAGTCGTTTTAGTCTGCAATCTAGCGAAGTTGTAGATTATGTTTGTCATTTAGAATAACAAATAATGTTAGGCAAATCATCATTAGAATTCTTTAAAGTAATCCTGTAAATACTCAATAAAAACTTTTACTTTATCAGAGATTAATTTTTTATCTGGAATAACAGCATAAATAGCAGTGGGTTCTACCATAAAATTAGGAAGCACATGAACCAGTTTTCCTGAATCTAAATCGTTTTTGACATGCCAAAGTGAGTGATTGGATATGCCGAGCCCTGCCAAAGATGCCTGACGAATCCCTTCGCCTGAGTTACTAATAAAATAGCCATTTACGTGGATATTTAATCTTTGATTGGATTTAGCATGATCCAGAAACTTCCATGTATTGGTGATGCCTTGTTGATGACGCTGCACGATACAACGATGTCGCTGTAAATCCTCTAAACGTTTGGGGATACCAAATTTAGCTAGATATTCAGGTGCAGCACAAAGTAAGCGTTTATTGATAGATAAAGGTTTTGCAATTAAAGAAGAGTCTTGTAGTTTGCCTATGCGAATTGCGATATCCATACCTTGGGTAATAAGATCTACATTTTGGTCATTTAAATCTAGATTGATTAATAATTCAGAATGGTGTTTTAAAAACTCAGCAATAACTTGAACTAGTATCTGGGTTCCAAAGGTTGCGGAAGCCGTGATATTAATGCTCCCTGAAAGTTTTTGATCTTGAAGCTTTAAATTTTCGGTCAATGTTTGAAAACTATCGAGAAGTGGACGTCCTTGCTTAATCAATATTTTGGCTTCTTCAGTCAGACTCAGTTTACGTGTCGTGCGATAAAAAAGTTTAAGGCTAAGCTGATTTTCAAGCCTTTGCACTCGTTGACTTGCCACTGAAACTGCAATATTGGCTTCTTTTGCGGCTTGGCTGATTGAACCCAAATCTGCGACACGTAAGAAGAAATGAAAGTCTTGTGTATTCATTTTCCATAAAATCGAAAAAGTAATTTCTTATTATCCTGATTTTTTAAACAATACCAAGTTGTTATTTTGTGATGAGACACATTATTCAATCAAGGTGAATGATCATGAAATATAATTTTTTAGGCGAATCTGGTTTAAAAGTATCTGAGCTGGGGTTTGGTGCTGGAACCTTTGGAGGAAAAGGTCCTCTATTTTCTGCATGGGGACAAACAGGGCAGATCGAAGCGAATCAAATGATTAGCACATGTATAGATGCAGGAATTAATTTCTTTGATACTGCCGATGTGTATTCAGACGGTGAATCTGAAAAAATGCTTGGAATTGCATTAGCGCCTTATCGGCACAGTACGATTATTTCAACTAAAGTTGCGCTTCGTAGCAATGAGCAAGTGAATCAGGTCGGATTTAGTCGTCATTATTTAATTCATGCAGTAGAGCAATCGTTAAAACGATTAAATACAGACTATATCGATGTTCTACAGTTACATCAGTTTGATAGCTTTACTTCACTCGATCAGCTTATGAAAACTTTAGATGAATTGGTCCGAAGCGGAAAAGTTCGTTATATCGGGGCATCTAATTTTTCAGGCTGGCAATTGATGAAAGCACAGTCGATTGCAGATCGTTATGGTTATGAAAAAATGGTAGCACATCAGGTGTATTATTCATTGATAGGTCGGGATTATGAATGGGAATTGATGCCTTTAAATCATGATCAGCATATTGGTGCTGTTGTGTGGAGTCCTTTGGGATGGGGACGTTTGACGGGTAAGTTTGATCGTGAGCGTCCTATGCCTGAAAATAGTCGCTTACATGAAACAGCACAATTTGCACCACCCGTAAACAAAGAATATCTTTATCAAGTGATCGATACTTTAAAACAGATTGCATTAGAAACGGGAAATTCAGTCCCACAAATTGCTTTAAAATGGCTGTTAACACGAGCTACCGTTTCGACTGTATTGATTGGTGCTCGAAATCAACAACAACTGCAAGATAATCTCATTGCAAAAGATCTAGTACTTATGGATTCACAATTACAGCGTTTAAATCAAGCCAGTGCGGTTTATCCAGCATATCCATATTATCCATATTGGAATGGTCAATTTTCAGAGCGCTATCAGAGCATCGTTGAATCATCACTTATTCAAAACTAATTGGTTAAATTTATTAACAAAAACATGATACTGATTACATAGCACTTATGTTATCAGTATCACTTTGTTATCTATATAATTCAATATAAGTTTAGAAGAGTAATAAGAATGAATCCAACCATTGAAACTCAAATGTTAATTCGTAAACCCGTGTCTGCGGTTTTTAATGCATTTATTGATCCTGACATTACTTCAAAATTCTGGTTTAGTCGATCTACAGGACCACTAAAAGAAGGCAAAATTGTGCAATGGAGTTGGGATAAGTATCAAGTCAGCTCAAAGGTTATGGTATTTAACATTATTGAAAATAAATTGATTCAAATTACTTGGGGTGAACCCAAAACATCGGTAGATTTTATATTTGAAGAAATCAGCTCAGAGCAAACTTATTTAAAAATTAGAAATTATGATATTTCGCTTCAAGGCTCTGAACTAATTCAATTTATTATAGATGCAACTGGAGGATTCACCACAGTGCTGGATGGTTTAAAAGCTTATTTGGAATACGGATTAGAACTCAAATTGGTTGAAGACAAATTTCCACCATTTTAATGGTATTTTAAAATCAGGGCTTTACTTAAGGTCATGTGAAGAACCTCGTTGAGTATTTTACTTTTTAGGCTGTTGTTCTTTAAGAGATAAATAGGTTGGAAGTTTTAATTTTGACTGAGCCCTGAGTTTCATTTTTATATATAAAACTAAAGCAAAACAGGTGGTTGCAACTGTTAAAAATAAGCCATTCATATAGGTCATGATTGAACTGATATAGCCAATCGTGGTTAAACGGTTCATCATTTTTACCACTTGAGGACTACTTTCAACCCCTGTAATTGCCCAACTACACAGATGTTCACAATTATTGATAATTAAATGATAGCTATTTTCGTGCATGCGTGTACGCATACGTCGAACCACATGACGACCAGAAAACTTAGGTTGATCATAGTAACGGACACGGATCACTTTACCATGTGAAAATTTTTCAAGTGAAGTGATTTCGATTGGGCGTTTTTTTACAAAATGTGCCAGTCCAGAATAATGTATAACACGACCTTTTCCAGCATAGATTCCATGATGGCTATAGCCAAAATGTTTGACGATTAAATGCGCACCTAACGGGTATTTAGCTATTTGTTTTGTCTGCATATTCCCACTCAGTTCAAATAAAGTGTACACATGTATTTAATTGAAAGGATAGTTTGATTATAACGATGCAAAATGAATTTGATAGCCCTTAAAGTGATAATTACGTAAAAAAATGCATTAAAAATGCTAATTAGCCTTCATTATTCAATAGATCACACGATAAAATATAACACTTTGAATGGGGGTGTTATGAATTTGAAAACTGGAGTATATGCGCTGATAAGCATGATGGGATTGAGTGCACTTTCCTTTCAAGTCAATGCCAATACCGACTATATCAAAATAATCAAAGACAAGAAGGTGATCGCAGATGCTGTACGTATCGACGATCTTGATCAGCTACAACTATTTTTAAAAAACCAACAAGGACAAACTTATAAAAAGTTCGCAGCTGTACAAAAAGAGCGTAAAAAATGCCAGATCAGTTTTGCCATGAATGCAGGAATGTATCATCCAAATTTTGCACCAGTGGGTTTATACATTGAACAAGGTAAACAACAAACAGAATTAAACCAGCAAAAAAATAAATTTGGTAATTTTTTTATGCAACCCAATGGCGTGGTTGCTTGGAACAATAAGCAAGCTGTGATTAAAACCACTGAGCAATATCTTAAATCTAATTTTAAAGCTCGCTATGCAACACAATCTGGTCCAATGTTGTTGATCAATGGTGAGATCAATCCAATTTTCGTTAAAAACTCAGATTCATTGAAAGTTCGCAATGGGGTGGGAATTAAGAATAATCAACTGTATTTCGTGATAAGTCGTGAAAAAATTAATTTTTATAATTTTGCTGATATTTTTAAGACGCAGCTTAAAACAGATCAAGCTTTATATTTAGATGGTTCAATTTCAAGTGCATTCATTCCACAAGTGAAAAGGCATGATCAGACTTATGATTTAGGCCCAATGTTTATTTATAGTGAAGCAAAAAATTGTGACGATTAAAATGTAAAAATTAAAGTTTTGCTTATGATCTATATGCTAAATCAAAATGGATGCCTGCAAATTGAAGCATCCATTTTGTAGATTAATGATAAATTACTTAACCATGCCAATGATTGAAGACTGTGCTTTACAGGCTTGAATAGCATCTTCTTTAGATAACTTTTTAATTTCTTCTTCAAAGGCTTTTTTCTGTTCTTTTAGTGAATCTTCAGGAATGCCACTTTGTTTTGCCAAGTCTTCCATATGCTTCCAAGATTCTTCACATTCCTTTGGCATACCACCACATGCGGTTAAGATAGTGCCTAAAGCGAGAATTGGAATTAAACGTAATAATTTCATATTTAGATCCTTTAATTAAGTTGGTTTTTTACTGAGGTTTATTCATATTGATCATTAAAATTTATAGCGTATACAAATGACGGAAAAATGAATTTGTCTTTGAATAAAAAGAAAAAGACTTCATTCTCAAGTATATACACTAGAATGAAGTCTACGCTAAAAACAATTTTAACAAGATCATGCATTGAGCATTAGAAACGGTAACCTATTTTTAAACCATAGCCTATGGCATTGTTGTCACGATAATCACCTTGTTGGGCAATTTCTGAAGCACCGGGTACCGGAATGTAATAGGTACCATCTTGTGCCGTGGCATCCCCAATCCAAATATATTTGATGCCTCCTGCGATAAAATAATTTTCAGCAGGATTGTATTGAACACCCAACCCTAAGCCCCAACCGCCTTTGGTAGGATTCAATACAGAAGCAGGATTTCCAGTACAAGAATCCCATGAAACATCAGCCGACGCAGCCCATTTTTGTGTAAATTGATGTCCTAAACCAATAGTGATGCTGTATTGGTCTTTTTGATAGTCATCGAGATTGAATCCACCAGCATACAGGCCTTGGCTTAACTCAGCTGTTGCCAGTTCAGTGAGTGCACCAAACTGTGTTGGACGGATTCTAAAATCTTTCCAATTTACCCAACGTGCATTTAAATATGCCAGCGTGTCTTTATAGATGCCTGTTTGAAAATCTAAATTTACCGATTGTGGCGTTTTGATTTCTGTATCTTTATCAGTGGTGAATGCTAAAGGTTGTCCAAAAATCGTTTCTTGAGCATCTATTTTATGCTTGATTTCAGAACGATAAGTTACCGCTGCTTTTAAAGCAATTTCAGGAATCTGAAAAGCAGCACCAGCAAGCCATCCAACAGCATTATCTTGTTTAAAATTAGCATCATAGCCATTAAACACACTCATCGAATTACCACGCAAAGACACTTTGCCTTTGACTGTCTGGTATACCGCACCGCCGTAAAGGTTAAAATGGGCATCTGGCTGAAAACCAAATAACATCGCAATATTTTGAGTATCAACATCCGCAATGGTACCTTTCATACTGATTTCGGTATCAGAGAAGGTATTATTACTACGTAAAGGATATTCGATTGCAGCACCATAAGGTTGATCATAGATGAGCCCAAAGGAAACTTTTGGCGCAATTTGCAGTTTTAAAGCAGCATTATAGTATTGATATGATTGTGCCATATCACCTGTAGTTAAATCATTGCTCCCTGTATTGACTAAATCAGGTCGATTTCGGACTTTGCCTGATACTTCTGGGTCAACTGTGGCAATACTGGCTTCGAAATAATTCTTGTCTTCAAGAAACGCCAGTATCGATTGACCAGATTGATCCATCGCAGCTGCATGAGTATATGCAGTGGGTAAAATGCTGAGGACACTGAGAATCAGTGATTGAGTTTTCATGCTTTTCTTTCCTTGAATGTTTTTTTTATTTAGCATATAAAATTCAGATAAACAAAGTGAACAATAGAGGTTAAGCTATTAGTTTATTTAATTTTTATCTGAAATCTTTATGATTTTAGTGAATCATTTTTAGTGGATTTAATAAAGGGGGCTAATGACCAATTTAAGGGGGGATTATCGGACAACTCATGTTTGCATTGTCTTAAGAAGTTGCCTCAGATCATTTAAGAATATTGTAGAATCAATTAATGATTTAAAAAGGTTCATTTTCTAAAAAGGAGTAATTTAAAATGACTGTTTTGATCGATCAGGAATTGATAAATCAGCAAGGGTAGAAAATAACATCAACAAGATAATTAAGTTCATCAATGATTTATTAAATATTGAATCAAGCGATCAGGGTGGATAGCTTATTGCTGCAAAATTTATTAGTATTTAGTCTGCATTACCTTGTAGTACCAACAGGGCAATCTATTCGCTGCCAGTTTATTTGGAATGGAATTTACATATCGCTATGAATTATAAAAGATCCTCTGTCATGGAAGAGAAAATGCAACAGAACCGTGAGACAATTTTATTGTCTGCACGTGAATTGATTGCACAAGGAGGATTTAAAGATGCACAAATTCAAGCAATTGCAGATAGGGCGGGTGTATCAAGTGGTTTGGTCTACAGATATTTTGAAAATAAAAATCAGGTATTGATTGAAGTTTTAAATGCAGCGATTCATATCGAAGTTAATATTCTCAATGATATTGCACATACTGAACTTAGTGCGATAGAAAAATTAGATCGAGCAGTCACAACCTTTGTAAAAAGGGCAATGAACAGCCCTCGACTCTCTTATTCTTTATTATTTGAACCAGTCGATCCTCAATTTGAGTTAGAACGCTTTCAAAGTAAGCAATTGATTAAAGAAAGTATTATTAAAATTTTGACAGAAGGACGTCATTCAGGCGAGTTTATTTTTGAGGATCTAAACACCACCGCATTGTGCATCGTTGGCGCAATGACTTTCGTTGTGATTGAACCTTTAAGTATCGCCAAGACCAAGCGTTTTGATAAAAGCTATAAAGAGTATTTTGTAAAACAAATTGCTGATTTTTGTTTACAGGCAGTGAAAGTTAAACATCCTCAGGAATAATATTAATCATCATTGCAAGGGTTAAAGGAATGGCAAAGGACTTTAATAATCCAGTTGTAGTTGAAGGATATGATGCGCATATTCGTAGATTAATTCCCGGCTATGAACTGATACATTTACAAGTCCATGCTGTATTAAAGAGCTATGTATTGACTCAAGCGAAGATTTTAGTCGTGGGATGTGGTACAGGTTATGAACTGCAATATTTGGCTGAGCAATTTCCTCACTGGAATTTTACAGCAATCGATCCTGCAGCAAATATGATTGATAAAGCCAAACAACATATAGCTGGTTTAGGGCTTTGTTCTCGAATTCAGTTTGTACAAGGTGATACATCTGTTCTTAAACAAGTCGATGAGAATTTTGATGTGGCTTTGGCTATCTTGGTTTCACATTTTGTTCCAGTTGATGCAAAAGCACAATTCTTAAAAGATATTGCAAATCACCTAAGCAGTACTGGTCTATGTTTAAGTTATGAATTGATGGAAATTTCGAATGCCAAACAATTACAAGCTTTAAAAAATCTGAGTTTAGCAACAGGATTAACAGAAAAACAGGCGCAACTTATGGCAGAACGTATTGAACAAGATTTTGCTTTAATTTCTGTTGATGAAATGAGCGCTTTGTATTTACAAGCAGGTTTTAAGCGTGTGGAAAGTTTTGCTCAAGTATTGAATTATCATGGTTTTATTGCATTTAAAACGGACTAAGAAAAACGTCTAAGTAATAACTAAAAATCATTTTTTGCTTTAAAGTAAATCAATTAGTCATATTGCTATACGCTTACAAAAAAGTTCCTTATCCAAATGGTTGAAGGAACTTTTTTATTGCAGATCATCGTCAAAGCTTAAAAGATTATTTCTCTTTGCTTTCTTTCTCAGATTCTTTTACAGCATTGACATCATACAAATGAGAAAAGGCAGAAAGTAAGCGGATTTTAGGATCTGCATTTAAAATTTTAATGCTTTGATCAGCTTCGAGTGTAATTAATTTTTCAGCAACAAAATAATCGACAATTTGTCTGATTTCACTCTCAATCTCAGACTCATCCCATTTTAAAAAGAAGGCTTTTTGAATAAGTGGGTATTGTTCGATGACTTGGGTATATAAATCAAATTTTGAAATCTCAAATTTCTGCTGCTCTGTTTTAACTCTCAATATTTTAGCAATGAGTGCTGGCAATATAAACGTGTGCATAATGTTATTACTAAAGTACTTAAGCAAGCCCACCTGTATATCACTGACTTTCACCCAGCGTTCATTATCATGCTCAATCAATTCAACTTGTTTCAGTTTCATGGCATATTGAATGATTTCTGTATTGGAAAGCTCAGTGATTTGCATACGATCATCATAACGATACTGTTTGAGTAGATTACGGAATTGTTCTAAACGTACCAATACTTCACGCTCTGCCAAAGCATGCGTTGGTGCATTTAACAAGACCAGAGAAATCAAACTAACAGGATTAATCACGACCGCTTTATTGATATTTTCCAAAATATCAAACGCCACATCATTGACCGTGGCTTTAACCGACTCAGGCATCTCTTCATGCAAAGCAACATGTTGTGGAACATTGTTCTTTTTTAAGATCTCTTCAAGGAAAACCGGTTCACCTAAATTGACATGGACAACACCAAAGACTTTTTCAATTTTTTGAATAGATTTAAGTAGTCCAAATAGTGATTCAGCTTGTTTTTTCTGCCCACCCAGCTCTTTTATGTATGAACTGCCTTCGATCAGTTTTTCATATCCAAAGTAAGTCGGAATAAAGGCAATCGGTTTGCTATTCCCACGTAAATAACTTTGGATGGTCATTGCGAGCATCCCTTTTTTAGGCGGCAATAAAAGTCCAGTACGAGAACGACCACCTTCAATAAAGTATTCCATAGGGGTATTTCGATTGAGCATACTGTAGATATATTCTTTGAAAACAGCCGTATAAAGCGCATTACCATTAAAGCTACGTCGAATAAAGTATGCGCCTGCACCACGCATCAGTTGCCCAACCACAGGCATATTTAAATTAATACCTGCTGCAATATGGGGAACCATCAAGCCACGGTTATAAATCACATAAGACAATAATAAATAGTCAATGTGGCTACGATGACAAGGGGTATAGACAATTTCATAATCTTTGGCAAGTTCACGAACCGTATCGAAATTATGTACTTCGATACCGTCATAGAGTTGGGTCCATAATTTAGTTAAAGCAATTTCAGCAAAGCGTAAGGTTGAATAAGAAAAATCAGAGACGATTTCATCGAGGTATTTATGCGCGAGTGCTTCGGCTTCATTGATGCTGATTTTTTTATGAATGCTTTCATTGAGAATGGCTTCTTTGACCGCATCACTCAGCATGAGTTTGTTAATCACATTGCGACGATCTGAAATATCAGGACCAAGAATTGCTTCTTTATAGCCATTAAATTGTTTATTGAGCTCAGTCACCACATAGTGCGCTGGTGAAAAATTGGGTGTGAGTTCAATGGCTGAGTCAATTAACTGGCGTAAAGAAACTGCTTGATGGAATTCAATATAATTGTTACGGCCATAGAGGGTAATGTTGAGTGCTTGTTTAATGCCCGTTGGCTTCGCCCAAGCATCGGTCATCAATGCTTTATACCAACTGTCCTCATTTTCCGGCGCACGCCCCCATAAAATCGTTGTTGGTACTAAAAGCACATCTTGTTCAGGGTGTTTTAATAAATATTCGACCAAACGGATAATTTTGTCTGGGTAGTATGCAGAGGCGTTGCTTTTGGTCGGTTCTAAAGTGATAAAACGATCATCTTCCTGATAATCTGATCCTAGGTTAAGTGGCGCAAAAGCAGGGCTGAGTTTTCTTTTTTCTGTTTCATTGTCAATTAAGACTTTATTCGAAGTTGAGTCATCTTGGATGACATAGCAAATTGGAAAATTGGCTGTGTTTGGATCATTAACTGTATTTTCAAGTGTTTTTGTATCGCCTAAAACTTGTGGGCTGACGATTTTATCTAAGATTTTTTTTGTAAATTGACGATAAAATTTTTGATAAGCATTGCTTGCCATAATATTCTCTAAATATGAGTCATATCGTTATTATGCTTGAAATAATATACAAATATATAGTTTGATTTGACGACAAATCGGTCAAACACTTTGCCTAAAAACTAAACTTATGATTTTTATCAATAAACTATTTCGATATTGGTATAATTAAATTCAGTTACTCAATATCAAAGTTTCATAGAAAAGCATTATGATAGATTGATATAAATTCATTTAAATTCAAGGAAAGGTCATGTCTACAGATCCAAATTTTCCAGCAACTGAAAACTTAGGTATCGCTGTTTATTCTAATAACGCTGAGGCAATTGGGAATACACCACTGATTCGTATCAACCGTCTTATTACAGGTGGTGCAACGGTCTTAGCAAAAATTGAAAGTCGTAATCCTGCTTTTTCTGTTAAAGATCGAATTGGTGCTGCACTTATTGCTGATGCAGAAGCGAAGGGGCTTTTGAAAAAAGGCATGCATATTGTAGAACCAACCAGCGGGAATACTGGTATTGCATTGGCATTTGTAGCAGCGGCAAAAGGTTATGCTATTACTTTAACTATGCCTGCAAGTATGAGTATAGAGCGCCGTAAAGTATTAAAAGCGTTGGGTGCAAATTTAATTTTAACTGAACCCGCAAAAGGTATGAAAGGCGCAGTTGACGAGGCGGTACGTTTAGCGACTGAACAACCTGAAACTTATTATTTACCACAACAATTTGAAAACCCGGCCAATCCTAAAATACACGAGACAACAACAGGTCCTGAAATATGGGCAGCAACAGGCGGTAAAGTCGATATCCTTGTTGCTGGTGTCGGAACTGGCGGTACTATTTCAGGTATTTCAAATTATTTTGAAAAGGTCAAGCAGCAAGCGATTTACTCCGTTGCTGTAGAACCCGCAGATTCACCAATTATTGGACAAACCAAACGTGGTGAAACGTTAACGCCTGGGCCACATAAGATCCAAGGGATAGGTGCAAACTTTATTCCTAAAAACTTGGATTTAGATTTAGTAGATGAAGTTATTGCTATCGACAACCAAGAAGCGATTGATTTTGCCCGTCAAAGTGCCACTCAAGAAGGTATTTTTGTCGGTATTTCTAGTGGTGCGGCTTTAGCTGCTGCAGCAAAATTAGCTGCCCGTCCTGAAAATACAGGCAAAACTATTGTGGTGATTCTTCCTGATGCGGGTGAACGTTATTTGTCTTCCGTTTTGTTTGAAGATATTTCAGCAGATTAAGATTGAATTAAATCATTTATGTTTATGCTGTTTATTGTTGCTATGGACTAAAAAATAAACCCGCTCAAGTATCAGCAAGAGTGGGTTTATTTTATTGATATTCAGTTTCTATTCTTAAACTTTATAATGAAGACTTTAACTGTTTTTCATGTTGTTTGACTTGTTTCGCGTATCGTTTACCTTGGCGTTTCATTTTACGATTTGTTTGGTAATTTGTGGGTCCAACATTATAGTAGGCTAAGGCCTTTTTCCAGCTTCCTGCACTTTGATTGTATTTAGCCAAGATCATGGTGCCACAGCGTACATTGGTATATTCATCAAACAAATCACCAGGGCAGGCTTGTTGCCAATAACGCGGCATGATTTGGGTAAGCCCAACAGCACCAGATGGAGAGGTAACATAACTACGGTAGCTCGATTCTTGACGTATGGTCGCTGCAATCAGTAAAGGATCTACATCATATTGATCTGCGCTTTGTACAATGATTGGGGATACGCGATTAGCAACATCTGGAGAGACAGAATAGGCTTTTTGGATTCCAGTCGAAAGTTTAGCAGCACGTTTTTGCACAGAGCCACCACCCAAAGACGAGCATGCTGTGATCGCAAGTGTTAAGCCTACTGTAGAAATTATTTTTAACTGATACTGAAAATTCAAAATAAAACCAATGTTATGTATCCAAGATTGCCCTGATGTTAAGTAGCTGATTTAAACCTGTCAATCTATGAAAATTGGTAGATTTATTCGTGATTTGTATCTTAAGCTGTTGGTTGCTTGCTATTTAGGCGTTATTGCTTGAAAAATTAATTTGTTCAATGCATTGAAAGATAATTTTTGTTTTTTAAGTTATTCTTGATAAATCTCTTTAAGTTGTAAGTAAAATTTGATAAAAGAATAATTGTTGATGAATACAAAAAATGTTAATGATTATGGCTAAAAGATATAAAATTTATCCAATAAAGACAATTAAGGACTGGCAAGGTGAAGACTGGGATGTTTATGAAGAGCGAAATACACAAGCTGGGATTATGATCTACAAAGGTTGGATGTACGAGCAAATTGCAAAGAGTCAATATGTTTACATTTTGACCAATGATTTAGCTGAGTTTTTAAAGAAACATGATCAGGCTAAATCTATGAAATTACTAGGATTATCGGTTAAAATAATCACTAGATTTAGACGTGCATTGGGTCTTCAAAAAAAATATGACTATACTTTATCTACTTTAAGAGATTGGATGTTTGAACATCAAGATGAGTTGTTTACTCAAAGCTTTCAGATGTTAAAAGAAAAATATGGATTAACTCAAACTGAAGTTACAAAGTATTGCACCTTTTTAAGAAAGGAAGGAGTTCAGCGTAGTAACAAACTACGTAAGAATAAAATTGGTTATGCAAATCGTAAAATTGTACAAAACAACAAAGACGCACTAGCTAAATCTGAAAATATTTTTGAAGTACAATCGTTATTGAATAAAAAAAATCTTAAAGCTGCAAGGCGAGCGCATAATCTGGTATGTAAAGAACTTGGTATACCTACATTAAATGACATACGTGTACAACGTTTGAATGAAAAAAAAGAGTGGCGATTAGAACATAAAGAGATCATTTTGAGTACACAGTATTCAATCAAAGAGATTGCGATACGACTCAATAAAACTGAACAGGAGATTTTAACTTCTCGTTCTTATTTAAAAGAATTATTAGGTGAAAAAAAACGAGTTTCTCTTCTAAATTGGGTAAGAGAGCATCAACAGGAATTAAATACACTTTCTATAAAAGAATTATGCGAAAAATTTAATTTAACTGTGGGGGCGGTAATGTATCGGAGAAAACTATCGAAACGAAATGAAATACAATAAATTATGTAGATAAAATTAAATGTGGACAAAATATGATCTTTTTTGTAGAGTGTGCTTAATTTAGAACAACTATACAATAACTCATGTTTAATAATATTTATTTTGCTTTGGAAAAATTGGGTCTTACTGCTCAAAAGCGTGCCATGCATGCGTCTTTTTCAAACACTGATCTTAATCAACTGGTATTTTTACAACGTATTGATGGGATGCATGAATTAAACAAAGGCATTCATTTACAATTGATTTGCTTGTCTACGTCAATGAATATTCCATTAAAGCAATTTATCGGTAGCCAAGTGGCTGTCGATATTGTGAATGATAAATCAGAACTCAATCGAATTTCAGGGATTGTGACCCAAGCAGATGTGGGCGCGAGCGATGGTGCGCTGACGATTTACCGCCTGACAGTTGAAGATCCAACCGCACTTTGGAAGCATCGTAGAAATTCCAGAGTGTTTATGAATATGTCTGCGCCTCAAGCAGTTGAAGTTATATTTCAGGAATGGCGCGAGCGAAGTCCATTGTTTGCTTCAAGTCTAACATTGGATAAAAGTGGCTTAACCAAAGACTACGATGTTCGCCCATTTATTATGCAGAATAATGAACGGGATATAGACTTTGTTCAACGTCTGCTTTTTTCTGAAGGGATTAATACTTTAATTGATGAAGCCCAACTTAAAGTATCGAGTTTCAGTGAACAAATTCAACCTCAAAAGCTTCGTTTGATTGACAACAATACTCAATACACCAGCTTAGAACGCAAGAATATTCGCTTTCATCGTAGCAGTCCCACCGAAAGGCAGGACAGCATTATCTCATTTATTGGACAGCGTTCTATTCAGCCTACATCAGTACATATTCAACGTTGGCAAGCCGATGTACTGGAAATAGAAGAAGGTGCAGGCAGTGTTTAAGCAAACACAAGCATAGTGAAAACTACGACAATGCTAGTTTAGCTCTTGAGCAAGTTTGGCACTTTAGCCCAGCATGGATCCAAGACTTGAATGGAGAAGATGGTGCAACAGCATCAGGTAATCGTCAAATTGAACGTTTTAATGAAAATCTGAGTAACTACTATGACTCACAAGCCAAACAATTTACCGCAATATCTACAGTACGTGATGCACATGTGGGTTATATCTTTGAATTAAATGGGCATCCCGAAATTGATCAACACGATTTTTCCGATAAGCAATTCCTAATCATATCGAAGCACTTTTATAATCAAAATAATCTACCAAAAGAGTTGACCCATCAGGTTGAAAATTTGCTTAAGCAAAGCAATTGGCAAATAACCAATATCACGACAAACAATAGTGATGAACGCCAAGCCAATCAGTTGGTGCTACAACGTCGCAATATCACCACTGTTCCAGAATACAATCCATTAAAACATCGTCCGATTGCGTCACCCCAACGTGCCAGAGTGGTTGGACCAAGTGGAGAAGAAATCCATGTGGATGAGTGGGGAAGGATCAAAGTACGTTTTCTGTTTACCCGCAATCAAGATCATAGCCACGATGGTGGTGCTGGTTCCAATGATAACGACACCGATTCAGCTTGGGTGGATGTACTGACGCCGTGGGCTGGTGAAGGCTATGGTGCACGATTCTTACCGAGAGTTGGAGAGGTCGTCGTTATAGATTTCTTCGATGGCAACATTGACAGGCCGTTTGTGGTGGGGCGTATTCATGAAGCGCATCGTCATCCAAGCAAGTTTGATGAAAAAGGTAAACTGCCTGATACCAAAAAACTGTCAGGAATAAAAAGTCGAGAGTATCAAGGCAGTGGCTATAACCAACTTAGATTTGATGATAGTACTGAGCAAATCAGCAGTCAGTTACAGAGCAGTCATGGGGTGAGTCAACTTAACCTCGGTAATTTAAGTCATCCCAAAGAGACAGACACTAGCGAAGGACGAGGTGAAGGCTTTGAACTGAGAACTGACCAGTGGGGTGCATTAAGAGCAGGACAAGGTTTATTACTGAGTACTTATGCTCAGGATTCAGCCTCGGGCAATCACCTTGATGTGACCGCGGGCATAAATCAGTTAGAAAGTAGTCTCAATAACTCTAAAGCATTAAGTGAGGTTGCCAAGAATCAGCAGACTGATCCTTTAGAAGTTTTAGATAATATCAAAGGCTTTATCGACGTATTGGCTCAACAAGATCCGAAAAAAGCAGATGAATTTAAGTCTGCGGTGATGATGTTGGCTTCACCAAACTCAATTGCGCTTACCAGTAATGAAGATATTCATCTTTCAGCAGATGGGCAAATTAGCCACACATCAGGCGACAGCATTAACCTAAGTACACAAAAGGCTTTGATTGGACATGCCAGCGCTAAAATTAGCCTTTTTGCGGCACAAGAAGGTGCAAAGTTATTTGCTGGAAAAGGTAAAGTTGAGATCCAAGCGCAGGGTGATGGGTTGGATATGATCGCACGTAAAGGCATTCAAATCATTTCAACCGAAGACGCAGTTTATATCATCAGTCCGAAGGAAATTAAGTTGGTCAGTGATGGTTCTGAACTCAAGATTAATGGTTCAGGTGTGTTTTCAACCACAGGTGGCTTATTTGAGGTGAAATCTGGGCAACAGAAACTGACTTCCCCAGCTTCTATAAATCCGCCAGCTTTAGACTTGCCTGATTGCTCTGCGAAACAAGGACAGGCAGCTCAAAATGGATCAGCGAAGGTGATCTTATGATGAGTGAGAACTTTCTACAACAAACGGCGATATCCTCTGAACTTCATTCCGTAGAAGCAATTTATCAAAAAATGCAAGCAGTCTTTAGCCAGCATCATCGGCTGTTAGTATTGCTTGATGAAACATTAGCGCCTGATGTTTTTGATGATTTAAAGAAGTGTTTAAGAGAACACAATATTATTTATATTCCCTTGGCAAAAGGCAGTCGCTATAAAGACACGCATCTGTTTTTTATAGAAATATTAGATGAAAAGATATTAAAAGAGATCGGACCACAGCTAGCAGAACATTTACTTAATAATTTTGAAATTTCCAATGATCAGTATTTAGTACATGGTTTTGGGGCTTCTCATTATGAAAATGATCAGTTGAACCAAAAGTTTAAAACCAGTTTGGTATTGCAAGATATTGATTCCAAAATTTTATTTCGATGGTATGACCCACGAGTAATGATTTATTTGGATCAAATATTCAATGAACAGCAAATGAATAGTTTATTGGGAAATTTTACCCAATGGGAATTTATCCATCCTAGTGGATATTTTCACTGGGAAAATATCCAACAGAAAAAATTGCTGAAAAAAGCCATTATCCAAGTGAATGAACAACAATCCTTAGCTTTAGATTTGATTGAAATAAGTAATATTGTTTTTCGAAAAGCGCATGAATTAGAACAAGTCGACATCAATCACTTGAAATCACAACAGATTCTTAAAAATTTATATCAAGGACATGAACAATACCACATTACCAGATATGTCGACTTAGTCAGTTATGGCTTATACGCAGAGGTACTTGGTCACAGCTTTATGAAGCATCCTTATATTGTAAAAGTACTTCAACAATACTGGAACACTGAACCTGAAAATTATAATTTTACTGAAGCGATGAACTTTGTTGCTGAAGATTCTTGGGCATTGATTAAAACAGAAACATTGGAATAAGGAAAATAAAATGGGCGGTGATAAAGAAGCTTTTGCAAGAAAAGAAAATAAAAAAGCCGAACAACGTAGACAGGGAGAAGAGATTTTAGCTGCTCCAAATGCGATAACAAAAGCTGCTAATGCAGCAATACAAGTCAATCAACAAACTTCAGATGCAAAAGGCAGTAAAGACCAATGTAATTTTTGCCGTAAACTTGGTTTGCAGATTTTGCCTTTACGTTATACGGTAACTCAAGACAAAGCCCCACACCTTTCATCACAACTTGGGAAAAATGTAAAAAACGTAGCATTGTCATACTCCAAATATACAACTGAAATGATTGATTCTAGTTATATTTATGCAATGGTGAAGCGAAAAAAAGGTTATCAATGGATCGGGTACATCGTCACACCGCAAGGCTATTTATCATCTTTTCCATTAGACAAACCTGCACCCGTATCTGTGCTTGAGTTTGCATGTAAAGGAAATGAACATGCGTTATTTGCCTCATTTGTCACCATTGAATATATTGCAACGAATTTGGCCGAGAAGGCATATTTGATATACACCCACGCACCTATGACGGATGAAAAAAGAAAAGAATACCAAGCGAAAGCGGATGAATATGTCAGTTCAGGGAAATGGCAATCTATAGATGTTGCAGGATGGGCTAAAGGATCATCACAACAAGAACATTGTTTAAACAATTCAACTTTAAAGGACGGCGTGAGTTTTCCTTTGTCATTTGGCTCAGACCGCTGGAGTAAACTGCTGACTAAATTTGCTGAGAAACCTAAAGCCTTTGCATCTATAGTGCTGTATGACCCAATTGGCATCACTGTAAAGCTAAATGAATATCGAAATGAAGCTTATGCCCCTGTAGATGATTATTTAGAAGCAAAAGATAAATATGGCGTCACAAATCAGCGTAAACTGGATTCAGTGCAACGGGTAGAAAGCATTGAAGGATCACTACTTAAAAATAAAGCAAAAATTGTACAACGGGAAAATGAAATTCATGAACAAACAGCAGAATTTATAGAAAATAGGTATAAATCTACTTTAATTAGGATTGAGCAACAACTTGTATATGCAAGGAAAAGAAATGATACAGCAGAAATTGCACAACTAGAACGAAGTAAGAAAGAGCTTGTCGAAGACCATGAGCGTACGATGAAAACACGGGCAGGTCATGGTGAGGTTGTTGGAGAAGCTAACTTCCAAACTGACCGAAAAGTTCTGCTCGATAATTTAAACTATAAAGAAATAGAAGCGTTTAAGCTGGAAGCAGCACAAAAATATGACACAGCTTTGAAGGTTGCAAACCAACGTGCTCAAGAGCATTTGAACTGGGTTGTTTCTGAAAGTTTATTTGATGCTTTAGATGCCTATGATCAGAAAAATTTACGAAGTGGTTGTGCGTTTAAAGCTCATGTAGCGTCTATATTATTTGGAATGGAAGGTGCGGAAGCAGGTGCAAAACAGTTAGATGACTGGGTTAAAAAGCCATAATTTGAGCGTAAAAATTTATTTATTCGTGGCTTGTATAGTAATCAGTTAGAAGCCAAGGCAAAGCATGACGAACTGAAAAAAGCTGCAACTGATTTTACCGCTGTTGGTCTAAAAGCAATGAAGGGTACAATAGACTTTTTAAAGAAAACTGATTCTGCATGGGATGAATGGGCAAGGAATCAGGGAATAGACAAAAATAAAGGCAATATAGGATTTTTTAAAACGGAAAAGAAAGTGATGCTTTATGTTTCTAACTTTTCTCGAGTGGTGTTTAGAGCGGGTATGGGGTCAACTGCTGAAAGTCGATTTGTCTCTGCAATTTCGCAAAAACTGTTGTTTGCTCAGATGGGTGACTTGGCTGGAAAATTAAGATTTGATCAAGTTGTATATAATATAAACCCTGAAAAATTAAACTCTGGAAATATCAAACTCAGTCCTGAACTTAGTGAAAGAGTCGGTGGTCAGCTGTCAAAAAATGCAAAGGAAGCAACAATTCGTTCTTTGGATGTATTGATCGATGATGCAATGGCAAAAAAGCAACAAGTGGCATTAACTTTAGAAGAAATTGAAAAAGCGGGCAGTAAAGGTATGGCGAACCATACCAATAATTATCATCAGGTACGAGCATCAGGCATTCTTGTATTTATAGAGGCGATTAATTTAGCGCATATGCTTAACTCTGGAAAATATAAAGACTCGGTACAAATTGCTGCTTTGGTGGCATCTGTATCCGCATTGATGGCTTTTGGTTTGGATATCTTTTATGGTCTAGCAAAAGGTGCAAGAGAAGTGGCGACTCAAACATCTTATGCAGGCGCTGGAGCAGCAGCCACACGAGGCGCAGCAAATATTCAAAGAGCAGGTATTAAATGGGCAGCAGGTAGTTTAAGTACTATTGCAGGGGGAATTACTGCTTGGTTAGATTACAACAAAGTTGAAAATTTGACTGGAAAGGAAGGAATACCTACCTCCTTAATTATATTATATTCAGCTCGTGTAGTTACAGGAGCTGCTGCTGCTCTTTTGGGATTATGCGCAACTTTAACCTATATAGGACCTTTAATGACATATTTAAACCGTGTTGGAGGTAGTCCATTGATTCAAAAGATGGGCGCTAAAGTTTTTGGTGAAACTATGGCTAAATATAGTGTTAAAAAGCTTACTCGAGAGATAGTACGGAATGCTTTACTGCGTTGGATTGCTTGGGCAAGTGGTATAGGTTTAATTTTAACTTTAGTTGAAGTCGCCTTTTTAATATATATGGAGGCAACAAAGCTTCAACGTTGGTGTCAGTATTCTACTTTTAGAGCTTTAAAAACCAATAAGCTAATGTCGGAACAACAAGAAGTCGAAGATTTTCAGACACTATTTGCATAATAGAGTAGTCATAGTATGAGTTTAAAAAAAACAGACCGAATGATTGATGAATTGTCAAATAGGCTTTTTATCGTAGAAGGCGAAGTAACTGATCTGTTGACCAGTGAAACCATGCAGAACTTAAATACCAATATACAAACGGGTACAGGTGCAATGGCTGTAGGCTCAGCACTTGTCGGACAGATCGGTACAGCTGCTTTAGCCAGTTTTGCTGCCAGTGATGAAGGAATAGAAGTCAGTGATTTTGCTTTAGAACTCACAGATAAAAATAATCAAAAGCATTACTTTAAGGGATGTTTTCCTGTAGTGATGTTTAAAAAGGGAGATATGGTTAAAGTGATTGCAGAATCGCTTTCGGGTCAAAATAAATATGCTTATGCAGCAACTATTATTGATATAAAGAATAATTATATATGGACTGGGCAAGAAGTTGTAAAAGGAAGAATGCAACATAGAATCACATCTATGAAGTTTGGACTGATTGTTGGGTTCCTATCAGTATTAACTTTCTGTTTATTTGCAATATTTGGTAAATATGGGATTTCACTTATATTTAATCCTCCTATAGGCGGTACTCTGTTCATTTGTTTATTTTTTTTCTTATTTATAGGCTGGCGTGTTGGTGCAAGTTTTGATGAGCAAAGTATTGAATTAGAATCTATTTTAAAAAAACTTGGGTTTAATAAGCCAAGTCGAATGAATTTACAAAATTTTGCATTGAGTGATTTAAGTTGGAAAAATCAAGAAAAAGATTTTATCCATGAGCGTTGGAAAGATTATACCTACCGTATTGATTTAGCCAAACAATATGATGAAGAAAAATATGGAAAAAAATGAGCTTAAAAAAAACAGATCAAATTATTGATGAATTTTCAAAAAGGCTTTTTATCGTAGAAGGCGAAGTAACTGATCTGTTGACCAGTGAAACCATGCAAAACTTAAATGCCAATATGCAAGCAGCTACAGGAGCAATAGCTGTAGGTTCAGCACTCGTTGGGCAAATTGGGAATGCTGCTTTAGCCAGTTTTGCAGCCAGTGATGAAGGGATTGAAGTGAGTGATTTTGCTGTAGAAATTACAGATAAAAATAATCAAAAGCATTACTTTAAAGGATGTTTCCCAGTGGTGATGTTTAAAAAGCAAGATATGGTTAAAGTCATTGCAGAACCGCTTTCGGGTCAAAATAAATATGCTTGTGCAGTAGCGGTTATTGATCAACAAAACAATTATATATGGACAAGTCAAGAAGTCGTTAAAGGGAGAGTAGGGTACAGATTTTCTACTATAAAATTATTTTTGAGTATAGGTATCATAGGTCTTTTTATATTCATACCTTTGTTAATGTTAATAGGAGATGGAATAGCTACATTAAAACATGAAGTTACTAGGCTCATTTTATTTATTTATTTATTTATTTGTTTATTTGGTGGTTGGGTTGTTGGAGGAAGTTTTGATGAACAAAGTATTGAGTTAGAGGCAATATTAAAAAAACTCGGATTTAATAAACCCAGTATGGCAAATTTAAATGATTTCTCAGTTTTCTCAATGAACATAAAGAACAAAATAAAAAGGGACGAATATCCTGATCGTTGGGAGCAATACACTTATCGTTTAGATTTGGCTAAACAATATGATGAAGAAAAATATGGGAAAAAATGAGTTTAAAAAAATAAATCAAAATTTAAGGATATAACCAATATTCGTTACTTCCATTGATTTCACCCCAAATTTTGCTGATTAACTGATATTGGCAGATTAACTCCACCAATATCTCAAAATATGAAAGAAGATGGGTGCAGAAAAGCAGATAGAATCAATCCGATCTAACATCCCGCCATGACCATGAATCAACTGCCCCCAATCTTTTACACCACGGTCACGTTTGATAGCTGACATCACCAAACCACCGAAAAAGCCAAAGATACACACAACCAGTCCTATCAAGGCAGCTTGTAGATAGCTAAATGGAGTAAGCCATGCCATAGCAACACCTAAAGCTGTGGCTAAAACAATACCACCCACTAAGCCTTCAACTGTTTTTGATGGTGACAAGACAGGTGCAACCTTGTGCTTTCCAAAAAGCTTACCACAGACATATTGCAAAACATCGGATGCTTGAACAACCATAATCAGCCAGATTGCTAACCAAATCGGTTCACCTTTAAAACCATTTAGTTTTAAATTGAGTAATGCAGGAACATGGGAAATACAGAAAACACAGACCATGAGTCCCCATTGAATTTTAGAACTACGTTCAAGGAAGTGTTTGGTATCTTCTTGTTTTAAACTGGCAATCGGAATCAGTAAAAATACATAAAGTGGAATAAAAATTGAATATAAGCCGTACCAGTCGATATAGATCAAATAATATTGATAGGGAATAACAAAATAAAAGGCGATAAGTAAAGGAAAATAATCACCACGCCTTGTCGGCAATAGACTGGTAAATTCTCGTAGAGCGAACAGGGAAATAATCCCAAATAAGATAATAAATGCAGTTTGACCCAATAGAATTGCTGCGCCAATGACGATCAACATCACCCACCAAGCATTGATCCGTGCATTTAAATTATCAATCACTGATGAGGGTTTTTGCCCAGCTTTTTGTTTGAGAATAAAGCCTACACTAGATGCAAAAACTAAAATTCCCGCAAAAATACCAAATAAAAGATAGGTTTTATTCAGATTATCTAAAATCATTGATTCTCAACCTCTTTTAATAGTACTAGCTGCTTCTGTGCATAATCTATAAATGTGGCTTTATCCATTTCTAAATGTTGTTCTAAAGGAAAGCCAAAGCATACGGTAGACAGTAAAGGCAAAGGAACAAAAGAACCTTTTGGCATGACACGTCTTAGATTTGAAATCCAAACAGGGACAATCTCAATCTCAGGAAATTGTTTATGTAAGTTATAGAGGCCACTTTTAAAAGGTAATAGCTCAAGATCATCATCAAGATTTCGAGTACCTTCAGGAAAGAAAATAATGGAATACCCCTGAGCAAGAGCGTCTTTTACAGGTTGTAAAGGGTCTGCATTATCTTCGCGATTACGTTGAATCGTGACACCATTAAAGGTGTCTTTAATTAAAAATTGTCTAAAACCATCTTTCAGCCAATAATCTGAAGCAGCAACAGGTTTAGTTTTTCGACGCATCAGTTTGGGAAGTGAGGACCATAGTAAGATAAAGTCGATATGACTATTGTGATTGGCATAGTAAATACGTTGTTTCATCTCAGGCTGACAACCAACCCATAAGCTACGAGCACCAGTTAACAGTCGTGCGCCACGGCGTGTCAAAAATGCGATAAAGCGAGCAATAGAGTGTGATGCTAAATTTCCATTAGAAGAATCTAAGTGTTGAGTCTTTTGCTCTAAAGACTGTTTATTGTATGACTCTTTATCTTGTTCGGAACGTGGTTCAGGTAGTTGATTCATTCTTTAAGCCGATTGATATTGAAGCATTTTATTGTGGGGCAAGCTGTATAATAAGATGACTAAAGTACAAAATTCTACTTTTTAAGTGATTAAAATAAAATATAACCAAACTTAGTTTTGAATAAAAAGTAAAAAGCTTGGTCTCCTTTTCAAATTTATCATTTCTATTTTTTGAATCATAGAAGAATTTTATAGCATTTCAAGATCTTCACTGCTGAGAAGCTGATAATTTTCTTGATTTAAGATCATTAAAACTATCATACGATAACAATTGAATATATCAGCAACTGTATCAGTTGAGGTTAAAATCGCTTTAAATCATTCTAGAAATCAAAATCATTAAAACCAGATATTGTACCAATAATAAAGCAATTTGTAGTTTTAAAAGTTTAAAGCATCCTACAAAACGCTGTGACCAATCACGTCCTGCTTTGGATGCGGGCATCAATTTCATACTCATTAGGGTTTGATCAAATTGTAGGGTTAAGTTTTCAATAGATTCAGTTTGGGATTCTCGTGCAATCATTTTAATGATTTGAGCATCAAACTTAACTCTAAATGAGAGATAGTGATGAAGCCCAGATAATAACAATGTAATGACAATGAACGTCCAAAACTCAAAGGATTGCCAACCTTTGAACAGGATGGCAAAAATAGATAACGCAAAAGCCAAATAACCTGAAAGTAATATAGCTGTGGTTGCAGACAACAGTTGCGCAACCACATAAAAATTCATTTTCATGGCGCTAAACCTTTCAGTTTTAGATGGTAAATTTCTAATTCTTCCAGTTGGGCTTGTTTTAATACCACCCAAGGGCGAGCTTTACGAATAATGTTTACCATTTCATCAATATTAGCATCTTGGTTTTGTTGAATCAGCCAAGCGGTGAGTACAGCGCTACTTCTTGAATAACCTAAGGCACAAAAAATCAGAATATTTTGGATAGAGCTTGCTTCAAGCTTTGACATCAAATCATTTAATCGTGCTACGGCTAACTCAAGCTGATTGGCTTGTAATGGAATCAGATCTAGACTGAGATATTGCTGATATGCCGTTACTTGGTTTAAGGGTAACTCAGCAACACAATCAAATATTGCATTGTATTGGAGGTGCTCTTGTTGTGTTGGAACTCTTCCAATATAGATTTTTTTAAGTTCATGTTGAATGATAAAAGAATCTTCGTGATGTTTTTTGGTCCAAACACGACTATTAAGCCAAGCAAAGATTAAATAAGGCGCAAGCAGTATTTGTGCTGCAACCGTCATTTTGCCATTTTCTTGTTTTTGAAAAAAATGTGGACGTACAAAACTATAGCTATGTGCAACGATAAATAGACTCACAGCAGGGTAAATTAGCCACAATCCCCAAGGTCTAAACTCATAAGCTAAGATAAGGAAAATCACTGAGCCACAAAGGTAATAACTACCAAGCTTTAAATGTTTTGCTGTTAACAGTTGCAGCCCATCTTTTCTAAATGGGGATTTTACTGAAATTGGAAATAACCATAAGCATAAAGCACCAACAAGTATTCCTGTAGGAAGATCAATAAAATGATGTTGCCATGTCGTGAGTACAGAAATTCCAATCAGCACACACCAAAAATCGACCACATATTTCCATGCCCCAGATACATGGCGACGATAGAAATCCCAAAGGATAATCAGCAAAACAATATGTAATGAGGGTGCTTGATTAAAGGGCTTATCGAAGCCCATCAGGACATCAAACCATAGACCGAAAAAACCATCTAAAGGTGGACGTTCAAAACTAAACTTTAAAGGGAACAGTAAGAAGCAACTAATCGAAATGACTTGCGCTAAAAATAGCCTAAGCGCTTGTTGTTTAAGCTCAAATTTGTTCCAACAAAGCAATAAGGAGAGGCCGTAAAACAGGTCAATTGACCAATACGGCACAATCGTCCAAGCCAAAAGTGGAATATGCTTTTCCCAAGCAAAGACAATACTTGGAACATCATTAAGACCTGACGCATATTGATTTGCAAAGCCATAAGTGAGGAAAAAGAAAGGCGCAAGAAAAACTAAGCAAAGTACGCCCCATTTCCATGTCCCAGTTTCTTTGATTAGATTACTGCTCATAAAATTTTTATTAGGTTGATAAAGTTGGAGATTTTTAGAATAATCGGAAACAATCTCTGTATCCGTAATGTGTGATTCAGAATCAGATAGAGTATTCATTTCAGTTATTGAATGATTTGGTTTTAAAAGTCTTTCTTTAGGTAGGTGAACCTCTTGAGAAAGGATATTTTTAATTTCCAATGCAAATTCTACGCTATCTGCTTGAATCCAAATTGTAGAAAATGCAAAATCATTTCCTATTGTTATTTTTTCATCGCCAATTAAATAAATAAGTTCAACAAAATCTTCATATGGTTCAAAAGGCGATTCTGAAATGACCTCAATAGGATAAATTTTTTCTAATACATTTAAAATATGTGTTACACACTCACGCCATTCATAATTATCACCATCAAAATCTACATCATAATTCAGACGGAATTGGTTTTTAGGCCAAAGTGGAAATCTACGCATATCTTCAAGTGTGTACATATTCTTTAATCCATTTCTAAGTTAAGTGCGCATCCTTGCACATTTGATTGATCCTAACTTGATTACATGGTGTCAAAGTTTCTGTGCGACTGAGACGGTAAATATTCCAAACTCATCAATACATTGGTCGACCTTTTTAAAGCCAGCAGCTTCAACAAGTGCATCCATTTCCGCTTGTGAGCGTAAACGCATTACCCATGCATCACCTTCACGATGTGAGGTTAGTGCGCGCGCAATAAACTCTTGCTGCGGGTGCCAAATTTGACCAGTATAAATCAAATAACCATCTTTAAGGATTGCTTTACTTAAGCCCTCAAGTGATTGACGTAGCAAATCATTGTCTGCAAATAACTCATATAAACCCGAAACCACTGCAAGTGAAGGTTTTGGTTTAACAGAGGCCAAAGACTGTGTATCAAATGCATCTGCTTGAACAAATTCAGCAATGTCATTGAGTCCACGTGTTGCAATCATTTGCTGACCAGCTTGTACATTGATATCGCTATAATCACGCAATAAGATTGAATCTGGTCGTTTTGGTAGTTGAACCACAGCATCTAAAATATAACGCCCATGACCAGAAGCAATATCCATAATGCTCAATGGTTTATGGTTTTTAATCAGAATATCCGCATATTTCTGAACTAAAAGTTCAATATTCTGTTTACGAACACGGATTCCACGCCAACCAATCGCATTTAAATATTGGCGGTCTATGATGTTGCCAATAGGATTAGAACTTTCAGGTTGGTTACGATAAACAAAATCTAAAGTGCTTCCAGAGTCATAGCCAGTGTCTTCACCAATTTTTAAGCCTTTTGATAAATGACTACCAATTTTTAGATTCTTTTTTGTAATTTCCCAAAATGCATTCTTTATTGATTTAGCGGGTAATGGTGAACTGAGATCTTCAGCTATAGCGCAACTTGGACCAATTTTGTCCGCATTTAAAACATCTGGAGCTTGATATTCAACCGCAAAACATTGCTGGATAAATCTGCGTATTTTTTCTGTTGCAATATGGCGATCTTTTTCGCCTAAAGTATCGTGAAAGAAACCCTCTAAAATATGTAATTCTTTTTTAGGATGTGGAAGCTTTTGGTAAAATTCACGTTGCGGTTTTTGAAAAACTACAAAATCTGAACCTGAACATAACACCTGAGTCGGCACAAAGATATTTTGTGAGTCAGCAACAATACGCTTAGAGGCATCATAGAGTCCAAGCAACATTCTCACCGAAATTGCTTTAGCAATTTTAGGATCGGTATCATAGCTTTGAGCACGTTCTTCATCATGGGTCAGCATTTTGGCTTTAACATAACTTTGAATGAAAAAATTACCACGAATTTTTTCCATGACTCTTAAACTTGGTTCGGCAAATGGCACATAAAGCTTAATATCAAAAGCAGGGGAAGCGAGACACAAGGCGCGAATTTTTGGCGCATAATCATGTACCCATGTTGCAGCTAATACAGCACCTACACTTTGTGCAACCACAGCAATGTTTTTGGCGTCGATGCCATAGTTTTCTTCAATATGCTGTACAAAATATTGAATATCTTTTACACATGTGGAGAAGCTAGGTGCATCACCACGTTCACCTGGTGAATCGCCGTGCCCACGGGCATCCCACGCAAAGAAATCAAATTCACTTAAATTGAGTTCATTAACTAAATGCGCCATACGTCCTGAATGTTCATGGCCGCGATGAAACAGAAGAATGGCTTTTTTTGTTTCGCTTGGAGTGTTGGTCGACCAATGTTGATAAAACAATTCTGTTCCATCATGACTCTTAAAGGTGTGATGACTGTTGTTATACATACGAATTTACCCTAAATATGAAACTGTTTTATAACGCTGTTTTTAAACTATTTTTAATTCGGTTATAGATGGTTAAACTAAGTAGTAGACCAATTAAAATGAGTATGCCATTACAGATTAAGCTGAGAAGTTGTAAATTTGTAGTGAATAATGGCGTGATGACAATCACGACAGTGATTAAACTAAACCAAAATGCGCGATCACTTTTCCCCATTGGGCCGTCATAACGACGTTCTTGACCAATCAGTGGGGCCATAACGCCCGTGTATTCACTTAAAATTGCAAGAAAAGCGACTAATAAGAGTAATTTTGCATTAATAAAGCCAAAAGCAATCAAGCATAGATAGAGTGCTGTGTCCGAAATAACATCACACAACTCATTGTAAAACGCACCTAAGTTGGATTGTTGTTTAAATTCACGGGCAAGCATTCCATCGATGGCGTTGAAAGCCATTCGTAGCAGCATCCACAAAGGAAAGAGCAATAACCATCCATTTACAGCATGATTCAAATAATACTGGTATAGAAAAAAGCTTAAACCGAGCGATATAAACATCGCTAATAATGTGACTTGATTTGCCGTGATTCCGATATTAAAAAGCTTTTTAACAAAAGGGCGTAGTAAGTTTTGAAATGCTGGTTTTAATTGATAGATTGATGGCATTGTTCTAGTAATATAAGGTATATGATAGGATTTTAATCAAGTTTTCCATGATTTTACAAGTATTAATTTTCATCATTTAAATTCGTGATGTTGGGAGCTACTGACATTTCATAAAAGGTTCGCGTTGTGGGCTAAAATTGCATATGAGACGTATACATCGTAGTGTATTGAGTGAGATTGATTAGAGAAACTATTGGCGAGTTTTACTGCTCAGGCTGAGATAATTTAGCCATCACCTGAGCAAGAACCAAGAAATATTTTGTTTATAGAGAGGGTGTGCGGGGACTAGAATATTTTTTCAGCAACGTCGTTAGCTTGTGAAATGATGTTGCTCATCTTTTAGAGTGTCTAAATTCAATATTTCATGCCTCGTATCATCTAAAATCATTTGTAGCCGCAAACGCAGACAAATTATCAACAGACCCTAATTTAAAATTTCTATGAATGGTCCTATAATTCAAATATCATCTTAATTTTGATCTTGTTTATGCTATGACACCTGCTTGTAAAGTTTTAAAATCAAATAAAATTGAATTTTCTGTTCATGAATATGAACATGATGTAAATGCAAAAAGTTTTGGCTTAGAGGCTGCTGAAAAATTAGGTTTAAATGTCGAAGAAGTTTTTAAAACCCTGATGGTAACAGATGATAAAAACTATTTTGTTGCCATCCTTCCAGTGAATCATCAATTAAATTTAAAGAAAGTAGCGAGCGCCTTTGCTTGTAAAAAACTACATATGGCTGATCCTAAAGATGCAGAGCGTTTAACTGGATATTTAGTTGGTGGAATCAGTCCTGTAGGTCATAAAAAGCGTTTAAAAACGGTAATTTGTGAAAGTGCACAGCCGTTAAGTAAAATGTATGTGAGTGGTGGGAAAAGGGGCTTGGATATTGGGGTTAATCCACTAGATTTAGCGAAGGTTTTGAGTGCGAATTTTGCTGATATTGTTGATGAATAATCCATCCTTTTATTGATGAATTTTAATTAAAAATAATAATGTTACTCACTATGTTACTCACAAAAAGATTTGCTCAAAAATAAAGCCACTGAAGTGGCTTTATTTTTTGAATCTATATCTAATATTACAGACTGGACATATGAACTAAACCAATAAATCTTCCGACCATCCTTAAATGGCTTCGTGTAGCGTCCTTCTCTAATTCTGGCATCTAGTGTTTCTGGTTCTATATTCAGCAAGTGAGCAAATTCGGCTCGCCCAATTCTGCGTTCTTCTTTTTGGCTTACCAGTTGCTCAACAAGTCTTGTTAAATGTTTGAGAGATTCAGATTCAATTTTTAATGCGACCATTTCATCACCTCAACAAGCTTTCTTTCTAGTGCGCTTCATATCAGCAGCAATAGATTGAGTAGAATTAATAATTAATTGTTCAGCCTGATTAATATTATCAGAACTGTTCATGTAACAAGCAATCGCATTACTAGCTATGCAATAACCAAATTTAACTGCTATTAAGGTTTACTACAGAACAAGTGAAGTCAGTTTTAGCGGTTCAACAGCTAGAGATGATACTAGGGGATTTATTACACTGGGAACTGTAGATGCGACGCGACATATTTTACAAGCAGTTGATTGATCCCGTTTTGACTTAATAGTTAAACTGAAGTTTTTTCTAAGAATGTTACTTGATCTGGATCAAGGCGTATGGCATATTTTAGCTGTAGTGGACGAATTTATGGTAATCCACACAGTTTAATAGATTTGTATACCCACTGATTCCATCAAGTGGGTATTTTTTTGAGATATACAGCTAATGAAATGGATTTTATCGCTAACTCTTATAATCGTATCTACGACAAGTTTTGCTTATCAAATTACAGATTATTCAGGGAAATGTTTTACACAAAATGAGAAAAAAACTTATTCCTGTTCAATTCAAAAAGGTGTAAGTGCTGGTGGAAAGTTTGTATACATAGAATTTGATCAAAAAGAATATTTAATTGAGCAATCAACAACATGTGGTGGTAAATGTAAACCTTATTTGGGTACAACTCCAGAAAATGTATTGTCTGCTAAAAATTATAAAAAAGATCAATGGAGTTGTTACAAGCAAGAGCAAGGCAATATGAATATTTGTTATATGCTAACCAAATAAATTAATTTTTAAGGAGCTCATCGAAAGGTGAGTTTTTTTTTCATAAAAAACAAATCTGTAATGATTAGGTGCTAAGATACTATTGAAGAATAGGAAAAAACATGAACATTTGTATTGGTGGTCCTTGGCATGGAAGTAAGTTGCTTGGGAATGTAAGCCATGAGAAATTTTTCAAAATTAAAGGTTCTACATCAAAATCAATTACAACCTATTATAAAAAAATAGTTAAGATTAAAAATCAAGAGTATGTATTTTGGGTATCTGATGAGTTATTAGATTTGCAGGCTGATGAAATAATTAAAGATTATTTAGTAAAAAATTTTCAAATTCAATAGAGAAAACATATAGTCGTTAAAAGATATAGATTGATAGTGATTGTTTAGAAAATTATAGAATGTTACGTATTTCATTGAGATAGAGATTATCTGGCATTGCATATTTATATATTTAATGGATAATTATGTTTTCTTCCATGGTTTTTTACATGCCAATCGTTAATGTTAAAAAGCTTGATAATATTCTTAGTAAATTATTTGAAAGTAAAAGAATTCCAAAAATAATTTTAATTGGCTATAAATCATATAGTGATCTTATGAATGACCGAAAATTTTTTGAAGATGTAGTGGGCTCATCAATAAAACCCAGCAAACGAACTTATAAAAATATTAAAATAAAAGTAACCCAAGATGATAATCAGCTTGAGGTTAGATGTTTTTCTTGAATTTTTGAAGATCCTATTAGCATGAAAATTAAAATTGGTTTACTTATTTTGAAAATTGAGTGCAATATTAGATTAAAATATTATATTAGTATCCTACGCTAATGAATAAAAATAAATTTTTATAATAGTTTTTACTTCTGTATTAATAGTTAGCATATTTTTACTAGGTTTTTCCGTTTATAAGATTTCTCAAGCACGAAATAAAAATAACATCTTGAAACTTTCTAGCGATGCTAAAAATTCATTAGTCGATATTGCTAAATAGAATTACTTATTCGATATAGATCGAACCAATGAAAATACCATAATGATTTTTTAAATTTTATCGGCTACTTAGTGATTGATTTTTTGATCCTGTTACTCTTGATTATGAGCTTTTTCATCATCTTTAGCTGAATTTTGTGCTTTAATTGAGCATGAGCTGAATCACAATTAAACAGTTTAAGGATGAAATGCAGGTTATGAAATTCAAATTATGAGATGAGCATCTTAAACAGCTTGAAATAGACAGAATTAAAAGCGGTGATAGTGAAGGTACTGATGATCTTACATCAG
Organism: Acinetobacter sp. AS167; assembly: GCF_037152175.1. Classification (NCBI taxonomy): domain Bacteria; kingdom Pseudomonadati; phylum Pseudomonadota; class Gammaproteobacteria; order Moraxellales; family Moraxellaceae; genus Acinetobacter; species Acinetobacter sp. AS167. The sequence goes on from NZ_JBBCMP010000001.1 coordinate 303,483, forward strand.
TAAAAATAACTATTCAGGTTGTTGATGCAAGTAAGTAAGCCCTCCTCGATAAGGGATTACATCCTAAAAAAAGTACAAAATTAAAATCTTAAATTTATCAGTTTTATAATTATGTTATTGAATTGACTGATTTAAAATTAAGTTGTAAATTACCATGTTACATCTTAGATGATTAAACAGTGACCTTATTTTTTCGTTTTTTTATTTCGGTGCTCCTAATATTAATATTCTTCATGTTTATGTATATTGTTATAAAGGGTATTTGAGTCTGACATATTTTTTAAGCAATAAGAAACCCGCATTAAGCAGGTAAATACTGAGTTTCTTTTTTGGAGTAAACCATTGTCTAAGTATGAGGTGCTTTGTTTATAGCATCAATAGAATTTCTCTTTTTTAGTTTTATAAAATTAACATGATATAGCTATCCAGAACTCTAGATAAGCTTCACACATCAAATAATAGAATGACACCTTGCCCTAAACTTTTAAAATTAGCGTCAGGGCAGGGTAAACAAATCACACGATGTATCATTTACTATTGCTAATTACAATGAGTGTAATACATTGAAAGATGTAAAGAATAAGGCTTTTAAGTGAGGGTTAAACTTTTAATTTTGTATAATCTTTTAAAATATTGGGATGAAAAGTAATTGTCAGATATTAAATTATATTCGCTAAATAAGAGCGTTGTTACACTTGTTAAGACTCAATCTAGTGACTTTGAAGCGCTTGTTGCTATTCGAATTGAAGCAATGTTTGAAAGCCTTAAGCGTCTTGGTCGTTTTGATCCCATACGTGTAAGAGAGCGTTTTCGAGAAGGCTTTAATCCTGAGTTTACTCGCTATATAGAAGTTTCTGGTGAACGAGTAGGTTTCGTGGTTGTTAAACCTTATATCGATGGAATGTTACTTGACCATCTCTATATTAAACCAGGTGCACAAGGTATAGGCATAGGTTCTGTAGTTCTTCGTCATATCTTCATGGAGGTGGATGAACTTGGTTTGTCATTGAAAGTAGGAGCTTTAAAAGAGAGTGCTTCAAATCGATTTTATAGTCGTCATGGTTTTCAATTCGTGGAAAGTAGTGAATTTGATAACTACTATGTTCGTCATAATGGACAAAGTGGTTTGGGGGTGGATATTTGACTTAAACTTATTTGTTATTTAGGAAAATAAATAATTTAGAACGAGCGAATGCAGTGCGAATTGATAATGAAAATTAGATGAAGCATGACCCTTAGATTGAGAGTAGTTCCCTTAAAGACCATTAGGTTTAATGAGATTGTTATTCTTTTGAATTTTCACAATTTAGTAGAATACATTTGCCATCAATTTTACCAACCGAACTTATTGGTTTCGATGTATCTCCATCGTCTAGAGAGATCTCAACAAATAAGTTTTGATCCTCGAAAGATTCCAACTCTTTAATTAATTGTTTGATAGTTTTTCCACGTGTTATCCATTCTGGCTGTTTAGACATATTTTTTCCTGTTATAGATCATTGATACTGTCGCCAAATACAATGAATGTAGTGCTTTAAATGATGCGAAAAACAATGTGTTAGAATGAGACTAAATAAGCTATAAACTCATTTGAAATTATAGGCTTTAAGCTACACTATCACTTCTTCTTATTACAGCCGATCACACTGGCATCTGTGATGATATTCTTTTTATCGGTGTACAGAGTGATATTGCAAAAATAATCGATAACAGTCCGATTCTCTGTATATCCAGTTTTCCGATATACAGGTTCGCTACCAACTGGCATTTGGCCAATCACGCCACCACCTCCGATTCCAACCATTGTCGTCTTTTGGCCAATATACTCAACACCTGTCTGCACGAAAACTTTTTCTGGTGTTACATGGGTCTGCACTCGATTCCACCCATAGAAGCCACCACTACCATACGATGATGGACCCAGACCATGATCAGGTTTACCAAATAATTTAAATGCATTACTGGCTGGTTGCCCTACTAGTTTTTGTGCAGCCACTTCGACTTCATTGGGTTTGGAGACAAAGGTAGCGCAAGCGGTGATGGTAAACACCATAAGGGTTACACAACTATATTTGAATAAAGGCATGGAAATGATTCCCGAAATAATGAATGTTATACGCATAATGCAGATTGAGAAATTAATCAATAATGACTAAGTATATAATTTATTCGATTATATCGCTTAATTATAGATAACCTCAACATAGCCTAGTCCTAACTCATAGAATCAGGACTAGCAAAAAATATCGATTTACGATGTTTAGACTATTCAAAAGTACACTCAGTGTATTTCTTCAAGTGTTTCGAAGAAAACGCATTTAAGCCTCTGAGCTTTGGGTTATTGATTTTGAATATTACGCTGATTTAATAAAGGTGTATTTAGATTATTGAATTTTCTCTGATACTCATCATTTGAAATAAGCCCTCGATCTTTTGCTTTTTGTAAATACTGAATGTTTTGTTGATTTTGTAGAGACTCTACTGCATTCATATCATTTTTCTTTAAGTAGTATTGAGTCTTTTCATACGTATTCATAGTAGATGTGTTTAATGAGTCTTCTTGAATTTTTACCGCCTTTTCATATCTTTGTTTTTTTGATAATTCTTCTTGTTGTTTTTTAAAATCAAAAAAATCAACTGAAGGAGTGCTTTCAAGTGAAATTTCATTTTGTTCAGAACTAAACATTAATGATCTTTCTTTTGAGTTTTGCTCAGAAAATGCTGGCATAGAATACGATTGCCCACAAAGTATAAAAAGATAAAGGCATTTTTTAATCATTACTAAATTTCTCAGAAAAGATTTTACGTTAAAATAACTAGCAAAGCTTTTGTAGAATATCTTAAAAATGAAAATATAACTATTTAAATTTTGTATAGATGACACATTGGTAAGCATACAGTTGAGTCTAATAAGATCAATCAAAGCAACACAGCCATTTCAATGGATAATTGTCTACACATTACGGTAGCTCAACTTAACCATATGAAACGCTAGAGGAGTTCGATGAACTACTTTTCTAGATTTATTCAATCTTTTAAGATGTTTTTTCAATTTGTTTTTCTCATAAATTTTACATAATTATAATAAATATTTTGTTGGATTATATTTGTGGGATGTATTTTTAATAGAGGTAATTTAAATAAATATTATTTTAAAGATTTTATTTTTTATTGAAAATTCAGTGTTTTTCTATAAATAAGGCTTATATTAGGTTGCAATATAAAATATTTAATCCGTGATGTTTTATTGTATTAAGAATGTGTGATTAACATTGTGATAAATAGATTATTAAAATTTTTATCTTTTAATCAAGTTTTAAAGTGGTTTTGATGGTGGGATGTATTTTATATTTCGCTTAAAAGGTGTAATTGGGTCTTTATTAAGATTAAAATCACATTAAAAAATTACAAAAATAATAATGCTGTAAACAAATATTAATATATAGTTTTATTGTATAAGACATTACTTACATAATTTTGACATAAAGTTAACTTAAATTATAATGTAAAATTTAAGGATATAAATGATTATAAATTATCGGAAATAACTAGCTTATAAATTATTGATTATTTTGTTGTTGAAATTTTGAGCTTTAAAAATTTTATATCTGATAATTTATAGATCTTTTTTATTTGAAATTATCTTAAACACTTGAGGAATTATTATGAAAATTGCTTTGATTGGTGCAACAGGTATGGCAGGTTCACGTATTTTAGAAGAACTTGTTTCACGTGGTCATTATGTTAAAGCTATTGCACGTGATACACATAAAATACCAGATACGGAACGTGTTTTATCTTTAGATGTTGACTTAAATGATCATGATGCACTCGTAGAAGTACTAAAAGGTCAGGATGCTGTTATAAGCTCAGTTCCTTTCCATGGATTAGATGCTAATGCATTGATCAATACAATTAGGGATTCAAAAGTTAAACGTTACCTCGTCGTAGGCGGCGCTGGTGGATTAACGCTTCCTAATAAAAATGTACGTTTATTGGATACCGATGATTTTCCTGCTGCTTATAAACCTGAAGCAGAAGCAGCTACAAATTTTCTTGAAAAACTCAAACAAGTTGATGATATCGACTGGACTTTCATATCACCTTCTGCTGAGTTTGCACCTGGCAAACGAACAGGGGAGTTTCGTTTAGGAAAAGATGAACTTATAATAGGTAAAGATGGTAGCAAAATTTCAGCTGAAGATTTTGCAATAGCATTGTCTGATGAAATTGAAAGTAATAACCATATTCATCAACGTTTTACTGTTGGTTATTAAGAAGTGAATGAAAGCCCTCAATTGAGGGCTTTTTTATATATAAAATCATTAAAATTAATAGTATTAATAAGATTTATAGTTTCTTGAATGAATATTATTTAAATATCTTAAGTGGATTATAAGTGTTTGCAAATTTTATTTTTGATTGATTTTTAAATGTTTATATTGAATTGATCTAAATAAATATTATTAAAAAATAATGAAATAATATTTCAATCAAATCAATGCTTTTGAATTTATTTTTATAATTTTAATATATGTTGATACATATAAAGAGTAGCTATTAATAAAGCAAAGGATCATGCTTGATTTTGTCATTAATGTTAATGATAAAAAAGGATAATTATTATGTCTAACTCCACTAATCAACCTGGTTCAAATCAAAATAACCAAACATCTAAACAACCTGATAGCGATAAAGGTAATCAACCTCAAAAACAGCAACAAGGAAATCAAGATAAGCAAAATTCTGGTGTTAATCCTAAACAAGATAATAATGCAAAAGAACAGCAGCAAGCTCCTAACACGAAGTAATAATGTCAAAGTATTATCTTATAATTAAAGGGGCGTAAGCCCCTTTAATACATGGAAAATAATTAAATGGGCTCCAAAACAACATTATGATATATGTGAAATATTGTATCAGTATATGAGCTTGCTCATACCAATGATGATGAAATAATAAATAGAGATCTAGATATTAATTATTTTTTAGATGTTGATATAGACATGAAGCTGCTACTTTTGAATATTTACACGCATATCTATTTGGTTGAGTAAGTTTTACTGTTGTATAACAGCCACTATTTTAAATAGGTGAAACTATTCCCAATATCTTTTCAGCTATTTCATTACCATTTAAATATGCTCCATGAACAGTACCTGCATATTTCAAACTACAATGCTCGCCAGCGAAGAAAATTTGTTCTCGAATGGGTTTGTGTAATACTTTAACCAGATCATCTGTGTGCTTCAGTGATGGAAAGCTAAAGGAACCATAACTATAAGCATCAGAACCCCAACGTGTAATGATGAGCTTCTTAGGCTTATGGGGAATACTGCCGAATTGTTTTTTTAAGCTATTATAAATAAACTGGTATATTTGATTATTCGTTGAATTATCGATAAATTCTGATTGTTTTCCTCCAAACAGCATCAAATAAACTGGTTTTTTATAAATTTCAGATAAGTCTAAAATATTAAAACAGCCAATATCATTCCAATAGAAATCACTTATATGTCTGGCAGGTAGTTTTAATCTAAAAGAAAGCGGTTGTTCTAATTCAAAAAATACTTTATTGAATGAACCAAATCCAATATTTTTAATAGAATTAGCATAGTGATTAGGGAGCAAGGGATAAAATTCGATATGATTTTTTTGTAAAACACCGAGTGGTACAGTAACCACCACACGAGAACCTTTGTAAAAATTATTATTGGAATCAATAATTTTTACATAATCATTTTTGCAGATGATTTTTTTTACATCTACATTTAATTTAATATCTAATTTTTTTGAAAGTACATCTATCACTTGATGATAGCCCGTGGGAAATATTACTTCATCTCCTTCAAAATAACCTTCATAATTTTTATAATTTGCTAAAAGTTGGTCAAGATTTGTCGCAAATGGATCATTTGCTATTCGCTCGAAAAAGTTAAATAATATTTTTTTAAGATAACACTCTGAAAATTTGCTACCTGAATAATCTAAAGAAGATATTATTTCTTTAATTGCATTCAGGGCAGATATTGTTTGTGTTTGAGAAAGTAGCATTTCTATTTTTTCTACATGAGATTCAAACTCCTGAACTTCTTGATCAGAAAATAGCAAACCATTTTCATGAAAATATTGAGATTTATAGTAGTTAAATATTTTTGTTTCAATGTGGTTTTCTTGGGTAATTTTCCATATAGGATTACCTTTAATACCATGAATCCATGATGCACCTAAATCAAAAACATCAGAATCAGATTTCAATGAATCTATTCGTCCACCTATACGAGATCTGGCTTCAAGTAGGGTAACTTTTTTACCACTTTCGTGTAGTTTTTTAGCGCATGCTATTCCAGCAATACCGGCACCAATAATAATAATCGGAAGATGAATATCGCGATTTTTTAACATAAAATTTATAGTACACTTATACATCCTAAAACTAGGATAATACACCTTATACTTTTTATACAAAATTATTAATATTTTTTCATTATAAATCAATAGATTGGTTTAATAAGATGCGTATTTCAACCTACAAACATGGCTTTTTATGGTAATTGGAGTCGGACTTGGAGGGCATATATGTAACTTCTGATCAACTTTGATACAAGGTAAGCGATATCTTTAATAAACCTATACATAACTTAAATAATAAATATTTAAATTTTCCTATACTTAGAGACAAGTAATATTATTAGGTTTTAAAATGAAAAACATCATAAGTGTTCCGCTTTTATCAGTTTTAGTATCATTTAGTTCACTATCTGCATTTGCTAAAACTTTTCAAGAATCTATAACCTTTTCCAAAGGTACAGATCAAAAAACACAGACAGGAAGTTTTAAGGGATATGATGATATTCAATATAAAATTTATGCAAAAAAAGGACAAGTTCTTAAATTTAAAATAAACAGTAATAAAAATTTAGCAAATATTAATTTTTTCTCTCCTAATAGTAAGCCGGGTAGGGATGAGGCAATTTTTATTGGTTCTACTGGTGGTCAAGTTGGTGAGCTTATTTTACCTTTGAGTGGTGAATACACAATACAAGTTTATCAGATGCGTAATAGTGCTCGCCAAAATCAGAAAGTTAATTTTCAACTTAATATTCAGATTCAAAATGAACTTAAACATGCTGCTAGGTGATCTTTTTAAGGCATAAAAATCCAATAATTTAAAGTATATAGTAGGTATAGAATTTATATTAATATGATATTGAAAGTACATTATAGATTTAATTTATCTACATAATGCATGATTGAAAACTAATCTTATTTCTACTAGAATACAAAAACTTCATTGGCAAGTAGCCGCTTTTTACTCAGGTAAAGAGGTGATGATCAACATAATTGCTCAAATGGGCATGGTCATCCTAGCAAAGAACTAAAAGATCTTTCGAGCATATATTTCTTTTTGCTGGCAAGACCTTTGATTTATGACTCTGCTCTGGCTAGAAAGAGTGACAAATCATTGGTAATTATTGCTAGCCAGAGAAATTATTATGCTATCCGCTTTGCTAATATCTCGTTCCGTATTTGCTTTATCCGAAATTGGGGATAAAACCCTATTATTGGCGTTACTACTTTCAGCTCGACTCCAAAAGCCTACTCCTATTCTTGTCGCTATATTTCTCGCAACATTACTAAAACATGGTGTTTCAGCTGTTTTAGGGCAGTGGATTACTACTGTTCTTAGTCCTACATTATTGTTTGGATAGTTTCTGTGGGATTTATCGGTATGGCTGTATGGATGCTTATTCCAGATGACTAGGCGATGAATCCGAAAGTATTAAAAAATGGCAAAAATATGGCATCTTTGGTGCAAGCTTTATACTTTTCTTTTTGCAGAAATTGGTGATAAAACTCAATTAGCTATGGTGGCTTTAGCAGCGCGTTTTGACAGCATAGCCTGAGTAACTATAGGGAAGAGTTTGGGGATAATGTTAGTGAATGCTCCTACAGTTTTCATTGGAAATAAGCTTGCTGGAAAACTTCCTATTCCATTAATTCATGAAATTGGCATACTTGTCTTTTTATTTATTTGGATCACTGTACTCATTCAATATTACTTTTTCTAACTATAATGAGGCGATTTAAACTAATGCCCATATATTGGCACCGCTTATTTTTTACTTTGTATCTACTTACTCCGCCACTTATTACTTTACTGCTATTGGGTTTAGCAGGTAACTGGTCGGATAGTGTACGATTGGCACTTTTATCACTACCAGGTTGCTGGCTGTGTTTTCAAGCGACCCAAAAATCAAACTTATTGTGGAAATTTTTTTCCATATTTTGGTGGTTTATCTTTATATTTCATACAAGTTTACTTTCAGTAAGTTGGCTATTGTTCAATAGTGATGCTGAAGCATATACAGTTGTAGAATCTATTGCGAATACAACATTTAATGAAAGTTTAGAGTTTTTTCATCTACATGTGGTTTTTTTTACGCTCTTTATTGGCTTTATTTTAATTGCTCTAATTTTATATTTTTCTATATTATTTAAATATTTTAATAAAACAGATTTACATGATCAGCAAGTAAACCGAGTGGGACGCTATGCTGTAGGTTTGTTAATATTACTATGTATAGTGAGTTATGCGTTTAAGCCTTCAATTGCTTTACATCCATTACTTTTTTGGTATGGATATTATGGCAATATTGCAGACTTTAAACTCCGTATTTTACAGCATGATAAAATACATAAAGAATGGACCCTTAATGCAAAAAAGAGGTTGGTTGTTGATGGTAAATTTAATAAAAAACAGATACATACGATTGTTTTAACAGATAGTATTACAAGTTTTAATTTTGGATTATGTGGTTATCCAAGAAATACAACACCTGAACTAACTAAACGTAGTGATCAGTTCAAAGTATTTTGTCGTGGATACGCACCTGCATCTTCTACTATTCAATCTTTACGTTATTTATTTAATGATGGTACACGGGATGTAATGGATGATAATGCGCCAGAAAATATCATGGCATATGCAAAGGCTGCAGGTTTTAAAGTTTACTGGATTAGTAACCAAGACGATGTTTATATTTCTTCGCTTTTTGCAGCTTATGCAGATAAAGCAGTATTTATAAATAAGAAATCAGGCCGTAGTAGTACTTCATTAGATGAAAAGATTCTTCCTGCATATAAAATTGCTTTAAATGATCCAGAACCTCGTAAATTTATAATTCTACATCTTATTGGTTCACATCCGAATTATAAAATGCGCTATCCAGAACAATTTTCTAAATTTAGCGATTATTCAAATGATGAAGTAGAAGAAAAACTTGAAAAAAATGAGATAAGCCATTTAATCCAACTGAAGCGAAATGAATATGATAACAGCATACTTTACCAAGACTGGATTGTTTCGAAGCTGTTTGACCTTCTAACTTCCACACAATCAGATTTTAGATCTTTTACCTTTTTATCAGATCATGGTAATGAAGTTGGACATGATCAGAACTATGCTGGACATAGTGCAAGTACCGAGGCTGGATATCGTGTTCCCATTGTTATTTGGTATGATCAAATGCCAACTAAAGGTATAAGAAGTGAAAGACCAATTGATGCTGGTGATTTAGATCGTTATATATTACATCTAATGGGGGGACATGACAGGTTAGATCGTAAAGAACAACTATGTTGGTTAGATCAAACCTGTAAATTTTTACCTGGCTTACTTTGGCATTAGCTAAAATAATCCAAGACATTGTTTGTGCTTTAAGCTGGTTTTTGGGTAAGTTGATAGTTTTTATTGAAATTAGATGGTCTTTAATAAGTATAGGAGTGTATCAACTCGTCACTATATTTCTTAATGGTTGGTATTTTCTTATTGCTGTCTTTTATTTTGTTGTTTTAAATGGAATAAATAGATAATGGTCATATCAGTGTCATGTTCTTTGATTAGTTTGCCTGCATTCAATCTAATATGATATTTCAATGATGAAACCATTTAAAATTAAATATTCTCTAATCATTTGTTTCTATTCAGGAATGTTTTTAACAGCCTGCAATAATGATCATGATGATAATTCAGCTGTTGTAGTACCACCCAAGGCAGATACATCACTATATTTACAGACTAAACAACCCTATCAACCTCAGCAGAAACTAAGCAGTTATGAAGCAACACCCGTTGGTTATCATGCAGTTTTTACAGAATTAGTTGCTCGACATGGTTCACGAGGTTTATCGAGTATTAAATATGATTTAGCTTTATACAACATGTGGTTAAAAGCAAAACAGGAAAATGCCTTAACGCCATTGGGTGAACAATTGGGTACCGATTTAGAAGCTATGATGAAAGCCAATATTCTATTGGGTTATGGGGTAGAAGGTATACGTCAGTATGGCTATGGCAACGAAACTTCTGTGGGTATTAAAGAGCATCAGGGTATTGCAGATCGTTTATTACTACGCTTACCACAATTATTTAATCAAGCTAGCCAACAAGGTAAATCTGTACAAGTCATCAGCTCGGGTGTGGATCGAGCGGTGGACAGTGCTAAATTTTTTACCCATGAATTATTGAAACAGCAACCGAGTTTAAAAACTGTAATTACACCAGCAAGTTATCAAAGTCTCAACAGTATCTCTATACCAAGTATTGTTGATGGTGGGGTAAATCGCTTTCATCTGTATTTTCATAGTTTAAATGTACAAGACGATTTGACCAATGTTAAAACGGATTTAGACAAAACAGTCTATGCTGCTAGCTTAAAATATCAAGATTTTGAAGAGAACGATCCAGACTTAAAACAAAAAATTAAAGCATTGAGTGCAGATCCTAATGCGCAAAAAATCGCAACAGATGTATTAAGCCCAATTTTTAAAACAGCGTTTATTCAAAAAATTGGTCAAACTGGCTATAGCTTTAGTAATTCAGGATCATTCACTGTAACAAGTCCAAAAGGAGAACAGATTACTGAAAAAGGAAAAGGTAAAAATACTATTGCCAGTGCAGTAGATGCTGCGGCTTATGTGTACGAGTTGTATTCAATCACCGATGGAATGCAAGACGAGCTTGGTGCGACCCATTTTAAAAAATATATGCCTATCAAAGCGGCTAAGTTTTATGCGCAATATAATGATGCCAATGATTTTTATAGTAAAGGCCCAAGCTTTGATACAGGAAAAGCTGTAACAACAGATATTGCCAAATCACTTAAACAGGATTTATTTAAACAAGTTGATGATGTTATGAGCAACACACAAAAGAATGTTGCTGTATTAAGATTTGCTCATGCTGAAATCATTATCCCTTTAGCAACTAGCTTAGAGTTAAAGGGGATGATGCAATCTGTGCCCTTTACACAGACGTTTAATTATTCAAATAGCGCATGGCGTGGTGAAGATATCTCACCGATGGCAGCAAACTTACAGTGGGATATTTATCAAAATTCGCAAGGGCAGACTTTGTTAAAAATGCTCTACAACGAAAAAGAGATTGCTTTTAAAAAAGATTGTGATTATGCCCGCTATAAAGCAAACAGCTATTATTATGATTATTTAAAGTTGAAACAATGTTATAATATTCAATAGATTGCTATAAAATTTTAGGGGAACTGGTTTCTCCTTTTTGATCGGTTTATAAAAGGAACACTGTGAAATTCCAGCAACATACTATTCAAGCTGCTATTTTTGATATGGACGGTACGATGCTGGACACTGAAAGGCTTAGGTTTAATGTATTAAAACAAGCGTCGTTGGAAATTATCGGTGTAGAGTTTAGCTTAGATTATTTGATGCAATGTTTAGGGCTTAATGCGTTAAGCTCAGAACATTTAGCGCAAAAGTTTTATGGTCAACATATTCCTTACCAGCACATTCGGCAGCGTGCTGAACAAATTGAACTTGAGATAGTTTTGTCGCAAGGCGTACCAGTGAAAGCTGGAGTTTTAGAAATATTAGCTTATTTGCAATCTCAAAATATCCTATTGGCTGTCGCTACATCTAGTACCCGAAAAATTGCTGAAAAATATTTAAAACTTGCAAAAATTGATCATTATTTTACCTTGTTGGTCTGTGGCGATGACGTGATACAAGGTAAACCACATCCAGAAATTTTTAACAAAGCCTGCACTTTATTAAATCTAAATCCGCAACACAGCTTGATGATTGAAGATTCTGAAAATGGGATTACTTCAGCAGATTTGGCTGGGGGAGTCACGATTTTGATTGAGGATATTAAAGCGCCGAATCAGGTCATGCTGGCGAGAGCAGATTACTATTTTGAATCTATGTTGGATTTTTATCAGGCAATCATAAAATCTGACTGAATAAAATTCATTTTCAATTGAACAACACTCAGTCAATTCAAGATTTAAACATAATGATTACGTGCTTTAATAGAAGCATTAAAATTAATGTGAATTTGATGTGTTTTTAGATTCTCAAAGTTTAACAACTCCAACTGAGACACATAATTATCCTGAGTGGCACAAAGGGAGAAAACACTACGCCTTATGGTACGTCGAAATTCATCATCCCGAATTATTAGCTTATTTAAATGATTTAACAGAAAAATTCTCAAACTATTTATTGCAACCCAACACACGCCAATTTCATATCACATTGTATATTTGTGGCTTTCTAAAAAAAAATAAAATGCAATTTGATGATGATTTTATTCAAAGCAAATTTCAACAACAGCTTAAAATTCTGACCCAAAACCAGCCAAATAGTTTTAAATTAACGACAGGAAAAATAAATAGTTTTAGTAGTGCTTTGTTTATAGAAATTCAAGATCATGAAAATAGCCTAAGCAATATTAGACAGTTATTATCCTATTCAAGCCAAGAAATTGCTGCATTACATTATTATCCACATATTACCTTAGGTCTGTATTCAACAGAGATTAGAGCACAAGAAATATTCAAAGCTATCGAAACGATTGATCAAAAAAGTTTTGAAATTAGCGTTGATCGGCTTAATTTTGGTATATATCAAGCGCAAGTCTTACAAGGGCCTTTAGCCACGTTACATCAGCTTATACTCAATCCGAAAAAAACAGATGGATATTGGGAGTGGAATTCATGTTGCAATTAATCCTTGGCGGCGCGCGTTCAGGAAAAAGTAAATTAGCTGAAAAGATCGCGAAAGACTCAAATCTAAAGGTCATTTATATTGCTACGGCCCAAGCTTGGGATGATGAAATGCAACAACGTATTTCACACCATCAGTCACAACGACCTAATGAATGGCGGCTGATTGAAGAACCACTCTATCTAGCAGATTGTTTAAAACAAATAGATCAAGAAAAGCAAGTGATTTTGGTCGATTGCTTAACCTTATGGATGAGTAATTTATTGATGCATGAGGACACAAATATGCAACGCATTGAATGTGAAAAATTGCTTAAAAACTTACCTAAATTAGAGTCTGAAATTGTTTTAGTCAGTAATGAAACTGGGCTAGGTGTTATACCAATGGGTGAAATAACCCGAAAATTTGTTGATGAATCAGGACGTTTACATCAACTATTAGGTCAAATTGCTGATAAAGTAGTGTTTTGCGTCGCAGGTTTTCCGATGTTATTAAAAGGATAAATATTGTGATTACTATCATACAAATTTGAGCATTTTAACGATTAATAATGAATTTTTAAAATATGAGATGGAGAGTAACAATGAGTTGGTGGTTAGAAGCATGTAAAGTACCAAATGCAGAAACAAAACAACAGGCTGAAGAACGTCAATTACAATTGACCAAGCCAACAGGCTCACTGTCTGTTTTGGAAAATGTCGCCGTGCAATTGGCTGCTTTGCAAAGTAACCCAAAACCTAATGTAGACAAACCTTGGATCACGATTTTTGCAGGCGATCATGGGGTGATGGCTGAAAATATTTCAGCATATCCACAAGCAGTAACTCGTCAAATGCTGCAAAACTTTGCAACGGGTGGCGCGTGTATCAGTGTGATTGCTAAAGAATATGCTGCCACTTTACAAGTCATTGATTGTGGTACAGTGGGTGAAGTTTACCAATATCAAGGGGTTGAGCGTCACAGTATCGCTCAAGGGACTGCCAATTTTGCTCAACAATTGGCAATGACTGAGCAACAATGTCAGCAAGCCATGGCGCTGGGGCGTGAGAGTGTAGCAAAAGCCATTGCACAAGGTGCTTCAATTTACATTGCTGGAGAAATGGGGATTGGCAATACCTGTTCAGCTTCAGCGATTGCATGTTTCTTATTAAATGAGCCCGCTGAGCAACTGACAGGTGTAGGCACGGGGATTCGTGCTGATCAGTTGATTCATAAAAAAAATATCATTCAGAATTCACTTGAATTACATAAAAATTATGTTAAAAATGATGCATTTAAAGTTTTGTGTGCTGTAGGTGGCTTAGAAATTGCTGCAATGACAGGAGCTTATATTCGTTGTGCTCAACTCGGCGTTCCTGTAATTGTTGATGGTTTTATTAGTTCTGTGTCGGCATTAGTCGCGGTACGACTCAATCCTGAAGTTCGACAATGGATGTTGTTTGGTCATCAGTCTGCTGAATATGGACACCAGCGTCTATTACAAGAATTGAATGCTGATCCATTATTAAAGCTTAATTTACGTTTAGGGGAAGGCAGTGGTGCGGGTGCTGCCTTGGGGGTGATTAAGTTGGCATGCAGTTTACATAACAACATGGCAACCTTTGCAGAAGCAGCTGTGATTGGCCAGAAAGTTTAAATTTATTCATAATTCAAAAAGAGCATATGCATGAAACTGAGGATTGATCTATTACGTCATGGGGAAACTACGCTGAATCATACTTTGCGTGGTTCGACTGATGACGAATTGACGGAATTGGGCTGGCAACAAATGCACCAGACCATTTCTTATGATCAATCTTCTGTGCAAACGAACTGGGATTTTATGTTTAGCTCGCCCCTTAAGCGCTGTTTTTCATTTGCACAGTCACTTTCTGAACAAGTAAAAATACCTCTAATGCAGGATCATCGATTACAAGAAATACATTTTGGTGATTGGGAAGGCATTTCAACACAGCAGATTTATGAAAAGTCCCCAGAGTTATTGGAAAATTTTTGGCAATCTCCGACACATTTTACCCCGCCGAATGCTGAAAGATATTTAGATTTTCAGTATCGAATTAAGCAAGCATTACAAGCAATCAAAGAGCAGATGTTGATTAGCCAAAGCCAAACTGCTTTGATTGTGACGCATGGTGGTGTGATTAAGCTTTTAAAATGTATTGCACTAAAGCAATCTCTTGATGATATTTTAAAAATGTCAGCAGAACTTGGGCAATTAAATCGGTTTATATTGGACAGTGAAACCATGCAGTTAGAGTTATTGGAGAGCAATAAATGATCCCATTTTTGATTGCATTGCAATTTCTAACGGTTTTCCCTGTTCATTTAAAAAATATGCCTTCGCCAAAACAAAATGGTCAGTCACTGCTATTTTATCCAGTGATTGGGTTTTTGATTGGTTTGGTTCTGTTTGCCGTTGCCAGTTTTCTACATGTTTTACCTGTTGTTTTACTCAGTACTATTATTCTAGTCCTCTGGATTTTACTCACTGGTGGTTTACATTTAGATGGTTTAGCCGATACTGCGGATGCTTGGGTCGGTGGCTTTGGTGATAAAGAAAATACTTTAAGAATTATGAAAGACCCAGCATGTGGACCATTTGGTGTGCTGAGTTTAATTGTTATCTGCTTGATTAAGTGGTCTGCACTGTATGTGTTATTACAAGAGCAATACTATACTGCTTTGATTCTATTTCCTATTTTAGGGCGTTTAACACCATTATTTTTATTTCTAACCACTGAATATGTCCGTGAAAAGGGTTTAGGTTGGTCTATTGCTCAATATATTCCTAAAACTTGGGCAATGATCATTTTTGGTATTAGTTTATTGGGTGCAGGTTATTTTGTCTGGGTAGGTTTAGTGACCGCGACGATTTTTATTTTGACCTTAATTTATCTTCGCTATAAATTTATTCAACGAATTGATGGCATTACGGGTGACACCATTGGTGCAAGTATAGAAATCGCAGAAACCGTCTGTTTACTCTGTTTTATCATTTGTGGTTTTTATATTTAAGCAGATTAAGAAAAACCGAAGTTTCTAAACTTCGGTTTTTAAATGGATCACTTATTTATGTTTATTTACTCATTATTTATTGGTAAGTAACTTATAAGAGTTTGATTTATATATGTATTTATTCCAATGAAAATTAGAATTTTTTCTCGACACTGAACAAGAAACTTGGAATAGCATCATTGACTCGAGCTTCATATAAACTACCATCACTTTGATTATTTAAACGCTCTTTATAATCTGTACTCAAAATATTACGAGCACTCAGTGTTGTTGCCCAAGCTTTAGGGAAGCGTTTTGTTGCACTAATATCGACATTTACACGTTCGTTACTTGTACGATCATAGGCAAGATTATCTAGAGCACGAGTAAATTCTGGCGTGTAAGTAAGATTAATACTGGTCGCTAACTGCCAAGGCTGGTAATTGTATGAAACGCCTGTACTAGCTGTATAAGGTGCAACATCACTGGCTAAACGAGTATTGTGATCGGTATCTTCGATTTTGGCGCGTACCGTCGATAATTGTCCATTCAACATAAATGAATGACCATTTTCAGTTTGTTTTAAAGCATAACGACCGGAAACTTCTACACCATAGGTTGTTGCTTGGTCTTGATTATATGGACGCTCAACAAAACGTGTACCTTCTTGACGAATCACTTTTTCGATATAGTCATCAATATCTCGATGAAAAGCCGTAATATTTATACCTCCTGTAGTAGTGTTATAACCCAAGGTCGTTTCCAGTGCAGTGATTTTTTCAGGTCGAAGATTGGGATTACCACCACGGTCTGGGTTATTGATAGAACCTGCATCAGCATCAGTTGAAATGGAAACAGTCGGCATGAGATTGTTACTATTTGGACTTTTATAGGCGCGACTAATATTGGTTTGCAAAGACCATTGATCGTTGAAGTCTAAACGATGTGCAAGCACAGGACTTAGGCTTTGATCACTATAACCAACCAAGCCTGAACGTTCTAACCATTCCTGACGCACACCCACGGTAAGCGTTTGACGTTTTGAAAATTTTAAACTGCCTTCCAAATAAAGTGCATAACGTTGCTCATCTAATGTATCAGCAATATTGCTTGCTAGCTCATTGTCACGCGCATCAAGTCCAAATTTTACTTGTTTACTTTCATCAAACTTGCGTACCCCATCATAAGCTAAACCGTATTCATTCACAGTTTCATCAATATAAGAACTGTATTGATTGGAACGAGTGGATTCAGTTTCATTTTGTTTTTCAATAGACAAGCGGACTTTGTCTGAGTCACCTTTATCTTTACGCTCATAACGGCTGTTTAAACGAATACTGTCATTTTTATCATTTTGAACTTGATTACTGCTAGAGCCATCACTTTCATTCTTACGATAAAAAATTTCTGAAACCAGTTTTCGTTGATCATCAATTTGATATTCAATACGTGGTGCAAACATGGTATTAGTACGATTGGTACTGCGTATTTGTTGGCGTGTACCATTTATATTTTCAATTTCTGTGCTTGTTTTACTGTCATTCCACATTTGATTGGATGAAACACTATAAATCCATGCACCATCACGCCCATCTGCTTGGACACTGATATTTTTACGTTGTTCTTCTTTTTGATCGGATTGGGTGATGCCATATCCTAATTTAACATTGCCACTGATTCGAGCATTGTCTAAGGGTTCTTTTAAAATGATATTGATCACTGCGGATGAGGCAACTGAGGCTTGAGCTACACTAGGTTGTTTGGTGATTTCAATTTGTTCAATCATTTCAGGCGTAATCGAGTCAACAATAGATATACCACCGCGTGGTCCACCTTGCACAGCTTCCCCATTAATCAAAAATACTGGTGCGCCACCACCACGAAAACGCATGCTGCCTGAACCGCTTGATCCACGCGGTCCTTGTCCAAATGTTGGCATTTGAAAACCTGCTGCACGTCTTAAAGCATCATTGACCGATTGATCGCCAAATTGTAGCATTTCTTCACGTGTCACAATGGTTTTAGCGACCGCACTGATATCAGGATCTTTAGCAGGTGTTTGTTCCGCTGCAAAAACCAAGGTTTTTAATTGTTGAGGTGATTCAGTTTCTTGATGTTGAGTCATTTCAATAGTTTTATTTGTAGATATCGTTTCATCATTTGCAAGGCTTGCAGAGGTGATAGCGCATATTGTAAGGCTTAAAGTACTCAATGTACCCCAGTAAAGTTTTCTACGGTGCATGTTGCATCGTTCCATTTATGTAATTTCGCGTAAGATTAGCGCACAATTATGTAGAAATTTTGAGGAAAAGTGCAGGGATAAAAAATAAATTTAATACTTAAACTGTTTTATTTATAGCCAACCTGTCAAAAAACTCAGATACAAGAATATATTTTCTCTTAAAAATAGTTTTAGTTAAATCAATTGCTTGGATATAAAAGCATTGCAATACCACATCTTACATTCAAAGTTTAAATACCGTTGCGTAGGCGATGCCTCACTTTTCGTGGGGATTGCCAAACCTTGCGCTGCAAACAAAGCAGTACTTTGTTTTTGCTCAGGTTGGGCGAGGGGTACGTCCTTTACCCCCGCCCAACGGCGATATCCATGTCGCCCCACGTTAGGACAAGCATCTATGATTTAAAAGTATAAAAAACGAATTGATTACCAATCGTTTCTAAAAGTTCACATAAAAACCTCAGCTTCATTTTTGATTAATGACTTGATGAAAATTAATTGTATGAATAATTAAATGGTTTGACTATAAATCAAAAAAAGCCTAATGATTGAAGCATTAGGCTGATGAAATTTCTAAAAATATAACAGGGGATTACCACATCAAATCATCTGGAATAACATAAGCAGCATAAGGATCTTCCTCATCTGTCACTTGTTCATTCTTCTCAGAATTGTTGACAATAATAAATCCATTCATTTTTTCATTGATACGTTCACCCAAAGCTTTGGGTAAAATTGCATACGCATCATTATTATCATGCGCGATCACCAAACTGCCTGAAACTAAAGCATTATAAATTTGCTGATTGATATAGATTTTTTTAATTGAACCATCAATAAATTGATAGACCGCATCGCCATCTGTATCTTTGATTTTATGTTGAGCTATCATTTGGATAATTGAAGCTTTTAAGGCTTTTTCATCTAAAACGCGTTGTTTCTCTTGATTCAGCGCTTGATCTTTACTGATTTTTTCTTGCTTGTCTTGTTCAATTTTAGCTTTAAGCTCAGCTTCATTGCTCTGACCTGTACGTTGCTCATGCTGTGCCTGCTTTGATAATTTCTTTGCTTTTTTATTATCTACTAAGCCAGCTTTGAGTAACTGTGCTTGTAACGCGTTTTTGACCATAACAATAACCAACCATTAAATGTGTTTCGAACCATGCCGAAAATAAATAAACCAATACGTTAAGCTGAGTATTAAACTTAATCCAGCAGGGATAAGGAATGAATTTAATTGTAAATAAGGATGTACTATACTGGCAATCAGTCCACCCAGAATAAATCCGAAAAGAATCAGTAGATGTAGTGTCACACGGCGTTTTTCAATGCCAAGGCCTCTAAAAAAATAACCTAAAGCCAAACCAAGATCCGTTAAAACCCCTGAAAGGTGTGTAGTGCGGATGATCGTACCTTTATAGTGACTGACCATAGCATTTTGCATTCCCATTGCTGTACTCGCCCAAAGCAAAGCATATTTTGGATAAAAAGGAATAAATAACCAGCAAAGGAGAATAAACACACCCACAAGACTAAGTGGAATACCATATCTCCGTTCGAGTTTAAAATTGCTATTTCCTAAAATAAAGCCACTATAACTTGAACCAATGACGTAACTGACAATCACCATAAATAAGTAAAGCACATATTCATATTGTTGATGAATAAGTGCTTGCGCAAATAAACTAGCATTGCCCGTCATATGAGAAATAGATTGATGTAGAACGGTAATTAAACCAAGTACGTTAATTATGCCTGCATTGACCGCAAGCATAAACGCACCTAGTTGAATCCAAACGGGCAAATACTGTAGAGGCATAATTCCTTCTTTTTGTTCATATACGCTGTATATTACTTTTTAGAAAGATCGACTGCTGCTGTAAATAATACATCAGTCGAGGAGTTCAATGCTGTTTCTGTTGAGTCTTGAAGCACACTAATCACCATACCAATTGCAATCACTTGCATTGAAATTTCTGAAGGAATACCAAATAAACCACAAGCGACAGGAATTAACAACAAAGAACCACCAGCAACACCGGAAGCACCACAAGCTGTTACCACAGAGACTATAGATAAGATCACCATAGTGACGATATCAACCTGAATACCAAGCGTATGCACCGCAGCTAGAGTAAGTACAGTAATTGTTACAGCAGCGCCAGCCATGTTAATGGTTGCACCTAGAGGGATTGCAACGTTTGCAGTGGTATCATTTACCCCTAATCGTTTTGCTAAATCAAGGTTTACAGGAATATTGGCAGCAGAACTACGAGTAAAGAATGCGGTGATTCCACTTTCTCTTAAGCATTTTAAAACCAATGGGTATGGGTTTTTACGCATCACAAAACCAACAATTAATGGATTGATGATCAGTGCAACAAAAAGCATGGTACCAATAAGAACAGCAATTAAGTGCGCGTAGTTTTTTAAGGTTTCTAAACCTGCTTGCGCAAATGTCGCAACAACTAAACCAAAGATCCCCACTGGAGCAAAAGCAATCACGACACGAATGATAGCGTTAATTGCATCTGCAACATCTGTAATCACTTGTTGAGTCGTTTCCGAACCGTGACGCAGTGCTGCACCTAAGCCTACCGCCCAAGCTAAAATCCCAATGAAATTGGCTTCATGTAAAGCTGTTATTGGATTGGTAATAAAACTGAGGAGTAAATTTTTTAATACTTCTGCTACGCTACCTGGTGGTTGTAAAGTAACTTCACTTGCGTGGGCAAAAATTAAAGTACTTGGAAATACTGTGCTTATCGTAATTGCACTAATAGCAGCCAGTAACATTCCAATTGCATATAATCCAAGGATTGGTTTTAAGTTGCTCGCGCCTTCGCCAACTTTAAAGTTAGCGATAGACGAGAGAACCAAGACAAATACAAGAATTGGTGCAATGGATTTTAATGCTTTAATAAAAAGCTCGCCTAAAATAATGAAATATTGGGCTGAATTGGGGAATAGATACGCAACTATAAAACCAAGAATAATGGCAATAAGAATACGAGTAACTAAACTTAAACGTGCTAGGGCAGCAAACATGTTGAACCTTTATGCCTAAACTGGTCTAAAATCGATGAACAAGCCGCGTATTCTATACCTAAAAGCGAAAACTTAAATAATACAATTTCGCCATAAAAATTAAGATATTAAAAAATATATAGCTTTTTCAGCAATCATAATAAAAAATGTTGATAATTTAAACGATTATTTAACTAAAAGTTTGAGCATCCAATTTATGCATGGCTTGGTAATGCGTTAAATAAATATTTCCACTGAGCTGTTTAATTAAATTGGACTGTTTTAAACGATCCATGACTGGGCCTTTGACTTCTGTGAGATGCATTTGGATTTTTAATTTATTTAAATCACTGTTGATTTCTTCCAAAGTTTCTAAAGCACTTGCATCAATATTACTAATACTTGAGCAATTGATCACTACATGATGTAGTTCTGGATGTTTACTGACTTCTAAAATGATAAATTCTTTTAAGGTATTGGCATTTAAAAAACTTAGATTTTCATCTATACGAATAGACACAATATTGGTACTTGTTAAAACATCATGTCTTGAAATATTACGGAAATGTTGCGTGCCTTCAACTAAGCCAATGACGGCAATATGCGGACGGCTAATACGCCATAACAGCAATAAAAATGTAGAAATAATACCAATAATCAAACCTGTTGATATATCGATACACAATACCCCAAAGAATGTGACCCACATGGCAATTCCATCCGCTTTGGAATAATGCCATGTTTCGACAAAAGGTTTAAAATCAACTAACTTCCAAATTGATACTATAATGGTGACAGCAAGAATAGCCAAAGGAAGCTCTTTAAATAACCCAGTAAAATACAAGCTCACAATTACGATAAAAATTGATGATATAACGCCAGCCATAGGCGTTTTTGCGCCTGCATCAGCATTGACCACTGTACGTGATAAACTGCCAGTCACAGGAAATGCTGATGTGACACCTGCACTAAAGTTGGCTAAACCCAGTGCAATCAGCTCTTGATTACTATTAAGCTCACTACGTTGCTGAAATGCTGTGGTCTGTGCAATAGAAATAGATTCGACAAAACTCACCATGGTAATCATGGCTGCACCAGGTAAAAGCTGGATCACCAAATCCCAGCGCCAGTAAGGCATGGCAATTGGTGGAAATCCCGAAGGAATCTCACCCACAGTTTTGATACCAAATTGGTCTATATGCAGGAAATGTATTAACGCAATCGAAATAAACACCAGAACCAAGGGCAGTGCTTTAACCCAGAATTGAAGATAATTTGAAAATGATTTGCATAACTTTGATTTAAAGAAAACAGGCATGTAAAGCAAAAAGAGTATGGAGCAAACCCCAAAAATCAAAGTTTCAATACTAGTAAAGTTAATGTATTGCCAAATACTTTGGATAAACTCAATAACATTGCCTGATTTTAAAGGTATATCAAGTATAAACTTAACTTGACTAAGTGCGATCAGCACTGCGGAGGCGATGATAAAACTTTTAATGACAGGATGACTGATTAAACGAATTAAAAATCCGAATCTGAAAATGCCAAGTAAAGTTGAAAGTATACCGACAAGAAGTGCCAATAAACATGCAGCTTGAATATAGACTGGTGAGCCTACCTCATATAAGGGTTCAAGTGTTGCAAAGGTCATCATAGAAATCAGTGCTACAGGACCAATAGACAATGTTGGGCTACCGCCAACAATGGCATAGATGATCATGGGTAAAATACTGGCGTATAAGCCTGTCACAGGGGGTAAGCCTGCGACCATAGCATAAGCCATGCCTTGTGGTACAAGCATTGCAATGATGATTAAAGCAGCAAGAAGATCGGCTCTAAATTTAGGAACATTATAGTCTTGGAGCCATTGCCAGACAGGAAGTATTTTACTGAGTTGAACTTTAGGATCAGCCATTTGAATTTCATTAGCATATTTTCATATATATTATGCATAAAAAATGCTAAGAAAAATAGTGACAACTAATTTTTGTATATAAGGTATTGTTTTATTTTAAATTTATCTAATGTTAAAAGAAAAGCTAAATTTGTGGACAATATAAATCATATAATGTTGACAATACCACCGTCATTTTCTGATCTTTAATAGAATAATAAATTTGCTTTCCATCACGGCGCGTCGAAACAACATCACTTTTACGCAACATCATCAATTGTTGAGAAAGGGTGGGTTGGTTGATCTGAGTTTTTTCTTCTATTTGTGAAACATTTAACTCTTCTTGAGCAAGATGGCATAAAATTAATAAGCGATCTGTATTGGCTAAAGATTTTAAAATAGTTACCACTGAAGAAGCTGATTCACGCATTACATCAATTTCAAGATCACTAGACATAGGCAGGTTCTATCCGTTATTTAGCACATTATAACTGTGTCGGAAGTTGTCGTATGGCTTTTAGCATATGTTTTTTGATGAATTTCTAAATCAATTTTGTGAATATATCTTCACATTGTATTTTAATCTTCTACGGAAATAGATTTTCTGTGTTCAATGATGAATAAATAGACAAAAATAAGTGATATGTTAAGATGTAACTACAGCTAAAGTTTATGCTGAGGATATATGACATGACGACATTTACAGCAATGAAGACGACATTACGTGAGGAGGCAACGATTCCAGTGCTTGCTATCGATGCGTTTAGTGCGGCATTTAATCATGCAAGTCAGTCAAACGCTACAATCACTTATGTAAAAGATCAACAGCTGGTCCAACAAAGCAATGGTGAAGTCAAAGTTGTTGAAGATTTATCTTCTGCCTATGTGGTTCCCAAGCTTAAACACAGTGTGTTAAAACGTAAAAAGAAACAAGAGGTGATGGCATAACTTTATATGCGACAGCCGAGAATAAGAATGTTTGCTGGTCCAAACGGATCAGGTAAAAGCACAATTAAAGACTATTTAGCGCCCCATCAGATTGGGGCATATTTAAATGCAGATGAGCTTGAAAAACAATTATCTGCGACTCAAAGTTTGTGCTTAGATGATTATCATCATGATTTATCTAGCGCAGCGTTACTGAAATTTTTAAAACAAAAAAAACGTAAAAAAAATGACCAAGTCGTGCCGCTATTAACCTCAAAACCACAAATTGTGGATGGACTCATTATATTTAACCGAGATGAAATCGACTCCTATCTTTGCGCACGCATTATCGATTTTATTCGGATGGAATTTTTAAGGTTAAAAATGAGTTTCACTTTTGAAACTGTGATGTCGCATATCAGCAAAGTTGAGTTTCTACGTGAAGCCCAGAAACAAGGCTTTAAAACATATCTGTACTATGTGGCAACCGTTGACCCAAAAATTAATATTGGACGTGTGCAATATAGGGTTGCTACAGGTGGTCATGCTGTACCAGTGCAGAAAATCTGTGAGCGCTATTACCGTAGTTTAGATTTATTGATGTTGGCAATTGAAGCCTCAGATCGTGCATATATTTTTGATAATTCAAGTCACGGTGAAAAAGCAGCTTTTATTGCAGAGATAGAAAAGGGTGAAGTGCTAAAACTAAATCCTGTTGTAGAGTATTTCCCTAAATGGTTTGTAGACAAAGTATTGAGTGAGTTTAATTAATCTGATGATTATATCTCTTTCATAACCTAAAAATAATCCTGCTGAGTGAAGTATATTGGTATTGAAAGTTCTTTCTTAGTTTTTGAGAAGGCAAGGATAAGAGGGATTTTATGTTGATGCATTGCTTAAAAAAGGTCTTATAAAAGAAGTCTATTGGGAAAGTATTAAAAATTAAAATAAATCATAAAATATTGATTTTTAAAAATAAACGTAAATAAAATTATTCATATTTTTAAATCAAAACTAAAAAAATGCTGTGCAACTCTTTGGTAGAGCATATAGGGATTGTATTTGCAGTTATGCCTTTTATTTGCATATTTCTACATATATTTATCTGAATGATGAAGTTGATTAATTTAAATAATTATATATTATAAAAACGTATATTGTATGGGTTTAAAGCAATGCATGATTTCATATTGGCCTTTTGGGGTGGTCTTCTGCTCGGATTTGCTGTGGTTGGCTACCTATTTGTAAATGGTCGTGTAGCAGGGGTAAGTGGTCTAATCGCACAAGTCCTCAATACACACACGATTTTTAAAACCCCTGCTTTGTGGTTTTTGTTGGGATTATTTATCACACCATTTATCTATGGACAGATTTTTAATCCTGAAATTGTGATGCTAACGACAAGCCCAATTTTGCTTGTCATCGCTGGTCTATTGGTTGGCTTTGGCACAAGATTAGGTTCAGGCTGCACCAGTGGTCATGGAATTTGTGGGATAAGTCGTTTGTCTAAACGCTCAATTGTCGCAACCTGTACCTTTATGCTGGCTGGATTTATCACTGTGTATGTGATGCGCCATGTGATTGGAGCTTAATCATGAAAAATATCTTTGCATTTATCTTTGGCGGGCTATTTTCTGTAGGTTTAATGCTTTCGGGTATGTCGAATCCAGCCAAAGTCATCGGTTTCTTAGATATATTCGGGCAGTGGGATCCAAGTCTGGCTTTTGTGATGATCGGCGCAATTGTAGTCGCATTTATTCCTTTTCAAAAAGCGATACGAAAACCAGTGACTGTGTTTAATGAAGTGATCGAATTACCAAAAAATACCCGACTCGATACAAAGTTAGTTGCAGGCGCTTTCATTTTTGGTATAGGTTGGGGAATTGCTGGAATTTGTCCAGCACCAGCATTTACATTGATTGGTTTAGGTTATTATCAAGCCCTATATTTTATTGTTGCCATGCTGTTTGGCGTGTTGATTCATCGCAAAGTGACAGGAGCATAATTTTTTATGAATCCATTTGTACAAGATTTTTTTGATGAAGCCAGTAATACCTTTAGTTATGTGGTGGTTGATCCTGCAACTCAATACTGTGCCATTATTGACAGTGTATTGGATTATGATGCGGCATCAGCAACAACATCGACAACACATGCAGACCATATTATTGAGTATATTCAAAAACATCATCTTACAGTGCAGTGGATTCTTGAAACACATGTACATGCAGATCATTTAACAGCTTCGCAATACTTAAAAGCACAGTTAGGTGGTCAAATCGCCATGAGTGAAAAAATTGTGACTGTTCAAGATATTTTTAGTCAAATTTATCATCTTGATTATGAAGCTTTGAAAGCACAGCATTCCTTTGATTATTTATTTAAAGATCATGAGATTTTTAAGATTGGCAAGTTAGAGGCATATAATCTCCCTACGCCTGGTCATACCCCAGCTTGTTTGACTTATGTGATTGGTGATGCAGCCTTTGTTGGTGATACTTTGTTTATGCCTGATTATGGCACAGCGCGTTGTGATTTTCCAAAGGGCAGTGCTGCACAACTTTATGATTCTGTAATGAAAATTTTTAACTTACCCGAGTATACTCGGTTGTATTTATGCCATGATTACCTGTCAGAATCACGCCAAGATTTTCATTGTCAAACAAACATAAAGACCCAACGTGAAGAAAACATCCATATCCATACAGGAGTCACTAAACAAGCATTTATTGCTATGCGGGAACAACGTGATGCTACATTGTCTATGCCGAAACTAATCCTTCCAGCTATTCAAATTAATATGAATGCAGGTCAATTTCCTGAGCCTGAAAAGAATGGTGTTCGTTATTTAAAATTACCTTTAAATTATTTTAGGTAAATTGCTTAAATTAAAATGTATTTATTAAATGATAATGATTTGAATTTTTATTCAATAATTTTTAGATTTAATAATCATGATTGTTTATTTAATTTTTTAAAATAATCTTCTTTAATATGCTTGAAAATTGTGCAATGATTGATTTGATTATGCATATTGTTAAGATTATTAGGAATAAGGGCAGAACTCAATGATGGAATTAAGTTTCTCTAGAAAAATCAAAAGAGAGAGCGGGATTACTGTTATTACAAAAGATAAAATTTATTTATCAATTTGATATTTAAGGATAATTTAAATAAATAAGGATTTGTCATAAATTTGAAACATACTTAAAAACTTAAAAGAATAGATTTTATAAGCTTTATTGTATACAATTTAAACTTATTACTTAAAGTGTGATTTGTGTCACATGACTATTTGAAAAAAATAATGACTCGACGCTTAAGTGATATATGAATCTGTGGTTATTTTAAATACATATAAGTTTGAACGATGGTTTATCTTAATTTTGCGTTGATAGATAGGATTAATTTATGGCAGGCATTTATTTACCTTTGCATTCGAGTTTGAATCAGGTGGATTCGTTTCCAAAGTCTATAAGTCCTCGATCTGCGCAAATTTTGAATGAAGTCAAAAAAGCTTTGGATTTGATACCCCACCTTATCTGGGTGACAAAGTTAGGGATTGGATATTGTAATACACCATTAAAAGAATTTATTGGTGTAGATACTCATCATATTTGTGATTCAGATTGGATTAAATGCTTACATCCAGATGATGCAGAGCATATCTACAATATTTGGATATCAGCGCAAAAAACTGGACAACGTTTTGAAAAAGAATGCCGTATCCGCCATGTGAATGGCGAATATCAATGGTTTTCGTTGATTGCACAAAGTACAGTTTATAAACAACAATTTTTTGATTGGACTATAACCTGTACCAATATTCATGATCGTGTAATGCTATTACGTGAAACCAATGAGTCATTAAAAGCCAATACCGATATGCTTGATGTAAGTGTCGACTGTATTAAAATTATCACACCAGATGGTTATGTTTCACAGATGAATAAATCTGGTTGTATTGCCTTACTAGGGCAAGAAAAAGTAAAAAATTTTGGTATGGAATGGCTTGCACTATTACCACCCGAAGTGCGTGAACAAGGCAAAAAAGCCATTAAAGAAGCTGTAAAAGGCAAGAATTCTAGATTTGCTGGTAAAAGTGTGTTCGGCAACTTAACCATGTATTGGGACAATATTTTAACCCCTGTTATCAATGAAAATGGTCAAACTACTAGCATTTTATGTGTTTCACGGGATATAACGAAACAACGTATTGCTGAAGAAAAATTAAGAGTTATTTGTGAATTTGATGAAATGACGAGTCTGATGAATCGTCGTGCATTTAAAAGAAAGTTAAAATCCTCTATTACTAAAGCCCGAGAGAATCGAAGTAAAATTGGATTATTACTAATTGATTTAGACCATTTTAAGTATATCAACGATACTTTAGGGCATTCTGCTGGTGATCATTTACTTAAAGTCTTGTCGAAGCGTCTCGCACATTGTTTAGATGACAATGCATATATCTCAAGACTAGATGGTGATGAATTTGCAGTAGTGATTGACCATGTGGAAAGTCATGAGCAGATTGAGGCTGTTTCCCAAAAATTATTGAAACAATTGGACGCACCTATTACTTATAGTGGTAAATTGCTCAATGGCGGAATGAGTATTGGCGGTTCAATTTTTCCGCAGGATGCCAAAGATGGTTCAGGTTTATTGAAATGTGCAGATGCTGCTTTAAATGATCTTAAAGAACAAGGTCGTGGTGGTATTCGTATGTTTGGTGTAGACATGTTTGAAATTGCTCAAGGCAAGGCGAAACAATTAATCACAGCACGTCAAATTATCCGTAATAATCAAGTTGAACCATTTTATCAACCTAAAGTGAAACTTGATGATTGCTCAATTATTGGTTTCGAAGCACTATTGAGATGGCGCGATCCAAAGGGAAATGTTTATTTACCAGCGACAGTTGCTGAAGCATTTAATGATTTTGAATTAGCAACCAAAATCAGTGAAACAATGCATGATAAAATATTTACAGATATTTCCCATTGGATCAAACAAGGCTTTAAAGTGTTGCCTGTTTCAATCAATGCTTCGCCTGTAGAGTTTATGCGGGATAATTATGCCGAGATTTTATTGAAGCGCTTAACCCAGTATGCAATTCCACACCATCTTGTTGAAATTGAAATTACTGAACATGTTTTGGCAGACCGTGGCTATGAATATGTCATCAGAGCGTTGAAAAAACTTAAACAAGAAGGCGTTCGAATTGCCTTAGATGATTTTGGAACAGGGCATTCATCGATGACACATATCCGAGATTACCCTGTAGATAGTTTAAAAATTGACTATAATTTTGTGAGTCGTATGCATGAAGAAAAGTCGATTAAAGCAATTGTGGAAGGTATTGCAAAATTAGGTCCAATCCTTTCTTTAGATATTATTGCAGAAGGGATTGAAACAATTCAGCAGCTTGAAAATTTAAGAGCCATGGGCTGTAAATTTGGCCAAGGTTTCTTATTTAGCCAAGCGATTTGTGCTAAACAAGTACAAGAAATGTTGAAGTGATGGGCTTTGGATTATCACCAATGATTAGGTTAAATTGTGTCTTAACTCAATCATTTGTATTCCATACATAAAATATAGAAAAACTTTAAAAAAGGGCTTGAAAAGTCTACAGACTACAGGTATTGTAAATTCAATATAGATTTTTATGAACGACATAAAGATGAAAAAGCAACCTGTAATCGCTACTTCTTATTATTTCTGGCAATTCTTTAGATAATTGCCTGAAGTCGTTCGGGCAATGAATTGGTTGCCCATCAAAGTTAATACCTGATCGGCAACACCGATCAGGTTTTTTTATATCTGAATGTTAAAAATATTTTGAATCAATTAAGTGTAAAGATTTTGGAGAATGTCATGATGAAATTTAACTACGTATACTTTAGCAACTTTTATTGGACTTACTTTGGTCAAGTGAAAAACCTGATCGCCCATTTGAATAGATCCCATACGCTCAAATAAAAGTTCGGACTTTATAGAGTCCAAAGGAATACATCATGAATGCACTAAATATTGCTTTACAACAAAATCAAACCATAGAAACTCAACTCAGTTTACCTTATGAGTTAAAAGAAAAATTTGCATTAAAACATAAGCTCGCTTTACAAATCACTGAGCAACGCCAAACAATTGAAAATATTCTCGATGGTACAGATGACCGTTTATTGGTGATTACAGGCCCATGTTCTATTCATGATGAAAAATCCGCATTGGAATACGCAGATCGCTTAATACAATTACAAGAAAAAGTGTCAGATCAAATCTTTCTAGTGATGCGTGCATATATTGAAAAGCCACGTACAACAGTGGGTTGGAAAGGGTTTTTATACGATCCAAATTTAGATGGATCTGCTGATATGCAATTGGGTTTAGAAAAATCACGCCAATTGTATTTACAAATTATTGAAAAAGGTTTGCCGATCGCCAGTGAAATTCTAAGCCCTATGGCAACTGCATATTTTGATGATTTATTAGCTTGGGGGGCTATTGGTGCACGTACCAGCGAATCACAAATTCATCGTGAAATTTCAAGTCATATGCCTTTTAGTATTGGCTTTAAAAATGGGACAGATGGCTCGATTCAAATTGCTTTAGATGCAATCCAATCTGCAAGTCATCCTCATCAGTTTCTAGCCATGGGCCAAAAGGGATTGCCTTGTCTTGTACATAGTCATGGTAATCCTTTAGCACACATCATTTTACGTGGTTCAAATAAAGGCACAAACTATGATGCAGAATCGATCCAACAGATCCGCCAGCAGCATCAAGGGAAATTACCAGCATTGTTGATTGATTGTAGTCATGGTAACAGCAGTAAAGATCCTTTAATGCAACCGTTGGTTTTACAGCAAATCATTGAAGAAAGACATGTGACCAAGGTACGTGGTGTAATGCTAGAAAGTCATTTGGTGGATGGTAATCAAAAAATCTCTTGTGATATGACTTATGGTCAATCTGTTACAGACGGTTGTTTGGGTTGGAATAAGACGGAGCAATTGCTGTTGGATATTGCAGAGCAGCTTTCTGAAAAGACTTTAGCGTTTTCGGCCTAAATACAGTGTGTAATTTATTTTTATAAAGGCTGTATTAGATTAGAAATATGTTAATCTAGTAGCTATATAAGCAGTAATTGAATAGTCTTTTTTGATTAGTACAAAACAACGAGTAAACTAATTATTGAAAAAGCTTCAAATTTAGTTTGTATCGAAATTTATATTAAGTTGATTAAGCAAAAAAGAACTTAACAACTGATGTTACGCTTTGGTATGAATTAAATTTATCTATGTTGAAAATATAGACTTACGCGGCGGAGTCTTACATCAAAAGTTTAAATTTAGAGAATAACCTTCGGTTCGACCTACTTTTGTTTCGGCAAAAGTAGGCAAAACCATTGTCATCCGCAGAACTCGACCACTTCTGTCAAAATATTCTAAGTATCGCAGATACTTTATAAATTAGCAGTAGTCCTACCTCAGACAATTGCGGATGACGTTTTCGCGTAGCCATTTTATTCGAGGTACAACATGACTTTAGAGTTGTTGCGTAACATCAGTTAATAAAATAACTTTAATATGGAAATTAATTTTAACTTTGATGGTCAATTTGTTTAATGGTGCAAAAAGACGCACTTCCTTGATTTTCATCGACATATAGAGTTACTTGAGGTTTTTTTCTAGCCCAATTCATTAAGAATGCTGCTAGAATTGTTTTTCTGGCTTGTGGGATGATTAAGTAACCCCAAGGATTTTTATTTTCACAAATTCTTGGAACCTCTCTAGTTTCTAATCGTATCAGTAATCCTTCAGTTATACTTGTAATATCAGAAACTCTTCCAGACACATATGTCTCAGCTGCAAAAATTTGCTGGGTAAGTAGAATTGCCAGTAATAATATTTTCTTCATTGCTGTATTTCCTTGATTTAAAATTATTGTTAAATTTTAGGATGCATCTATAGTCAATTAATCATTTAAAATATAATGATAAAACCCTTGAGCTAAAGTCCATGGTTGAAAATCTGAACAACTCTGAACTTCAGAAAAATATAAAGTTACAGATTTCTTTGTAATTTGAGCAGTAAGTAATACAGCGAATAATTTACTGCAATTCGCTGGAGAGATTTCATTCCAAGTTGCTGATGTACTACATAACAAGGGGCTGCTTAAACCACCAACACTGTTAGCAAATAACCCACCTGAACGTGGATTTATCGACACACCACTCACTTTTCCTGTACACATAATATTACCAGCAAAAACAGATTGATTAATTAAAATGAGTAGCAATAAAATAAATTTTTTCATTAGCATCACTTTTAAGAAGAGATTTTTTGGTACGGTGGTATATGATGTCAAAGTATGAAAATTTCTTAAATTACCACATTCTTACCATCCAAGGTACAGTTACATAATCCGTTTCTTCACAATTATAATTGTCCTGTATATAACGCAAAGTTATATTCTTTTTCATCGCATATGCTTGCATTAAGATACCTAAGTATGGCTTCGTTGATGGTTTTGACCATGAGCCAATTTGTTTCCAAGATTCTCGGCCACTTGGAGACTTAAGCAGTGCTAACAAATCAGTTTCTTGTGTTTGAATTTGCATCACTTTATATGGTCCACAATCTACTTGAGCAAAACACTGACCACAAAAAAATGCACAAATAAAAATAATTATAGTTTTCATGAATATACCTTACTAAATTAATAAATATGAAACCAAACGATAGATGGTCTACCATCTGATGAACATCCATCTAAATAAATATCTACAAATTTCTTACTTAAATAAGCCGCATAAAGTGAGGCATATGTTCTTTTTCCATTTGTAGTGCTAGCGTCAAAACGGAATTGATTTACATTTTTATATGGACAAGACAAAGTGTTACCAAAAGGCTCCCCTGATAAACTTGCATAACATGTTCCATCTACATGATGGCAACCAATACTGGTAATTTTTCGATATGTAATATTCTCAGCAGCAAATACAGAAGTATTTGCTGTCATTAAAATAAGAACAAGTGTGATTTTTCTTAACATTTTTCTCCACTCTCATAATGAATTGTGAATATTTTGTGTTGAACTTGTATTTTTTCTTAAAAATATGTATTTTTTATATACAACTTATTAGAAAAAGTAAATAGGGTTAAAAATGAAAAAAGTAGTGTTCTTTGTTTTGTTGGTGTCTCAACTAGTGTTTGTTGGAAATGTTTTAGCCAGTGACTACACAGGAAAAGTTGAATCAATTGTAGTACGTGACTCAGATGGACTCATTTATATTTATTTTAGCGGTAGTCGATCAAGTAATATCCCGGATTGTGCTAAAAATACAAGTTATATGATGATAAAAAATGAAAATAGTGCAACAGGAAAGCGGCAATTAGCAATGTTAATGTTGGCACAAGCATCAAATAGAAATGTAGGTGTAGAAGGAGCGAATGTATGTACAAGGTGGCCTGACGGTGAAGATATTCAATCAGTTATTTTGCAACGCAAATAGGTAATTAAATAGATAAATAAAAAGGGATATCGCTCATGAGAATAATAATAAGTTTTGTTTTAAGCCTATTTAGTTCAATACTTTATGCTGGACCAATAGATTGGTCTGTTGCAATGACATCTTTTCCATCAGATCAAAGTGTGGGTGATACTGGACAAGAAAAAACACCCAATGGTTATGTCGATTTAATGAGTGGTAACCTTGTTTATGATGTACCTGAAGTGACTTTAAAAGGTGAGCGTGGGCTTAATTTTACCTTGTCTCGTTCTTATGGAAAAGTCAATAATGGTTTTCGTTCGATGGGAAACTGGGAGCTTGAATCGCCAAGGTTGGTAATGATGACTGGAGCATCGACTAAACTTCAGGGTGATAGTAGTGCTGGTATTTGTATAGCTAATGGGGATGCAAGTACAGGAAATAATAGTTCAGGAAAAGCTGTTTATGAAACAACTATTATTGATAGTGGGTATAAAAGTGAAACTAAACAAGAGATTTGGCAATTACTTAATGCGAATTATTTTAAAAACTTAGCATATGCAATTTCCATATCTACCCCAGAACAGAGAAGTATAGATCCGAACTCTTTTTATAATGTTAATACATCATCTCAAATCTACAATGGAATACCTTTTGATGCATTAAGCGGAATTCCTAATTACGCAACCAAAGTCCCTGATTCAGTAAAAAACTATAGAGATTCTTTAATTTTAGAAAATGAAAAAAATAATCAAGCTGTAGTTAATGCTTTGATTACACATTTAAACTTATCATATTTCACGTATAATCGATTGTTTTTTAATAAAAAAATAAATAAAATTGGTATCGTCGTAAATGGCTATGAAAGATTTATTTATAAAGGTGATGCTGATTATACAAATTTTACAGCTTTTGCTGAAGAATTTATAAAAAATTTAGGTAGCGAAATTTTAACTGCAAAAACATTTACTATTAATTTTTATTCCGCAGGTTCTAGTACCCCGATTGTTTTAAGAGATAATGATGGATTCCCTATTAGTGTTTTACAGTTAAATTTATTATTTCAAACGAATGCTTATGCAAATACATTGTTAGCATTATTAGAAAGGACATGGACTGGTTATAACGACTATATTGATACTAGTAAAAAATGGGTGTTTTCAAAAACTTATTCATCTAAAAGTGATTTAGTATTGTATTCTCAAGTAGATCCACGTCAAAGACCAATTTCGCTATATCTTCCAGGGCAAAAAAATATTACATTCTATCCTATTAAAACTGGTGTATCTGGATATCCAATATCTGCACGTTATGTATCACAAGATAATTGGTTTATTTCATGTGAAAATGGCGGAAATGATTTTAGGGTAAGAGCACCAAATGGGACAAATTATTTATTTCCTAGTCAAAATCGAGAAAATCAAACAGGCTTTCCTACTGTTTTTGCAGGTCAATATATTGCTGGTCGTGTAAGTATCTATGCTTCAAAAGTAGAGAATCAATTTGGCGAATCTTATTTATTAAATTATAACAAGATTGACAATACCAATCAAACTTATCAAGGTTATAATAATTCAACAAAATTTTTCTTAGAAAGTGTTAAACATCAACTTGATGGTAAGGATATCAATCCTAATAGTGAATTAGTATTGTTATATGCTAAATATAAAAATGGTTCAATAGTCACTGAAAACAAAAATGTTTTTTCGAATATCCAAGGTGATATAGTTCTGACTAGAATTAACCGAAACATAAATAATAAAAATGTGGTTTGGAAGGCTTATGTTTATTATCAAGGTGTTACAAGCAACTATTTAAATAATGATACTATCCCTGGAAGTACCAATACATTCGGGCAAGTTCAAAATAAACAAGCGGCTAGTGTTTATTTAAGAACAGTTGGTGATGTAAGTGGGGACGCGATTACATATGATTATGGTGGACCATATAGAATTGTTGGAAACCATCCTAAATCTGTAAATGGAATCACTTCACAGGGTTATATGTGGTTTTATAGTGATTTGACTGGAATTAAATATTTTAAAGGCTCTTCAAGTGGTCTTATAAATGCGAAATCTGTTGGTTGGTCGTACTACCTTTTTAACGAATCTCGTCCAGGTTTTGTAGAAAGCAAATCTTATAAAGTTAATGGTTCTTATTATAGCGGTGTAGATATTAATCCATTACAAATTACCTATAACTACAGCCGAAATAAAGATACTAAAGAACAAACAACAATAGTAACAACCAAGGATAGTACTACAGGTTTATCTAAACTATATACCTATGTTATGAATGCCTTTGAGGGAGGCGGCGCAGAAAGTTTCTTACATGGATTACTTAAAAAAGTAACGATCGATTCGAGAGAAGAAAATTATAACTGGACAACCTTACACCTTATTGGTCAAAAACCTAAAACGACTAATGATAATTATACTGATAATGAAGACGTTTTTTTAGTAAGGTTAAATAACAAAACAATTAATCATCATGGTGCTTATGGCATAACTTATCGAGATTTTGACCAATATGGTAATGCTCAAACGATTGAATCTACAGGCCTAAAAGGTACAAGTTCAACTTCATTACCAAGTGTTAGTATTTCTTATTTTAATGCTGACCCTGCAAATGCTTCAGTGAATGATGGTAGCTTGCCTTGGATTACAGGTTTACCTCGTCAAAAGACATCTGGTGGGTATACAACACAATCTATTGAATATGATGTTCAAGGTGCGATCAAAACAGAAAGTAAAGAAGGACGTATCACCAAGTTTAAATATGAAACCGTTTCATTTAGTTCATGTCTAGGTAACCTTACTGATTTTGCTTGGTCAAAATTTGCAAGTTGTTTCTCCAATTATGTTGTTGGAGATAAACATACTGGTTTACCAATGGAAGTTGATGTGGGTAATGGTCAACAAATTACTCAATACTCTGCCTATAAAAAAGGTATACCCACCAATATTCGTTTAGCCAATGGTGGCCTAGAGACCAATGTGATCGATGACTTTGGTAATATTATTTTCCATACAGATGCAGATGGTGTTCGTTCACAAAACCAATATGACGATGCAGGTCGTTTAAAAGTTGAAACACCAGTTATTGGTTTAAGCTATACAACTATTGATTACAATGGTTTAGACATTGTAAGAACTATGCAAAATGGCGCAAGTTATAATAAAACTGAAAAATATAATGGTGATGGTTTACTGATCTATTCTGCTGTAAATACATCAAATAAGACGGTGGTAAATTCAAATAAATATGATGCTTTTGGAAATGTAATCTTTAGTTCAAATCCATCTGCTGGTGGTACAAGTGAGGGGATTTCTACAGGTTATGATGTCTTTGACCGACCGAAAACTGTAATTGATAATGGCGTAACCGTAAACTACTGCTATCAATCATGTGGTGGGCGTAACGGTGCTATTGCATTAACAACAGATGCTTATGGTGTTACTGAAACTGATTATTTGGCTGCTGGCGATTTTAGTGCAAATCTAAAAACACTGGTCAGTCGTAAAGGTGGTGATGGTTCTGTATTCACAACCTCAACTGAATATAATTTAGGTCTGTTAAAACCAACTTTTGCAGCTTCAGGTGCTTCAACACAAAGTTATACCTATAACAGTAATGGCACATTGGCGTCCGAAAAAGACAATAGTATCAATGGGCAAAAGGGTTATGGTTATGATGTGACTGGGCGAATTAAAACCATTAGCCATCAAGATGGTTCAGTCGAAACAATTGAATATTATCCAATCAATGATTTGATTAGTTCTCGTGCTTGGCGTGGTATAACCACCAATTATGGCTATAGCTTAGCTGGGCGCCTAAATTCAACCAATAATGCCAATACTTCACAAGGCTATGGTCGTGATGGTTTTGGTCGTGTTGTAACACTAACACAAAATATTAATTCCAATAATGCTAATTATGGTTATACCACCACATTTGGTTATAACAACTTGAACCAAGTGGTTTCGATTATTTATCCAAACGGCAAATCTGTGAATTTATCAGATCAAAATGCTTTGGGTGAAGTCTATTCAATACCTAGTGTGATTCAAGGGCTTAACTACAATATATTGAGTCAACTTACATCTGTACAAGCAAATGCTGATGTAGCTTGGACATATTCGTACTCAAACAATGGCTTGCCTACAGGTGTAAGTTCTACCAGTTTGAATAAATGTGTACTGAATATTGGATATGGTTATGATGCATTAAACCGTATCAATAGAATGAGTGATCATTGTGGTGCGACCTATAACGCCACAATTGACCGTTTCGGTACAGGCTTAATGAAACAGGTTGAGCTTGATCAGGCACGTTATCAGTATTTATATAACAATGATGATATTAGTTCAGTCAATATTACCTCTAAGAGTCAAATCGTTGCACCTGCTTCCTACACTTATAACTATGTGAATGGCACATCACGTTTAGCGAATGTTAGTGGTTCAGCATATAACTTTAGCTATGATGCGATGGGGAATGTCACTAATGATGGCGTCCGTGCCTTAGATTATGATGCTTACTATCGTATCAGTAAAAATGGTAATGAAAGCTATATCTATAATACAGATGGTTTGCGTGTTCGTGCAGTTCGTGATGATGGTATTACTGACTATATTTATGATTCAGCAGGTAATCTGGTCTATGACATTAACCATCAATCAGGTTATAGCAAAGCCTATGTTTATGTTGCTGGGAAATTAGTTGCAACTTTAGAACGTTATCCAGATGCCAACAGTAAAGGCTTTGATTTGATGAATGATTTTGAAGGGGCCGAGTTTGGTATCAATAGCTTGTTAGAGAGTTATGTGGATAGCGATGATGATGGTTTACCTGATTATATCGAACGCTTTATCGGTTCTGACCCAAATAATCCTGACTCAGATGGTGATGGTCATAAAGATGGTTATGAGTATAAATTACTGGGTGCGAAAGGTGTTTTAGACCCGTTGATTCAACCAAGTGAGCCTGATCCTGATGAAGATATGGCAGCATGGTTGCCTGCAATCTTAGATATGATCTTGGAAGATGACTAAGGGGATAAATCATGAAAACAAAAATGAAAGACCTAATGAAAAATAAAAATATGCAACCAAATAAGATCTGGTTAATAACAGTTCAATTGATTGTATTAAGTCTCTTCCTCGTTCTTAGTCAGCTCACGCTGGCTAAGGATCGGATTCAATATCATGTCCAGAACTTTGATGGTTCAACCTTAAAAGTGATCAATGAACAGGGTGTGGTTAGTCAGTCTTATCAATACGCACCTTTTGGTCATCAACTGCAATATAAGAAACCAAGTAATTTAAAGAATCCCAATGCTTTTGTTGGAGGGGTTCAAGATGCTGATGATTTGGTTTATTTAAAGCAACGTCACTATAACCCAGTATTAGGAAGATTTTATCAGCCTGATCCCGTGACTTTTATTATGAAAGGTCATGGACAGACCAACCGTTATCAATATGGATGGAATGATACTTATACTTTTAGTGATCCGAATGGACGAGCAGTACAACTACCATTGCTTGCATTTGGGATATGGGCTTTAGATAACTTAAGATCGGATTCACCTAATGTGAATAATGCTCCACCAAGTGGAATTGGTGATGCGGCTTTATTAGGATATAGCGGAGCTTCATTATTATTTGAAGCTAATATGTTACGAACAGGAATGGCATTATCAGCTTCAAGCCTTCCACTCTATACTTTTCTTTCGAAACCTACTACAGTTTATAGAACTATGGAGCAAGCTGATTATTTGATACTTCAAACTACAGGAAGATTACCTGGTACAGCAAGTGGAACATTTATTTCACCTAACTTAGCCTATGCTCAAGGAACCTATAAAGGAGTGACTGTTGAGTTCCAGATTAACCCACAGTTCTATGATCAGATGTTGAAAATTGCAACAAGAGATACTTCAAAAGCTGTAAGTAGTTTTCCACAATATGCAAGTTTACCAATCAATAGAAGTGGTTGGGGATCAAGTAGTGTTTTAATTAAAAGTGAAGAATATCGACTTCCTGGTGGAATTATAAGTATTGGTTTAGGTCAGGGTAAGGGATTAGATTTATTTAATCAAAATATTATAAGATTTAGAGAAGTTCCAAGATGATTTTAGGCGGTTTATTATGATATTTAGTGTTGAACAAAAAAAAGCTCTGGAAGACCATTTTTCTAAAAATATTGGAGTAGATACTTTAAAGACAATACTTGGATTTAATATTGAAAACAATCAGATTTTCGGTTTTGAACTGTTAAAGCTAGCTGAATTTAATAAGAATGAATATGCATTAATACTTGGAATATTTTATATTATTATTGATAATCAGGATGTCGATGATAAAATATTTTCTTTTATTAAAAAAATATACTTTAGTGAATGGCACCATGAGCATGAAAACATTCTTAGTATTTTCTCTAAAAAAATAAGTTGTAAATATATAGATTTTTTATATGAAGCTATAATATTTGTACCCCAATATTTAGTAGGTTTTGAGGAGCGATCTATTGCAAGAAGGGCTTTCTTTGGATTAGGAAGAAATATTTCTTGCCCCAAAGCTTTGGAATATCTGAATCAATTTCTTAATGATCCAGACCCAACACTCAGAGCATTCGCCGATGAACAATTTAAGATCTTAGGAATTAAAGTTTAGCCACATCAATAGTTTGATCTGGAATATAAATACTTTCATTAGGAAGTAATAAGCTTGCTTCCTTAAATTTATGCTCTACTACTAAATTAGAGATTTCTTTTGCTTCTTCTGTTATATCAATGATATCAGTTACCCATTTATTGATGTAATGTTCAACTGCAATTCCACTTAGACCGATCTGAATAGCTCTGTATTTTAAAGGTTCTAATAATAAATTTCGTTCAGGATCCCATTGTATTCTTACAGGAGTTTTGGATTTAACTATATTCCATTCATCTTCTGTAATTGCTATAGGCTTATGGCTTGAACAACTATGACTTAATGCCCAGTCGAAGCCCTCTTTTGATATATCTATTGCTAAAATTTTTTGTTGCTTATTATCTTTATGTCCCCAACCAGCGCGATACATCATCCAAAGAAATGAAGGCTTTATCCATGTCATTCTAGTCATTTTGAAATGAGGATTATCCTTAAATGATTTATTTCTAATTGCTAATGAGGCTAATTCATAAGAAAAAGCTTGATATACTCTAATGGTAGATTCTGTTTGATAAGCCCGAATAACTTTTTCATCATATTTATTCATTTTTGAACTCAGATAAAAATATGATTATATTTTATAGTATAAATTGATAATTGGATCATTCTTGTTATAATCATTTAAAATATAAAAATTGGTCAACACATGAAAAATATACTTATAGCATTCTGCTTTAATCTACTATTTTGCAGTTCTGTATTTGCAAATAGTGGTTTCTATAACTCAAAAATTAGTGCAATCACAATCCATGATTATTGGAATGTACTTGTAATTGAATTAAAGAGCCCAGTTGCAACTGGGGAAGGCTGTGCTGTATCAAATGCAGTAGTCTTACAAAAGAATCATTACATGTTTAAAGAAATGTATGCAGCACTAATTTCAGCTTTCCATGCACAGACGATGATTAGTGGCTGGGCAAATGGTTGTTTTAGAGAGTATCCAGTACTAACTAGATTAGACTTAAGAAAATAACAAATTAAGTTATTAAAATTTGGGAAAACAAAAAGACCAGACTCATCTGATCTTTTTGTGTTTAAACATTATTTTTAAGCATTAGGATTTTAAAAATTAAAGCCCAGCTTCATATTCACTATTGCTGAGTAACTTTTCAACATCTGTAATATTGTCTGGTTTAATTTTATAAATCCAACCCTTGCCATACGGGTCGTCATTTACAAAATCAGGATCATCTTCGAGGGCAGTATTCACTTCTACAACTTCACCAGAAACAGGCGCATGAATATCAGATGCTGTTTTAACGGATTCAACTACACCAGCTTGAGCACCAGCAACCACATGGCTACCCACTTCAGGCGCTTCAACGTAGACTAAGTCGCCTAAAGCATCTTGAGCATGGTCAGAAATACCAGTAATCACAAGATCACCTTCAATTTTTACCCATTCATGTGTAGCTGCATATTTCAAATTTGAAGGATGATTCATAATGACTCCATTAATCAATTTATTTTTGGCACGAGTTATACAGGTTTTTTAATCAAAACAGAAAGCAGAGATACTGATAAACTTATTCATCGAAACAAATAATCGTGATAAATCACATTATAAGTATGGGTCTTTGCGCCAACTACTTGGGCTACGACCACTCCAGCGTTTAAATGCACGACTAAAGTTTGCAACATCACTATAACCGAGTTCATCTGCAATTTGTTCCAGTGTATAGTCAGTACGGGAAAGTAACGATGTGGCATGGCGATAACGTACTTCATCTACCAGTGTAGAGAAAGAAGTACCTTCGGCAGCCAACTGACGCTTTAATGTACGGTCTGACATATGCAGACGATCTGCGACATTTTCAATACTTAAATAATGCTGTTCCGAATGGGTCAAGATATCACGTACACGCATCGCCAAACGACGTCTTTCACCCAAAGCTGAAAGTTCTGCTTCACATTGATTAATCGCAATTTGACTGGCAATCGGGTCAGCATTGACCATTTTTAAGCCCAAGTAGGATTTGTCAAAACTTGCAATGAGATGTGGCTGTTCAAAACGCATATTGTATTGCTTTGCCAGTTTCTCGATGTATTTGTCAAAACCATCAGGTTTGGGAAAATCAAAATCGATATCGCCATGCAAATAATCAATGCCGGTTAAGGCTTTTGCCATGGTCATGATACCAAAGGTTAGCCCCATCACAATTTCTGTGCGCAAAGGTTCGATTTCGATATCACATTGCAATTGAAGTGTGGCTTTTTCACCAAAAGTCGAGAAATACAATTGTAGAAAGGGCATACGCAACTGGATAAAACGGTTGGCTAAAACAAGCGCATCGGTAATATCGTGTGCTGTCATGATGGCATAACCAATAAAGCCATGAATGGAAATACGCATTTGTGTACCGAGATGAAAGCCTAAGGTGCTTTCACCTGTAAGTTTTAATGCATGTTTAATCAATTCATTGGCAAGCGGTGTTGGGATCCGACACTCAGGATCTGCTAACTGTTCACTGGTAAAATTAAAGGGTGCGAAAAGTGTTTCTGCGCTATATCCCCAACGAGAAACAATATCTAGTAATAATAGTCCATAAACACCAGGAATTCCCTGATCTTGGCGAGCTGAGACTGTTTTCATGTGCTTTCCATTGCTCTGAACATTGTTTTTACTTGTTTAATCATATTGTCATGATATGGAAAAACCCTTAAATATTGTAAGACAAATTTAGGATTAATGTGCATCAAAATTGCGTTTAAAGACCACAATTTTAGTGGTTGAAATCAACAATACATCATCATCTTGATTTTTTGCTTGTGTTACATAGGTCACAATTGCGCGATCATTTTTGGTTTTAGACGGCAGGATAGCCACAACTTCGACATCAACATGTATTTTATCGCCCACACGTGTGGGTTTTGGCCATCTTAAACTTGATTCTGAACCAATTAAGCCATAAGCAACAGGGAAGCATTCTGTCCAAAGACGCATGGTAATTGCAGACGTATGCCATCCACTTGCAGCAAGTCCTTTAAAAATCGGGTGATCTTTGGCTTTTTCAGCATCAGTATGGAAAATTTGCGGATCATACTTATGCGCAAACTCTAAAACCTCATCCAAAGTCATTTCGTACTCACGACTTTTAAAACGATCGCCTATATTTAAATCTTCCAAGTACAACATTGTTTATACATTCCCTTAATTTCACACAATACTCATAAATAATGATGTTCTAAGCATAAAAATTAAATTATCTAAACTCTTTCATTGTAAGTCACCATTAAGCAATTTCAATGACTGTTTTTGCCAGTCATCATTTTTTTAAGTCGTATTGAAATATCAATCAAAATATAGAATGATTCAGATCATAATAACATTGTCTAATGTCCTGAAAGTAATGAAAATACGACCAAAGTGAATTGAGCAAGCTCAAGACGCGTTAAAGCAATGTTTTAAGCATCCAAACTTCACAAACATGGCTATGACCAGTATTACCTTTAGGTTCCGATAAATGCTTAAAGCCTAACTTTTCATAGAGTTTAATGGCTTGCCATAAATCTTGTGTAGTTTCTAAATAACAGGATTGAAAGCCTTGTTGTTGTGCAAATTCGAAACACTTTTCAAGAATTAGTTTGGCAAAGCCTAAACCACGAAGTTCAGGCAAAAAATACATCTTTTGAATCTCTAATATGCTTGCATCTCCTTGTAATGGTGAAAGTCCTCCACCGCCAACAACTCGACCATTTATATCCTCAATGACCCAGTATTGAGCATTAGGTTGAGCGTATACCTGATATAAATCATCTAAAATCGGATCGGCCACTGCGAAGCCTGATTCAGGGGCTAAGCCAAATTCTTTAGATACTTCACGAATGACTTGTGCGATCGATGGATTGTCTTGTATTTGTATCGTTCTAATTTGGTACATAAGTAAATGAAAATAAAAAAGGTAGAATTTTTATAACAAAAATTCTACCTTTTGTGATCAGTTAAAAATTCAACTGATCAAAACTTTACCACTTGAATAGTTGTATAGGGTCTGTTGACAATTTGTCTAGTTATGAAATGCCAACAAACCCTAAGTAAATTTACAAGTTTTGCTACTAGGCTATTTTAATTCACTTGAAGATTTACCCAATTCTCGACGGGCAATAATCAGCTGTTGAATCTGTTGCGTTCCCTCAAAAATATCTAGAATTTTTGAATCACGCGCCCATTTTTCTAATAATTCATCTTCGTTATAACCCATACTAGCAGCCAGCTCTACACATTTTAAAGTGATTTCATTGCAAATACGCCCAGCTTTTGCTTTGGCGATAGAAGCTTCACGAGAGTTTGGTTTTTTATTATCCGCCATCCATGTGGCTTTTATGGTGAGTAAACGTGCAGCTTCCCATTCTGCCTCCATCCGATAGATTTGCGCAGCCAAATTTGAGGTTTGCAAATATGGGGTTGCATAGTCGAGATCTAGTTCATCTTTAAAGATTTCTTTGATGCGCTCTAGAGAAGCTTTGGCACAGCCTACTGCCATAGCTGCA
This sequence comes from Acinetobacter sp. AS167, assembly GCF_037152175.1. Classification (NCBI taxonomy): domain Bacteria; kingdom Pseudomonadati; phylum Pseudomonadota; class Gammaproteobacteria; order Moraxellales; family Moraxellaceae; genus Acinetobacter; species Acinetobacter sp. AS167. Next base: position 348,308 of record NZ_JBBCMP010000001.1, read on the forward strand.
ACTAGTGGGCGGGTATTATCAAAAGTTTCCATCACACCCGCAAAACCTTTGGCTACGTCAATTTCTGCATTACCGAGTAAGTTGACTCCAGGTACACGACAGTCAATAAAACTAATTGCTGCTGTATCGGATGCTTTAATACCTAGTTTATGTTCAAGACGTTCTACCTTCATACCAGGTGTGCCTTTTGGTACTACAAAAGATTTAATCGCAGCACGCCCCAATTTCTTATCCAAAGTTGCCCAAACCACGACTGAGTCAGCACGTTCCCCAGAGGTGACAAATATTTTTTCACCGTTCAGAATGTAATCATCACCATCTTTGGTTGCGGTTGTACGAATCGCAGCAGAGTCAGAACCACAACCAGGTTCAGTGATGGCCATCGCAGCCCATGTTCCTTTAAAACGCTCAAGCTGTTCATCATTGGCGACGGCAGCAATGGCTGAATTTCCCAGTCCTTGACGTGGCATGGTCAGCAATAGGCCTGTATCGCCATAACACATTTCAATCACACCCAATGCAGTCGACATATTTGTGCCATTTTTATTATTACTGTCTGTATCGCCACGTTTATTAATCGCAGCACCAGCGTTGAGTCCATCGCCACCATCGTTCATGCCATCTAGTAACGATGCGAGCATATCGAGTTCTTTTGGATAGGCATGTTCCGCTTTGTCGTATTTACGAGAAATTGGACGTAAAACATTTAAAGCAGTTTCATGTGCTTGATCTAAAAGCATTTGGAATTTTTTTGGATTTTGTAAATTCATGATTTTTATCCTTTATCTTCTAAGTTAAGCGTGTAAGCCAGAATGTAGAACGGCAGTTGCACGTAAGTCACGGTACCAACGCTCAGCTGGATGTTCCTTAGTAAAACCATGTCCACCTAAAATTTGCACACCATCTGTACCAATTTTCATGGATTTTTCTGCACAAAGTAGACGGGCTAAATACGCTTCTCTATGGAAGGGTTGTCCTGCTTCTGCAAGACTGGCTGCATTTAAAATCAGCATACGCATTGCATCAATTTCAATCGCCATATCTGCGATCATAAATGCTACACTTTGACGGTGTGAAATGGGTTCACCAAATGCAATACGTTCATTGGCATATTCGATGCTGTAATCTTTAACCGCTTCACAAGTACCAACAGCCATTGCACACCACATTAAATTACCTAAATCTAAAAATGCAGCGTAATTAAAATCGTCATCACCCAAACGTTGGGCTGGGGTATTGTCAAATTTCAAGCTTACCGTTTCCGTTGCTTTTAAACCCATTGCAGGTGTTTTTTTCACTGTAATACTTGAATCTCGCTTTACAACGAAAACATCCGCTTGACCTTTAAAGTCAGCATTAACAAGGAATAAATCTGCTGTTGCACCCAACAGCACTAAAGTTTTTTCTCCAGTAATGCTGAATTGTCCGTTGTTGGCAGTTGCTTTAGTTTTTAAATGTAATGGATTAAATGCAGGGGTTGCTTCTTGTACTGCAAAAGTGGCTTGAATATCGGTATCATTGGCAAAATTGGGCAAATAAACAGATTGAACTTGTTCAGAACCCCATTGAGTAATTGCATTGATGACACTAAAAGTAGAGAGCAGACCTGCTGCAAGTGAAAAATCACCTTTAGCTAAGCGTTCAGCAATTAAAATATTACTCACAATATTTTTTTCAGATGCGACACCACCTAAAGCTTCAGGCAGTGCATAGTAATTTAGACCTAAATCGGTACTGTGTTGCCAAAGCTCAGCTGGAAACTTTTCGTCGTGATCCGCTTGATGAGCCAATTGATAAAGTACTTCGGAAGCAAATTGATCCATGGCATCCACAGTCATTTGCTGTTCTTCAGTCAAGCTCAGATCAAATAGGGACTTTTGTTGGTTGGGTAAACGTTGTTTGGTTACATTTGAATCTGATTTAAAGGCTTTTTGTGTAGCACTTAAGGTTTTAAAACCTGCTTTAGACCCTTGATAAAGAGATCTTTCAATAAATTTGCGCAATTTAAACTGATCAAGTAAATCACTACCTGCAATTTTTGTAATTAGATTTAAACCCAAACCTTGAGCTTTATTTACCATATTGGTCATGCCGAAGTCCCTGTATTTTAGTGTCGGTATACATCAATCCTGACATGCATAAATATAAAAAACCATGTCAAAGCTGACAAACTGATTGACCATAGATGAATGGTAGAGTTAAGGGTTTATAAGTTTTTAATATTTTGATTTTTATAAATTATTTTAAAATAAAAATACCCAACATTTGTTGGGTATTGGTAAAAGTGACATTTTAAAAACTTTTAAAATCTCTTTTAACTTGTATGAAAACTAAAAAGATTAAACAAAAGGTACAATCATTTTACGAACATTAGTCTTTGCTTCAATCACCGTCATAAATGTATAAGCACCAATAAATTTACGACTGATAAACATAAATTCTTTTGGTGGAATACTGAAGTAACGTGAAGCCATTGATTTTGAAGCACGTTGCATCACACGGCTATGCAACTGGCTTTTTTTCCAGTCATAACGATTATGTTGATCCATCACGCCAGCGGGTAAATCTGGATTATTTAAAGGTGTACTAAAGGCTTCTGTTGCCAATAAAAATACTTTTGCCATATCGGGTTTAATGCTTAGGGGCATGGCATCAAAGAACTCATAGCCTGACATTGCCTTAACCATAGCTTCAGCATCGTGGTTATAACCGGCTTTAATTAAATTACAGGCAACACCAAGGAGTTGATCATCAAACTGACGTATTGCACCAAAATCTAATAAAATAATTTTGTCTTTTATATCTTCACCATTACCCAAGCGAACAAGGTAATTACCAAAGTTAGGATCGGTTTGCATTTCGCCCCACTCAAACAATTCACGGACTGCGATTTCAAGTGATGCTTCACCTAAAAGATTTCGGCGCTCTTGCGGTAAAGATAACATGACAGGGCTGTTGATGGGGACACCACGTTCAAAGGTCATGCACAGGACTTGATTGGTACAATAGTCATCAATAATTTGTGGCACGCCATAACGTGGATCTTCTTTAAGTCGCTGGCCAAAACGACGGGTTGTTGCCGCTTCAACTTTATAATCAACTTCACGATGCATCATTTCACGAACTTCATCAAACCACTGATCGAACTCACGGGTTTGTGGCACCATACGTGTCAATTTAAGCATATTTCGAAATAGGCTCATATCTGAGTCTATGGCGTCAGCTACACCTGGATATTGGATTTTAAGAACCAACTCTAATCCATCTGACTTACGTGTTGCGCGGTGAACCTGAGCCAGAGAAGCTGTACCAATCGGCTCATGATCAATGGTGAGATCGTTGAGTTTTGAACCCAATTGACTGACCAATTGCTCTTTAATCGCAGGCCATGCAAGGGCAACTGTTTGATTATTGAGGGTGTTTAATGCTTGAGTAATTTCTTCAGGTAAAAAATGCTCGCCATAAAGCGCCATCATTTGACCGATTTTAACAATTGAGCCTTTTAGCTTACCAATTTCTTGAACAAGGTAATTGGCTTGTTCCTTCATCGCTTGTTTACGTTTTTTTTCTTTTTCTTCTTCACTTGAAAAGATTGAACTCGCACTTGAAGCTGCCCAGCGTGTACCTGCCAATAATGATGCTTTTGCGATTGATAAGCGACGATCCATTGATGAGGTTTTTAACTGTTTGAGCTTTTCGTTCTGATCTGACATGAAGATAAAATCCTTTAAAAGAGATTCGAAAAGATAAAAAGATGACTAATTGTAAGGAATATTACATGGAATGACTGTATTTAAACAGTTCAATTCGCTGAATGGGGGAATTAAATTAATTTCATCAAAATAGCCTAAGCAATATTAAAATTTACATTCTAAATTGGATTTTGAGCTCTTTCCGAAGTATTAAACCTTGCTTATTAGAAGCAATGTAATTAATGATCAGATCCTTAACACTTTGATTGGTAAAACCCAGTGCATAACCTTTAACAATGATTATGCTTGGCAAGCTAAAGAAAAAATATTTTACATCATCTAGAGAAGCCGGTTCATAAACACCTTGTTCTGTAAGGGTTTGTTGAAAAAATTGCTTTTCAATTTTGACATTTGGAGTGGATTCATCATCCCACCATGACTGACGCATTGCCATGAGGTTATTATGTTTGTAGCTCATAAATTAACTAAATTCATAAATATTTAAAAACTTATTGTATATATAAAGGTGAAATGACCTAATTTCAAGTTAAGTGCTCAATCTCAGCAATTTAGCCACAAATAAGTTGATATTTTATAACCATGAAGATCGATTTTTTAAAACATATAATAATAGCTTGAAAATAAATCTGAAAAATTAGTGATATGGTGTAACAAAGTTGATTGCTTTAAATCAATTTTTAACCACAATTTATCTACAATGATTGTATTTAGTTTCAAATTTTTTACACTCTTCTACATAGCTGATTATTTAAAATTAGCGCCTTAGTTCTTTGGATTAAGAGTTTTTGAATTAAAATAATGATTTTGGGATAGGGAATTGGATGTATTTAAAATATTGGGGTATCAGTTTAGTTGTATTATTGCCGATGTAAATACAGGCGATCGGCTATAGTTCAGAGTATTTAAACTGTATGAATTCGGCAGGTTCGAGCTCAGCAACACTTGCCAGTTGTATGAAAACAGAGTTGAGTAAACAAGATGATCGTTTGAAATCATTATTTAAACAGACACTGGACCTGTATACAGATAAGCAACAGAAAGTTCAAAAGAAATATCAGAAACAATGGCTTAAACTTCGAGAACAGCAGTGTGATGAGTCGAATAAATCAGTTTCAGATGATTATAAAATGAAGTATTACAATTGTGCGCTTAAACAAACAGTCAATAGAGCCAATATCTTAGAGAAACAAAGCTATCGTTTATAGTGCTTTATTGCGCTATAAAATAATTGCTAAGTAAATTGTCGTAAAGCATTATAAATGTCATGCAAAACAAGGTATCATAAGGCGTTTAAAAATATGACCTTGGAGAAACCTTAAGTGGATCGACCGACTATTAGCCCTGAACATTTACAGGAAGCTGCTGAAAACCTATCAACAATTCGTGATTTTATTCGTTTTGGGGTTACAGCTTTACGTCAATACGATGCACATTTGGGTCAAGGTACAGAAGATTATTTTGCAGAAAGTTCTGCCTTGGTGTTACAAACGCTTTCTTTAGAATGGAAGGCGGATGCTGAAATTTTAGATTCAAAATTATTGCCAAGTGAAAAAGCTGAGTTTTTAAATTTACTCGAACGTCGTGTAAATGAAAGAATTCCAACCTCTTATTTACTTAACCTCGCTTATTTCTTTGGTAAGCCATTCTATGTTGATGAGCGTGTGTTAATTCCTCGTTCACCGATTGCTGAATTGATCGAAAACCGTTTTGCACCTTATTGTTTAGATGAAAATGGACAAACACGTGCAGGCGTGAATAATTTACCTGAAAACCCAAATCCAAAAACACCACAGCGTATCTTAGATATGTGTACGGGTTCAGGTTGTATTGCGATCGCGCTGGCATATGCATTCCCTGATTCAGAAGTAGATGCAACTGATATTTCTAAAGAAGCATTAGAAGTGGCTTCTATTAATGCGGAGCACCACAATAAGCAATATCAGGTGGCTTTGCTTGAGTCAGATTTGTTTGCCAAAATTCCAGCTGAAAATCAATATGATTTGATCGTTTCAAATCCACCGTATGTGGATGCCGAAGATATGGCAGATCTCCCGGATGAATTCCATCATGAACCTGAACTTGCTTTAGCTGCTGGTCAAGATGGTTTGGATTTAGTTCGAAAAATGTTGGCTCAAGCTGCTGATTATTTAACTGAAGACGGTTTAATCGTGATTGAAGTAGGTAACTCAGAATGGGCAATGAAACAGAATTTTAATACGATTGATTTTTACTGGTTACAGTTCCAAAAAGGCGGTACAGGTATTTTTGCTTTGACTGCTGAACAATGTCGTACATTCCGTGATTTATTTATTCAATCTATTCAAGCTTAAGGAGTCGTAAGCATGGCAGGTAACAGTATTGGACAACTCTTCCGTGTAACGACTTGTGGTGAATCTCACGGCGTAGGCTTGATGGCAATTGTTGATGGTGTGCCACCGGGTCTTGAATTATCTGCTGAAGATTTACAAATTGATTTAGATCGTCGTAAACCGGGAACGTCTAAGTTTGCTACTCAGCGTAAAGAGCCAGATGAGGTTGAAATCATTTCTGGAGTTTTTGAAGGTAAAACGACAGGAACTTCGATTGGTTTATTGATCCGTAATACAGATCAAAAATCTAAAGATTATGGCAATATTGCGCAAACTTTCCGTCCAGGCCATGCAGATTACACCTATACGCAAAAGTATGGTTTCCGTGATTATCGTGGTGGTGGTCGTTCAAGTGCACGTGAAACGGCGATGCGTGTGGCAGCGGGTGCGATTGCAAAGAAATTTCTTTTTGAGAAATTTGCGATTGTGATTCGTGGGCATGTGACGCAAATTGGTACAGAAAAAGCACAAGCTTTAGATTGGAATGAAGTTCCCAATAATCCATTCTTCTGTGGTGATGTCAATGCAGTTCAACGTTTTGAAGCGCTGGTGACATCATTGCGTGAACAGGGTACCAGTTGTGGTGCAAAGCTTGAAATCCTTGCAGAAAAAGTACCTGTAGGTTGGGGTGAACCCGTATTTGATCGTTTAGATGCTGATATTGCCCATGCCATGATGTCAATCAATGCGGTGAAAGGTGTTGAAATTGGTGATGGTTTTGCAGTTGCAGAACAATTTGGTCATCAAACACGTGATGAACTTAGCACCGATGGGTTTTTAGCCAATCATGCTGGTGGTATTCTCGGGGGTATTTCTTCAGGTCAAACCATTCGCGTAGCGATTGCGTTAAAACCAACCGCAAGTATTACCACACCAGGAAAAACCATCAATCTAGATCGTGAAGATACAGATGTCCTCACCAAAGGTCGGCATGATCCTTGTGTGGGCGTGCGTGCGACACCTATTGCTGAAGCCATGCTTGCCATTGTATTGATGGATCATTTTATGCGTCACCGTGCACAAAATGCGGATGTGGTTGCACCATTTGCCCCAATTGAACCTAAATAGCAAATATATTTGAGATAAGAGAGGGTATTTTAGTTTTGAAATATCTTTAATTATGAGAGCAAATTTCAAATGATTTGTCTTTACTTAACAAATTTAGGTCAATGCGAATGGATTCATTATTTTAAGTTAAAGATTTTCAGTTAAAAAAACCAGACATTTTGTCTGGTTTTTTTATATCTATTCTGCTCAGTCTTATTGAGTAACAATTTGACCTGTATAACCCTTTAAGAACGTTAGGTACGCAGAAGATTGTTGACCATCTGCCTTTAAGATTGAACGTTCAACATCGCCCTGATTGGTGACCAATTTAAGTGAAATTTCTTTACCATTACGGAATGAGTTAAGAAAACTGACTGGAACATTAATCGAGTTTGATGAAACTGTACCCGCATATTGGGTCGTGTTAATGGTTGAATATGTATACGGCTGGCCATCCACTAAGAAAACAAATTGGGTAATATCATATTTTGTTGGGTTGTTAATTTCTGCTGTGATTTTAAAGCCATCACGGACTTCATCTTTCCAACGCATAGATAGTTCAGGGCAAACTTCATTTGCTTCACAGATTAAAGGGCCTTTTGTAACAACTCTTTCTGGATAAGAGCCAGCACAACCCGCCAAAGTTAAACATGCTAAAGAAGAAATTACTGCAAATTGAAGTTTCATACCGCTTCCTAATAAGTTCATTTGTGTTATTGATATGTTGATAATCTAGGTAAAATTTAACGCTTTTTAGTTAAAAAGTGAATTAAATATTTCAGTAATTTGTATTTTAGTTAAGGCATAGCATAAATCTTAAACAATATTTAAGATTTTTAATATTTCCTTTGCAATATTCTCAGTCAATTGATTTAGTCGAGTCAACGGCTCACCTTCAATAAAATATTTAAAATTTGATAACCTGTTTTGATAATAGATTGAGATAAAGAAAGTACCTTCTGGTTTTTCAAGACTCGCACTACCACCTGGTTTAAGTAAGCCTGTACAACTGACAATGATATCTGCAGCTATAAAGAGCTTTTTTCCTTGAATTGCCATTGCTTGAGTAACTTCAACTGATTCAGCACTATATTTTTCGATGAGGGATGGATCAACTTGTAAAATTGAAATTTTAATAGAAGGGTCGTAACTGACTAAACCGCCTAATAAAATATCTGCACCACTGTTTTTATAGATCGAAAATTGGCTGGATAAATAACCAGAACTTGCACTTTCAATAAATGCGATTGTTAAATTCTTTCTTTCAAGCAGATCACAACATTGTTTTAAAAGCATAAGTATGACTCTAAAATAATTATTGATATTCAATAATTTAACTATAAGTAAATTGAAAAAATTTGCAAGAAAACTATGTGGAAAGTAGGCATACTCATCGTGTATTTATTTAATTAATTATAAAAATTAATATGTTAGATTGACTTTTATCAATAATAATAAAATAACTAAAAAGAAAGTGTGGTTGAAATAGGTTTGTCATATTTATTTGCCATAATGTCTGCACAAACAACAAAAACCAAGAATAAGCATTAAATAACAATCAAAAAAAGTTTAAAAGAATAATCAGCGTAAAGTCTGTAAATATGCAGTCAACCCACTCTTCAACAGGTGGGTTTTCCTTTTTTGGGCCAATCGTAGAATTACTGTGCAATATGGTGAATTTATATATTTCAAACCTGCCAAAAGGTGATATAAATAAAAATAAAGTGCATATGAAAATGGAGTACGAATCATGAAAACGACAGTTAAGTATGTTGTCCTAAAAAGTAGAGAATATCAGCTTGGCACCGCTTTATTTGAAGAAAGTATTGAAGCCGAAGGAAATTATTTTGATCAAATTCCCGATATCATTCACTATCAAAATCATAATTTTAAAGTAAAGTCCAAAGAACTTAGCCGTAAGCAAATTTTTGATGATTTTGAAGAATCTCAAACCATTTTAGTCAAAGTTATCGCGATTTAATAATTTTCCCAAGTTGTCTTTGCTATGGACATTGCATAAATAAAACCCAGCTAAACTGGGTTTTATTTATCTGATAATTTAATCAATCACTGTTTAACAATCAATACAGGGAGTTTAGTTTGACCTAGTACGTCTTGCGCAAAGCTACCCAAGAAAAATTTCTGGAAGCCTTTACGCCCATGTGATCCCATGATAATTAAATCTGTATTTAATGATTCAGCAGTTTTAATGATGGTTTCTGCTGCAACCGAGTCTCTCACGACTTGTGTATCAATCTGAACACCTTGCTGTTCAGCCAATTGTTTGGCTTTGCCCAAACCTTCTTCCGCATTTTTAATTGCTTCTTCAATGTAATCTTTTAACATATCTGGCGAATAGTAAAAATCAGCAGCTGCAAAAGGGTCTTCAGCAACGACACTGATCGCAGTGACTTTGCTTCCAAAGGCTTTTGCAATCGCAGCAGCATGTTTTAATGCAGAAAAAGAAATGTCAGAACCGTCAACTGGGACAAGAATATTTTGATAACTCATAATCACACCTTTTTAATTAAGATTTCAAATAAAAACTAAGCTTCTTCTTGGGTAGATTTAATAATCAACACAGGCAGTGGAGAAATAGACAACACTTCTTGTGCAACACTCCCTAAGAAGAATTTTTTCAGACCAGTACGTCCATGGGAGCCCATTACAATAAGGTCCACATTTAGTTCATCTGCAACATCTAAAATTCCAGTAGCAGGAGGAACTTCACGTACCACTTTGGTATCTACTGTTGTTACACCATGGTGAACTAAAGTTTCTCGAATATCTTTTAAACGTGCTAAAGCATTTTTTTCAGCTTCAAATAAATATTGAGTTACAGCAGGCGCTATTTTATAAAAATCGACGCCTTTAAAAGGATCAACTGCGATTACACTCATCACAGTAATTTTACAGTTAAAAGCAAGTGCAAGTTTCTCTGCATGTTCAAGTGCAGCATAAGAAATAGGAGAGTCATCTACAGCAAGAAGGATATGTTGATAAGCCATTATAAGTTTCTCCTTTTAAGGGGGCTGTTGACATTTCATAAAGGGTTTGCGTTGTAAGCTAAAATTGAGCAGACAAGGCAGGAAACGAAGAGAATAGCGAGACTATTTTCGAGTTTCATAACGCAGACTGAGATAAATTTAGCCACAACCCTTCGGGACTAGCGTGTTTTTTGCCGCTACGTCGTTACGAAATATTCATTTAGAATGACTAAATTTCATACTTCGTGCCTAGTATCACCAAAAAAACACACGTAGTCGCAAATCTAGACGAATTGTCAACAGACCCCGTCATTATTTATTCATTGATAACACATTGTGTTGTTAGTCGCAAATTATCGATGAGAATTTTAGTTGATCAAAAGTGTGTTATTTCAAGCTTTTGTGAAATACACATAATTTTATTATGGTTTTATTTTGTAACGTTTAATTGTCCTTATTTTTTATTGAAATTTTATTCATATAAATTTGATCTCAGGTTTTAGGTTGGTGTTCTAAATAAGATGTATTTTGAATTCTTACGATTCTAAAAACTGGCATGATAAATGCTTTAATTTAATGCAAACCAATATTTATGAATAAAATTTTGGCATCAATTTGGAACATTTTAAATCAAGTGCCATAGAAAAGTGGATCAGTATGAAAATTTATACGCAACGTCTAGACCATATAGAGTCAAACATTGAGGCTGAAAGTATTGAATTGACTTTTGATACTCGCCAAAAGAGCCGTTTTCGTGCAACTTTAAATAATGGGCACGATATTGGTGCAGATTTGCCGCGTACGGGCATTTTGCGTAGTGGTTCTTATATTGCAACTGAACAAGGTGAAGTGTTACGTGTAGATGCCAAAGCTGAAAAATTAATGCGAGTTTCTGCACTGGATAGTTTTGATTTACTTAAAGCTGCATATCATCTGGGAAATCGCCATGTTCCGTTAATGCTTTCCCCAACTGCACTTTATTTTGAACCTGATCATGTCCTTGCAGAAATGATCCAAGGTTTAGGGTTGACAGTAGATGAAGTAGAACATCCATTTGAACCTGAAAGTGGGGCATATGCCCAACATCAGCATGATCATCGTTTAAGCCCAATTAAGGCTTTACATCATGTCCATCACTAACGCATCGCAACTACTAAGTCTATTGACCTTGTCATCGACAGCCTTACCCATCGGTGCATATTGCTATTCGCAAGGGGTGGAAAGTGCGATTGATCAGGGTTTGATTCATGATGAAGCAAGCAGTATCGCTTATTTTGAAGAAGTACTGGAAATGTTGCTGGTTAGGTTTGAACTACCCGTTTTAAAACGTTTAATGCAACATTATTTAGATGAGGTAGAATTTTTAAATTGGGCTAACTTTTATAAAGCAAGCCGTGAATCAAAAGAATTACGGGCTGAATCTCAGCAGTTGGCATTTTCTTTGAATGCTTGGATTCGTGATGTTTTAAAACAGCAACCTGAGATTAAAAAGCAGTTTGGTTTTGTACCAGTTTACGCACATTTATGCGGAACGTTGAAGCTTAATCTGGTGGATGTCCTAACAGCATATAGCTTTACTGTTTTAGAAAATCAAGTGCTAGGTGCAGTAAAAACTGTCCCTTTAGGGCAAATGAGTGGTCAAAGAATTTTGTGGCACTTACATGGCCTAATTCCTCAAGCCGTAGTACGTGCCTTGGCCTTAGAAGATGATGCGCTAAGTAGTGCCTTGCCCAATTATGCGATGTTAAGTATGTCGCATGAAACTTTATATTCACGATTATTTAGATCATAAATGACACGGTTCATTCACTACTTTTATAGAGAATGAAGTATAGAAAAGGAAAAAATGATGACAGAACGTAGCCCTTTACGTGTTGGAATAGGTGGTCCTGTTGGTTCAGGTAAAACAGCATTAACCCTAAATTTATGCCTTGCTTTACGCAACAAATATAATATGGCGGTTGTGACCAACGATATCTATACCAAAGAAGATTCTAATTTTTTAACTCGTCATGAAGCGATGTCACCAGAACGTATTGTTGGTGTTGAGACAGGTGGTTGTCCGCATACTGCAATTCGTGAAGATGCTTCAATTAATTTGGCTGCAATTGATGATCTTTGTGAAAAATTTAATGGTTTAGAGCTGATTATTATCGAAAGTGGTGGAGATAATCTAGCCGCTACGTTTAGTCCCGAATTATCTGATTTAACCCTTTATGTGATTGATGTTGCAGGTGGTGAAAAGATCCCACGTAAAGGTGGTCCAGGAATTACCAAGTCGGATTTATTGATTATTAACAAAACAGATTTAGCCCCAATGGTCGGTGCAAATCTCGATGTGATGGATCAAGATGCAAAACGCATGCGTGGTGATAAACCTTTTCTATTTTCAAATATGAAAACTCAAGCTGGTTTAAACCAAATCATTGAGTTTATTGAAAAACAAGGTTTATTTAAAGCTTAGTCGCGATATTAAAAATAATTGTAACTATTTGAATTTAAAAATAATCAAAGGAGAATTTGAATGCGTATTTTTAAAAAAACTCTGATGGCATGTGCTGCATATTTACCTGTATTGGCTTTGGCTCATCCTGGACATGATCACCATACTGGGTTTTGGCCGGGCTTTATTCATCCATTTACAGGTTTAGATCATTTGATGATGGCAATCGCATTTGGGGTATTGATGTGGACAGCAAATCAACGCTGGAAGCTTTTTGGCTTGATAGGCTTAGCTTCAGCGATGGTGGTTGGTTTTATGATCGGTAGCCAAGGATTTATTCCAGCAGCAATTGCTGAATACGGCATCATTGCTTCATTGGTTTTACTGGCTGTAGCGCTTTGGACAAAAACAAATCAAGTTTTACCTATTGCAGCAGTTTTATTGGCAAGTTTTCACGGTGTTGCGCATGGAACTGAACTAGGCCAATCCGGTCATGCCAGCTTACTGATTTTAGGCATGGTGACAGCAATGACATTGATCTATGCGGGTGGTTTAGGCATTGGTGCTTTTATTAAAAAGTACGTTCCATATGGCAAGAAAATTATTGGTACTTTGGCTGCGGTCGTTGCAGTTATTGGTTTGGCTTAATGTTTAAGCGCTTAATTGCTGATATCCATTTATAAAGGCGGCCATGATAAGTTTAGTGGAACATCTTCCTGATCAGCGCCTTTGGTATGCAAAACTAAAATTGGGTTTTCAGGCTCAAACTGAGCGGACAGTACTAGCCCATCGTAGACATTTTGGACCTGTACGTGTGCAAAAGATGCTTTGGCCTGAAAAAACTGGGATTTGTCATGCGATTATTGTCCATCCGCCTGCGGGTATTGCAGGTGGCGATCATTTAACATTTGAGATTAATGTTGATGTTGCTGCCCATGCCTTAGTCACGACCCCTGGTGCAGGTAAATGGTATCGAACCAATGGCAAACAAGCTTATCAACATATCCATATCTCAGTTAAACACAATGCTGTGTTTGAATGGCTTCCTCAAGAAACCATGTTATTTGATGGTGCCAATGCTCACTCAGAAACCTTGATTCAGCTTGATCAGACAGCAAGCTTTATCGGTTGGGATATGTTGGTGATTGGTCGACAAGCTCGAAATGAAAAATTCCAATCTGGTGCTTATCACAGTCATTTAAAATTATGGCGAAATCAGCAATTACTGGTGGCAGACACATTGAGTTTTAAAGGCAATGATCGTTGGCTAAGTTCTTGTCTAGGCATGAATAATCATGCCGTTATGGGAAGTTTATGGGCAGTTCCTCCTGAAAAATTCCGAGCAAACATTTATTTAGAGGCACATATCGATTTAATTCGTGAGTTGATGATGCGAATGGATATGCCTGTCAGGTTAACCTTATTGGGGGATGTCATCAGTGCACGTTTTTTAGGTGATGATGTTCGACATTGTCATGATGCTTTTGCAGCAATTCGTGCCAGATTGAGGCGATATTGGTTTGATATGGATGAAGCATTTCCACGAATTTGGCGAACTTGATTCATTTAAAGTTCGTCTTTTAGAAATAAAATCTGCGTGTTTAATTTAAAACTGAGCACATATTTTGCATAAAAAATGCAAGAACTTTAGGAAACACATATGGAACTCAATCCTACTGAAAAAGACAAACTGCTGATTTTTACAGCGGGTTTGGTTGCAGAACGTCGTAAAGCACGTGGACTAAAACTCAATTATCCTGAATCTATTGCATTTATTTCCGCAGCACTGCTTGAAGGTGCGCGAGATGGAATGACTGTCAGTGAGTTGATGCATTTTGGCACTACCTTGCTCAGTCGTGATGATGTGATGGAGGGTGTGCCTGAGATGATTGCCGAAGTGCAGGTAGAGGCTACTTTTCCAGATGGCTCGAAGCTCGTCACAGTCCACCAACCGATTATATAGAATACTTTTTAAAAAATTAGGATAAGCACATGATCCCTGGTGAAATTATTACACCTGATTGTGATATTGAAATGAATGTCGGTCGTGAAGTACTGAAAATTTCAGTGTCAAATTTAGGTGATCGACCGATTCAGGTGGGTTCACATTTTCATTTTTATGAAGCCAATGATGCTTTGCAATTTGATCGTGAACGTGCCAAAGGTTTTCGTTTAAATATTGCAGCGGGTACAGCGGTTCGGTTTGAGCCGGGGCAGCGACGTGATGTTGAAATCGTTGCACTGGTCGGAAAACGTGAAGTCTATGGTTTCGCAGGGCGTGTGATGGGTAAGTTGGACTAAAAGGATAATCAAAATGAAAATGTCACGTCGAGCTTATGCTGAAATGTTTGGTCCTACCGTTGGGGATCGAGTACGTTTAGCAGATACCGAACTTTTTATAGAAGTTGAACAAGATCTCACCACCTATGGTGAAGAAGTTAAATTTGGGGGCGGCAAAGTTATTCGCGATGGGATGGGGCAATCTCAATTACTTGCAGCAGATGTTGCAGATACAGTGATTACCAATGCATTGATTGTCGATTGGTGGGGAATTATTAAAGCCGATGTAGGATTGAAAAATGGGCGAATTTGGAAAATAGGTAAAGCTGGCAATCCGGATATTCAACCCGATATTACCATTCCATTAGGTGCGGCCACTGAGGTGATTGCCGGTGAAGGGCAAATACTTACAGCAGGTGGAATAGATACCCATATTCACTGGATTTGCCCACAACAAGTTGAAACAGCGTTAATGTCAGGAACAACAACCATGATTGGTGGTGGTACTGGTCCCGCTGCAGGAACATCGGCGACAACGGTAACACCAGGGCCATGGCATATTTCAACCATGCTGCAAGCCATTGATGATTTACCTATGAATATTGGCTTATTGGGTAAAGGTAATTTAAGTCAACCTGAACCGATTGCGGAGCAGATTAAAGCAGGTGTGGTGGGGCTGAAATTGCATGAAGACTGGGGTTCTACCCCTGCTGCAATTGATAATTGTCTAACTGTGGCAGATGAATATGATGTACAAGTTGCGATTCATACCGATACTTTAAATGAAAGTGGTTTTCTTGAAGAAACACTGGGGGCATTTAAAAATCGTACTATTCACACTTATCATACTGAGGGCGCGGGTGGCGGTCATGCGCCTGATATTTTAAAAGCCATTGGTCAGGCAAATGTTTTGCCATCTTCAACCAATCCAACCCGCCCATATACTATCAATACCATTGATGAACACTTAGACATGCTCATGGTCTGCCACCATTTAGATCCAGCGATAGCTGAAGATGTCGCATTTGCTGAGAGCCGTATTCGTCGTGAAACGATTGCCGCAGAAGATATATTGCAAGATCTCGGCGCAATTTCAATGATGTCTTCTGACTCTCAAGCCATGGGGCGTGTGGGTGAGGTGATTTTACGTACTTGGCAAACGGCGCATAAAATGAAAGTGCAACGAGGACCATTAGAAGGCGATAATCAGTATCATGATAATAATCGGGTGAAGCGTTATATTGCAAAATATACAATAAATCCTGCCATTACTCATGGTTTAAGCCACGAAATTGGTTCTATAGAAGAAGGGAAACTTGCTGATTTGGTGTTGTGGAAACCCGAGTTTTTTGGGGTAAAGCCATCAATGATCATTAAAGGTGGAATGATTGCGGCAGCGCCAATGGGAGATATTAATGCCTCAATTCCAACACCACAGCCGGTACATTACCGTCCAATGTTTGGGGCATATCCAAGAGGCGTGCACAATACCTGTATTACTTTCTTGTCACAGGCCGCAATTGAACTAGGTGTTGCTGAAAAATTACAATTAAGGAAGTTAATTTCACCTTGTAAAAATACCAGAAACATCACTAAACAAGACATGAAGCATAATAACTATTGTCCTGTGATGGATGTGCATCCTGAAACCTATGAAGTTCGTGCCGATGGTGTACATCTAACTTGTGAAGCTGCTGAAGTATTACCCATGGCACAGCGTTATTTCTTGTTTTAATTCAAGATAATTCGAATTTAAAAATGCCTTTCTTATGATAAGAGAGGCACTATTTTATTTGAAATCAATATGTCTCTACGTAATGCAACCAAAGACAACTTTATTAATTTAAAAAGCTATGTTTAATATTGGTTGGTATAAGTACAGCGATACAATCCTTTTCTTTTTTTGAGTTTTATTGATGACGCAATTTTGGTCTAAATTTTTTTCCAAGTCATTTTCTACTTTGTTTTCAAAACTATTGAATGAAAAACAGCGCGATTTGAATAAACATCATCAAGCTTATTCTCGTTCAGACGTTGCAGTGGCCGTGGATACATGTGCTACGGAGATTGGCTTTGCACAAGATCAAATTACTCAAGTCAGCCCTCAAGGTGTAGATTTGATTTGTGGTTTTGAGGGATTAGAGCTCAAAGCCTATGATGATGGCGTCGGGGTTTGTACTATCGGTTATGGAACAACGATTTACCCGCATGGAAAAGCTGTTCAGTATGGGGATACTTGTACCATTGAACAAGCAAAAAACTATATGCAACATGATGTTAGGCGTTTTGAACAAGCAGTAACTGCTGCTGTAAACGTTCCTTTAAATCAAAATCAGTTTGATGCGTTGGTTTCATTGAGCTATAACATAGGTATTGGTGCTTTTAAAAACTCAACCTTATTAAAATTATTGAATACCTCTGATTATCACGCTGCCAGTCATCAATTTGATGTTTGGATCAAGGCAGGTGGCAAAACGGTACAAGGTTTAGTAAATCGAAGAGCAGTAGAGAAAACTTTGTTTCTTGAGCACTAATATGACTTGCTTTTTCAAATGTTGTTCTGAAAACGTGTGTTAATTCCAGATGATTCATTTTGAATTATCATTCTTTTCAAAATGTTGTCTAAAAATTAAAATAGTCAAGGTTGATATGAGCATTTATTTAATTCGCCATGCGCAAAGTTTAGGGAATGTAAATGGTAAAACTGAGTCACATGCAAGTATTCCCTTAACCGAATATGGACATGAACAGGCGCAAAAACTTATTGATGTTTTACCTCCAGCAAAGCAGATTTATGTCTCTCCATTTATCCGTACACGTCTAACAGCTGACCCAATTTTATTACGTGATCAGATTACACCTCAAATTTTGGATATCCATGAGTTTTCTTACTTATCCGATATGCGATGTAAAAATACCACTTTAGAGGAACGAAAACCTTGGGTAGATGATTATTGGAATCAAGCAGATGTCAATTTAGTTACAAGTGAAGGTGCTGAATCTTTTGCAAATTTTTATTATCGCGTTACGGACTTTATTGTGCACTTGGATTCCCTAAAAGCGCATTATCAACATGATCATTTACTGGTATTTAGTCATGGTCAGTTTTTACAGTTATTTAAAATGCTGGTTGAGCAAAAGCGAGAGTTATCATCACAATTAATGCGTGATTTTCGTTATGCATTGTTAAATCATCAATTAAACAATACAGAGTTTTTTATTTTTAAATAAAATGAGAATAAAATTATGAATTTTATAATAAGAAAAATTGCGCTATTGACGGTTTTTACTTTTATACCTGTATCGATATATGCAGATATTGCGGCTTTAAAGTCAGATTTAACTCAATTTGCGCAACCTCTTGAAACACAATGTAAGGGGCTTGATCGCTATATGCCTCTTAACATGTTACATCAATTTTTAAATCGCCCAAATTCTGAAAAAATAGATGTGTATTCGATGGATGTAATTTTTGTTTCAGATCTTTTGGGTTATTTGGAAGATAAAAATTGTGCTTTAGCAGCTTCTGACTTCACAATATCAGGTGTTAAAATTTTGAATCAATATCATGATTTATGGGAGAAAGATTTACCTAAAGAGAGAAATGTTCTGAGATACGAAACCTACCTTGCAGCAGGCGATGCAAGTTTAGTGAAATATAAATGGACTCATAAGATTCAATATCTAGATGATGCACATCAATTTTATACACAGTACTTAATGACCAATGCAATCAGTCAACAACAAAAAGATCAATGTGGGAAAAAATGTGCAGAATACTTAGCCGATGTGAGTAAGGTGCAATACTTTAATCTCTATGATTACGCTTCTATATCTAAGGAATATCAAAAACTTTTTCATGATATTTATGAACAATATTCACAACAAGATGCAAATTTCTCAGATAGTCTTGAAAGCCTTAATCTAGTTTTTGAACGGACTGATCAATTTGAAGTGGGCGCAATTAAAACCACAGGATTAAGCTCAGTCAATAATGAAGTGGCTTCTTTAAATAATTTTGAGACTGTTTTTAGTTCTGGTGATAAAAAACTTATAGAATTTTATATAAAACGTTTAGATCAATATCTACAAAATAGAATCCAGCATAAATTATTAGATGCAGAGATGACGGATAAAATTTATCAATTCTTGTTAAAAGAATCGAATGAAAATAATTCGATGATTGTACGTACTCAGCAGGAAAGTGCTCTTCAACCTAATCTAAGTTTTCAAATTGGAAAACACCACTATATTTTCAAGGGAACAAGTCATCACATGCAGTTAATTTTCCAACCCGTTAACTAAAGCATGAGGAGATTGGCATAAAAACTGCTTGATCATTCACACTAAAAAATGGTGATTGAAAAGTTTAAAGGCGGTTTGAGTGAATAAAACTTATTTACGTGGGCAAGACTTAATAGACCAAATCCAAAATACTCCCTATTCACGAGATCTCATTGGCTATCACGGTGAAGTACCCAAAGTAGCATGGCCAAATCAAGCCCAAATAGCGGTACAGTTTGTTCTTAACTATGAAGAAGGTGCTGAAAACCATATCGAACATGGTGATGCCGGTTCTGAGCAGTTTTTATCTGATATCGTGGGAGCAGCAAGTTTTCCTGACAAGCATATGTCGATGGATTCGATGTATGAATATGGCGCTCGTGCAGGATTCTGGCGTATTCATCATGAGTTTAAAAAGCGTAACTTACCCATGACCATATTTGGAGTGGGTATGGCGCTGGCACGTAATCCATATATTGTGGAAGCCATTCAACAAGCCCATTACGATGTGGTTTCACATGGACAGCGTTGGCTAAATTACCAAAATATAGATATTGAAACGGAACGTCAGCATATTGATCAAGCAATCAGTATTCTAGAAACCTTATTTGGCACTACACCTATGGGTTGGTATACAGGACGAGATAGCCCAAATACTCGTAAATTATTGGCTGAATTTCCACAGATCAAATATGACTGCGATTACTATGGTGATGATTTGCCATTTTGGACAAACTTAACCGATTTACAAGGCCAAAGCCGCCCGCACCTGATCATTCCATATACTTTAGAAAGTAATGATATGAAGTTCTGCGCGCCTGCTGGTTTTAACAGTGGCGAGCAATTTTACCAATATTTAAAAGATGCCTTTGATGTGCTTTATGCAGAAGGTGAAACGGAGCCGAAAATGCTATCGATTGGAATGCATTGTCGTATCCTGGGACGTCCCGGTCGTTTTAAAGCATTACAGCGTTTTTTAGATTATATACAGGCACATGAAAAAGTCTGGATCTGTCGTCGCGGTGATATCGCTGAACATTGGTTTAAACACCATCCAGCCGCATAATTGTCGCTATGAGGATGTGGCTTTTAAGGTAAGCACTTTATTTTTAATTGAATGCAGTAAAGCGCGCAGCAAAGTTTATATAAAAGTGTTTGAAAATTTTAGCGAACTCAAGCATAGGTATTATTCGTGAAAATAGAAGAATTTAATCAAGCATCATCAGAAGAGCTTACAAGCTTGCTCAAGCATTGTGTGCACATTCAACGTTGGTCAGATGAAATTTTGTCACAACGTCCATTTGTCAACACTCAAGCGTTAATGGATTTTGCAAAAATACAAGCCTCAACTTGGACATGGTTAGAAATTGTAAATGCATTAGCGACACACCCACGGATCGGTGAAAAAAAGGCTCAGGCAGTGCTGAGTGAAAAAGAGCAAGCATTTTCTCATCAAGAGCAATCAGCAATAAAACAGAACACTGAAACACAACATGCTTTATTGCAAGGCAATATTGCTTATGAAAAGAAATTTGGTCATATTTTTTTAATTCGTGCTAAGGGCTTAGATCAGACTGAAATTCTACAAGCACTGAAATATCGTTTATTAAATGATCCTGAAACAGAACAGCGTATTGTTAAACAACAACTTGGTGAAATTGCAATGTTAAGACTCAATCAAGAACTGAGTGAAAATGAAAGCTTAAATAATTGATTGCATTAAAATAATGTTTAGAAAGGAAATAACATGATCAGTACCCATATCTTAGACACGCATCTTGGCAAGCCTGCCGTAAATGTTCTGATAAAATTATTGGATAGCCAAGACAATATTGTTGCAGAATCAAGGACCAATGAAGATGGACGGGTAGCAGATTTTAATTTAAGTGGAATTAAAACAGGGGATTATAGTTTGGTTTTTTATACTGCTGAATATTTTGACCGTTTAGCCTTAGCAACGTTTTTCCCAAAAGTTGTGATTCATTTTTCAGTCCTTGATTTGGCACAACATTATCATATTCCTTTATTAATCAGCCCATTTGCTTATTCCACGTATCGTGGTAGCTAGCTTTTATAGAATTAGATTATTTTATGATTTTAAAGCCCATTGATTTGGGTTTTTTTTAATAAATTTTGACCAAGTGTAAAAATTGGCTTTGTTTTTGCTTATTCACACAAGTGTTTACCGTTATTTCTGATGGGGAATTTATAAAATGAACTTAACACAATTTGCTGCGCTTTCAACTTTAGTTTGCACTGCTTTTAGCACTCATGCTGCACCTATTTGGCAAGACTTTAGCATTACAGGTTTATATGGAAAAAACTATGAACTGATTGCTCGGGAAGACGACCAATCGACCATAACTTTTGAATATGCAGCCAAATTAAAATATGGGGATTTCTTTGCATTTGCGGATCGTACCAATAATGATGTTTCAGGTAATGAGACGTATTTTGAAGTGTCACCACGATTGAGCTTGGGTGCTATTTCAGGGCATAAGTTGGAAGTGGGTCCAATCAAAGACGTTCTCATTGCCACAACATGGGAAGGTGGTGAAGGTTTTAACAATTATCTGTATGGGATCGGGGTAGATTTAGCAATTCCATATTTCCAGTATGCACAATTAAACTTCTATAAAGCAGACAATTATAAGAATACGGATGACGATTATCAGCTGACTTTTGCCTTTGGTGTACCATTTAAAATCGCATCAGAAGATTTTCTTGTCGATGGTTTTCTTGATTGGTCAACTGCAGAAGATGACCATGCCAGTGAGTTAAACTGGACTACACAATGGAAATGGAATGCGGGTAAACATATTTCACCAGATACTAAATTGTATTTAGGCGTTGAGTATTCAGTTTGGAATAATAAATATGGAATCTCTGGCAAAGATGAAAACAATGTCAGTGCGTTGATTAAATATCATTTTTAAAACGATTTTTATCTGATCATGATTTTATTTGATTAAGTTAAACTCAGAATAAATTTTCCAATCAGAGCAACATAAAACAATGTTGCTCTGAAGTTTAAGAACATACAAAAAAAGTTTTTAATCAATACTTTTAAAGCTAATTTCGCCCCATTAGCATTTTGAATTCATGTTATGAAATGATGCTTATTGCTTATAAAGTCAGGACAATATTTTCATTAAACTGAAAAACATCACAATTGTGACCCTCACCGATCCGATCGATTACCGTAAAATCACTGGGTGCTTCTAGTGTCAATAACGGATGATGCCAAGTGCCTGCGCGATAGTTTACAGCCTGTAGACCATTGCTAATAAAGGCGTAAATATGTTCAAGATCAGGTTGGTCTTGGTCCAAAGCGGCTGCAACAACAACCAAGAAAGATTGACCTTGCATCGGGATGAATGCCTGTGAACCAATGGGATGTCGTTCAAGCATTTGAATTTCACAAGGCACTTGGGTTTTTTGAATATTTCGAAAAATACTCAATCCGATTTCAGCGTTGGTCGCTTGAGCCAAGGATAAAGCATGATAACGTTCCGTATGCGCACTATTGATATGGAAAAAATCATTGCCAGTACAAGCAATGACCTCACCAAATGGGGCAAAAGCTTCAGCTGTTAAAGGTTGAATTTGAATATATTTCATAAAATCACTCTATAATTTTACCCCATAATCGGATACGACTAATACCACCGTCTGGAATCATATTGACACGAATATGTGAAATTTTTTCATGCTTTAAAATGTCGGCTACATAATCATGAATATGATCCATTTGCATATCCTGAGCATTGAGTAGAAATGGCCAAAATATACTTTGTGGAATTAGTTGTGGATCAGTCGCATTTTCAATATATATCGCCTGAATAGAAACTTGAGCAGGGAAATTTCCTTTGAAATGTGCAGTATCAATTTCAATTTTTTCAATTACACCACTTTGACCGAGTGCTAAAATACACCAATCAAATCCAGGCGCACGGCGACGTTTGGTTTCCCAACCATCTCCCATATTGATTCCACGATTCGGATTGATCAAATTACGAGGATGACCAAAGTGGGCGTCGCTATAGGCAATCACGCGTCCACCATTTTCTAGTGCTAGTAAATCTAATGTTTTTTGATGATCTTGAATTTGTATTTGCACTTCGCCATAGACGCGAAAACGTGCAATACCCCCATCAGGAAAAATATTTAAGCGGACATGGGTAAAGACTGCTGAATTTTTAATGTTAAAAATATGGTGTTGGCTTGGGCCAAGAATAGAATTATTTAGAATGGGTTGCCAAAGTGCATTGCTTAAGTCCCCATTTGGTGCATAACAGGCTTCAATTGAAGCAGAAGCAGGGTAATTCCCAGTAAAAAAAGTGGTATCAATATCAAATGCTGTAATTTTTCCAGCAACGCCTAATTTAATAATTGCCCAGTCATAGCCTGCATGTCGTTTACGACGGGTTTCCCATCCATCCATCCATTTGCCGTGATCATCAAATTTATCTTCTACAAAAATGGGTGGATTAAATTGCAACATTCGTTGTGCTTCTGCAAAAAAATCATCTGAACATTCAAGTACTTTTGTACCAATTCGGGGATCTGCCAAATTGGTGCATTGTTGTAAATGTGCAGGAAGCTCAAAACTTGGTGCAAGTAAAGTTGCCATATTTATTTACCATTCATATTGCGATTTATATCATTTTATTCATTGATATGGGTGCTTAAAGTTCAATAAGCACTCATAAAAACAATATCTTACCGTCCTCATCATGCATAGCCTATGCCAACTTTGCTTGACGAATGTTGTGATTTTTAAATAAATGGCACGTTTTTAGCATTTTAGTCATAAGTGTTAAAGATACAGACAGAGGAGAAATAGATGGAGATTACTATTATTGGTGCAGGTATGGGGGGATTAACCGCAGGTATTGCACTAAAAAAATTCGGACATACGGTCACCATCTATGAACAAACTGAACAAATTCTAGCTGTAGGTGCTGCTATTTCTTTATGGTCAAATGGTGTTAAGTGCCTGAATTATTTAGGTTTAACGAATCAAGTTGCCAAACTCGGTGGTCAAATGGATCATTTAGCCTATATCGATGGACTAACTGGTGAGCACATGACTCAGTTTAGTTTAATGCCTTTGATTGAAGAGGTCGGACAACGGCCTTATCCAGTTTCCCGTGCAGATTTACAAAACATGTTGATGGATGAATTTGGCCGTGACGATATTCATCTTGGGAAAAAAATGGTTGCACTAGAACAAGTAGATCAACATATAAAAGTTCAGTTTGCAGATGGCAGTGAAGTCACCACAGCATTGTTAATTGGTGCGGATGGAACACATTCGCTAACGCGCCAATATGTATTGGGTGAACAGGTTGAACGTCGTTATGCTGGTTATGTCAATTGGAATGGTTTAGTGGAAATTTCAGATAATTTAGCCCAAGCAGATCAATGGACAACATTTGTTGGAGAGGGGAAACGTGTTTCGCTTATGCCGGTGGCAGATCAACGTTTTTACTTCTTCTTTGATGTGCCATTACCTGTAGGTTTGGAAAACAGTAAAGCCCAATATAAAATACTATTTAAACAATATTTTAAGGACTGGTGCCAGCCTGTTCAAAACTTAATTGAAGCGATTGATGAGCAAAAAACCAATCGAGTAGAAATTCATGATATTGAACCTTTTACCCAGTTTTATAAAGGCAGAGTGGTAATTATGGGGGATGCGGCTCATAGTACCACACCTGATATTGGTCAAGGCGGTTGCCAAGCCATGGAAGATGCAATTTACTTAGCACGCGCTTTGCAAATCAATACATTAGGTGTAGAGGATGCCTTAAAACGATATCAAAATAAACGTAATGAGCGCGCCAATGAGTTGGTATTACGTGCCCGTAAGCGCTGTGAAGTGACCCATATGAAAGATGAGGCTGTGACCGAAGCATGGTATCAAGATTTACGTCAAGAACAAGGTCCACATATTATGCGTGGCATTATCAGTAATATTATCGGAAATCCTTTAGATTAAATGTTGCTAGGTCGATGCTGAATTTAAATTACTAAATCTAAATTCAGCATTGGAAATTTAACACTTTTGATTCATATATATGTTTAGGGAGTTATTGCTAGTCATCACTCAGCTACACGTCATTGCTTTGTTGCTTAAGGGGCTGTTGTTCATTTCTTTAAATCAATGATTTGTATTACAACATACCCAAACCTGATTATTGATAAGGGATCAACTTGAGCTTAAATGCTTCGATTTGTTCAATAAGATGCTTAATCATAATTTGCGATACGCGTGAAAGTTGTCGTTTTGGTGCAACACATAAAGCTAGTGTTAATGGATATAAACGTTTTTCTCGAATTGGCTTAAAAACCAGCTCGTCGCGCTCTAAATAAGGATAAGCATCAATAAATGACAATAAACCAATGCCCAAGTTCTTTTGAATTAATGACATCATCATTCGGATGTCATTACAATGTAAGTGATGCTGAGGGCTAAACTTATGATGCTTATACAAGGTCTGTGCGTAATCATGAATAATTAAAGGTGCGCCAGGAATCAAGTGCTTATAGTTGACACTATCTGATAGATAGACTTTCTCATTTTTTGTTAAAGGGTGATCTTTAGGTAAAATAAAACCGATTGGGATTTCTACAAAAGAGAGAACCTCTAATTGATGATGTCCTTTAGGGTTTAATAAAATCCCAAAGTCAATTTCAGCCTCCATAATCATATTTGACACAGTTTCACTGTCTTGGATATGAAAATTAAAGTTGATCCAAGGATAGTTGTCATACATATATTGAATTGAATCTAAGACAAAACCATCACTCAGTGCTGAAATAAGCCCACAATTAATGGTTCCCCGAGAAAGCCCTTGAATTTCATCAAAACGATTACGAGTTAATTGAAATTCTTTTTGCCACTTAATCAAATCCGCATAGAGTAACTCTCCAGCAAGGGTCAGTTTTAAACCACTGGGTAAACGTTCAAACAGATCAATTCCAAACTCTTCCTCAGCGAGTGCGATTTGACGATGTACTGCAGATACTGAAATATAGAGTTGATCTGCTGCTTTTCTTAAGCTACCTGTCTTGGCAACGGCAATAAAATAATCTGAAAATCGTGAAAAAGTTGTATTCACAGGCATATGGGCTGTCCATTATTTATATTTCACGGACTTATTCCTAAGCAATGAAAATCAAGGAAATTTGAAACTCGCTAAAATCACAGATCACTAAGCGATTTTTATGCCAATGATGAGTTTTTTCTAAAAATAATTTTCAGATAGGTGTTCTATTTTTTGGAACAAGATAAGTAAAACATTCTAATAGACAGAATTAGACAAAATTCGTAATTTAAAACTCAGCCATGATTTTAGCTGAGCGCTATGCTGAAATCACAGCATAAGATCATGACATTAAATATATATTCTGTGAGTTTTGTATGAATGCAATTCCAGTTCTGAACTTGTTTAGTCAACCACAATGTAGTGGTTTTGAGCCTAAAGACTGGGAAATACTCGCTCAGCATTGGTATCCTGTCGCACGTGTGCAAGATGTCACAACAGCCCCACAACAAGTACAACTCCTCGATGTGAAAATGGCGCTTTATCAAACGGCAAGTGGTGCGATTCAGTTGGTGCGTGATATTTGCCCGCACCGTGGTGTACCACTCAGCAAAGGTTGGGTGCAAGGTGAAGAGATTGTTTGTCCCTACCATGGATTGCATTACAACACAGCAGGTCAATGTACAAAAATTCCAGCACAGCCAGAACTGACAAATATTTCAGAGCGCTTTAGCCTCACCAAATTTCCTGTAGTTTTAAAATATGGTTTGGTTTGGACGAGTTTATTTAGCCGTGATGAAAGCCTCGCAAACTTTCCAATATTGGATACTTGGGATCATCCTGATCATCAGCCCATTTTGCCACCATTTGTTGATATTGCTGGTTCAAGCGGGCGGCAATTGGAAGGTTTTATTGATGTTGCACATTTTGCTTGGGTACATCAGCAGTCTTTTGCCGATGCTGAAAATCCTGTTGTACCCAAATACACCACTGAACGTACAGATTATGGTTTACATACTGAATATGTCAGCAATGTGAGCAACTATCCACATGGTTTACAGCATCTGGCACCAGAAGGTTTTTTATGGAAGCGAATTTTTGACGTTTACCCGCCATTTTCAGCAGTGTTAAAAGTTGAATTTCCACGTGAGGGCGTATTAAAAATTTTAAATGCCTGTTGTCCTGTATCACATAACCAAACTCGATTATTTGTACCACTCACCCGTAATTTTGATACCACAGGCGATTTGCAGGCAGTTTATGATTTTAATGCACAAATTTTTGCAGAAGATCAGGACATGGTAGAGAGTCAAAAACCAGAAGAGCTTCCATTGGATATTACAATGGAAGCACATTTTGAAGCAGATCGTTCATCTACAACCTATCGCAGGATATTGGCAGAATGGGGACTAAGCAAACGCTATATTGTGTAAATTTTCATTTTTCCATCCCCAGCGTCTGGAGGTATTAACATAATTAATCATATATTGATGATGAATGATCAATATATGATTAAAGCTGATCTTAACAACATAGATCTTCTTATAAAAAAGAGTTTGACTTCGTTAGTTTAGCTAATAATTTTTCTTTTAATTGTTGCCAATTTGTCGAAATCCAACACACCAAAGAGCCTGAAGTCACCAACATCACACCATACCAAAACTCTGTTGGTAGATTGGTTTGTAAGATAAACATTGAAATCAAAGTTGAGATGACTGGACTAAAATAAGATAAAGTCACCAAAATCGTAATATTGCCTTTGATAATACCAATATTCCAAGCAGCATAACCCAAGGCCATCACCACTGAAACAATGCCTAATAATCCAATTGTTGTAAGTTCAACTTGTGGAATTGCATTTAGACTCAACCCATGTGACCACAAGTATTTACTCCACAGTACTATACTGATCGAAACAAAGAAAAAAGAAATTGGATTATGCCCATCGCTATATTTTTTGGTAATTACACAATATAAGGACCACAGCGTTGCCCCAACAAGTGCCAAAATATAACTGATTGGATTTTCTAGAATATTGGATAAAATATTAGACCAAGTTAAAGCACCTTGCCCAGTTTGAATTAAAATAATTCCACTCAAGCTGATGGCTAATCCAACAATAACAAAGACATTAAATTTAATTTCTTTAAATAGGATCAGCATGGCAACAGTTAATCCTGGCCAGAGGTAATTGACTAGACTGACTTCGATGGCCTGTTGAGCAGTTTGTGCCAGTGCAATAGCATAAGAAAAACATAATTCATAAATAACAAATAATAAGGTAGAAAAAATCAGATATTTTTTTGAAATTAATTTTAAATTTGGGATTTTAAAAAATATTAATAAAATACAAGTACTCAGTGTATACATCAGCAGCACAGCTAACTCAGCGCCCAAACTAAAACTAATTTTTTTCAATAAACCGACGATGGAAGACCATTGTAAAATGGCACTTAAACCAATCAACGTAGCGAGATTTTTTGACATATTGGGCTTTAAAATCTGAGGATTCAGATTAAGGTAAATAATAAAACAATTATAGCTTAGAACTCTGCAATTATTTTTAAAATATTACCCAGCATAAAACAAATAATATGTCAGAATCAGATCAATTAAAAAATAGAGTATTTAAGTAAAATTTGATATTTGGATAAAAAATTAAGTATTAAAAATGATAAAAAGCTTTGTTTTTAGTTCAATTTTTTATATAAACATATACATAAAGATTAAAAATTAACGAGACATTAAACAGAGATAAACAAATGAGAAGATTACCCGTATATTTATTATTAGATACATCAGGTTCGATGCATGGTGAACCGATTGAAGCCGTTAAAAATGGTGTTGAAATACTGGTTTCTTCACTCAGACAAGATCCTTACGCGCTTGAAACAGCCTATTTATCTATTATTACTTTTGATACTCAAGCCAAGCAGTTGATTCCCTTAACTGAAATTGCGCTGTTTCAACCGCCTCAATTACAGGCAACGGGAACTACACAGTTGGGCGAAGCGCTTGGATTATTGGCAGATAAAATTGATCAAGAAGTGCAAAAAACCACACCTGATACCCGTGGTGACTGGAAACCCTTAGTTTTTATTATGACAGATGGTGCACCAACAGATGATTGGACTAAAGGTTTTGCAAAACTCAAACAAGCGAAGACGGGGATGATCATTGCTTGTGCAGCGGGACATAATGCAGATAGCAGTATTCTCAAACAAATTACAGAAGTTGTGGTAGAACTTGCAACTGCAGATTCAAATACCATTAAAGCCTTCTTTAAATGGGTTTCTGCAAGTATTTCTACAGGTAGCCAAAAAGTAGATGCAGGTCAAAAAGAAGTCACAGGCTTAAATGATCTTCCACCACCACCACCTGAAGTGAATGTGGTTTTATAAAAATAAAGGAAAATGCATGGCAATTACATTAGTAAAAGGTCAAGGACTCAGTCTTGAAAAATCTAAACATGATTTAGAACGAGTGACGATTGGACTCGGTTGGGATATCACTGAGCAAAAGAAAGGCTTTTTAGGCGGATTATTTTCAGGCGCTAAGAGTGAGGAACACGATCTAGATGTGGTAGCGTTCTTATGTGATATCAGTGGAAAAGTAAAAGATCTAGGTTGGAATGCCGCAGGTCAAGCCACACTCGAAAATAGTGATGTTATCTTTTTTAATAATTTAAAACATCGTTCAGGGCAAATCTGGCTGACTGGAGATAACCGTACTGGTGCTGGTGACGGGGATGATGAGCAAATTATTGTCAAATTAAATAGCTTGGCAGCTGAATATCACAAGATTGTTTTTATTGTTCAAATTTACAATGGTGCAAAAAACAATCAGCATTTTGGTCAGGTGAAAAATGCCTTTATTCGTGCTGTCGATGGTACTGGTAAAGAAATGGTGCGTTTTGATTTATCAGGCATTGGTCAATATGATCAACAACGTTCATTATTATTTGCTGAACTGGTCAGAGAAAATACTGGTTGGAAATTTAATGCGGTCGGTAATGCATCACCCACGGATAATTTCGTGGAATGGTTAAAAAAATATAGTTAAAGAATGAGAATATAATGCGCCGTTTACCTGTATATATTTTATTAGATACATCTGGCTCTATGCGTGGTGAGCCAATTCACTCGGTGAATGTTGGCTTGCAGTCGATGCTCAGTGCATTAAGACAAGATCCTTATGCGCTTGAAAGCGTGTATTTAAGTGTGATTACCTTTGATATTGATGCAAAAGTTTATTTACCGCTTACCCCTTTGGATCAAGTTCAAATTCCAGATCTAGATGTGCCCAATGTGGGAGCAACATTTATGGGTGCTGCATTGGAATTACTGGCACAGCAAGTACAACAGAATGTGCAAAAAAGTAGTAATGAGGTTAAAGGGGATTGGCGCCCGTTATTATTTTTGATGACAGATGGTTCACCCTCAGATGTCTATGCTTATCAGCAAATCGTTCCCACAATTAAACAGCTTAATTTTGCCACGATTGTCGCTTGTGCTGCGGGGCCAAAAGCGAAAACCGAATCCCTGCTGCAACTAACGGACCAAGTGGTTGTGTTAGACACCATGGATTCAAATAGTTTTGCTAGCTTCTTTAAGTGGGTTTCTGCAAGCGTGGTCGCTGGTAGCAGTAGCGCAGGGGTATCCGATTCAATTTCTTTACCACCACCACCTGCCGAAATTCAGTTGGTTTTATAACTGGATATTACTTGACGTTAAAAATGTTAAATCAAACAGGTCAGCACTTATCTGTTTGATTTAGATTTTTGAATAATATGATAAAAATAATGTAGGTGAAGTTATGCGTCGTTTACCGGTATTTTTTGTTCTTGATTGTTCTGAATCAATGGTCGGGCAACCGCTTGAATCAGTTCAAGAGGGTGTGGAGTTTATTTTAAGCAGTTTAAGAAAAGATCCTTATGCGCTTGAAACTGTATTTGTTTCCTTGATTGCATATGCAGGGATTGTCAGAACATTGGTCCCTTTAACTGAGTTATTTGCCTTTAATCATTTTAATTTGCCCTTGGGTGGTGGGACACATTTGGGTAAAGCTTTAGATCATTTGGGTCAGGAAATTGATCGTTATGTGATGAAAACCACCAGTGAAGTCAAAGGCGACTGGAAGCCAATGGTCTATATATTTACCGATGGTCGTCCAACCGATGAATATGATCAGGCAATTCAACGCTGGAATGCTAAATATGCGCATAAAGCAACAGTCGTCGCCATTGGTTTAGGTGCAGATGTTGATTTTTCTGTGCTGAGTAAGATCACTGAAAATACCATTTCAATTGATCAAATCAATCAAGAATATGTCAAAGGTTTGTGTAAGTGGATCACGGCCTCTGTGGTCTCACAAAGTATTAGTATTGGTAGTCATCAACAAAAAGATGAACTGTTGCCGATTGATGAGCGTTATATGCGCTTGGCAAAAGATGCATTGTCCCTGCAAAAAAATAAAGCCGATGATCATTGTGCGATATTTGTGGGTCGCTGCCAAAAGATGAATAAACCTTATATCATCAAATATATACGAAATTTA
Source organism: Acinetobacter sp. AS167 (assembly GCF_037152175.1). NCBI lineage: Bacteria > Pseudomonadati > Pseudomonadota > Gammaproteobacteria > Moraxellales > Moraxellaceae > Acinetobacter > Acinetobacter sp. AS167. Next base: position 380,039 of record NZ_JBBCMP010000001.1, read on the forward strand.
CAGTACAAAGGTCCAGCTGATTTAAATATCAATATCTATAATTTTAAGTTAGATACCTGTAGCGCGATATCTGAGGAGTATTTTACTTGGTCAGATCATAATGCATCAAATAAGCAGATCAATACAGCCGAGCTCGATGGTTTCCCTGAATGCCCACATTGTTTTTCTGAGACTGCTTTTGCCGTGTGTGGTTGTGGTAATTTGATGTGCTATGACGGCTATCGGGAATCTGTGGTTTGCCCGTGGTGTCGTCGACAAATCAGTTTCTCGTCTGGTGAGGGAGATTTCGATTTAACCCGTGGTCAAGGTTAGGCTTTATCTGTTGATGAATACATTATTAAAGCATTGCTGTATTGACGAATATTAAAAATCTATATGGCTAAACGCTTAAATGCATTGTGATTGGTGAGTGACCAAATGGCCAAGCGAATAGAATAGAAAAATGGGTAGAGGGTAAAATGGATAGTGATGTATGCAAATTAAAGCAGATTTTGGAACATAATTCCGCTGATTTCAGTGAAACATTTTCTCAATTTCTATTAAGTGATCCGCAAAATCTCAAACAACTTTCAAAACTCATCAACGAATTGGAAAAAGTTAAGATAGCTTCGCCGTGTTTGAACAAAATCAATGAAGCTGATTCATTGGATAATGCATCAGCTACAGAGTCCCAGCATAAAACTATAAGCTCGGATAAACCCCAAGTCACTGTACAAAATAATGTTCAAGAGCAAGCCTGTTTTAATCAGCAAACTGGAACCAATCAACATGCTAGAGTGGATGAACAAGTCAACCTTGATGAAAGTATTCAACAAAGTTATGTTGTTCCTTTAGTCAATGTAGATCAACTCGATACATCATCAGAAAACATCAACTCAGTTGGAGCAATTTCTGATACGCAAAATATCACTTTAGATCTTCACACAACATTGGAACTCGCGCCGATCTTACATGTTGAACAGCAAATTGTTGTAGATCAAGCCGAGAAAATGTCAGCCTTTACAACTGAACCTAATTTAGAAAACAAGTTGACGATTGATGCTAAAAATATAAGCTCAACCCCTGAAATAATTTCTTCTGAAACTGAGAAGAATAGATTAGAGATCGAATCTGTGTTTAGACGAAGTAAATATGAAGACATTAAATTTCAGGTTGAAAATGCCCGAGTTGGACAACACTATCAATCTCGAATTTCAGTGATTTCTCAACATGATGTCAATCAATTAATATTCAAACCTGAAAGCTTTAAATTTCCAGATACCAGCTTTTATTTCGATGAAGCCACACAACGTATTCATGGTGAGCCACAACTAGCAGATTCAATCGAATTTTCTTTTCAGTTTATTGCTGATGGAGAAACACGCTCCGCCCAGTGTCGGTTGAATGTCATTGCAGACCCACGCAGTTTATGGAAAGTCATTGAACCTGAGTCTGGGCAAAAATTTAGCAAGCCACATTTGGATCAAGCTTTGATTGATGCGGTGGACTATAAAATTATCGCTGCAAGTCGTCGAGGCCGTTCACATGAACACGCAGGCTTATTTAGAGATGATGATTTCTCAATTACCTTAATCGAGAATACACCTTGGTCGGTTTTGACTGTGGCAGATGGTGCAGGCAGTGCGCAATACTCAAGAGAAGGTTCTCGAATTGCGGTTGAGATTGTTGAAAATAACTTGAAAAACTATTTAAACCCACAAACGGTTGAAAGCCTGATTTCTGATTTAGAAAAGTGGCAAGTGGGCAGTCAAGATGCTGAAACTGTTGAAGTTGCCAAGAAGTTAAATGAGCAGTTTCATCATGTATATTATGAAATATACAAATCAATTATTAACCAAATCCGATTACAAGCAGAACAGATTGAGGCAAATACTAAAGATTTTTCAACCACATTGCTGGTTGCGGTCGTATGTAAATTAGCTGATAAAACCTTTATCAGTGCATTCTCAGTGGGAGACGGTGCAATCGCAGTATATAGCGATAACAACGTGCGCCTGATGAATGTTCCAGATGGTGGTGAATATGCAGGACAGACTAAGTTTCTAGATCTGAGTATTGCTACAGAATTTCCAAACCGTTTAAAAATAGGCTGTTTTAAAGATACCAATGCCATTATGTTGATGACTGACGGTATTTCAGATCCAAAATTTGAAACAGATTCTGGTTTATCCAATTTTGATAAATGGCAAAGTTTATACCGTGAACTAGATCCGTTGCTACAGAATGAAGCAGCCGACACTGCATTGTTGGAGTGGATGCATTTCTTTACAGCTGGCCATCATGATGATCGTACTATGGCCGTATTATGGAATAAGCATTCAACAACATCTGTATAAATAATATCTAAGTATTTGAAGAATATAATGTAAGGTGGCAAATATGTCAGCAAAAATTATTAAATGTACCACCGTTGATGGACGTGAAATAGAATTTGTAGATGAAATTATCGGTTCAGGTGCAATGAAAGATGTATATTTTTCACCTGATCGTAGTTATGTGGTGTGCTTTTTCAGTAAAGAAAAGAATAAGTTTTATGAATCTAAAGCCACCTTTGAGCAGCAAAAAGATCGTTTAAAAGAAATTGTAGGCAATAAGTGGCAAAGTATCTTTAATGGGATTGGTGGGGATTATTGGAAGAATATTTTCTGCTGGCCAGATGGTTTAGTTGAATATAATAATTTGCTTGGGATTACCGCCCCAACCTATAGAAAACAATTTTTCTTTGAATATGGTTCAAAAAATAATGATTTTCTGCAAATCAAAGGCAAAGAAAAAGAAGGGAAATGGTTTGCAAGTGCAAACAACCAAAACAGATTTCTCGACGACAAAGAAAAAGGTACTTGGCTTAATTACCTTAAAATAGGAATTCTAATTTCCCGCGCAGTACGCCGTATGCATGCTGCCGGTTTGGCCCATTCAGATTTATCTTATAAAAATATTTTGGTCGATCCTGTTTCTGGGAGTGCCAGCGTTATCGACGTTGATGGTTTGGTAGTACCTGGAAAATACCCACCGGACGTTGTCGGTACTCCTGATTTTATTGCGCCAGAAGTGGTACGCACTAGTCATTTATCCAAAGACAATCCTGATCGTTATTTACCCAGTATTGCGACTGATAAACATGCTTTGGCAGTATTGATTTATATGTATTTATTGTATCGACATCCGTTACGTGGTGGAAAAATTCATGATATGAATGATCCGCAAAAGGATGAAACACTGGGGATGGGTGAAAAAGCGCTGTTTATTGAACACCCAACAGATCATAGTAATCAGGTGAAACCAACTCAACTTAAAGTGAGCCAGCAACCATGGGGTGATCCTGCAAAAGTACCTTTTACAGTGACTGGACCGTATTTGTCTGAGCTCTTTATCAAAAGCTTTGTCGAAGGTTTACATGATCCGGCCAAGCGTCCTTCAGCCAATGATTGGGAAACAGCTTTGGTCAAAACAGTGGATTTGATTCAGCCTTGTCATAATCACCGTTGTGGTCAAAAGTGGTATGTCTTTGATAATTCAACTAAACCTGAGTGTCCATTTTGCCATACGCCGTTTAAAGGTAAATTACCTATTCTCAATCTGTACTCAGCACGGCAGCAAGGTAATTTTAGACCCGATAATCATCGTTTAATGGTATGGACAGGTCAATCTATTTACGCATGGCATACCAATAATATGATTGCACCGAATGAACGATTGACCGCAGAACAGACCAAGCGGAAAGGGTATTTTGTTTTACATCATGATGTGTGGTGGTTGGTCAATGAAGATATGCCTGATCTTACCGATGTTGCCAATAAAATACAGATCCCGATTGGTGGTAAAATTGAGTTAAAAGATGGTGTTCAAATTTTATTTTCTAAACAAGATGGCGGTCGTTTAGCTGTGGTACAAATGGTTGAAGCATAATGTGATGCTTCAACCTCTAAATAAGGCCTATACCACCAATATTTTGTCGTGTGTTGAACAAGAGGATTTGACCAAACCAAAAGTTTTATATCTGAGTAAAATCATTTCAGCCCAATTTTTATGGGTGGCAGGTTCGATCATTGAACCGTGACTTTTAAATACACTTTTAGCGTCGTGGGCCAAGATTAATTGAGCCTCATGGAAATCTTCAGGTTGAACTTGTAAGGCATGATGAATATGAGCAATTTGCGCAGGATGAATTGCAGTTTTGGTATAAATTCCATTATTCATGTCTTGTGCAAGTTCTTGCATCAATAACTGTGTATTTTCAAAATGTTCGCAGACAGGTGAACTCAACTGAAAACCATTTGGAATAAATAATCCTGCCAATTGTGAAATTAGAATGCCTACGGGAGTTTGATAAATCGTGGTATTTTTGGGTCTACGCAGATTTAGACAAGACAACAGATCATTACCACCAATTCTTAAACATAAAGTTTTATGAAAGTCATATTTAAGCGCTTGGTAAAGCTCAATATTGTGTGCCACATCAAAGATTTCTTTAGTTTCAAGCGTTGGCATATATTGCAAATTAGCTGGTAATACATTCATCCAATTCTTTAGATTAAACACATTAAACTTAGGCAAAATCATACCATTAAATGTTTGATTTAGATCCCAGTCGACAATGTGTTTTGCCATTTCCATATTTCTTGGGCGGATAAAAATGGCAGGGGCTTTTAAACTCGGTTCATCCAGCCGTCTTTGCAACAAAAGTTTTAAATTCACCATTGCTGTTTGAACATCTGATTCAAGTACAGCGTCTTCAAGACATACCGCAATTGATTTAATCTGAGGAAATTTAAGTCCTTGGGTAACTTCCCACAATTGTTCATGTGTTGCAGGAATATACATGGTTGCGCCAAGTTCAATAGCGTGTAAAAGTGGTTTCATTTTTTCTTCTCTACTTTTTTTATCAATGTTGCTGCGTGATAAGGGCCTAATTTTGTTCCCAAAATATCTACCGGAATATTTCGTTCACGTGCAAAGTGCAATAATAATTGTACATGCGGGTTAGATTCATCTTTCAATAAGATTCGTTCAGGTACTCGTCTTAAAACTGCACGGGTTGCTTCAGCAATACTAGGTTTTATATGGTTAATATTTTGAATCGCATACTCTGTTGCAATCCAGTCAATCGTTGCTGCACATTGTTGCTGTTGCGCTAAACGAATCTGATCGTTCCAGCTTACCTGCATATCTGTGGGCTTTTGTTCAATCAACTCGCGTATTTTTTCGACAAAAATTACTGAAAGGTCGTAAGGTTTTAGCTGGTCATAGATCAAACAACTGTGCCATTTTTGTGTCTGATAGCAATTATTTCGAGCATCTTGCTGTTCTATGCTTTCTTTTAAAATCGTCCGAGAAGTCAATCCAGAGATTACAGAACCCAATATCCCAAACGGAATCAACCAATCATCTGTACTTGCACTTAACCAAGAATACCCCCCCAAATCAGACAGGGTAACTAAACGTGGGATCTGCCAATTTTGATCAAAGAGCTCAGGAATCTCTTGTAAATTTTTTGTGAGTTCTTTGCATATCGCACCTTTACCTGTCCAGCCATCTACAAAAACGATATTTTGAGCACCATGTTGTTCAATAATTGCTTGCAATGCAGCAAAGTCGACGCCTCGATCACGAATTATACTAATACCATAGTGATAGCAAGACTGGTATTTTTCAAGATAATGCTTCAGTAAAACACCTAAAGGTACACCAGCTCGAACCAAACTTACCAAAACAATCTCTTGATTGGGAAAGCGTTGCACCAAACTGTTACCAATTTTTTGAACTTCTTCGGCAAGACGTTGTGCACCTTGCTCAAAGGCATGTTGATAATGTTGCATTTGTTCATCTGTTGGCGGATGTTCAGCACTGATCATTTGTGAATAGTGCATTTTGCCTGACTGGATCAGATATTCTTTTTCTTCAACGGCAGTGGGTTGAATATTATCAATCTGCATCAAAAAAGTGACATCTTCGGGACGGTATGAACCGTGAAAGCCAAGCTCGCTCAATGTTGGATTGAGTAGTGTGATCAATGAATTAGACATGACCTAAATATCCTTTAGTGTCAAAATCATGGCTTAAATGTGTATTGAGAAACTTATCCAACTGACTACTTTTCGGCATTCCAAACCAGTCGCAACAGCTGAGGAATCCAGCATCTGATAGACTATCGCCCCAACCTAAAATAATACGTTCTCGTTGCGGATCATGTTTTTGAATATAAAACTCAACGGCGCTTTGTTTGCTGACATGATGCGGAATAATCGCCAGATTATTGCCATTGATATGGATATAGCACTGTTCCAGTAGAATTTTAGGTAATTTTTCAACAAGCTGATCTAAAAATAAGGCACCAGTTTGTTTTTGCTTTGCAACAGAATAAATACTCAGTTCATTTTCAATCAAAGTCCAAGTTCTGACTTCACCCAAATCTTTGGCGTAGTCATGCAAAGCATCTGGCAAGTCAGTCAGTATGCCATTGAGTTGAATTTCATGTTGTTTTTGAAGATCAAACCAGTCTGTATCTACAGCTAAATTCTGATCTAGAATTGTGCCCCCGTGGGAACAAATCGCACCATATTTAAAGGGGATTTGTACACGTTTAAAGCCTTCAACTGAGCGAGCAGTTACAGGCACAACCTCAGCATATTCAAGCAACCAATTCAAAAAAGACTGCTGTTTTGGACTCATATATGAAAGCGGTTGTCCTGAAATATCTGTAGTCACTATTTGATGTTGTGGTGTCGGTTGCTGTTTTCGATAAGTTTGAAATAAAGTGTCATCCAAGTCGACAAAGACCAAAGGTTTAGGGTTCATAACTGATCACTTCCAAATTTTTGATTTGTTCAAACAAGCTTGGGTCTACACTATCTTGATGTGTTTCAATCACCAAAAGCACCCGGTCAAACTCTTGATGTTTAACGTTATAAGCAAAGTTTTGGATATTGAGCCCATAATTATCATGAAACTGGCAAATACTTTTTATCGCATGTCCTTGCATGATCGGTGAACGTGTTGTTGAACTGAAATAAGTTTCCGCCCCTTGTTGTTCTAACTGTTCAGCAATAAGAAAAGGAATCCAACTAAATTCACCTGAACCAAGTACGAGTATTTTTTCGCCGGGATGATTTATGTGAATATCTTCCCATGCTGTACATTCTAAATAACCTGGCTCACGTCCCCAATCATTTGGTGCAATAATTTTCTGTGCCTGTTGCTCAGTGGAGCTGACATTGGGCATATTAATCTGAATATTGTGTTGATTCGCTTGCCACTGCCAATTTCCTTGCAATAATGAAACCACTTCCACAGGGATATCAAGCTCATCCGTTGCAAGACTCTGCTCAGCCCAGTTAACCAATGTGACCAAGATCACGCGTTCAACTTGCTGCAAACCAGAATTTGTTAAACTATTGATCAGGTTTTTGAAGGTTTTTCCAGTCGAAATTTCATCATCAACTAAAATCAAAGTCTTTGAATCAATCACTTGCTGATGTTTGGCTAAATCATGACTGCTTAAAATAAACTGATCCTGAGCATGGCTATGTTCTTCTAGAAAAAGCCCCAATGTGGGTAAAGTCGATACAGGGTGTCGTGTTGTAGTTAAGAAAATCGCATTTTTGCCATGTTGTTTTTTTAATTCACGATAAATTCCAGCGCCCAAACCGACTGCTGTTTCGGCCATACCAATGACACAGATTGGACCAGACAAATCTGTAGGCACTAAACTGGCCAAATCGCTATAGCTACGCTGCATAACAGAAGGTGGGACAGGGATATGTTTCCCCAATACTTTGGAAACAAATAAAAATGCTCTTTTAGGATTAATTCTTTCTGCAAAATCTAATAAATCATCTAAAGCCCAGTGGCTATGTTGTTGGTTAACTTGAACAGTGATTCGCCCACGACTTAAATCTATATGCTTCATCTAATTACAAATCCAATTTTATACTATGGGCAATCGGTAAAGCTTTTACAGGCGATTGGTGTGCTGCTCGAACTAAATTCAAATTTAATTTTTCAGCAATCAATTCAGCAATCAAATTGACTCCCGTATGTTGTGTATAGGCAAAACCACCAGCAGGGCGTGGATTGATCTCAAGAATATGCCATTGCAAGCTTTCATCTTGTTTAAATTGGATATTAATTAGTCCATCACATTGAAAATAATCGACTAAATCTATACAAATTTGATGACAAGGATGTTGCAAAAAACACTCTTGAAAATAAACATGTTTTATTCTGGTTACTTGAGTAATGATCTTTCCTTGACTACAAGCAATATCAACTGAACATTCTTGCCCGGCTAAATAAGGCATAATCAGATATTCAACTGGCTCTTCCTGTTGACTATATGCCTCTATAAATTGCTGAGTATTACATTTGGTCGGTGAACTAAAGTTTTTAAAGTACGATACATGATTCTGTAACCGCACAAAACCCGCACCATAAACCCCATAAACAGGCTTAGCACAGATTTCACTATGTTGCTGCTGTAATGTTTCAATGGATGCTTTCAGTGTTTCTGTGGAATTGGCTAATAATGCAGGAATGACAGATAAATTTTGCGCTTCACAATGTAAGGTAAATTGGTATTTATTGTTCATCAACTCATGTTGTTCTGAGCTGAGTGTACCAGTAATCAACTGAATACCATATTGTTCAAATTGGGTTCTATACGGTTCAATATGTTGACTGTGTTTACCACAAAAGAGCAGTTGGATATTATGTTCAATACATTGTTCTAATAACCATTCAGCACTCTTTGAAATAGCAGGTTGCTGTAGATAAACATCAGCACTCAATGCAAGTTCGGGACGGTTACGGCTGTGAGAACAAAATATAGTCAGTTGTTTTGATATACTAGAACTTTTCAGTAAATGAATCATATCATTTTGACAGGAATAACACTCGGCGATCCAAATTTTATATTGCTGTAGCACGGGTAATTTAATCTCAAATTTTTATAAAGAATAACGAAGATTTTAAAGCGACTATCTGATGCGCTGGAAAATATAACAATTCCCCACAGTGATACAATATTTAATTTTAATATTTTGTAAAAGTAATGAAACACAAAGAAAAAAACACTGAAACACTTGAGATTCGGAATTTTTATGGTAAAACATAACATATCTATTTTTTATTTGTTTTTTATAAAGAAAGTTAATTTAAAAACTTTATTTCAATAACGCATGATTTTAAATTCATTTTATCAAAAAGCGATAATATACCTATAAAGTGGAGGGTTTATGCAGCTGGTTGCTGGTGGAAATATTCAAATACCTGCTCAGGATATTGAAATTTGTATAAAAACAGGGTTTTCATCTGACATTGAATTAGATGTTACAGCATATTTACTGGCCCAAGGCACGCTTAAAGTGCGTGGTGATCAGGACATGATTTTTTATGGGCAACGTCAAACCTCCAATCAAAGTGTGGTTTTGCTAGAATCATCATCTAAGAACCCAAATCTCACCAAATTAAAAATCAATACTGCACGTCTAGATGCACAAATTCAAAAAATCGCTATTTGTGTCACGATCAATGAACCAAATACCATTGGCAATATTATTCCGATTGATATTGAGCTTTATGCAGGGCAACAGCATATTGCGACCGCACATTTAGATACCCAAAATAGAACTGAAAAAGCTTTAATCCTTGCAGAGATTTATTTTCATAACAGCCAATGGAAGTTTCGCTTTGTCGGTCAAGGATTTAATGGTGGATTAAAACCATTGGCTGAAAACTTTGGTGTTGTGATTGCTGATGAAGTGAAAAATACTACACCTACACCTACACCTACACCTACACCTACACCTACACCTACACCTACACCTACACCTACACCTACACCTACACCTACAAACTCAAATATTAATTTATCTAAAATCCGACTGGATAAAAACAATTCAACCATCAACTTAACCAAGAAAGGTAATGGTTTTGGAAAAATATCAGTCAATTTAAACTGGAATAAAAGCCAGCCTAAATCCCAATCATTTTTTCAGAAACTATCGGGATCAAGTGCAATAGATCTAGACCTTGGTGCGATGGTGCAACTTAAAAATGGTGAAATTGATTTAGTACAACCGCTGGGTAATCGTTTTGGGCGTTTTGAAATCAAACCGTTTATTCAGCTTGATGGTGATGATCGTACAGGTTCATCTGTACAAGGTGAAAATCTTCATATTAATGGGAATCAATGGGATCAAATTGAACGCATTGTGATTTATGCTTATATTTATCAGGGTGCTGCACAATGGGCAGCAACGGATGGTGTTGTCACCATTAAGATCCCAGACCAACCTGAAATTGAAGTTCATTTGACGGATGGTAATCAATTGACAACATGTTCTATTGTAGAATTAAAGAATAACAATGGCACTATACAAGCCAACCGAGAAGTTCGTTATTTTAAAGATCAAAAATATTTAGATGAACATTATGGTTTTGGGTTCCGATGGACACATGGTTCTAAAAATTAATTGACTGCATGTATTTAAACAATGAATGCACACTGCAATAAAGTAGAGGAAATATAAATGGCAATTTCATTAAACAAAGGTGGCAACTTATCTTTAAGCAAAACTGACCCAAGTTTAAACCAAGTTTTGGTCGGCTTAGGTTGGGATGCGCGTGCAACTGACGGAACAGATTTTGACTTAGATGCTTCAGCATTTTTATTAAGTGAAAACGGTAAAGTTCGTGGTGAACACGATTTCATTTTCTATAACCAAACACGTTCACCTGAAGGTTCTGTCGAACATACAGGTGATAACCGTACCGGTGCGGGCGATGGTGATGATGAAGCAGTCCGCATTAATCTGGCACAAGTACCTGCAGATGTTCAAAAGATTGCAATTACAGTCACCATTCATGAAGGTGAAAGTCGTGGTCAAAATTTTGGTCAAGTTCAAAATGCGTTTATTCGTGTAGTCAATGATCAAAGCAATACTGAAATTGTTCGTTTCGATTTGAATGAAGATTATTCAACAGAAACTGCCATGATTTTTGGTGAATTATATCGCCACAATGGTGAATGGAAGTTTAGAGCTGTAGGACAAGGTTATGCTGGCGGTTTAAGCGCAATGTGCCAACAGTTCGGTATAAGCATCTAATATAAGAGTTCAATGGATGAAACATTTTCGCTTTTCGATTCTTTTTACCATCATTTGTCTAGCAATTTCTGCGTATTGGGGTTTTACACATGGTCCCCAAGCCGGTCTAATGACCATGTTCAAGGCATTGGCAATTACTGCCATTCTTGCAGTGATGGAAGTTTCTTTATCGTTTGATAATGCTGTAGTAAATGCTTCGGTACTCAAACACTGGAATCATTTCTGGCGAACCTTATTTTTAACAGTCGGTATTGTTATCGCTGTATTTGGTATGCGTTTAATCTTTCCATTACTCATTGTTGGCGTCACTGCAGACATGGGCATGATAGAGGTTGCAAAACTTGCGCTGAACGATCCAAAAACCTACTCTGAAAAGCTCATGGCACACCATGCTGAAATTGCAGCGTTCGGTGGTATGTTCTTGCTCTTAGTTTTTCTTAACTTTTTATTTGATGATGAAAAAGATGAGCATTGGTTCCATTGGTTGGAGTCAAAACTCGCTGATCTAGGCAATATTCAAGCGATTTCAGTGTTTATTTCATTATGTGCATTATTGGTTATGGCTAATTTTGTACCTGAAACTTCTCGTCTGGTTGTAACGATGGCAGGGATTTGGGGAATTGTGGTTTATGTTGGTGTTCAGGTGATTGGACACTTACTTGAAGGCGGTTCACATGATGATGAGGAAGAAGCATCAGAACAAACGACTTCAAATAATGGTGCACCTGTAACGGGCACAATCATTAAAGGCGGTATCGGTGGCTTCTTGTATCTTGAAGTACTTGATGCGTCTTTTAGTTTCGATGGTGTAATCGGCGCTTTTGCAATTACCAGTGATGTGGTAATTATTATGCTTGGCCTTGCTATAGGTGCGATCTTCGTGCGTTCTATGACCGTTTATCTTGTAGAAAAAGGTACGCTCGATGCTTATGTTTATTTAGAACATGGCGCGCATTATGCGATTGGTGCACTTGCATTCATCATGCTTGCAAGTGGGACTGGCTTACATGTACCTGAAGTCGTGACTGGTTTGATTGGTGTCGCATTTATTGTTTGGGCAGTAATTTCATCAATTTCATATAGTAAAAAACAATCTCTTGAAACAACTGAAAAAGGAAATTAAAAATGGCTATTAATTTATCAAAAGGCGGTAACATCAACCTGTCTAAAACAGCGCCTACAATGAATAAAGTAGACTTAGGTTTAGGCTGGAATCCTCGTGTTACAGATGGTAAAGCTTTTGATTTGGATGCTGTTGCTTTTCTAACTGGTGAAAATGGCAAAGTCCGTTTAGATGGCGACTTCATCTTCTTTAACCAAAAAACTTCTCCTTGTGGTTCTGTGAACCATAACGGTGATAACCGTACAGGTGACGGTGATGGTGATGACGAAACAATTTCAGTTGATTTATCTAAAGTTCCAGCAGATGTGGCTAAAATTGTATTTGCTGTAACCATTCATGAAGGCCAACAGAATGGTCAAAACTTCGGTATGGTAGATAAAGCATATATCCGTGTAATTAATCAGGATAACAATGCTGAAGAACTTGCACGTTTTGACTTGTCTGAAGACGGCAGTACAGAAGTTGCCATGATTTTTGGTGAGTTATACCGTCATAGTGGCGAGTGGAAATTCAAAGCAGTTGGCCAAGGCTTTAACGGTGGCTTAGGCGCTTTGGCTGCAAGTTATGGTGTTGCAGTTTAATTTTTAAAATCAGTACTAAAAGATTTATCTTTTAGTACTTGAAAGTGATTCGGTTTAAATTGGTTTATTTATGAACACAGTAAAAATTATTTTCAAGTACTAAATAGAGAACAACAATGCAATTCATCACTGGACAAAAACTGGCTCTGCACCAATTGTTGCAGACTAATACACAGTTTAAAGTACGTGTACAGGTTCAAGCACCTTTTGAAATCGATATTTCTAGCTTTGGTATTGCGCCAAACGATAAACTTTTCCATGATGATTATATGACCTTCTATAATCAACCACAAACACCGAAAGGCGAAGTTCAATATCTGCTTCGTGGCAACATCCATAGTTTTACCTTTGATTTAAAAAAGATAGATACAACACGAACGCCACGTTTTGTGATCTGTGCAACCTTAGCCAATGAGCAGTCTCAAATCCACAATATACAATCGATTCAGGTCGAGTTATGTAATCAAGACGAACAGATTCTTGCGACTTATCGTTTAAATGGTTCTAATTTTAGCCAAGAAAAAGCTGTGATGCTGACTGAGATTTACTTTAAAAGTGATACTTGGCGTATCGCTGCAATTGGTCAAGGTTTTAATGGTGGCTTACAGGCTTTGGTTGAACACTTTGGGGGAGAGGTTGAAGAAAGTGTTACAGTTGCACCCCCAACAGCAAACCCATCGATCAGTAATGCAGCGGTTACAATTGATCTAAAAAAGAAAGTGGTACTAGATAAAATTCAAGACGCTGCTCCACATTTAGTGGATATTACGAAAAAGTCTTTAATCAGCTTAGAAAAAAATAATTTGCTTGATGTAAAAGCCCGAGTAGCTTTAGTCCTTGATTATTCAGGTTCAATGCACCAACAATATATTAAAGGTGATGTTCAAAAAGTCCTCGATCGAATTATGCCTTTGGCAGTCAATTTTGATGATGATGGTAGTTTTGAATGTTGGGCTTTTGCAGAAAAATCATTGCGTTTAAGTGATGTAACCTTGAACAACTTACAAAATTTTGTCAATACAGATCAAGGCGGTCATCCAAAGTGGAAAGCTGGTGCACGTTATAATAATGAACCTGTTGTACTTGAAGCTGTGATTAAATATTTTACCCAAGAAAATCCATCTCATTTACCTGTTTACGTGGTATTTGTTTCAGATGGTGGGGTCAATGAAAGTAAAAAGATTAAAAATATCCTTAAAAGCGCATCTAGTTTCCCTATTTTTTGGCAATTCGTGGGTATTGGCGGTCGTAACTACGGTGTGTTGGAACAACTCGATACGATGGAAGGGCGAGTGGTGGATAATTGCAATTTTTTTGAAATGAGTAATATTCAAAGTATGCCTGAAGCACAACTGTATGATGCACTGCTTCAAGAATTTCCACTGTGGTTAAAAGAAGCGAAAAATAAAAACATTATTCGATAAAGAGAGGGCAATCGATGGCTAAATTTGAACTTGTAGGCAGTCCAGAACCATTTCTGTTGGTTGATTTGGTACAGGGAGAAAAAATATTTTGTGAATCTGATGCAATGGTCATGATTGAGCAGAATCTAGAATTAGCTGGGAACTTACGCGGCGGTTTATTTCAGTCATTTATGCGTAGATTTACTACAGGTGAATCGCTGTTTCAGCAAGAAATCAAAGCATCATTGGGTCATGGACAGTGTTTACTTTCTCCAAACATAGATGGTGATATGCAAATTCTTAACATAGGTCCTCAGCAATACACTTTATCTGATGGTGCTTTTGTTGCAGCAACAGAACATGTCAATGTCAAAGCCAAGATTCAAGCAAATTTAGGTGGTGGATTCTTTGGTGATACAGGGGGCTTTGTGGTGATGGAATCATCAGGACAAGGTCAATTGTGTATTTCTGGTTGTGGTACTTTGATGGAAGTCGATGTAAGCACTCAGAACGGCGAAACCACCATTGATAATGGTCATGTTGTGGCATGGGATTCATCTTTAAGTTACAACATTGGTATGCCGAGTTCACAAAACCGCGGAATTGTTGGAAATCTTTTAAACAGTTTTACCAGTGGTGAAGGTATGGTGCTTAAGTTTAGGGGCAATGGCAAAGTCATTATTTGTTCCCGAAATCGCAAGAGCTACCTCACCTGGTTATCTTCAGCTTTAAATTTAAATAGAAACAATTAAATCTATGAGGGAAACACATGAGTATTAGTTTAGTAAAAGGTCAAAAAATCTCTTTAGAAAAAGGTGATGGCTCATCTTTGACCAAAATTTATCTTGGTGCAGGTTGGGATGTGGCTAAGAGTGGCGGATTTTTAGGTGGTCTTTTTGGGGGCGGCGGTGGTGATTCAATCGACCTTGATGCATCTGTCATTATTTTTGATGAAAACAACCAACCGCTCGATGCAGTATGGTTTGGACAATTAAAAAGTAAGGATGGCAGTATTTGGCATTCAGGTGATAACCGTACGGGTGCTGGTGATGGCGATGATGAAGTGATCCATGTTGATCTAACTAAAATCCCTCCTCAAGTTAAAGCACTGGTTTTTACAATCAGTAGTTTCCGTGGTCAAACTTTTGAAAAAGTTGAAAATGCTTTTTGTCGTTTAGTTGACTCGAATACCAATACTGAAATCGCAAAATACAACCTTTCAGCAAAAGGCAATTATACTGCCTTGATTATCGCTAAAGTCTATCGCCACAATGGCGCATGGAAAATGTCTGCGATTGGCGATACCTGTAATGGTAAGACCATTCATGACATGCTTCCTTCGATCATTCCAGTGCTATAAGGGTAGCCATAAAAAAATTTTAATCAACAAAGCCATTCTTAGGAATGGCTTTTACTTAAAGTATTTTCAATCTTTCCATTCTAAAGTTATCAATTCTGTAAAATAATTCTATAATAGCAACCATTATTACTGACCTCAGTTGGGGTTGGTTCGTTTTTAAGTCAATTTCTTCTCCGTGATTCGGCTTATTTTTCAATATTTAAATTTTATGTGTTTATGTTTACACGTAAGAATATTTAGGTGCCCACATGGAAATCAAAGTCAATTATCTCGATAATCTTCGACAAGAAGCCAAGTTCGATGACTTTACAGTAATTGCTGATCAACCCATTCGCTATAAAGGTGATGGTTCTGCGCCGGGTCCTTTCGATTATTTCCTTGCCTCATCTGCTTTGTGTGCCGCTTACTTTGTGAAAGTGTATTGTGCAGCTCGTGATATCCCGACCGATAATATTCGGCTATCTCAAAACAATATTGTAGATCCTGAAAACCGTTATAAACAAATTTTTAAAATTCAGGTTGAACTTCCTGCAGATATTTCAGATAAAGATCGTCAAGGTATTTTACGTTCGATTGACCGTTGTACCGTTAAAAAAGTCATCCAAACTGGTCCTGAGTTTGTTATCGAAGAAGTTGAGAGTATTGATGCAGATGCACAAGCGTTGCTCATGCCTAACTTGGCACAAGAAAGCTTAACTTTTATTGAAGGTAAAGATCTGCCTTTAGAGGAAACCATTGCCAATATGTCAGAGATTTTGGCAGGATTGGGAATGAAAATTGAAATTGCATCATGGCGAAATATTGTCCCAAATGTGTGGTCATTACATATTCGTGATGCTCAATCTCCAATGTGTTTTACCAATGGTAAAGGCTCGACCAAAGAAAGCGCTTTGGCTTCTGCATTGGGAGAATTTATTGAGCGTTTAAACTGTAATTTCTTCTATAACGACCAGTTTTGGGGGCAAGACATTGCTAACGCTGAATTTGTACATTATCCAGATGAAAAATGGTTTAAACCAGGAGCAAATGGAGAGTTACCTAAACAAATATTGGATGAATATACATTAGAGGTATATAACCCAGACAATGAATTGTTAGGTACACATTTATATGATACCAACTCAGGCAATACTGAGCGTGGTATTTGTTCATTACCTTTTGTACGCCAATCTGATCAAGAAATTGTATATTTTCCATCAAATTTGATTGAAAATTTATACCTAAGTAATGGTATGAGTGCAGGAAATACTTTAGCTGAAGCTCAAGTACAGTGTTTATCTGAAATTTTTGAACGTGCGGTTAAACGTGAGATTTTAGAGGGAGAAATTGCACTTCCAGATGTGCCTGAGGAAGTTTTAGCAAAATACCCCCGTATCGTTGAAGGCATTAAAGGCTTAGAAGAACAGGGCTTCCCAGTATTGGTTAAAGATGCATCATTGGGTGGTGAGTTTCCTGTGATGTGCGTTACGCTGATGAACCCACGTACAGGTGGTGTATTTGCATCATTTGGCGCACACCCTAAGCTTGAAGTTGCTTTAGAACGCAGTTTGACCGAGTTGTTACAAGGCCGTAGTTTTGAAGGTTTAAATGATTTACCAAAACCGACCTTTAGCAGTAATGCTGTGACAGAACCAAACAATTTTGTTGAGCATTTTATCGATTCCAGTGGTGTTGTGTCTTGGCGTTTCTTTAGTGCAAAATCAGACCATGACTTTGTTGAGTGGGATTTTAGCAGTGCGGGTGAAAATGCCAATGCTGAAGAAGCTAAAACGATGCTCAACATTCTTGAAGAAATGGGTAAAGAAGTTTATATGGCTGTCTATGAGCATTTAGGCGCGACAGCTTGTCGAATCATCGTTCCTGATTATTCTGAGATTTATTTGGTTGAAGACTTAATTTGGGACAACACCAACAAAGCATTGTTATTCCGTGAAGATATCTTAAATATTCATCGTTTGGAAGATGATCAGCTTGAAGCTTTAGTTGAGCGTCTTGAAGAAGTTGAAGTGGATGATTACACCGATATCGTAACATTAATTGGTATTGAGTTTGATGATAATACTGTATGGGGACAATTGACGATCCTTGAATTAAAATTGTTGATTTATCTTGCGTTACAACAGTTTGAAGAGGCAAAAGATTTAGTTGAACAGTTCCTTCAATACAACACCAATACCGTAGAACGTGGTCTGTTCTATCAGTGTATGAATGTGATGCTTGAAGTTGAACTAGACGACGACATGGATTTAGATGATTATGAAGTCAATTTCCGTCGTATGTTTGGTGATGAAAGAATGGATGCAGTCATTGGCTCTTTAGATGGTAGTATGCGTTTTTATGGCTTGACTGAAACAAGTATGAAGCTTGAAGGGCTTGATCGTCATTTAAGACTTATTGACAGTTATAAGAAGTTACATAAAGCACGAGCAAAAGCTGTTGGCTTAGCAAGTTAAAAAATTTTTACAACAAAAGCTAAAACCCAAGATTCGTCTTGGGTTTTTATTTTAAAAATAAATTAATAATTCAAATTAAATTGCCATATAAATACTTCGTTCTAAAACGACAACAATCCAGTAAGTTTGAGACATACTAAAATTTATGTTAAGTTTTTCTTATTAGTAAGGGGGCATAATAATAAATGTTGAACAATATTTTTACACGCTTAGATAAGTTTGGCTTGGGAACTGAAAACCGTTCAATTCATGTCCAGCTTTTAAATTTTCAACTCAATTCCCACATCATGTTGCAGCGTATTGATGGCTATCATGGTGTCAACGATGGCTTATCAGCAGAACTCATTTGCCTGTCATCAAACCCATTCATAGAATTAAAACAATTCATTGGTTGTCAAGTGGCAGTGGATCAAGTTATAGATTCAGGCAATTTATTCAGAACCACAGGCATCATTACGGGCGCTAGCCAAGGACAGTCAGATGGCGCTTTGAGTCTTTATCGTCTAACCATGCAAGATGCTACCAGTCTATGGCATAAAAGACTGAATAGCCGTGTGTTTATGGATAAAAGCGTTGTAGAAATTTGTGAAATAATTTTCAAGGAATGGCAGCTTAAGAGTAGTTTATTTGCTTCAAGCTTAAAACTGGATACAAGTGGTTTAACCAAAGATTATGATGTACGTCCATTTTCAATGCAATCAAATGAAAGTGATTACTCCTATTTAACTCGATTAATGCGTGAGGAATCAATTAATTGGCTGGTTGATGAATCAAATTATTTGGTTTCTAACAGTAGCCAAAACGTTGAACCACAAAAGTTACGCTTGGTCGATAGTAATTTTCAATTTAAAGCCAGTGAACGTAGGACTATTCGTTATCATCGTTCAAATGCAACGGAACAGTCCGACAGTATCACCAGCTTTATCGCAAATAGACAATTACAATCGACAGCGATCCATGTACAACGTTGGCAAGCGGACAGTTTAACTCAGCAAGATGGTAGCGGTTCAGTCCTCAGTTCACATAAGCATAGTGCTCAACGTGATAATGAAAGCTTAAGCCTAGAACAAGCTTGGAGTATATCTCCTGCATGGATTCGTGATCTTAAGGGCGAAGACCAAGCGACAATGTCTGGAAATAGCCAACTTGATAAACTGAATAATCAACTTAATCTGCATCAAGCTTTGCAAGCAAAATACTTTACAGCACATAGTAGTGTCCGAGATACCCAGGTTGGCTATTGGTTTCAGTTGGTGGATCATCCAGAACTAGAGAAAAATCATAGTGGCAGTGATAAGGAGTTCTTAATAATTAGTAAACATTTTTATAATCAAAATAATTTTCCCAAAGATATTCAAAACCAAATTGAAAAACTCTTAATTTTGAGTCATTGGCAAAGTAGTAAAGATAGTGAACAAGAGCGTCAAGCCAATTTACTCACTTTAGTTCGTCGTAATATTGAGCTTGTTCCAAAATACGATCCGTTGCAGCATCGCCCGATTGCCCATGTACAACGCGCTAAAGTGGTCAGTGATGGCGAAGAAATTTATGTTGATGAATGGGGAAGGATTAAAGTTCGCTTCCTATTTACGCGAACTGAAGATCATACCCATGATGGTGGTGCAGGATCGAATGATACAGATACTGATTCAGCATGGGTGGATGTGCTTACATCTTGGGCTGGTGCAGGCTACGGTGTAAGATTCTTGCCTCGTAAAGATGAGATTGTCGCGGTTGATTTTTTTGATGGTAATCTTGATCGTCCATTTGTTACAGGACGAATTCATGAAGGACATCGAAGTCCAACCATGTTTGATAATAAAGGTAAACTGCCTGAGACCAAAAAGCTGAGTGGTATCCGATCAAAAGAAGTGGCAGGTGAAGGCTTTGGCCAGCTTAGATTTGATGATACTACCGCGCAAATCAGTACGCAGTTACAGTCGAGTCATGGTGCGAGCCAATTGAATTTGGGAAATTTAAGTCATCCTAAAGAAACCTCAGTAAGTGAAGGTCGTGGTGAAGGGTTTGAGTTAAGGACGGATGATTGGGGGGCAATACGTGCGCCTAAAGGGATATTGATTACAACTGAAATCGCAGGTCATGCCTCAGGAAACCAACTTGAGCGTAGTAAGCTTCAACAGAATATCGAAAAATTCTTAGGAACTAATAAGGCTATTCAAGATGCAGCTAAAGGCCACCAAACCATTGAGCCTGAACTTGAATTACAACAAGCCGTAAAAACAGATCTTCCAAATTGGAATGAATCAGATTCAACCCCTTTCATTGCAATCGATGCCAAGGATTCACTTATTTTTGATGCAGATAAAGGAATTATTGCTCAAGCCAAGCAAAATATTGATATAAGCTCAGAACGAAATATTCAAGTTTTTTCAGGGCGTGGTTTTCTAGCCAATGTTTTAGACAAAATTTCACTCTTCGCCAAAGCAGCCGGTATCAAGATCAAAGCTGGACAAGGTCCAGTCGAAATTGAGTCGCAAGCAAGCACCATGAAAATCGCCTCACAAGAACTGATGCACGTTTATGCAGTTAACGATTTTGTTAAAGTCGAAAGTGGTAAAGGCATAATGATCTCATCTGGTGGTGGTTTTATCAAAATTGAAGATGGCAATATCGATATCGTTTGCCCTGGGTTGCTTTCTTTAAAAGCAGGGCAAATTAAAACCATGTCAGGCGCTACGATAAGCTCTGATTTAGCCGCGATGCCAAAACTTCAAATGGATTATGGTGAACACTTTGTATTGCGTAATAAAGCGGATAAAGCCATATCGAATATGAAATATAAAATAAAAACAGAAGATGGAAAAACCATTGAGGGTGTTACAGATACTGAAGGTAGAACCGAGAAAATAACCTCACTGGCTATGACAAAAGCCGTTATTTCATTATTAGGATATGTTGATGAATAAACTATTTTCTTCTTTATTACTCACCGCTTGCATGATCACGACAAGTTGCGCATTTGCACAATCAGCAATAAAAAATACTGGAAATAATATGATCAATTTAGAAAAAACTAAAACTTATTATATTGGGCGTTATGTGGTGGATATTCCTGCTGAGGCTAATCCATTAGAACGTTATGATAAATATGATTCTTTTGCTATTAAGGTTCAAACTAAAGCAACACGTCAAGATTTTGATGAAGCAGTTCAAAAATGGAGAAATGATTATTCCAAAGGTAATCGAAAAATTTTTGAAGACCCACAAAAACAAGTATTCGATGGTCGACTGACTAAGATTTTTAAAGGGAAATTAGAGGATGACAAAAGACTTCCTTTTATAGTAGCTGCCTTTGTATGGGATAAAAATACTTTATTTTTAATAGAGGGAATGCATAGTGATACACCACAGTTGACAGCCGAAAGTAATGAAGCGATTCATAATTTAGTGAAAAACTTACGCTATCGTAATGAACATGAGATTCCTAAGGAAGCAGGACAATGTATTTACCTAGGCTTTATCAAAGATCAAACTAAACAGTACCGCTATAGCATCCAAACTCTTGCTTTTGACTTTAAAAACTATCCAACAGTAGTGTTACGTTTTGAGGCAGAAACAAATGATGAATATGTCTTGCCAATGATTCCACGGATAGAAAAAAAGTTTAAAGAGGTCGGGCAAAGCCAGCGTCAAATTGATAAAGGCAATATTCGTAAAGGTGAAAAAAATACTGGGCATTTAACGGGACAAGAATGGATTTCAGTAGAAAAAATGAAAGGGAAAAATGGCATTAGTGCCTTATGGGAGCATACAGGCAGTGCCAATAATAACCAAGATCCATTGATAAGTTTTGAAACGGATACTGGATATTCATCTCCGCTTAGTGAAAGCAGTAGCCTAGAACAATATGATGCCTTAAAACTATATGAATCGATTCTAAAAACCATCCGTAAATTCGGAGAATAATAATTTTAAACAATGCTTATAGATCTGATAACGCTTATCTAAAAAGGAAATATTAATGAATAAACTATTTTCTTCTTTATTACTCACCGCTTGCATGATCACGACAAGTTGTACATTTGCACAATCAGCAATAAAAAATACTGGAAATAATATGATCAATTTAGAAAAAACTAAAACTTATTGTATTGGGCGTTATGTGGTGGATATTCCTGCTGAGGCTAATCCATTAGAACGTTATGATAAATATGATTCTTTTACTATTAAGGTTCAAACTAAAGCAACACGTCAAGATTTTGATGAAGCAGTTCAAAAATGGAGAAATGATTATTCCAAAGGTAATCGAAAAATTTTTGAAGACCCACAAGAACAAGTATTCGATGGTCGATTGACTAAGATTTTTAAAGGGAAATTAGCAGATAAAAAAATACTACCTTATGATGTTTTTGGATTTGTACTCGATAAAAATACTTTATTTTTAATTGAAGGAGGACATAGTGACTCCCCTGAAAGAACCAAGAGAAGTAACGAGGCGATTCATAATTTAGTGAAAAACTTACGCTATCGTAATGAACATGAGATTCCTAAGGAAGCAGGACAATGTATTTACCAAGGCTTTATCAAAGATCAAACCAAACAGTACCGCTATAGTATCCAAAAGCTTGGTTTTAGATTTAAGGACTATCCAACAGTAGTGTTACGTTTTGAGGCAGAAACAAATGATGAATATGTCTTACCAATGATTCCACGGATAGAAAAAAAGTTTAAAGAGGTCGGGCAAAGCCAGCGTCAAATTGATAAAGGCAATATTCGTAAAGGTGAAAAAAATACCGCGCATTTAACGGGACAAGAATGGATTTCAGTAGAAAAAATGAAAGGAAAAAATGGCATTAGTGCCTTATGGGAACATACAGGCGGTGCCAATAATAACCAAGATCCATTGATTAGTTTTGAGGTAGATACGGCACGTTCTTCACCTCTTACACAGAGCAGTAGCCTAGAACAATATGATGCCTTAAAACTATATGAATCGATTCTAAAAACCATCCGTAAATTCGGAGAATAATAATGTCAAATAATGTCCATCGTCATGAAGCCTATGAAATACTTTACGAATCTGGAAGTGTGTCTTATGTTTCATATACCACACCAGATAGTGTTAATTCCGAGTGTGTAATTCCTGCACCTGTCAAATATGTCGTGCCGATTATTTTTATTCCAGGGATTATGGGGTCAAATATTAAAGATACCGCTGATGATAAAGAGGTTTGGTATCCCCGAATATCACTGTCTACAATTATTGAATACAGTAAACGAGATGCACGAGAACGACAGATTGCCCTGAACCCAGCAACAACTCAGGTTGGGTACGATGGCGATGTAAAAATAAGTAAAAAAGCAATTCCACATATGACCAAAGACTTGGCTTTGGCACGCGGTTGGGGTTCAGTGATTACCATGGGTTATGCAAATTTACTGATTTATTTGGAGAGTAATTTAAATCAACCCTTCAAGAAATTAAAAGATCAAGAGAAGGATAAGTTTAATGGTACAGCTGAATGGGAAAAAATTGTCCAACCCGGCAATGCAGATACGGAAAAAATACTTAAAAATTGGTCGTCGCAAAAAACCGTTGAATTATTAGGTCTAGAACAGCATGAGGAATTGGCAGATTATGCTTTTCCAGTGTTTGCCTGTGGCTATAACTGGTTACAAAGTAATATGAAGTCAGCAGATCATGTTGCAGACCGACTGAATAATCAAGTTATGGCGCAAGTTAAAAAAGAATTTCCTACAGCAAAATTTAAAAAATTTATTATTGTTAGCCACTCTATGGGTGGCTTAGTGACTCGCGCCTTGATCCAAAATGCTAAGGTCAAAGATAAGATTGCTGGTGTGGTACATGGTGCGATGCCTGCCAGTGGTGCGCCAGCAGTATATCAACGCCTCACTGTAGGCTGGGATGGTTGGAAAGCCTCAACAGGACTTTTCAAAAGTGCTGTGGCTTGGGCAACCAAATTTATGTTTGGGAATACTTCTGAACGTCTCACCGCAACATTGGCAAATGCGCCCGGTGGCTTAGAGTTATTGCCTTTTTCAAATTATTACAATGCTGTGGATTTTCCCAAAAATCCTCAAGCATGGTTGGTCATTAAAGCGAAAACACCTACAGGTGAAATGACTGCCACATTACCCAAAACTGCTGACCCTTATACTGAAATCTACCAAAGAAAAGACTGTTGGTGGGCGATGATCAATCCTGATTTTATTGACCCAGCTGGATTGATTGCAAAAACGGTAGATAAAGAAGGATATGATAGTATTTTTGATGTCTATATAAAGAATATAGAAACAGTTAAAGAATTACATGATCATATAAAAGATACTTATCATGCCAATACTTATGCAAGCTATGGTGCTGACGAAGGGTTTAAAGCATTTGGTCAAGTGGTGTGGCGTTGCAAAGAAGAGTTAAATATTAGCAGTGAAAATGAACTAATTGAATTAATGACTTTATATGGCAAAAAAAATTTAATTGAACTCCCAGATATAAAAGATCGAAGTGATAGAAAAGAAGATGATGTAACACGTGTTCAGGAAGATGATGCTGAATTAAGCATAAAAGGTTCGAAAATCCATAATTTACTAGACAATGCCTATAAAAAAGATGGCATAAGGGAAGTCTTGCTAGATGAAAAGTCAAAAATTTCTAAAACCAATAAAGCCACGTTTTATTTAGATATTAAGCCAACCTCAAAGGGAGATGGAACGGTTTGTTATCAGTCAGGACAGGATGTGCGTGCTGATGGTCGTAGTCCAATTGAAACATTTATTATCAATGGTTATGAACATGCAAGTAGTTATGATAATGCGGATGTTCAATTAAATACCATCTACTGTATTGCAAATATAGTGGATATGATCAAGAAATCTTCAGCATCAGAGGGATGTGAGAGTAAAATAAAAAATCTATAAATTTATATGATTTTAAGGACTTTTCGGGTGAATAATAGAAGTTCTAATTCTATAGG
Source organism: Acinetobacter sp. AS167 (assembly GCF_037152175.1). Lineage (NCBI taxonomy): Bacteria > Pseudomonadati > Pseudomonadota > Gammaproteobacteria > Moraxellales > Moraxellaceae > Acinetobacter > Acinetobacter sp. AS167. Next base: position 405,020 of record NZ_JBBCMP010000001.1, read on the forward strand.
AGTTTTATTATTCTCAATGAAGATGAAATTATCAGATAATACTTTTGGAAAAAAATAAATTTAAGATCTAGTATGTATTTTATGAAATGAATAACTTGAACAAAGTTAAATTCGTCCAAAATGCTTAATCCATCAATAAATTTTGATATTTATCAGCTTGTGTTCTTAAAAAATCCCAGACCAATTTAATCCGTGGTTCATGCTGTAAATCAACTAAAGTCAACATCCAAAAAGTATGAATAAAACGAACTTCATCTTGTAACACCTGTTTAAGTTCTGATTTATTTTCTGCCAAAAACTTCGGCAAAATTGCCAGTCCAGCACCTGCACTCACAGCAACTTGTTGGGCCAATATACTGCTGCTTCTAAAATTTGCATTGAGCTGTAAGGGTAGACGTTCTAAACAATACAGTTCAGGACTATAAATTAGATCATCAATGTAGTTTACAAACTGATGGTTTTTTAAATCTTCAAGTTTTTTAATCGCTTGAGTGCTTTCTAAATAGCTTTTGCTACCATAAATTTTAAGACAATAATCGGTTAAACGAGTAATGATATAAGGTCCTGACTTAGGACGGTCAATAGAAATCACAATATCAGCTTCACGATGCGACAGCTTAATCATTTTTGGAACTGGGATAAGATCAATTGTAAGTAAAGGGTATTGTTTAGACAGTTGTGCCAATAGCTGTGCTAAAAACGCTGTTCCAAAACCCTCAGGTGTGCCAATTCGCACATGCCCCTGTAATGGTAAGTTGGGCTTTTCAATTTGCAAAAACGCTTGTTCCATTTGCTCAACACGAGGAACTAACGCTAAGCCCTCCATAGTTAGTTCATAACCTGTGGCTTCTCGTCTAAACAACGGCGTTCCTAAAGACAGCTCTAGCGCTTGTATTCGTCTAGATACAGTACTGTGTTCAACTCCAATAATACGGGCTGCATTGGTTAAAGTCTTGGCACGCGCTAAAACTAAAAAAAACTGTAGGTGATCCCAATCGACTTTCATTGTGTATAACATCCTTGTGCATATTTGCACATTCATTGTGCGTTAATTTCTATTGGTCATCTATATTTTCTTTGTTAGTTTGATTTGAAACAGCACTGATGAAAATACTGCTTTAGGCTATTTTCTAAGAATGTAACAACAAAAAATATTGCCTATGGAGAGGTTATGAACACAATGTCAAATATTCATTCGACGACGGCTAAATTATTAATTCATGGAAAATTTACCGAATCAAATACTACTGAGTGGCAAGACATTCTAAATCCCGCGACCCAAGAGGTACTTGGTCGTGTCCCGATGGCAACTCTAGACGAAGTTGATGCTGCTATTGCTGCTGCACAAGAAGCATTTAAAACTTGGCGTTTCACACCAATTCAAGCTCGTATGCGGATCATGCTGAAACTGCAAGATTTGATTCGTGACAATATGAAAGATATCGCACGTGTCTTGACCGCAGAACAAGGTAAAACTTTAGCTGATGCAGAAGGTGATATTCAACGTGGTTTAGAGGTAGTTGAACATGCTTGCTCGATTGGTACCTTGCAAATGGGTGAATATACTGAAGGTGTAGCTCGTGGTGTAGATACTTATACCTTGCAACAGCCATTGGGGGTATGTGCTGGAATTACCCCATTTAATTTTCCTGCCATGATTCCACTATGGATGTTTCCAATGGCGATCGTTTGCGGTAATACCTTTGTTCTTAAACCGTCTGAACAAGATCCATTATCAACCATGATGCTAGTTGAGTTGGCATTACAAGCTGGTGTACCTGCTGGTGTACTCAATGTAGTACATGGTGGCAAACAAGTGGTTGATCGTCTATGTACGCATCCAGACATTAAAGCCATTTCATTTGTAGGTTCAACAGCAGTAGGAACGCATGTCTATAACTTAGCAGGTCAGCATGGTAAACGTGTGCAATCGATGATGGGAGCAAAAAACCATGTTGTGGTAATGCCAGATGCCAATAAAGAACAAACGTTAAATGCTTTAGTCGGCGCTGCTTTTGGTGCAGCTGGACAACGTTGCATGGCATTGTCAGTTGCTGTCATGGTCGGTGAAACTAAACACTGGGTGGATGAGTTGGTTGAAAAAGCCAAAACACTCAAAGTGAATGCAGGGCATGAACCGCAAACAGATATTGGTCCTGTGATCTCTCGACGTGCAAAAGCTCGTGTTATAGATTTGATTAATAGTGGTATTGAACAAGGTGCACAACTCTTACTTGATGGTCGAGATGTGCAAGTACATGGCTATGAAAAGGGCAATTTTGTTGGTGCAACCATATTCAACCAAGTCACTACCGATATGCGTATCTATACTGAAGAAATTTTTGGCCCTGTTTTAGCCATTATTCATGTTGATACGCTTGAACAAGCCATTGAATTGGTTAATGCCAACCCATTTGGGAATGGTGTAGGATTGTTTACTCAAAGTGGTGCAACAGCACGTACTTTCCAAAGCACCATTGATATTGGTCAAGTGGGCATTAATATTCCAATTCCCGTGCCGGTTCCATTCTTTAGCTTTACAGGGTCAAGAGGTTCAAAATTAGGGGACTTAGGACCTTATGGTAAACAAGCAGTACAGTTCTATACTCAAACCAAAACCATTACCAGTCGTTGGTTCGAAGACACACAAGAAAAAGGTGAAGTGAATACCACCATCAGCTTGCGTTAATACAGGAGTTCAAGGATGAATATTGCATTTATTGGTTTAGGTAATATGGGCGGTAAAATGGCCCATAATTTACTCAAATCAGGCTTGACAGTTTATGGCTTTGATTTAAGTGATATTGCAATCACACATTTCACCGAAGCAGGTGGAATCGCCTGTGATAGTCCGCAGGCAGCAGCAGAAAATGCAGATGTCGTAATCACTATGCTGCCAGCAGCAAAGCATGTTAAAGAAGTGTATTTGGGGGAAAATGGGGTACTTACTGTCCTTAAACAAGGTAGCTTATGTATTGACAGTAGTACCATTGATCCGCAAACCATTAAAGACATTGCTGCAATTGGTATAGATCAAGGGATTCAAATTTGCGATGCACCTGTTTCAGGTGGCACGATCGGCGCTCAAGCAGGTACACTGACCTTTATGGTGGGAACTGATGATAAAGCCTTTGAACAAGTAAAATCTGTGCTTGCACCCATGGGCAAGAACATCGTGCACTGTGGTGAAGTGGGTGCAGGGCAAATTGCTAAAATTTGTAATAATCTCATTTTAGGCATTTCAATGGCCGCAGTGGCTGAAGGCATGGCGCTAGGGGCTAAACTCGGTATCGATGCACAGGCGTTGGCAGGTGTAATCAATAGTTCCAGCGGTCGTTGCTGGAGCTCGGAAGTGTGCAACCCGTGGCCGGGTATTTCAGCCAATGCACCCGCTGGACGCGGTTATAGTGATGGATTTGCCTCTCAACTGATGCTTAAAGATTTGGGTTTGGCTGTAGAAGCCGCAGGTCAAGTCAAACAACCTTTGCTTTTAGGCGGTTTGGTACAGCAGCTTTATCAGCAATTGTGTATGCAAGGCAATGCTCAACTCGACTTCTCAAGCATCATTCAGCAATATTTGCCTAAAGAAGCTTGATCATCAGTCGAAGCATAGTTAATTTCACCACCAATGGGTGGTGAAAAATCCATAGATTCACTCGTGTCATGAATAACAATAAATCCAGGCCGGAGTATATAATATGTTGAATTATCAGGATGTTGCTAAAAAATTTGATTTAGATAGTGTTGTTAAAGAAATGCTCTCAGGATCAGTTGATCAATTGAATGCCTGTTATGAATGCTGTGACCGACATGCGGAAGCAGATCATGAAAAAGTTGCGCTATATTGGCAAGGTAAAGATGGTCGTAAAGAACAATATACCTTTACTCAACTGAAAAAATGGTCGAGTCAGTTTGCCAATTTTTTAAAGTCACAGGGTATTCAAGCTGGTGATCGTATTTCGGGTTTATTACCAAGAACTCCCGAATTATTGGTGGTGATTCTAGCTGCTTGGAGAATTGGTGCAGTCTATCAACCGCTGTTTACTGCATTTGGGCCAAAGGCGATTGAACATCGAGTTCAGCTGGCAAAAAGTAAATTAGTCGTGACTGATATCGGCAATCGTAGCAAACTGGATGAAGTTGCACAGTGTCCACAAATTATGACCGTCGCTGATCAACAGGGTCATGGTGTACAACAAGGCGATTTAGATTTTTGGAAAGAACTCAATCAACACGCTGAGCACTGTGATCTAGTCATGCAAAGCATTCAGGATCCATTTTTACTGATGTTTACCTCAGGCACCACTGGACCTGCAAAACCTTTAGAAGTCCCACTCAAAGCATTAATTGCTTTTGGTAACTATATGAAAGATGCGATCGGCTTACGCGCAGATGATGCATTTTGGAATATTGCTGATCCAGGTTGGGCGTATGGACTTTATTACGGTATCACAGGACCTTTGTTGTTAGGTCATGCCACTTTGTTTTATGAAGGTGGTTTTAGCATAGACAGTTTATGTCAAATTATTGATGATTATAAAATTACCAATTTGGCAGGTGCACCTACAGCATATCGGATGATGATGGCCGCAGATTCCACTCAAATGGCACAACTAAAGGGTAAATTTCGTGTTGTGAGCAGTGCAGGAGAACCTTTAAATCCAGAAGTTTTTCGTTGGTTTAAGCAAGTGCTTGATGCACCTATTTTTGATCATTATGGACAGACTGAGGTGGGCATGGTGGTGTGCAACCATCATGGTTTAAACCATGACGTCCGTGCTGGCGCTGCTGGTTTTGCCAGTCCAGGTTATCGTGTCGCTGTGGTGGATGATCAAGGGAATGAGTTGCCTGCCGATACCGCTGGAATTTTAGCGGTAGATATCAGTCAATCACCGATGATGTGGTTTGGTGGCTATAAAGAAAGTCGTAAATCACCGTTTATCAAAAATTATTATTTGACCGGTGATACTGCTGAATTACATACAGATGGGAGTATGAGCTTTGTTGGACGTAGTGATGATGTGATTACCACCTCTGGATATCGTATTGGACCTTTTGATGTAGAAAGTGCATTACTTGAACATGAAGCAGTGATTGAAGCCGCTGTTGTTGGAGTACCAGATCCAGAGCGAACGGAAATCGTTAAAGCTTTTGTGATTTTGGCAGAAAATAAAATACCATCTGAGGAATTGGCTGAACAACTTGGACAATTTGTCAAAAAACGTCTGTCTGCCCATGCTTATCCAAGACAAGTAGAATTTGTCAATGAACTGCCAAAAACACCAAGTGGCAAAATTCAACGCTTTTTACTGCGTAATCAAGAGATTGCTAAACAACAATTAAACGCATAAAGCTGGTGAGTAGAGTCCTATATAGAGCAATCTTGCCGAATGTAGGACGTTTAATGATGCTAAGGAATCTGAAATGCAATTTACTGAAGAACAATTATTGATTCAGGACATGGCGAAAAGCTTTGCCAAAAAACAAATTAAACCGAATGCAGCAGAATGGGATAAACATAGTATTTTCCCAAAAGAGACCTTGTCACAAATGGGGCAATTAGGTTTTATGGGGATGCTGATTTCAGAGCAATGGGGTGGTTCAGATACCGGCAACTTAGCCTATGTCCTTGCACTTGAAGAAATTGCGGCGGCCGATGGCGCAACCTCCACCATTATGAGTGTACATAACTCAGTCGGTTGTGTTCCGATTGCTAAATTTGGTAGTGAAGAACAAAAACAAAAATATTTATTACCTTTGGCGCAAGGTGAAATGATTGGTGCTTTTGCATTGACCGAACCGCATACAGGCTCTGATGCAGCAGCGCTGAAAACCCGAGCTGTCAAAGATGGTGAGGACTGGATTATTAACGGCGCAAAACAATTTATTACTTCAGGAAATAATGCTGGTGTAATTATTGTATTTGCAGTGACCGATCCAAGTGCTGGTAAAAAAGGTATCAGTGCCTTTATTGTACCACGGGAAACTGCGGGCTATGAAGTGATTCGGACTGAAGAAAAACTGGGATTGCATGCTTCAGATACCTGCCAAATTGCATTGACTGATGTGCGGGTACATAAAAGCTTAATGTTAGGTCAAGAAGGTGAAGGGCTTAAAATAGCACTGTCTAATCTTGAAGGCGGTCGTATTGGTATTGCTGCGCAAGCGGTGGGTTTGGCACGTGCGGCCTTAGAAGAAGCCAGCAAATATGCCAAAGAACGGATTACTTTTGGAAAGCCGATTTTTGAGCATCAGGCAATCGCCTTTCGTTTGGCCAGTATGGCAACAGAAATCGAAGCAGCTCGTCAATTAGTCCATCATGCCGCACGATTGAAAGAAGCAGGCAAGCCCTGTCTTAATGAAGCCTCTATGGCAAAATTATTTTCCTCTGAAATGGCAGAGCGTGTGTGTTCAGCAGCTTTACAGGTCTTCGGCGGATATGGTTATTTAAAAGATTTTCCAATTGAACGGATTTATCGTGATGCCCGTATTTGCCAAATCTATGAAGGCACTAGTGACATCCAGCGCTTGGTGATTGCGCGAAGTTTATAAATAGATTCAATCGCTGTGTATCAGATGATGGGATAAAATAGATAAGGAAATGAATATGCAATTTGAAACAATTTTACTGGAAAAACATAAAGGCGTAGGCTTAATTAGACTCAATCGTCCAAAGGCTTTAAACGCATTAAATTCAAAATTAATTCAAGAAGTGAATTTAGCTTTAGATGATTTAGAAAAAGATCAGAAGATTGGTTGCATGGTGCTGACTGGTTCAGAAAAAGCCTTTGCAGCAGGTGCTGATATTAAAGAAATGGCGGGATTGAACTTTCCCAATATTTATTTTGATGATTTTTTTAATCTTGCTGATCGAATTGCACAACGCCGTAAACCTTTAATCGCTGCTGTCAGTGGCTATGCCTTGGGTGGTGGTTGTGAGTTGACACTGATGTGTGATTTTATTTACTGTGCGGATAATGCCAAATTTGGCTTACCTGAAGTCACTTTAGGCGTGATTCCTGGCATTGGGGGGACGCAGCGTTTAACCCTTGCCATAGGTAAAGCCAAAGCGATGGAAATGTGTTTAACCGCTCGACAAATGGGGGCAATTGAGGCAGAACTGAGTGGTTTAGTTGCCCGCGTCTTTAGCCCCGAAGAGCTTTTAACCCAGACTTTAAGTGCTGCTGAAAAAATTGCTGAAAAATCATTGGTGGCGACAATGATGATCAAAGAATCAATTAATCGTGCCTTTGAAGTGAGTTTAGCGGAAGGTTTACGTTTTGAACGACGAACCTTTCATTCAATTTTTGCTACTTTGGATCAAAAAGAAGGCATGCAAGCCTTTGTTGATAAACGCCAAGCCAACTTTAAAAACCAATAACAGGACGGAGATGGGATGAATACTGAAAATCATTTAATCGTCGAACAGCACGCAGCTCTGGGTGTGATTACCTTAGATCGAGTGTCCAGCCTGAATGCACTGACTTTGGATATGATCAATGGTATCCGTACACAAGTTGAAACTTGGCAAAATGATGCTGGCATTCAAGCGATACTGATCAAATCCAATAGCCCAAAAGCATTTTGTGCAGGTGGTGATATTCGTTATCTTTACGATTGTTATCAAAATGGTACAGATGGACATAAGTGCTATTTTATCGCTGAATATGACATGTTGAATAGCATTCGCGCGTCAAAAAAACCAGTTGTGGTATTGTTAGATGGCTATGTATTAGGCGGCGGTTTTGGTCTGGCACAAGCCTGTCATATTATTATCAGCAGTGAAAAATCACGGTTTGCCATGCCTGAAACGGCGATTGGTTTCTTTCCTGATGTTGCCGCAACCCATTTCTTGTCGCGTTTAGATGATATTGGGGTTTATCTGGCAACCACAGGCGATCAGATCAGCAGCAGTGATGCCTTGTATTTAGATTTGATTGATTATCATGTTCCTAGCCAACAGTTTAATGCTTTATTCGATGCCCTGAGTCAATCAAGCAACTTAAGCAAAGATAAGATCGAACAGATAATTTCTAAATTTATTACCCGTCCTGTAGCAAGTGAACTCAGTACATCCGTTGAAAACATTCGGAAGCATTTTGGCTTTGAAAATTTGCAAGATATTGAAAAAAGTCTTGAAAATGAAAAAGATCAACAGCATAAAGCTTGGGCAAGTAAAGTCCTAAGCACTTTGCAACAACGTTCTTGGCTGGCGAAAAAGACCAGTTTAAGACTGCAATACTTAGGACGGGGATTGTCATTACAACAATGTATGCAACTGGAACGAAATTTACAGGATATCTGGTTTGAACATGGTGATATTCTTGAAGGTGTACGTGCATTAATTATTGACAAAGATAAACAGCCGAAATGGCAACAACAGAATGCGACTCTAGATAAAATCTTGGCTGAATTAGGTTAATATTTTTAATGCGTATATCAGTTTTGTTTTTACAAACATTCAGGTACTTTTAATGGCAACAAAAAAGGAAATCATGTGATTTCCTTTTTATTTTACAATGATCAAAAACCAACTATAAATCAATCTTATCATATATAGCATTGGCTTTATCTGTGATTGCAGTCATATGGATTGCACCATGAATCATTCCTGCTAGAAAATGAAATTTCACCGAGACACCAGCATTTCTCAATCTTTCAGCATATTGTTCGCCATCATGACGCAGTGGATCATATTCACAGACAAAAATTTTTGCCTCTGGTAAGCCTTGTAATGACTGTGCCAGTAGGGGGCTCACCAACTCATTGGTTTTGTCAGAATCACTATTTAGATATTGATCCCAACAATATGTCATTGTTGCAGTGGTTAAGCCATAGCCATCTGCATAAGTTTCATAGGATGTGCCATGCATCGTAGCATCTAAGGCTGGATAAAATAGCAGTTGTTGACTAATCTGGATTTCTGGATGCGCATTAGCGAGTAAGCATGCAGCCGCTGCAAGATTGGCGCCCGCACTATCACCACCCACAGCAATACGATTTTGATCAAGCCCTAAACTTAAAGCATGTTCTTGAATATAACGAAGTGCTGTAAAAAAATCTGTCAGCGGTACTGGAAATTTGAATTCAGGCGCTAGGCGATAATCCACTGAAAAGATAACATGCTGTGTTGATTCTGCCAGTAAACGGCATGAACGATCCCATGCATCTAAACTCCCCAAACACCATCCACCGCCGTGGGCAAATACTAAAGCTGGATTGCTTTGTAGCTGCACCATAGCATAGGGCGTATATACCCGAACTTGGATTTGAGCTTGATCAGAGGTTGTGACCCAAAAACTGGATTGATAGCTGGGATCTTGCTCAATACCTTGCTGTTGTATGATGTCCTGGTTTACCTGCGCTCTTAATTCACCAAGCGTATTGGCAGCTGTTGCAGCAGGTCTAGTGTTAAGCCAGTCTGCAATTTGATGATCTAAAGGCATCTTATTGCTCCTATTGGAGAAATTCTAAAATCAGGGAACAAAATGCTTCGGGTTGTTCCTCCATAATAAAATGACCACAATCTTTCACAATTGCACTGGTTAAATGCGGTGCAACTTTTTTCATTGTTTCATAAGGTGCATCATTGGTTGCCTGTTCTGCACCAATTGCCAATACAGGCATTTCTAGATTTTTAGTTGCGCGGATTTTATTTTGACGAATAGTTTCGGGGATTGAGCGATAGTAATTAAAACCTGCCGTTAAACGTCCCGATACCTTATAAGCCTCAATATACGTTTCAGCAGCGACTTTATCTCTATGCCATGACCACTTATCAAAAATATAATTAAGATAAGTCTCTTCACGTCCACTGACCAAAGCTTCAGGTAAATCCATCACTTGATTAAACATAAAATGCCATAGAAAAATATTTTCATCAGGCGAAACAAAAATAGGCGGTGGCGTTGCCAATCCGGGAATAACGGCTTCAGTCACGGCCAGAGAAGTAACAGATTGGGGAAAATCAGCTGCAAGTGCATAAGCAACCCACATCCCGATATCGTGACCAATCACTGAATAGCGATCATGTCCAAGTTTTGACATTAAGCTGGATAAAATTGTCGCAATTCGCCCGGTATCATAACTCCCATTCAGCGGAACAGAATATCCCGTTCCCGGTGGATCTACAGCAATTGCCTGATAACCGTTGGCCGCCAAGACACGCATCACATTTCGCCATGCGTACCATGTTTGTGGCCAACCGGGGATAAGTAATACGACAGGACCACGGCCTGTAGAGACATAATGAAGTTTTTTACTGTCTATATGAATGTAATGATGCTGAAATTGATCGACTAAATTTTCATGTGTTGTAATGGTTGTCATAGTGAATTCCAATCGCTGCCTTAGATACCCAAAAGTTGATTTATTTGCAATTGATTGACAGGCGCTGCGGCAAAATCATCAAAGGTTTTATCAGTAACATGAATAATATGTTGTTGAATAAACTCAGCACCTTCACTTGCACCATCCTCTTTATTTTTTAAGCAACATTCCCATTCCAAAGTTGCCCAGCCCTGATAGTCGTTATGTGTCAATTTTGAGAAAATTGCTTTGAAATCAACCTGACCATCTCCAGTTGAACGGAATCGGCCTGCACGATCTCCCCAATTTTGATAGCCCCCATACATCCCTTGGCGTCCTGTCGGATTAAACTCAGCATCTTTAACATGAAACATCCGAATAAAATCTTTATAGATATCGATGTATTCCAAATAATTCAGTTGTTGCAGAATAAAATGACTCGGGTCAAAAAGAATCTGACAACGTGGGTGGTGTTGTGTTCGTTCTAAGAACATTTCAAAGGAAATACCATCATGTAAGTCTTCACCAGGATGAATTTCGTAACACAAATTGACATTATGTTCATCACAAGCATTGAGGATCGGCATCCAACGACGTGCAAGTTCATCAAAAGCGGTTTCAATAAGTCCAGCAGGGCGTTGAGGAAAAGGAAAGATATAAGGCCATGCCAGTGAACCTGAAAAAGTTCCCATATCTTGTAAACCTAAACGGGCAGATGCTTGAACAGAAGCCAACATTTGTTGTTCCGCCCATTGAGTTCTAGCTATTGAATTTCCATGTAAATGTGAAGGTGCAAAACCATCACACAAAGCATCATAAGCTGGATGTACAGCCATAAGTTGACCAAAAATATGCGTTGTCAACTCACTAACTTCTAAACCATTATTTTGTAAAACCCCTTGTATTTCATCGCAATAATCTTGGCTTGTGGCTGCTAAATTAACATCAAATAAACGCTTATCCCATGCTGGCAGTTGTACAGCTTTAAAGCCTTTATCGGAAACCCATGCAGCAATGCTCTCTAAATTATTAAATGGGAAAATATCATCACTGAATTGTGCGAGATGAATACTTGGACCTTTGATGGTTTGCATAGCTAAACTCAATTAGTTGTCGATTGACAAACAATAGGCTTTCTTTTGAATAAAAACAACAAGTTTTTAAAAAAGAATCTGAAAAAGGGCAGCCTTTCCAACAAATCCTATTGATTTATTTGCGAAATTTATTTTTTCGAATGATAATAAAAAATACTAAATCGGATTGAAGCGTCGTTATGGCTGGTAGACCAAGAGAATTTGATAGAGAAAAAGCACTGATTCAAGCGCGTGATTTTTTCTGGCAACATGGCTATGAAGGGACTTCGATGTCAGATTTAGTCGAGGTCTTAGGTATTGCTTCAGCGCGTATTTATAAAGCCTTTGGCTCGAAAGAGGCGTTGTTTCGAGAAGCTGTTATACATTACGAAGAAAATGAAGGCGGCTTTGCGATCCACGCTTTACAACAAGCAAATATTAAGGATGCGATCAGCCAATTATTTCAAGATGCAATCAAACTTTATACCCAGAATAAACATTCATATGGCTGTATGGTTGTATCATCTGCAAGTGTATTAAGTCAGGAAAATCAAGGTCTTTTAGACTGGATGAAGCAACAACGTATTGAACGTGGTCAAAGTCTGGTTAAGCGCTTTAAACAGGCGAAAGCAGATGGACAATTATTAGAACATGCCGAACCTGAAATATTAGGGCAATATTACGGACTAGTGCTACATGGATTATCTGTTCAAGCTAGAGATGGTTATTCAGAACAAATGCTTTTGCAAATCATCGATTTTTCCCTTAAAAATTTAGATCAATATCTGGTTTCATCTTCAAAAGCTTAGGCATAGATCAGCAGTAACAATGTATAAGTGATGCATTGTTAACAGGTATTGAAGCAAGTGGTTGGTATGATTACTTCGAACATGTAAATGCTGCGGGGACAGAAGGTGATTTCCAGCAACATCTTGATGCTTTAGCAAAGTTTTAATTTTTCTTCTAAGATGCATATTTATTTTTAAGGTCATATCAAGGTGTTCTTTAAAGCTTAAATATCTTATAGAAATGCTTGTTCAATCGAAGAAAATTGTGAATACTCATGCGCATAAATTTAGGCTGTAAAATTATCTTTTGGGGTTAGACAATTACTGTGAAAACGTATCCATTTTCTCGTTTACAAAAAGCATTATTGGCAGTTGGTTCATTTTCATGTCTAGGGCTAAGTTCAGCATTGGCACATGCTGATACTGAAAAAGATACCCAACAACTTAAAACGATTAAAGTAAGCGTTCAAACAATAGAAACAACACCAACTGCTTATTATCAACCCAAGGTAAATTTATCAGGATTTACTCAGCAAAATCTTGCTGAGATTCCTGCATCTATCAGTACAGTCACCGCGGAACGTATCGCTGACCAACATGCAAAAACCCTGACGGATGTTGTTAAAAATGATGCAGCCATCGGCGATGGCTATGCACCCATTGGTTATTATCCAAACTTTATTATGCGTGGCTTTAACCTGAATTTAGGGTCAAGTTATTTACTCAATGGTCATTTGTTGCGTGGCGAGCAAAATGTGGCACTAGAGAACAAGGCACAAGTTGAAATTCTAAAGGGTATAAGTGCAATCCAAAGTGGGATGTCAACACCGGGTGGTGTTATCAATTATGTCACTAAACGTCCAGAAGACATTCGTGCTATCACCGTTGAAGTGGATAGTCATGGTGGCAATCGTGTCGCAACTGACTTGGGTGGTTTGTTTGGAGACGATCAGCAGTTTGGTTATCGACTGAATCTGGCCAAAGAAGAAATTCATCCTTATGTTGAGCATGCAGATGGGAAGCGTTTGTTTGGTGCTTTGGCTTTAGATTGGGAAATTTCAGATCAGTCAAAATTAGAATTTGATATTGAATCACAGCATCAACGTCAGCGCTCAGTCGCAGGTTATCAGTTACTGGATGGTACCACTGTACCCACTGGCGTCAAATGGGACCGTTTACTTGGTTATCAAAGCTGGAGTAAACCAGTGACCAATGAAAGTCTAAATGCCAGCTTAAAATATATTTACCAAGTCAATGACCACTGGACAACAAATCTGTCTGCTTCACAAAGCCGTGTCGTGATTGATGATTATTCAGCATTTCCGTGGGGTTGTGGTAGCAGTATTTGTCAAACGACAAGTTTAGGTAATACCTTTGACCAAAATGGTAACTATGATATTTATGATTTCCGTAATCCAGACGACAGCTTCTTAACCAATCAATTTAAAGCAGGCTTAAACGGCAAGTTTAGCACAGGGGCTTGGCAACATAAGCTGAGTTTAGAACTGTCACATATAAGCAAACGGCATATACAATATAATGCAATCAACGAGCCTATAGTTAAGGGTTCTGAATCTACAGGAAATATTTATAATGATCCTATAACGTATGCGCCTACTGACAAAACTTTAGGTAAACATTATAAATCATTAGACAGTCAACAAACTGCATTGAACTTACTTGACCAGATTGACTTTAACGCTGAATGGTCAGTATTGTTGGGTGGCAAACTAATGCACTTAAATGAAAATGCCTATGATGAAGATGCAAACAACATCCGAGAGACCAATTTCAATCGTTTCTTACCGCAGTTTGCGTTGATGTATCAACCTTGGGAACAGACTCATCTCTATGCTTCTTATGCCAAAGGATTAAGTGATGGCGGACAAGCCCCTTGGTTTGCTACTGGTATTCCTGATCAAGGTATTGAAGGTAATGCTTTTAAAACGTTAGCACCGATAAATTCAACTCAGTATGAATTGGGTCTTAAGCAGCAGTGGCAAACATTACTGTTTACCGCGGCGTTGTTCGATTTAACCCAAGACAATCAATACACCAACGCAGACAAATACTTTGTCACGGATGGTAAGCAACATAATCTTGGTTTGGAATTGGGCTTACAAGGACGCTTAGGGCAAAATTTAGATATGACTTCTTCTTTAGCTTTAATTCGTTCACGTTTAAAAGAAATACAAGTGGCTGATTATCAAGGTCATCAAACTCAGAATGTACCAAGTGTTCGTTTTGCTAATCATCTATCTTATCGAGTACCACAAGTAGATGGCTTACGTTTATTGGCTGGCATGCAATACAGCAGCAGTAAATATGCCAATAAAACAGGTACAGTAAAAGTATCAGGCTATAGCGTGTTTGATGTAGGTACAGCTTATAACTTCCGTGCTTATGGTTATGACAATACGCTTCGATTTAATGTTGATAACGTGTTTAATAAAAAATACTGGCGCGATGCGGGGAGTTTCTTAGGCGATGACTATTTATTTCTTGGTGCACCACGTACAGCGCAACTCTCGTGGATTGTGGGTTTTTAACTAAACTAATTTAGTTATATCAATATTTTAATATTATTTCATAAGACTTTTTTAAAGCTAAAAATCAACATAAAATCCCCCTCATCCTTGCCTTCTCCCAAAGGGAGAAGGGATTTTCAATCACAATATGATTCACGCTACATGATCACTTTTTCATTTATGAAAGAGATTTATTTAAATAAATATCAAAAAAATAGATAGTACAAACCTAAAAATATAAATTGGATTTATTCTAAAAAATAACCAATTATAGAATTCTAAGCAATTTAGTAAGGAATGCTAAAAATGGACAAAAAAATTAGAGTTGCTGTGATTGGTGGCGGTATTGCTGGATTAGCAC
Organism: Acinetobacter sp. AS167; assembly: GCF_037152175.1. Taxonomy (NCBI): domain Bacteria; kingdom Pseudomonadati; phylum Pseudomonadota; class Gammaproteobacteria; order Moraxellales; family Moraxellaceae; genus Acinetobacter; species Acinetobacter sp. AS167. Next base: position 420,078 of record NZ_JBBCMP010000001.1, read on the forward strand.
TCACCACTCAATTGTTCAAAAATAAACATTTAGATGTACATCTCTTTGAGTCCGCATCACAGTTTTCCGAGATTGGCGCAGGGATTTCGTTTGGTGCCAACGCAGTTAAAGCCATTCAATTATTAGGTTTAAGCCAAGAGTATGAATCTATTGCCGATCAGGTAAAGGCACCATACACCGATATTTGGTTTCAATGGCGTAATGGTTATACCGATGAGTATCTAGCTGCATCGATTGCGCCACAAGTCGGACAATCTTCGGTACATCGTGCAGATTTTCTCGATCGTTTAATTCCGTTGGTGCCTTTAACAAATGTACATTTTAATAAACGTGTACAAGAAATTGAGGCAGATGAAGAACAAGCGACAATTCACTTTATCGATGGTCAACATATTACATTTGATTATGTGATTGGTTGTGATGGAATTCGGTCAGTTGTTCGAAATCATGTGCTTGACTCTAATCAATTAGCGCGTGTTGAACCTCAGTTTTCAGGGACTTGGGCATATCGTGGAATTATTAAATTTCAAGATTTTAAGCAAGCCATTGCAAAACTGGGAAATGATGCAGAAATTGCCGATGTACCACAAATGCTTTTAGGGAAAGATAAACATATCTTAACTTTCCCAATCCGTCAGGGTGAAGAAATTAACATTGTTGCGTTTAAGTCAGATCGCACGCAAACTGTATTAGCAGAGAATACACCATGGACATCTCCTGTTTCAAAACAAGCCATGCTGGCTGATTTTGCAGACTGGAGCGAGAGTTGTAAGGCATTATTGGATCTGATCGACTCACCAACCATTTGGGCATTACATGAAATTCAACCTTTAGAAACCTATATAAACAAAAACAATAATGTGATTTTGATTGGCGATGCTGCTCATGCCATGTTACCGCATCAAGGTGCTGGTGCTGGACAAGGTTTAGAGGATGCTTTGATTTTAGCTAAATTATTAGAAAACCCTAGGTTGACATCTGAATCTATCAAAGCTGTATCGGAAATCTATGAGCAAGTTCGATTAGCGCGCGCCGTGAAAGTTCAAAATACCTCGCGTGAATCAGGTGAAATCTATGAGCTATATTCATCGAAATATCCTGATTTTGAATCAATAGGCCAACATTTGACACAGCGTTTTGACTGGTTGTGGCAGCATTCGCTTGAAAATGATATTCAGACAGCCAAAGCAGCATTAGCAAAACAACTACAGCACACTGAAATGACGACTTAAACAACAAAGATTACAAACAGGACAATATGACCAGGGAGGTCTATTATGCAAAGCATAAATGCAAATGAAATTATTGATCATGCCAAATTAAAAGCCATTCATTGGCGGGTGATTTTACTCAGTGCATTGATCATTATCTTTGATGGTTATGATCTAGTGATTTACGGTGTTGCTTTACCCAAGTTGATGGCAGAATGGAAAATTGACAGTATTACGGCTGGATTTCTGGGCAGTGTCGCCCTATTTGGGATGATGTTTGGTGCAATTATTTTCGGTAGCCTGAGTGATAAATTAGAAAGCTATGGATTCAGCCGTAAAAAATTAATTATTTTATGTATCTGTTTATTCAGTGGTTTTACTTTAGTTTGTGGTTATGCCAATAATCCACAAAGTTTTGGAGTTTTTCGGTTTTTGGCTGGTTTGGGGTTAGGCGGGGTCATGCCAAATGTAATCGCCTTGATGACTGAATACGCACCTAAAAAACTACGCTCAACCTTGGTTTCCTTAATGTTTAGTGGTTATGCAGTCGGTGGGATGTGTTCAGCTTTATTAGGAATGTGGTTAGTTCCGCAATTTGGTTGGAAAATCATGTTTATTCTAGGAGGCACGCCACTTTTACTCATTCCCATAATCTGGAAGCTGTTACCCGAATCGATTGATTATTTGGTGCGCCGTGATAAAACTGACCAAGCCATTGAGATCCTTAAACAAATTGACGGCAATATTACCTATACGTCTCAGACTCAAATTGGTCTTCATCAAGACAATCAATCTACCTCTAAAACCCCGATCAAGGATTTATTTGCAGAAAATTGTGGGATGGTGACACTCTTATTCTGGGGCAGCGTATTTATGGCGCTTGTACTGGTCTATGCTTTAGGTAATTGGTTGCCTAAATTAATGGTAGAAGCAGGCTATGACTTATCGACCAGTCTGGTTTTTCTATTGGCTTTAAATATTGGTGGAATGCTTGGTGCAATTTGTGGTGGCTACTTAGCGGATCGTTTTAATCTGGCAAAGGTATTATGCTCACTGTTTTTAAGTGGCGCGATCGCATTAATCTTACTGAGTTATAATTTACCAATGGTCATTCTTTATTTTTGTATTGCGGTTGCAGGTGCTGCATCAATTGGTGGGCAAATCTTATTATTGGCGTATATGTCCCAATTTTATTCATCCAATATTCGTGCAACAGGCTTAGGAATGGCTTTAGGTGTGGGGCGCTTAGGCGCAATTTTAGGGCCAATCTTATGTGGTTGGCTGTTAAGCTTAAGTCTGCCCATTAATTATAATTTTATCGCATTATCAATCCCTTGTATTATTGCGGTAATGAGTGTTTCAATGATTCGCTTACAGTTGAAAAAAACAAAATTGGCGGTGAAAGCGGTACAAATCTAAAAGTAGAGCAGGGAGGTCTACCTCCCTCATTCAATAGAGATATGACAATTGATTGATCTAAGTCTTATTAAAGTTTTTATTATCGTTTTTGAAACTAAAAATATTAGTCATGCAGCTGAGCGCCTCAATTTAAGCCAGCCATCTGTCACCTACAATCTAAATCGCCTACGTAAATTTTTAAATGATCCTTTATTTGAACGAGACAAATTTGGAGTCAAACCGACCAAGTTGGCACAAAGTTTATACCCGAGCTTTAGGCAAGCAATTACCGATATTGAAATGGCAGTTACAGCTTCTAAATACTTTGACCCAAAAACGTCAACTCGGATATTTCGTTTAGGCTTATCTGATTTGGGTGAAATATGTTTACTACCTTCTTTAATTCAATACCTTTCTAAAGAAGCACCATTTATTAAGGTGGAAATTGAAGAAATTCAATCGCATAAAGTAGAAGACTGGCTGACTGAAGGTTTTTTAGATGTTGCTGTATTCAATAGTAGTTATACCGTTATGCCTAAAATTGAATCACGTAATTTATTTGAAGAACGCTATATGTGCATTGCGCATAAGTACCATCCACGTATCAGGGATACACTGAGTTTAGAACAATATTTTCAAGAAAATCATGCTGCTATTAAGTCTTCAACGGGTCACATTGAAATTGATCAAAGGCTGAAGGAATTGGGCTTAAAAAGAAAAATCATGCTTGAGCTTCCTCATTTTAGTGTTTTACAAGATGTGGTGACCAGTTCTGAATTATTGGTGACCTTGCCTTCACGAGCAGCAAAAGTATATGCACGTAATGGTGATGTGAACATTTTTGAATTACCATTTTCAGTTAAACCCTTTAATGTGAGTACCAATTGGTATAACCATCGAGATGATATAGAAGCCCGAACTTGGTTTATACAAACGTTACAAGAACTTTTCCAAGCGTTGTAACGCCGTATTCTTATGAACAATGCGTTAAAAATTAGTGGATAGAGTCAGAACTATTCATTATTTAAACTATGCTTTTGCGTAATCATTTAGGATTAAAAATCTATTTATCTGGTCAAAAATAGAATACGATTCCAATCATCGATAAATCAGTCACTATTTTTAATTTACTTAAGTGAACTACATGAAATTACAGCTAGATAAATATGATCGTGGAATTTTGGAACTCTTGCAAAAAGACTGTACCTGTGCAATTGGTGATATCGCAGATCGTATTGGATTAAGTAATACCGCCTGTTGGCGACGCATTCATAAAATGGAAGAAGAAGGAATTATTCGCGCTAAAGTTGCTTTATTAGATCGTAAAAAGTTAAATATCAACGTGATTGTTATGGTTTTTATTAAAACAGCACAACATAATGCAGAATGGATTCAAAAATTTCACAATCATATCCACACAATCGATGAAGTTATAGAAGTGTATCGGATGGCTGGAGAGACTGATTATTTGTTAAAAGTCGCTGTACCCGATGTTCTTGAGTATGACAAAGTCTATAAAAAAATAATTCAAATTTCTGGTCTTACTGATGTGAGTTCGAGTTTTGCAATGGAGCAAATTAAGTATACAACTGAATTACCTTTAAATTTTCTTTGAGCATTGATTTTTTTCCATAAAAACCAAAGTCTTCAATAGTCTATATTTCTTTTAGGCTTTGATCTGTGAAATGCTTTTTACAAAGGAATCGAACTATCTCAATGACTATAGAAAGGTAAATAAGCCTTAAAAATTATTCAATAAAGCACTGAACATATCACTCAGCCAGATTATCAGTATTTACCTTATCATGTCATTAAGGGAATAAAATTCCCAGTAAATGTTAAAATACGGATTTATATTCTATATTTTTTAAAAAATAGTGATTTATTTAAAATAAAAATTCTATGGATTTTATCTATCATTGGTTGTAGAAATATTTCTTAGAAATCATGCTGGTGCTGCTATGAATCACTTTTGTACACAAGTCATAAATTTGGGAAGAACCCCTCAGCGTTTTGATGGTTTGGTGAATACACCTGTTTATCGAGGCTCAACTATTGTTGTCGATAGTTTTAAAGAATGGGAGGATCATAAGCAAAATGGCGGTGTTTATAAACATTATGGCCGTTTTGGTGCTGCTACAGCAAAGTCTTTTGAAAGTGCAATTAATGCATTAGAAGGTGGGGCAGGATGCATGGTTTTTCCATCTGGACTATCGGCTTGTACACATGCATTAATGGCATTCGTTGCAGCAGGTGATCACGTTCTGATTGCTGATAATATTTATGGGCCAACACGAAGTTTTGCAGACAGTATGTTGCCCAAACTGGGAATCCATGTTGAATACTTTAACTCATGTGATTTAAACGAGTTAAAGAGCAAAATTAATCAAAAAACCAGTGTGGTCTTTGTAGAGTCACCGGGTTCAATTACTTTTGAAATTAGCGATATTGCTTCAATCTCAGAAATAAGCCATGCTATGAATGCCAAGGTTTTAGTGGATAACTCTTGGGCAACGCCATTGTTTTTTCAACCTTTAAAACATGGTGCCGATGTCTCAATTCAGGCTGTCACAAAATATATTGGTGGGCATTCTGACATTCTCATGGGAACTGCAACAGCAAATGCAGCATCGATTGAGCAATTAAACAAAGTTGTGCATTTTTTTGGTGAAACGACAAGTCCAGATGATATTTATTTAGCTTCACGTGGATTAAGGAGTTTAGCTGTCCGCTTAAAACAACATGAAGAGAATGGCGTGATACTTGCTCATTATCTAAATGAACATCCAGCAATTGATGTGGTAAATCATCCTGCTTTAGCAATGAATCCATATCACAAACTATGGCAACAGAGCTTTTCTGGGTCTACAGGCTTATTTTCTTTTTATTTAAAACAAAACAATCCATGTTTTGTTGAGGCTTTCTTTGATTCTTTAAGGCTTTTCCACATTGGCTTGTCATGGGGTGGATTTGAAAGTTTGATTTTGCCAGTTGGAACGCCTTATCGAACTCAAAGTCATTTGCCTAGTCGTGGATATTTGGTACGTCTACATGCTGGACTTGAACATGTAGACGATTTAAAAGCGGATTTGGAGGAGGCACTAACTATTGCTCAGCGTGCGATAGCTTAATTTCATTATACATTATAGTAAAATGAGACCTTAAATATGCAATATAGCAAGACTATAGAAGAAACCCTCTAATAAAATAGAGGGTTTAATTTAAAATGTATTAAAAATTATAGCGGACACTTAATGTGGCATTTCTTGGTGTACCCCAATTCATTGAGTTTGCACCAATACCTTCGTAGTATTTCTTGTCAAAAATATTGTCAACGTTCAGCTGAAGCTTAATATTTTTATCAACTTGATAACCTAACATCGCACTAGCAAGTACAAAAGCATCTTGATCTATACGTGTATTTCCAGTACCCGTATAGTATTTACTCTTGTAATTTAAACCGAGTCCAGCACTCCATAGATCTACTTTATATTTCACAAATAGATTAGATGTTGTGCGTGAATTCGTTGTATTAACCTTTACACCTTTTGCATCTTTTGCTTCAAAATTAGCAATACCAAAATTAACGCCCCAGTGATCATTAATTTCACCATCTGCTTCGAACTCAAAACCTTTACTTTCAACTCCATCTACACCACGATAAGCTTGATCAGTGGTTAGTGCACCATTACGAACAATAAATCCTCCTGGTATCGCTTCAGCAAAATTAGATTGTTCAATGCGGAATACTGATAAAGCTGTGTTTAAACGTCCGCCAAACCATTCACTTTTTAATCCTGTTTCATAGTTTTTACCGTTCGCAGGATCTAGATATTGATCATTTACATCTTTACGGCTTTGCGGTTTAAATATGTCTGTATAGCTGACATAGACTGAGTGATCTTTTGCAAAATCGTAAATAGCGCCAATATAAGGCGTGACTTCGTTGTTAAATTCACGATTGCCTACACCATTTTCAGACTCATATTTCCAATTAGATAAACGTGTACCTACAATCACTTTTAATGGATCGAGAATTTGAAATTTACCAGAAATATAAGCCGAAGTTTGAGTCGTTTGATTCAGAGCATTTACACCATTCAAAATGACGGATTGAAGTAGTGGTTGTGCCATATTGTTATAGTCGAGCGGACCGCCTAAATACTTCTCGACTTCATTTTTAGTATTGGATCCCCCAAAAATATCCTTGGTCTTCTCGTTTTTGTTCCATGAACCACCAATAATTATTTCTTGTGGGCGGTTAAATAGTGTAAAAGGCACGTTGATGAAAAGATCAATATTATTTTCTTCATTGCTTGCTTCTGAGCCATATACTGAAACATTATCTGTGATTTTACCTGTCTTAGGATCAGGTTTATTTTTTAGTGGGCTGGTATTGGTTGCTTTGTTTACTTGACCGCCAGTGTAAAGCAGAAGGGTATTTACATCTTCTTTACGAAAGGTATATGCAACATTTAAATTAACATCATTGAATAAATTCTGTTTTAAATTGGCGAATACTGCTGTGGTATTTACATCCCAAAATGTCCAAGGTGCAGTTACCGTTAAGCTTCGATCAAAGTTAGTACGACTTCCATCATCATAAAATGCTGGAGTGCCTCCCCAGCGAATGCCATCACGTTGTAACTCTTGATAAGTTGCACCAAGTGACATACTAGTTTTATCACTCAAATCGTAATCAATCGCACCATAAAATACATTGCGTTCTTTTTCATAAAAATCCATAAAGGATTTTTCATCAGTATGTTTGACGAACATACGTCCACGAAGTGAACCATCTTCGTTCAGTGGCGTAGAGATATCCGCAGAGCTACTCCATGCATTCCAAGAACCGAGTGAAGTGCTCAGATTACCCGTCAACTCTTTTGCATTGGCATGTTTACGGACCATATTTAGTCCCATTGCAGGATTACCAGCACCTGTGGTAAGCCCATTTGCACCTTTAACAACTTCTACACGATCATAAATATCTAAATCAAGATCACCTGCACCTAAGTTTGTGGTACTCGGCATTCCATCTATTAAATAGTAATCGACCTGAAATCCTCGAGCATAAACAGACTGACGTTCATCGGTACGCGATGTTGAAACACCTGTAATCGTATTCATTAAATCTTGAAAAGAATCAATGTTTCGGTCATCTAAATATTCACGTGTTAAAACTTTGACAGATTGAGGTGTTTCACGAAGAGACAAATTTAATTTTGTTGAAGTATTTGTCTTTTTGGCTGTATAGCTTTGAGTTCCTTCTGTAATAGCTGAATTTTCGCTTTCTGCTTGTACTTTGATTGTTGGTAAAGCCACTGTTTCTGTTTTTTCTTCTGCATAAACAACAGATGGAATAGTTAAAGCCATAGAAAGTACTAAAGGATGCATTTTGAATGCATGTCTTAGAGGGAAGAAGGTGTACATAAGATAAATTCCATAATAAAAAATGCGCGCTATCGGGTTTTCTGTCTTTCTATTGCTTTAAACCTGTTACGGGCAAAAAAGCGTTACAAAAAGTAACATATGCACAATTAATTATCAATAATCATTCTCATTTATTTAGTGGAATTTTTATCATTACTATTTGCAAGATAATAGTTACATTTGATTTTGGGTTATAAACAATGCAATCGGAGATATTTTGAATTTTTGATATAGATAAAGTAATTATAGAAAAAATTAGATAATAGTAATATGTAAAGGATATTTTAGAAAATGATCAGTATCCGAATGCCTTGGATACTGATGGCAAAGTTAAATTAAGATAAGATTTAAAAACGATTAAAAACTGATAAAACAAGATGCTACCAAAGACTTAGTTAACTTAAGTTTAGCTCAAATCTACTTTCTTACTTTTATGATGAGTTCTTTCAAAGAATTAACTTAATAATACTCTTAACATTTCATAAATTTACACTGTAAATTGAGTATCTTCCAATAAAGAAGATACTCAGTATAAAAAATAAATAACCATTTGATAATATTGATTTCAGATAAGCAGCTCAAACAATCAATCGATATTCAAAATGAAGCTAAGAAAGTTTTTATTTCTTTTCCTACGATGGTTGGCTGCTCCCAAGGAGTCCAGTGTCCGCAATCTTCAATTTCAATTACTTTGGGATTAGGAATGATTTCTATATATCTTTGCGCCATATGTTCACCAGAATTAGGATCACTTTTCCCATTGATGAGTAATAAAGGAATCTGGCTATTAATCAAAGCATTGACAAGTCTATCACGGTGTTTAAACCTCTCGAAAATTGAACGGTTTAATTGAACTAGGCTCTTTTTCCCATGATTCATAATTAATTGTTGATACCATTGTTCTAAATCTAACTCACTTGGCTGATTCTTTTGATCAAACATATTTTTCATATTTTTTGAGAAAACACGAAAAGATAAGAAATATATTATTATATGTCCAAGAATAGACGCCATAAGTTTTTGGATTAGGCGAGGGCGATATACTTCAGGAAATAAACTACCATTCATAAAAATAGAAGATTTAACTTTAAATGCTAAAAGGTTGTTCTGCTGTCGATCGAGCAATTCCTGAATGATTCCTACACCTAAATCATGACCGACTAAATGAATTTCCTCTAGCTTCAAATACTCAATCAAGGCAATAGCTTGATCGGCATGATCTTGAACAGAATATATATATTTACTTGGTTTATCAGAGAATCCTAATCCAAGTAAATCGATAGCAAGTATTTGATAGTTCTCAGCTAGAGTATCCCAGATTTTAGCCCAGTCAAATGAGCTTGTGGGATAACCATGAATTAATAAAATCGTTTGGGCATTCAGTTTAGGTGAAAACTTGTAAAAGATTTTATAATTTTTAAAGGACAAATAATTCCCTTCATACTCCCAGCGATGTAATGTGTACTTCATTTTTATTCCTTTTTTTGCTAAACTTACACTGTAAGGTAGATTATAAGGTAAACACTATTATGTCAAATCGAACAGAGAACCATAAAAAAACAAGAGTCAATTTGTCGAGAGATTTAATTATTCAAACCTCTTTACAGATGATAGAAACGAACGGTATAGAAGGTTTCAGTCTGCGTAAACTTGCTCAAATGCTCAATTGTGAAGCTATGAGTATTTATTATCACATGAAGAATAAAGAACAAATTCTTGATCAAATCGTAGATTTTTTGATTTCAAAAATTAATTTAAAAAAGCAAGTAGACGATCCAAAAGAACAATTGATGTATATAGCAAAACAATGGAGAAAATTATCTAAGGAATATCCAAAATTTTTTCCTATCTTAGCTGTTCATCCATTGAATACAGATATTGGATATAACTTTATGAATAGTATTTTGCTTGTTTTCAACAATGCCAATTTAGGTGTAAAAAATGCGAGTTATTTTTTAAGAATTTTAAATTATTACTTAATAGGTGTAGGAATTGATGAAGCTAAGGGATATCGGCTAGCAGGTAAAAATCTAAAATTAGACAAATATACTTTACTGGAAGATGCTAAATCTTATTGGACAATAGAAGATCAGGATCAAATTTTTGAGTTAGGTTTAAACATGCTTCTGACCAATATGCTACATAAAAATAATGAGTGATGTTTGCTAAATCGAAATAACAATCTATTAATTAATAAGTTAGGCATACAGTATCTAACTTATGTTTACCTAAGTTTAGTTCATCACCTAAAGGCTTTATGTTGTTAGTTAGCTAAATTCTATATAAACTATACATTTGGAAAGTGACTATTCATATTTTTACAGCTCTAGATATTTTTTTAAATAGAGCCCCGTTAAGGATTTTTCAAATGAGAGTAAGTCGCTAATTGTTCCAGAGAATACCAAATCACCACCGTTATCTCCAGCCAATGGGCCAATATCAATCACCCAATCTGCTTGAGTCATGATATCTAAATTATGTTCAACAACAATGACGGTATTGCCTTTTTCAACTAAGTTATTTAATAACTCGATCAATCGTTCAGTATCAGAAGGATGTAAGCCTGTGCTTGGTTCATCTAATACAAAAACATTATCTGTTTCATTGAGCTGCTTTGTGAGTTTTAGTCTTTGACGCTCACCTCCAGAGAAAGTATTTAAGCGTTGGCCAATTGCAATATAGTCTAAACCCAAGCTCACTAGAGAATTAAATTGCTGCTGTAAATTGTAATCTTCAAAAAAATGACTAGCTTCACTGACAGTCATTTTCATAAGTTCAGCAATATTCTTATCTTTATAATAATATTTTAACACCTCTGGTTTATATCCCGAGCCATGGCATAAGTCACACGTCATTTCTACATCATCTAAAAATGCCAACTCAATTCTCTCGATACCTGATCCTTTGCATTGAGGGCAAGCCCCTTCACTATTAAAACTAAACAGCTTAGCACTAACTTTATTTGCTTTTGCAAATAGTTGACGAATCGGATCAAGAAGGTCTAGATAGGTAAGTAAATTTGACCGAATACTTGCAGTAATTGCAGATTGATCAATGACTTTCGTTTCAGGGTATTGTTGCGGTAATACTTTACTTATTAAAGTACTTTTTCCTGAACCTGCAACTCCTGTAACAACAGTTAAGCAATTTTTAGGGATAGCTACATCAATATTTTTCAAATTGAATAAATGGGCATTCTTAATCGAAATCCATTCATGACTGACACGTGGGATTTTCTTATAGGTATTGGGTCTTCTAAAAAATTGACCTGTTAAACCAGACGAGTTTTTTAATTCCGCAAATGTTCCTTGGTAAATAATCTGACCACCGTTTGCGCCAGAAAGTGGTCCCATATCAATAACATGATCAGCTGTTCTAATAAGATCAGGATCATGTTCAACAAGCAATACGCTATTTCCTTTATCTCTAATTTTTTGAATGATTTTAATAATATTATCTAAATCTTTTGGATGCAGCCCCACACTTGGCTCATCAAAAATATACAGTAAGTCGACTAAGCTATTCCCTAAATGTTTGACCATCTTGATTCGTTGAGACTCACCACCAGACAAGGTGTTGCTTACACGATTAAGATTTAAATAGCTGAGGCCGACCAAGTTTAAGTTCATTAATTTGTTAATGATCTCATATAAAACAGTTTCAAATTTCTCACTTTTTATCGACTCTATAAACGCTAAAAGCGCTGACACAGATAGGGCAGTACAATCAGCAATATTTTTACCATGAATTTTACAAGATAAAGATTTTTGATTAAGCCGTTGTCCATGGCATAAAGAACATGGTTTGGTGCTAATAATCTGCTCAAGTTTTTCTCGATAACGATTTCGTTCTTGTGCTTCACCTTTTAAAAAGTTACGTTCAAATCGGGTAATCAGTCCTTCATAAAGGGCCGTTTTTTTCCATTCACTTTTTGGATTTAAAGGTTTATGCTGGGGAGCGTTCAAAAACAAATCCCATTCTTTTTCACTATAATCTTTTAATTTTTTATCTAAATCGAAATAACCAGAATCAGCATATCTCGTCCAACGCCAAGCAGTGGGTTGATAGGTAGGGAAGTTGATAGCACCTTCTTCATTCAAGGATTTATTTAAATCTAATATTTTATAAATATCAATTATTTGCTCTAGACCTATGCCTTCGCATTGTGGGCACATACCATTGGGATGATTAAAAGAAAAAACATTTGAATAACCAACAAAAGGTTCACCCATACGTGAAAATAATAGGCGAAGATTTGCATAAATGTCTGTAATTGTTGCAACGGTTGATCGGATATTTCCTGTTAATGGTTTTTGGTTGATAATCACAGGAACATTGAGATTCTCGATTTTGTCAACATCCGCAACTCCAAAATGCTGCAGACGGTTGCGAACAAAGCTGTCTTGAGTTTCATTGATCTGTCTTTGCGCTTCAGCACCAATAGTTTCAAAAACTAATGATGATTTTCCTGAACCTGAGACTCCAGTAAAAACAACAATTTCATGTTTGGGAATCTTCAAAGAAAGATTTTTTAGATTATTTTGCCTAGCTCCGTAAATATTTATTGTTCTTTTAGTCATATGAGATCACTTGAAGTTAAGGATTTATAATAAAGATAAGACAAAATTTATAAAAAGGATGTATATGTTTATTAAATAAAAAGTTTAAATATTAAAAATTTTGATCTTTCCTCCACATTAGTGATACACAAGTGTTCAATAAAGTTAATGTATCAACAAGCACATACGAAAAACAAAATGGGGCAAGAGTTTTGTATATGGAATAAGACTTGGAAGAAAGCTTATTTAACTTATGTTCACCTAAAATCTACTTTATAGGCTAAAAACCATATATATCATTTTAATTCAATTGCTTATAACAAAATATACCTTAAATTAAAAACCAAAGTTCATGAACTGTAGTATCTATTTAGGTGAGAGAAATTTTATACCATCAGTTTTTTTAAATATTAATACTATGATTTAACAATACTCAAAACGGATTGTAGTTAAACATTGATTCGACATAATTTATGATATTTTTGATCCATCGATAACGAGCTCAACACACTTTGCCACTTAGACTAAGATCATTAAAGGAGTTATGAGAATCTTCTCTTAACTCCCTTTTTTAAATTATCTTTTGATAACTAATGCTAACTTCCCAACATGTTTTCCTTGCTGTAACAATTCATGAGCTTGCCGCGCATTTTCAAGATCAAAGGATTGATAAAGTATCGGTTTGAGTTGTTCTTTTGAAATTAAAGGCCAAACTTTTTCCTGAAGGGCAGCCATAACTTCAGCTTTGGCTGTAGCAGATTGGGAACGTAACGTTGCGCCAGTATGAGTAAGACGTTTTGCCAACATTGGGAAAATATTGACTTTTTCTGCAAGCCCTTTTAGGACACCAACTTGTAAAATAGTGCCATTCATAGCTGCAACCTCATAGTTTTTCTGAATGTAATCGCCTGCAATAATATCTAAGACAAAATCTACACCTTGACCATTGGTATGTTTTTTTATTTCTTCAACAAAATCCTGTTCTTTATAATTAATCGCAACATCAGCGCCAAGTTCTAGACTTGCTCGTTGGTGTGCAGTACTAGAAACTGTAGTAAAAATTTGTGTAGCACCAAAGGCTCGCGTCAGCATAGTTGCGGTAGTTCCAATGCCAGAAGTGCCACCATGAATTAGAATAGAACTGTTTTCTCTAAATTTTGCATGTTGAAATAGATGAGACCAAACTGTCATAAATGTTTCCAGCAGAATTCCACCCTCTATTAAGGTTAAACCCTCAGGAATAAACAAAACATTATCTTGATGTGCAATCACATATTCAGCATAACCACCGCCTTGTACCAAAGCACATACTTCATCACCAACTTTCAACTTACGTACAGATGAACCTACTGCTTTCACTACACCTGAGACCTCTAAACCAGGGATGTCTGTCACACCTGGAGGCGGAGCATATAAACCTTGTCGCTGCATTACATCTGGCCCGTTAATACCAGCAGCAACCACTTCAATTAAGACGCCATCATTACTTAGCTCAGGAATAGGACGTTCACTTACTGTAATAACTTCAGGACCGCCTGCACCATTAAATGTAATACATTTCATAAATGTCTTTTCCTTATCATTGTTGGAAATGGGATTTTGAATCGTCAATCTCGTTTTAAATAAAATTAATTTGAAGAAGGTCTCTTACCTAAAGTGATCGCTAATGCAAATGCTATAAATTTACCAAAAGGAGCATGGAGCAGACTTGGAAAGTTCCACCGGCCTTGATCAAATACACCTTTGGCATGACTCATCGAACGAAAGCCCTCAATTCCATGATAGGCTCCCATGCCACTTGGACCTACTCCACCAAATGGAAGATCATCTTGCGCAACATGGATAAGGGTATTGTTAATGCCTACATTCCCTGATGTAGTACGACTTAGTATTTTTTTGCAATCTGCATTTTTTTCACCAAAATAGTAAAGAGCTAAGGGTCTATCTCTCGTATTAATATAGTTAATCACTTCATCAACACTGCGATATGTACGAACAGGAAGAATTGGACCGAATATCTCTTCTCGCATAATGGCATCATCATCTTTTGCACCGATAACAAGAGTTGGGGTGAATGTACGTTGTCTATTAATTACAGATTCAGGTCTAATACCTACTTCAACAATACGTGCACCATTTTTCTCAGCATCTTTAATCAGATTTTGCAAACGGTTGTAATGTCGTTCATTCACAATGGAAGTGTAATCTAAGGTATCAGGACCATTTGGATAGAATTTTTTAACTGTTTTATCATATTGATTAATAAATGATTCTAGATCATCTTCATGTACCAAGGCGTAATCTGGTGCAACACAAGTTTGCCCCGCATTAGACAATTTTCCATAAGTAATACTCGTCAAAGTTCTTGAATTGACATGACCTTTAGCGACAATCACAGGACTTTTCCCACCTAACTCAAGCGTAAGAGGGACAAGATTATCACTTGCAGCTTTCATCACTTTACGACCAACAGGTGTGCTACCTGTAAATAAAAGATGATCAAAGGGCAAGGCGCTGAATTCTGCACCAATTTCAGGCCCTCCAAGAACAACTGCAACCTCATCTAGTGGAAATATATCTGCCAACATTCGATAAATGACATCACTGGTACGAGGCGTTAATTCTGATGGTTTTAACATGACTCGATTCCCAGCAGCTAAAGCAGTCGCTAATGGAATCAATGTCAATGATATTGGGTAATTCCAAGGTGCCATAACACCAATGACACCTTTAGGTTGATATTCTACACGGGCAGTCGCAGAACGATAAAATAAACTGACATGGCGGTGTTCAGCTTTCATAAAACGACCTAAGTTTTTAGTCAGATAATCTATAGATTGAATGATACCCAGCAACTCCATCACATCCGTTTCATGATGTGAACGATGTCCAAAATCTTCACTTACGGCGGTCTGCAATTCAGTGCGGTTTGCAAGCAATGCAACACGTAATTTTTTTAAATTTGCTTTTCTTTGGGACAAAGTTGTTGGCTCTGATCGGAGAAAAGCTTGGCGTTGTTGATCCAAAATTTTATTCAAATTTTCAATTGGATGGGTCTTATTTAAAGCATTCATTTTTTCACCTCACGATATGAAGACAACGATTAATGCCTACATGAATGTGTAACTCGTTAAGATAACTATAAGATTAAAGTCGACTTTAATGTCAACTGAAATAAATCAAAAATTAAAAAATAATTTGTAGAGGTGTAGGAAATGTATAAGCAAACTTTGATAGGAAATACGGGGAATAAATAAATCTTTTTCTATTCAACAATCAGCAGACTGACTAAAAAATCAATTTTTTAAACTTAAACTTTTGCAATCAAAACTGACTAAAAGCATTGAGCTTGAGGTGAGCTTTAATCTTAATATTGAATAACTATCTGAAGAGATAGTGCCGTATTTATCCAATTTACCAACATTGACGACAACATAAATTAGTAATCAAATTGTGCAATTTTTGCATCATTAGCTTTTTAAAAATCGTGCTGAGTTTTATTAAAACCTACCAGCAGGACCGTTTTATGGGTTCAAGCGTGATGGTGTTGAGCCATCTGAACCTATTTTTGGAATTGGTGGCGTCAAGGTATGATGAGTGGGGCCAAAGCACACTATGATGGGATTGTCGCATTCTCTCAGACTGATTTTACAGAAGATTTAAAAAAAGATCTCTGTTCCAGTATGAGTAATGCATGGTGATGATGACCAAATCGTACCTTATGAAAACGCTGGGGCTTTGTCTGCCAAACTCTTACAAAATGGAACTTTAAAAATTTATAAAGGTTTTTCAGATGGAATGCCCACTGTGAATGCAGATGTTATTAATCCTGATTTATTAGCATTTATTTGTGAATGGTGAGTATGAGTCATACCTTAAGCATGTTAAAAGATAGAGGCAAATAAAGCCTCTATCTTTTTAAATTAGAAGCACAAATTTTTTAATAAGCTATTAATTAATAAATATTTTGATAATTATATTAATTAACTCAAAAAAATCCATTGACATTAAAGTTGGCTTTAATCTTAAAGTATAACCATACCAAAACAGGACACCGAAATGAAAGTGTTTGATAAATTAGTTTTACCAAATGGCTCCCAAATTCAAAATCGAATTGCCAAAGCAGCCATGGAAGAAAACATGGCTGACTTAAACCATGCACCATCAGAAAAACTGATGCATTTATATCAAGCATGGGCGAATGGTGGAGTAGGGCTCATCATTACAGGAAATGTTATGGTTGATCGTCGTGCTATGACAGGACCAGGTGGGGTGGTTTTAGAAGATGATAAATTTATAGATACTTTTAAACGTTGGGCACAGATAGGGCGCTCACAAGGTGCGCAAGTTTGGTTGCAAATTAATCATCCCGGTCGCCAAATGCAATCAAATTTAGGACAGGAAACATGGGCACCCTCTGCTGTAGGACTAGATTTAGGGAAAATGTCTGATCGTTTTAGTATTCCGATTGAAATGACTCAAGACATGATCGATGAAGTCATCCAACGTTTTGCAAATACTGCACGTTTAGGTGAGCAAGCAGGATTCACTGGTGTTGAAATCCATGCTGCACATGGCTATCTATTGAGTCAATTCCTCTCACCTTTAAGCAATAAACGCCAAGACCAATGGGGTGGCTCATTGGAAAATCGCGCACGAATCCTAATTGAAATTGTCAAAGCAGTCCGTGCTGTGGTTTCACCAACATTTACAGTTGCAGTGAAACTTAACTCTGCTGATTTTCAACGTGGAGGTTTCAGTGCTGAGGAGGCACAACAAGTCGTTTGCATGCTTAATAAATTGGCTGTTGATTTGGTAGAGCTTTCAGGTGGTAGTTATGAGGCACCAGCGATGCAAGGTCAATCAAGAGATGATCGTACATTAGCCCGTGAAGCATACTTCTTAGAATTTGCCCAAGAGATTGGTAAAGTTGCAAATATGCCTGTCATGGTGACAGGCGGAATACGTCGTAAACAAGTCGCTGAAAAAGTAATTGAAAGTGGTGTAGATATGGTCGGTATTGCGACTGCATTGGCGATTGATCCAAACTTACCAAATAAATGGAGGCAAGGACAAAACGTAGCACCTGAATTAAAACCAATTACTTGGGACAATAAAACCTTAGCGTCACTTGCGAGTATGGCGACAGTTAAATTCCAACTACGGAGGTTAAGTCTGGGCAAAAAACCAACCCCTAAAGTCTCACCTTTATGGGCATTACTAATACAACAAGCAGCGATGGCACGTCGTACTCATCAATATAAAAAGCGAATGCGCGATTATGCATTTTCGTCTTAAATACCGAGGACAGATTTCATGATAAATACAAATGATTCCAATTGGATGATTTACGGTGCAAATGGCTATACGGGCGAGTTAATTGCCCGTGAAGCTGTCCGTTTAGGTCTTAAGCCAATTTTAGCAGGACGCACACAAGCCAAAGTACAACAACTTGCTCAAGAATTAGGCCTTGAATACAAAGCTTTTGGTCTAGATGACGTTACAGCTGTGAGCGAACAATTAAATGGTGTTAAGCTAATCATGCATTGTGCTGGCCCTTTTTCCGCAACCTCACATTCCATGATGAAAGCTTGTATTAAAGCAGGTTCTCACTATTTGGATATTACAGGTGAAATTGCTGTATTTGAATTAGCGCAATCACTAACGTCAGAGGCACAACAAGCAAATATAGTGTTGTGCCCAGGTGTAGGTTTCGATGTGATTCCAACAGATTGTGTTGCTGCTGCCTTGAAAGAAGCTTTACCCGATGCGACTCATCTAGCACTCGGTTTTGATTCAAAAACAGGACTTTCACCAGGCACAGCCAAAACCAGCACAGAAGGCATGGCAGATGGCGGAAAAATAAGGAAAAATGGCAAAATCACTACCGTAGCTTTAGCACATCACGTACGTCAAATAGATTTTGGTGATGGCAAGAAGAGCGCAATGAGTGTCCCTTGGGGGGATGTTTCAACAGCTTTTCATACCACTGGTATTCCTAATATCGAGATTTTTGTACCAGCACCAACGTCCATGATTTTTGGTGCAAAAATGTTGAACTGCATACGTCCTATATTCAAACTTAAATCAGTACAAAACTTGATGAAATCAATTATTGAAAAATCTGTGGTAGGGCCTGATGAAGAATTACGCGCTAAATTGCCGACTTATGTGTGGGGCGAAGCAAGAAATCAAAAAGGTGTAATAAAAACAGCACGAATACAAACTCAAAATGCTTATAGCTTAACCGTAAATGGCGCTTTAACAGTCGTTCGTTATTTACTTGAGCATGATGTTAAGGGGGCAGCATATACTCCAGCAAAGTTAATGGGCTACAGCCTAGTGACTCAGATCGAAGGTTCAAGTGATATTGTAATTTCTTAGACGTACTCGGGATAGGATCTATCATATTTCTTAAATGTTTGTGATCCTTCTTAATTTAAACCAATTCCAAATATTTTATTTAGAATTGGTTTTTTTATTACTTTAGTTTTTAAATGATGAAAATTTTATATTAAATATAGCTATTTAAATTTATCTTATCTCGCTATGATTAAAATACTAAAAATATTTTAATCATCTTGAAAGCTATTTATTAGTTGAAAAATAATAAATGAGTATCAATATTAGATCAAACAAAAAAGTACCTCGCTAGGAAGTACTTTAATTTGAATATGACTTACTTTTTGTTGTTTTCATTACCTAAAGACTTCAATGGTATTGGCATATTTAAAGCCAACTGAGCATCTTTGACCACATCTAAACGTAATACTTTACCAGCACCGAGCTCATCAAGTAGGTTAGTTATAGGACCGCCATTTCGAACAAGTTGTACATTTCTCGGAAATAGCTGTTGTCCAAAGGCAAGTGTATTAGATTCTACAGATGTACTATGCCATTGGCCATCAACTAGATTAAACATCGTTTTAGTTTCGATATGAGATTGTGGTTTGACACGCTTAATCTTTGGTAACGGTGCAATTAAACTCAAATCTGGTTTACCATCAGTATTCAAAATCTGAGCTTCAACATTTTTATTACCAATCGTCATATCAATTGCTGTCAGCCATTTAGGGAGTTGATATCCATACACACCACGCACACGGGCAATTTCTGTATCTACAGGCAATGCTAAAACATGACCATAGTATTTATGGTTACGCATTGAACTTAACAATTCTGTAGTGTGAAACTTATGCGCACCAGGTTGACGAACAACTACAGCGACTGATACTTCATCGTAAGGATCGACATCACCTACAGCATAAGAAAAGAACGTAAGAGAAACTAAGCCATAGCCAGGGAAAGGTTGTAATGGCTCAAGTGGAGCAGGAAGTTTTGCTTTTAACTTGGATACTGGAGCAAGCATCAACAGTTGTACATTACTGGTACGATAATAAAAATTTGGTGACCAAACTTTACCAACACGAGTCTCTACCATTTTTTTAGGGATAGTACGGAAATAATCGATATTTCCAGCAGCGGGGTCTTTAGCAACTTCATCCAAGTCTGGATTCATGCGGAAACGATCGTAATAACCACCTTTAGGTACATTTACTTTATATGGTCCAAATTCAACTACGGTGGTTTTTTGATCACTATTCTCAACATTGCTAGAGGTAGTATTGGGTGTTGTAGCATGAGCAGATAAACTTAAGAATATACCAATTGATGCAGTAGCAGTTGAGCGACGGAATTTAATTTGATTGAACATAATGGTGTTCCTCCTATTAACATTAATTAAATGCTAAGATTAAAGTAAGGTTTAAGGTCAAGCTTTTTATGATTTTTAATTGATTTTTTTTTTGTTTATTACAGTTATTAAAATAAAAAAACCAGATTTACATAATCTGGTTTTTGAGGACAAGTGTAAAATGGATTAATGCATGGTTTTTAAGCGTTGTATTACAGCCTCCGCAATTTCTTTACTTGATTGAGGGTTTTGTCCAGTAATGATTCGATCATCAGCAATCACATAAGAGGTGAACGGAACCAAAGAACGCTTATATTTAGCACCGCGTTCGATTAATTGGTTCTGAAGTAGAAAAGGGACTTGAGATTTCATCCCTGATAGAGTCTCTTCAATATTTGCAAAACCAGTTACTGTTCTCCCCGCAATTAGTGATTGGCCCTTATGATCCTGTAATGGTAATAATCCGCCCACTCCATGACACACCGCAGATACTACACCCCCTTGCTGATAAATTGTCTCACTGATCTTCTTTAGTTCTTGGTTATTAGGAAAATCCCACATCGTGCCGTGACCACCTGTGTAATACACTGCTTTATAATTAGATGGCACAATTGCTTTTGGTTCGAGCGTTGTTTTGAGATGTTGCATAAATTCAGGATTAGCTAAATGAATTTTTGCTGCGTTATCTAAATAGATTACTTTTAAACTGCGCTCATCGAGCGGAACACTGCCACCCCGAGGACTTACAAAATCCATTTCATAACCAGCAGCACGTGCAACATCATAAAAATGGGTAAGTTCAGTCAACCATAAGCCTGTCGTATCTTTACGATTGGGATAGGCGAAGTGATTTGTCATCACCACTAAAATTTTTCCATTCGATGCTAAATGCTTAGTTGGTTCAGATGCATAAGCGAAAGTATTGGCTAAAATTAGTGTAATAAAGCCAATGATCCAGTTTTGAAGAGTCCAAGATTTAAACATGACAGGTTCCTCATAAATTACCTGTCTCCAATGCTATGTTTAAAGTTCGGTTTAAGGTCAATAGCTTTTATGATTTAGCGACAAATGGAATACTTAGGCTTGATCATTAACGTAATAAAGATTCAGCAAACGTTGCGCATTTTCCTCACAAGTTATTTCATCAGGTTTGTTATTAATTGCATTAATCATAGTACGCAGATTATTTTTACTCATTGCTAATTTTTGCTCTAAATCTTCAATATCTTTAATTTTGCTTTCCAGTAAGCCAATCAAAATATCGTGATTCCATGTTGTCACGTTAGATGGCAAAAATGATTTTATTTCTGCTAAAGAAAAACCAACTTGCTGAGCTTGTTGAATTAAATAAAGTTGTTTAAGGTCATTTTCGCTATATTCTCTATAGCCATTTGCTTTGCGTTTTGCCTTTGGAAGCAGCTTAATCTGCTCATAGTAGCGAATCGTCGGTGTGCTTAACCCACTTTGTTTTGATAGCTCGCTTATATTCATTTCACTTAATTTCACTTGACATTAAAGCCAACTTTAGACTTATAGTGTGTTAAAAGCAAGATCAATAAAAATGAAAAATAGAGGCTGCTATGACAAAACGGATATTACATATTGTCACTAATGTCGATAACTATGAGGGTATAAATTATCCTACAGGGTTATGGTTGGGAGAACTTACTCATGCTTACGATGAGTTTGAAAAAAATCATTATGTTCAAGATATTGTAAGTCCACTCGGTGGAAATTCACCAATTGAACCTAAATCATTAGGACGTTTTGTTGCCGATCAATCAGTATTAAAACGTAAAAATGATCCAAGCTTTATGAAATTACTTGAGAATACAAAGAAGCCCTCTGAAATCAATTAGCAAGATTACGATGTGATTTATTACACGGGTGGCCATGGGGGTAATGTGGGATTTTTTGGATAATCTAGAACTCCAAGAAATTACCAAAAATATTTATGAAAACGGTGGGGTAGTATCTAGTGTTTGCCATGGTTATTGCGGGTTATTAAATATTCGGCTTTCGAATGGCGAATATTTAATTAGAAATAAAAAATTGACTGGGTTTGCGTGGGGTGAAGAAGTCTTAGCAGGTGTGGCTAAAAAAGTTCCATATAATGCAGAACAACGGGCAAAAGAACATGGTGCATTTTATGAAAGAAAGTTCATTCCTTTTGCCCCAAATGTTGTTAAAGATCAAAATTTGATTACTGGTCAGAATCCATTTTCTGCACGTGTTACTGCTGGAGCAATTATCGAGTATTTACAAAAAATGTAGTTCTATATTTGAGTATAGTGCAATAGAGTTAAAGTGATAATGCCTGACGGATGAAAGCATGAATACTAATTTATATAAGAAGAAATGTATAAAATGACACGTGTTATTTATTTAACTTATGTTTGCCTGAATCTGAATCCATATTTTTATTTTAAAAAATATTAAAAAAACAATAATAAATGTCTTAAATTTGAAATAATAAAAAACTAAGTTCATGAACTTGCTCTGTAAAGTACTGTTTGAACCAAAATAATGGCTAAGAATTGGACACTGATAACTATTCATTTTTCAATTAGTGATTTTAGATAACTCAATAATATCGGTCTTAAATTAATTACTTAAATTTAACTTTATGAGATGGAACTAATCAACAAGAAATAATTATTGCAGCTAAAAGATTGATGAAAGGAGCATATTCATGGGGAAATTATAAAATAAAACTTAAGATATTGATTTTTATATCTAATTAAGCATTGATGGTTACTAAAAAAATATATACTGTAATAAGCATTCATGGTAAAAAATTTAAATTCTTGATTGAGCTGTAGATGTATGTCCCTCGTCGTTACTAAAAGAAATAAAAATATAGCCCAACTGATCCACGCTGTTTCACATTTAGCTGAAACAGAGGGGGATCATGTTTCTAGTATTTCAGGACTTTCTTTTCATAACAGAATAAGCCCAACGGAGAGCACTCATTGTGTCTACAATTTAGGTGTAGGTATTATCTTGCAAGGGCAAAAAGAAATTGTGATTGGAGATAAAGTCTATAAATGCTTTGAAGGACAAAGTATGTTGACGACGATTGATTTACCAGCAACATCACATGTTGTACAAGCCTCCTCGCATAAACCATTTTTAGCTGTTTTACTTTTACTCGATCTTCAGATGCTGAATGAGGTTGTAGCAAATATGCCAATCGAAGATGAACATTCATCTTCAGAGGATATTCATGATTCGTTTTCAGTAGATTGGGTAGATGATCCTCTTACAGATGCCGTATTGAGATTGGTTAAAGTCCTCGAAGAGCCTGCTATGATTCCTCATCTAGCACATTTAATTCAAAAAGAAATTATCGTTAGACTATTAAATAGTTCACAAGGTATTTATTTACGACAACTCGTCAAAACAGGATCTGTAAATCAAAAGATTCACCAAGTTGTGAGTTGGTTGAAAAATAACTATACACAACCGATTCGGATGGATGATTTGGCGGAACGGGCATTTATGAGCCCATCAACTTTCAGACAACATTTCCGCGAAATTACAGGAATGAGTCCATTACAATACCAAAAACAACTCCGTTTACAGGAAGCTCGTCATTTGATGTTAAATCAAAATTTGGATGCAGGACGTGCAGCGAGTTTAGTCGGTTATGAAAGTGCTTCTCAGTTTAGTAGAGAATATAGTCGTTTGTTTGGAGAGTCACCTCAACGTGATGTGCAGCGATTAAAGCAGAGTTCATAATTGAATTTTGCCGAATTAAATATAATAGGCAAATAACTCGTCATTTTAGGCAATGTTAAAGTTTTCTCATTTTTTATACTGCTTATAAATATTCAACTTATTATTTAAGGCAGTTGAGATGTCGCTAAGCAAGCTTACTTTATTTAAACCTTTTGAGTTAGTTCATGGGATTTCTTTACGTAATCGAATTGTCATGGCGCCTATGACGACGTGGTCTGGAAATGAAGATGCAACGGTTTCTGAGCAAGAACTCGAATATATAAGACATCGTGCTCAAGATATAGGACTTGTTATTACAGGTTGTACGCATGTTCAGGAAAATGGAATTGGTTTTACCAATGAATTTGCTGCGTATGACGATCATTTTATCCCAAGTTTAACCTCACTTGCACAAGCAGCTAAAAGTGGAGGAGCTCCCGCCATTTTGCAGATTTTCCATGCAGGGAATAAAGCTGTACCTAGTTTGATACCTCATGCTGATTTGGTAAGTGCAAGCGCTTTAGCTGCACCTGCTGGACCATTTAATGATGGTCAACTGAAAAGTCGTGCTTTAAGCCATAATGAAATTTTAGAGGTAATCCATGCCTTTGGTGAAACGACACGTCGAGCGATTGAAGCTGGATTTGATGGAGTTGAATTGCACGGAGCACATGGGTTTTTAATTCAAAATTTCTTTTCCCCACAATTTAATCAGCGTGACGATGAATGGGGTGGTTCCCTAGAAAAACGTATGCATTTTCCTCTAGAGATTGTTAGAGAAGTAAAACGTGTGATTAAGCAATGTGCCAAAAAACCTTTTGTTTTAGGCTATCGTATTTCTATTGAGGAATATGATGAAAAAGGCTTACGTATAGCTGATAGTTTACAGCTCATTGGTCGTTTAATAGATGCTGAAATTAGTTATCTTCATGTTTCATTAGTTGACTTACTTAACTCAAAACCTGTCGATACTATTGATGAACAACTTATTATTAAACAGGTAATTGATTATGTTGGTGATCAATTACCTATTATGGCTGCAGGTATGATTCTAATTCCTGATCAAGCTGAAAAGGCTTTGGGTTTGGGTCTCCCCCTAGTCGCTGTAGGTAAAGGGCTAATTATAAATCCAGAATGGGTACAGTTAGCCCAAAATGATCGTGCTGATGAAATTGAAACTCAATTGGATTTAGAAAAAATGCCTGAACTTGTGATTCCTGAAAAGTTACAGCAGGTGATCGAGGCAACAAAAGGCTGGTTTCCGATTAAGCAAATAGAGAAGTCTTAAACAGACTAGATTTTGAATTGACTGGTCAAGGAGACAAAAATGTACGATGAAACTACAAATGATGTCATTACTTCATTGGCAAAGAATGTCGATCGCCTCAGTCAAACTGATGGCGACCACCAAACAGCAATTTCTACATTATCCTTGCATCGACGTTCCAACCCAAGTGCGACACATTGTATTTATAACTTAGGTTTAGGTATTGTTCTACAAGGCGAAAAGCAAGTCATTATTGGGGAAGAAATTTTTACATATACATCAGGACAATCAATGCTGACAACGATTGATATTCCAGTTGTTAGTCATACTCGTTGTACTACTGGCCATAAACCTTTTTTGGGATTAATGCTTTCACTTGATGTAGCAATGATTAGGAAAATAGTTTCTCAACTGGGGCAATTGGATTTTAAGGAGAAAATACAACCCTCTTTCGGTGTTCAAGTTATTGACTATGCTCTAATCGAATCGATAAATCGTTTGGTAAATTTAATTGATGAGCCTGTTTTATTATCTCAGTTATCGCCTATTATTCAGCAAGAAATAATGATTCGTTTATTAACAGGGCCCAATGGTGTTTATCTACGTCAATTAATTAAAGTTGGCTCTATGAATAGCAAGATCGAAAAAGCAGTATCATGGTTGAAGCATAATTTTATTAAACAAATTCAAATGGATGATCTTGCGGATCTTGTTTTTATGAGTCCATCGACGTTTAGACAACATTTTCGGGAGATTACGGGTATGAGCCCATTACAGTACCAAAAGCAACTCCGTTTACAGGAAGCCCGTCATTTGATGTTAAATGGTGAGGTAGATGTAGGTCATGCAGCAAGTTTAGTAGGTTATGAAAGTGCCTCTCAATTTAGCCGTGAATACTCACGCTTGTTTGGTTCTTCACCCCAAAAAGATATCCAAAACCTACTCTTAGCTTGAACTAACAGAAAATTTTTTATATTCGCCCAACTTCTAAGAAAGAAGTGGGGTTTTATTTTTTTAAGATATTGAAAAATATATTTAATTTAAAAAAATTATATAAATAACAGAATAGGCAAATTATCCGTTGAATTAGGCAATTCAATCAGGTTTCGTCATCCTATACTGAATACATAGAAAGATAGGTAACCAACCTAAAGTAGATGGTAATTAAGCATAATTAACGAATGAGGTACTCCATATGCAAACTGTAAAATATAAAAATCTAGCATGGGAATCAGCAGCTAATATCCTTTTTCCTAATGACTTTGACAAAAGTAAAAAATATCCAGCCATTGTCAGTGTTCATCCAATCGGAAGTTGTAAAGAACAAACTTCTGGCAATATTTATGGTAAAGCCCTAGCTGAGGCAGGTTTTGTAGTTCTAGTAATCGATGCATCGTTCCAAGGTGAAAGTGGCGGTGAACCACGTTTTATAGAAAATCCATATCACCGTGTAGAAGATATCCGTTATGCCGTAGATTATTTGGTCACTCAAGATTTCGTTGATGAAAATCGTATTGGTGCTTTAGGTGTCTGTGGTGGTGGTGCTTATGTACTCAACACGGCAATGACAGAGAAACGTATTAAAGCAGTGACTTCAATCACTGGCGTGAACTTTGGCCGTATGACCCGTGAAGGTTATGGTGGAACAGGTGAGGCTTTGATTGAAGGGCTTGAGGCAATTGGATCACAACGTACTGCCGAAGCTCGTGGTGGAGAATTATTAGTGAATGATTTACTTCCTCCATCCGTAGAGGAGGGTAAAAAAGCTGGAATTACCGATATTGACCCATTAGAAGCGACTGACTACTACAAAACTGCTCGTGGTCAGCAGCCAAACGGTGCAACCAGTGCATTACTTTCTCGTATGAGTGTGGCTTTGGGTTGGGATGCATTTCACTTAGCTGAAGTCTTATTAACCCAACCGATTTTGGTTGTAATCGGTGACAAACCAGGAGCTTTTGGAGCTTACCGAGATGGTCATGAAATTGTATGTCGTGCAGCATCGAAACAAAAAGAGTTGTTGGTTTTAGAAAATACATCACATTACGAATTGTACGACCAACCAGAACCTGTTGTTAAAGCATTAGCGAAAGCAATCCCATTTTTTAAAGAATATCTTTAATTTTGAAATATAAAAAGTTCAATAGAGGAATACTAAAATGTCAAAAGAAATCAGTATTCAGAATCAAAATGGTCAAGGAATTATACTTGCAGCAGTAATTAATTTCCCTGAAGGGTTTGATGAAAGCAAAACTTATCCTGCGGTTGTGGTGAGCCATCCTGGCGGTGGTGTCAAAGAGCAAACGGCTGGTTTATATGCTCGTAAGATTGCTGAACATGGCTTTGTAACAATTGCTTATGATGCATCTTTTCAAGGTGCAAGTACAGGCTTACCACGTCAGTTAGAAAATCCTTATATCCGTACTGAAGACGTCAGTGCCGTGATTGATTATTTAACAACATTACCTTATGTCGACAATAACCGTATTGGTGCGATGGGGATTTGTGCAGGTGCCGGTTATACCGCAAACGCAGCAATCAATGATCGTCGTATCAAAGCTGTAGGTATGGTGAGTGCAGTCAACATTGGCCAAATGTTCCGTAACGGATGGGAGAACAATGTCAAAGACGCAGATGCAATTCCCTATATCCAAGCAGGTACAGATGCTCGAACTTCAGATGCGAGTGGTGCAGAGATTGTAACTATTCCGCTTGCTCCATTGAAAGAAGAAGATGCACCGAACGAAGAATTGCGTGAAGCTTGGGAGTATTACCATACTCCACGAGCAGAGCATCCAAATGCACCGGGTTTTGCAACAGCACATAGTTTAACCCAAATCATTACTTATGATGCATACAACAAAGCAGAAGCCTTCTTTACTCAACCTTTACTCGCAATTGCAGGGAGTAACGCGGGCAGTAAGTGGATGAGTGAAGATCTAATTAATCGTGCAGCGAGTACAGATAAACAGCTCTATGTCGTTGTAGGGGCAAACCATATGTCACTGTATGACAAATTGAATTTTGTTGATGAGGCAATTGGTCAACTTGTTCCATTCTTTACGACAAAACTTTAATTACTCTGCATTTAAAGTAATTCAATAGGTCACTTTAAAGTGGCCTGTTTTTTATTGAATGTTTAGAGTAACGCAAGGAAACGTGTTTGGTTTGTGATAAATACAACGCGCGGAAAGGGTGTTGAAATTGTGAAAGCAGCGGTTCAGCAAGGGGACTCTGTAATTGCTATAGGTCAAAGTTAACGTCCCAGTGATCATATTGAAGTTGATATTTGTGTTCAACAGCAGTAGATATTTGGATAAAACGTTTCAGGTGCATTGATATTTTACAGGATAAAACACATTTTCTGCTAAAAAAACGGCTTTAGCGATAATAAAAGAGTTTAAAAACTCATAACTTAATGTCTCAAAAAAACTAAAAGCAAAACCATCACTAGTTTTGCTTTTGGGAGAGTTAAATAAAATGATCTGCTTTAATAAAACTAATTTTAAGGAACAATTACAAAATCAGGATTTGCTATAGCAAAAACAGCTTCACGATCTGCAACTGGCGGATAAATCCATACCGTATTAATTTCTTGTTTAATTTTTTTCGCCTCATGGCGCACAAATTGAACTTTTCGATCCCATCCTTCAGTGTAAAGTGCTCCCCATGGGCCTAAGTCGACACAAGTCACATACTTTGGTTGGCTATACGCATGTAATGGCAAATCAACCAATTCTGCTGCAGCATTGTAACCCGCTACACGGCCTAGGCTCATGGCATGCTGACATGACATCACGTTAAAATTACCTATATTGTCGGTTGGAACTTTTACAGTATCACCCGTCACAAAAATATTTTTTGCCTCTGGTGCATGTAAATAAGCATCACCTAAAATACGACCTAAATTATCTTTTTCACCTACAATTTGAGAGGTCAGCGAGTTCGCTCGCATGCCCGCAGTCCAAATGACAGTTTCTGCTTCAATTCTTTCGCCGTTAGAAAGTGTTACCCCAAAAGCATCAAGTGCAGTAACCCGTAGTCCAGCTTTACCTTCAATGCCAAGTTCGCTCAGCGCTTCTCGAATTACCGCCGCAGCTTCGTCACCCAATGTTGCACCAATTTCTGCTGATGAATCGACTAAAACCACACGAATATCAGTTTCACCTAAAATGCTACGTAGGCGCTCAGGCATTTCGGTCACTGTTTCAAGCCCAGTCAGTCCACCGCCTGCAACCACGACGGTATTACGTGCTGCATTTGCAGGTTTATTGGCTAAGCTTTTAAGATGTTGGTCAAGTTTTTCAGCATCTTCTAATGTACTTACGCTAAATCCAAATTCAGTCAGCCCCAGTATAGGTGGCATAAAAGTAGTACTTCCAGTTGCCAGAATAAAACGCTCATAGCTTAAAGTCTGTTTATCGCCGTGAGTTGTGGTAATTACAAGATTTTGGGCAGTAGTATCAATTTCATTTACCCAGCCAGCCACATATTTAACGTCTACTATACTTAATAACTCTGAAATATCAGGGTACATATTTTCAAGTACAGCTTCATAAAGTCGAGGACGAATATCCACATTTGGACTAGGGGAAACCATCATCACTTCAATGTTTTGTTGTTGGGAAGTCAAGTAAATTGCTCGTTGTGCGGCAAGTGCTGCCCATAACCCAGCAAAGCCAGAACCTGCAATAATAATACGCTTACTCATTTGATTATCCTTTTGATAGATTTTTCGGACATACAAATTCTTACTCATCCCAAAATTTTGGGTGAGTGAATCCTTTCTCTGACTGTCCGAAAAATCTGAGAAGGCATTTAAAACGTTTAGAGAAGTTTTACCTTAGGGATGAAAGCCTATAAGCTCATTAGTCGGGAGTATCCCGTGATATTTTACTTTTCCGCATTTTTGCTGTTCTTCCTTCTATGCGTTCATTAATCCAGCCATTTACATCACTAAAAAATACGTCGGGTGCATAACGACCAAAACGGTCTGCAATATCACCAAGTGTGTGAGCACCTAAAGCATCTCGCATGGCTTTTTCAGCCTGTAACATAACTGCATGTACTGCACATACACCACTGGTTGCCCAATCGGGTGGGGCATTGTTAAAGACCGCACATTTACCACGAACTTCTTGGCACTCAAAAAGCGATTTTTCACCTTCGATTGCATTCACTATATCTAAAAAAGTAATTTCTTGAGCAGATCGAGCGAGTAAATATCCGCCGCGAATACCTTCTTGAGCAACAACAAGACCTGCCTTTTCAAGTTTAGGAAAAATCTTGGCCATAAAACTCGGAGAAACTCCTTGTAATTCAGCAAGATCCTTACTACTTAAAGGTTTATCTTCATTGTTCACAAGAAAAAGAAGACAGTGAATCGCATACTCGACGCTACTAGTAATATAAGCCATTTAATTTCATAATTGATCAATTACAAACACAGACTAATGTAGTCTGTGTTTTAAGTCAACAATAAAACTAAGACAAAGTTAGTCCTAGTTTTATGAAAAGAAAATATAGATTAAAATAATAAGGCTATATCACTGAATATAAATACATTTAAAAGAGAATTAAAGGACGTAAATAATTTAAAAATGATCGAAAAAATTATGAACGCCACCAATAATTTTCGACATTTGGCTCGTTTAAGTTCAATACTTCACCCATTTGAGGCGTACTAATCGCTAATTGGTTTTGATGAGCCAAAGCCACAATCCGTTCAAATGGATCATCCCAAGCATGAAGCGCCAAGTCAAAAGTCCCATTATGTACAGGCAACAAATGACGTCCTTTTAAATCGATATGTGCTTGTAACGTTTGCTCAGGTTGCATGTGAACATCTGGCCATTCTGGATCATAGGCCCCAGTTTCTAGCATGGTAAGATCGAAAGGACCATAACGATTTCCAATCTCTTTAAACCCATCGAAATAACCAGTATCACCACTAAAAAACATCCGTAAATCATTATCAATAATTACCCACGATGCCCAAAGCGTTGCATTGCTATCACTCATACCACGGCCTGAAAAATGATGGGCAGGGGTGGCGATTAGCTCAAGACCATCCACATGGATTGTTTCCCACCAGTCAAGTTGCTGGACCTTTTCTGCTGGCACCCCCCATTTAATCAGTGCGTCACCGACACCAAGTGGTGTTAAGAAGTGTTCAACTTTGTCTTTGAGTTGGATTACTGCATGGTAGTCGAGATGGTCATAGTGGTTATGCGACAAAATCACACCTTTAATGGGAGGTAAATCCGCAATACTAATTGGTGGTTGGTGAAAACGCTTAGGGCCAATCCACTGAAAAGGCGAGGCGCGTTCAGAAAAAACAGGATCGGTTAACCAAAATTCATTACGCAATTTTAATAAAATAGTCGAATGCCCAAGACGAAATAGAGAACAGTCTGGGGCACTCATGAGTTGTTCTTTTGATAAACTTAAAACAGGAATTTCTCGATTTGGCACCGTATTTTTGGGTTTATTAAATAAAAATTTCCACATTAAGCCTAGCGTTTTTCCGAAAGAATGTGTGTGCAAATTCGGCCGTGTATTGCTAAATTTCCCATTGTGTTGCTGTGATGACATGAAGGGAGAAGGCAAGTCTGTTGCATTTGAAATTGTCATTTTATTTTCCTTGAGTGGAATAACCTATGTCTGTAAATAAGAACTTGAGATAAGTGCTTATTTTGATTTATTTAAATGAGTATTTAATCACTCATTAATTAATTTAAAAAATAAGAATGCTGCACATTCTTACTTTAGTCTTTATCTACATTGAAACTGCATGCCAAAACGCTTCAAAACCGGACTTTCGATAAAGATCAGCTTGAGAAGTGTCTTGGGCAATAAAGTTGAGTGTGACTTCGGCAAGTGCACCCAAAATCGAACCGATAAATAAGGGTGGATAATCTCTTAATTTTCCATCATCAATATTTTCTTGAATAGTCTTCGTAAAATCACAAAAAGTTTGCATACCAATGTGTTTACTCTGTTCTGTAATTTGTTCTGAAGTCGACAACTGCGCCATCACTTTACGTTTGAGTGGGGCATCTAAACTCCAGTCCAGATAGCTTTGCCATATATAAAACATTTGGGTTTGTAGGCCTGAGTTGTTCGGATAATTCAGCATTATGACCTGACGCAGCTCGGCCTTTAGCGAAAGGTATAATTGGTTGAGTAATTCCTCTTTATTACTGAAATAAGTAAATAAAGTACCTTCTGCCACACCAGCAACTTTGGCTATTTTTGAAGTAGATGCACGCTCTCCAAGTTCTGCCAATGTTTCAATAGCAGCAATTAAAATTGCATTACGTTTATCTTCACTACGAGGACGGGCCATAGATAAATATATTAATTGAGTGATTACTCAATCATACATAAAAATAGATAAAGCGCAAGATATATATTTTAAAAGGGATGGACTTTTCAAGATCATAAACTATAGCATCACATAGACAGGGCCACACAGCAAAATTAGAACTATAATGAGTAGTCATAATTATAATTTCCGTAACCGATAAGACATGAGAAATTATTGATCAGTCTATGGAATCACATGAATTAGATAATGCTTCTATTGAATAGAGCTATTTTTAAGTCTTTGATCTATATTTAAAATTTAAATCACAGACAACTTTTCAGAGATATGTGTAATCCTGATTATCTGCTGTTACAGCATGTATAAATTGCTAGATTCTCTCATCAGATTGTTTCAGTATAGATCCAGACACTCGAATTTACAGGACAATCATCATGATATTGAGAAATCGTATATTTTTAAAATATCTTTCTATTTTAGGTTTTGTGGCAAGTTCTGCTGCGACTAGCGTAGCTTTCGGGAGTTCCGAGCAGGCATGGAACAAGCATGATCAAGAAATAAAAACGGCTTGTATAAAAGCCAGTCAACTTAAAAATGCCAAGACAGTAAGCAATGTCATGCTGTTTGATGATCGTGTTGGATATTCCGCACTCTTGATTCAAGGAAAATATCCGCAAGCACATATGAAAAACAAAACAGGGCAAGAACTGTGTTTATGGAATAAGACATCGAAGAAAGCTTATTTAACTGAAGCAAACATGAAAGTACATTGAAGTCATAACTATACAAAGTCGAGTAGCAATCTGATTTCTGCATATCTTAAATTATGTTGCTTAAGATAGTCAGTAACGTGAATAAAATTATCTAGATTCACGTTGCTGAGCTGTGGCTACAAACAGTGACTTGTGCAGCGATGCTACTCAAGCTACAGTCCAGGATATTTTATTTAACTTATGTTCACCTAGAATTTATCTCACAATTAAATTTTTTAATAAACAATAAATTTAATTACTTAGAACACTACAATAATAATTTATAAAATATTTGGTTCATGAACCTTGCTATGAATACAAAGTTTCCTACTAAAAAGGGCTTAAGAATAGACTAAATTTGTCTAGGGGAGTTGTGGCAGTCCACCATTCATTAAAATGCTGAGCTAGGATTTCTGTTTGGCTTTTTGGCGTAAGACATACAAATATAAGCTTTCTACTTTTTCACGTGCCCATGGTGTAGTACGTAAGAATCGCAATGATGACTTAACACTTGGATCTATGCAAAAACATCTAATTTCAATTTTACGACTTAAGCCTTCAAAGCCATCGTAGTAATCCAATAATTCATCCAAAATGTCAGCAAGTTTTTTGCCGTGTAGAGGGTCATTGGAGGCGTTCATAATAGATCAACCATATTTTGGGAGACCACCATTATAACCTGAGCTACTTGAAAAATGAGAGGGTTGGAATTTAAGCGTAATTAACATAGAAAATTACAGCTTATCTTACTATTGATGTGTGCTGAAATTACAGGAGACTTTCACTTGAGTGGTTCAAGACAACTGTTGTACTTGAACGAGTGAAAGTTACATTATAGGTTCCTGAAATAGATAAAAAAAATTAATTTTTTAGCCAAAACCAGATTTATGTCACAAAAGTGACTAAATCTTTCCTAATTAAAAAAATACAAGAGAAATTAAGGTTGAAATTTTTTTTCATTACCCCCCTTTAAAAGTAAATTTTATTGACCTAAAAGTACTCAAATATATAAAAAAAATGTTTTTTAATCTTGTCAGCTCATTGTCTTTGACTTTGGATATTTCGCAGCTCATTCTACTTTCACTAAGCGATGAAATGCTTATAGGTTCAGGACTAGAAGATGTTGAGAAAATATCTTTTGTAGTGGTTATTGAACAAACATAAGCATGATAATCGACAGTTTTATCTCAGAAATATTATGGAATATCCCTCTTATAAATTTGGATTTACTTCAAATTATGAAGAGAGTGCAAAGAGGATGAAAATGAAAGAAATTATCTGTTCTACAAATGCACCAGAAGCAATTGGTCCATATTCACAAGGTATTGGATTTCAAAATTTAATCTTTACCTCAGGGCAATTACCTTTGATTCCGGAAACAATGCAATTTCCAGAAGGTGGTATTCGTGAGCAAACACATCAATCATTACTCAATGTTAAAAGTATTTTAGAGGCTCAAGGTTCTTCGCTTGAATACGTGATCAAAACAACATGCTTTTTAGCAAATATGGCTGATTTTTCAGAATTCAACGAAATATATCTAGAGTTTTTCGGAACAAATAATCCACCTGCACGGTCATGTGTCGAAGCTGCTCGTTTACCTAAAGATGCACTTGTTGAAATTGAAGCTATCGCTTTTAAACCTGAATAGAGTTAAGGACCATTTTTTCACATGATTTAAAGAGCAAGATAGAGCATGTTTAGTATTAGTAATAACGAATTGTATTCAGGAAAGAGTAGCCCACTTTTTAATAAGGAGATCGCCTGCAAAGTCCGTAATTTGCATCGTAAAATAGAAGGTTATCAACCCACCCCTTTAATCTCATTGGAATATTTAGCTAAAAAGTTAGGTTTAAAAAACATTTTAGTTAAAGATGAATCACGACGCTTTGGTTTAAATGCATTTAAAGTTCTTGGTGGTTCATATGCGCTAGCTAAATTACTTGCTGAAAAGTTAAATATTGATATGAATCAGTTTGATTTAAAAAATATTAAAACTTTGCTGAAAGAACCCGTTGTATTTACCACTGCTACAGCCGGAAATCATGGGACAGGCGTTGCTTGGGCTGCGAGAGAAATGGGGCAAAAAGCAGTTGTGTTTATGCCTAAAGGTGCTGCAAATACAAGTGTAGAAAGAATCAAAGCGTTAGGTGCAGATTGTATCGTCACAGATGTGAATTATGATGATACCGTTCGTTTAGCTAACAAGACAGCCCATGAAAATGGATGGCTTCTTGTGCAGGACACGGCATGGGATGGTTATGAGACGATCCCGACATGGATTTCTCAAGGTTATATGACTATGGCTGATGAAGCCGTAGAACAACTTAATGAATTTAAAGATTTAGTACCTACCCATATTATGCTTCAAGCAGGTGTAGGGGCGATGGCTGGTGGAATTCTAGGGTATTTGGTTGATGCACTTGGTATCCAAAATTTTAAAGCCATTGTTTCAGAACCTGTTACAGCCGATTGTGTTTATCAATCTGCACAAGATAAATCTGGACAGCTTATTGCAGTCGATGGCGACTTAAATTCAATTATGGCTGGTTTGGCTTGTGGTGAGGTCAATCCAATTACATGGCCGATCTTAAAAGATTGTACGTTTGCTTTTGCAAAAGTCGAAGATTCTATTGCTGCGACTGGAATGAGAATTTTAGGTAATCCATTAAAGGGTGATGAACCCATAACGAGTGGCCCTTCTGGTGCAATTAATCTAGGATTACTTTATGCACTTAGTAACAGCCCAGAACAGGCATGTCTAAAAAAAAGTTTAGGTTTAAATGATGAATCAGTTGTACTGATTTTTAGTACGGAAGGTGACACAAATACCGATCTATATAGAAAAGTGGTGTGGGAAGGAAGTTATCCTTACTAACCATAGTGTTATTTAATCAAATATAGATCGTTTAGATAGACAAGGAATTAGTATGAGCTTAATAAGTTTTGAAGAACAGTTACACCGTTGGAGACACGAACTTCATTCTAATCCCGAAACGGGTTTTGAAGAAATTACTACAGCGGAATATATTGCTCAACAACTAAAGAACATGGGTTTAGATGTTCATACCGGAATTGGTGGAACAGGTATAGTCGCGAACTTAACCGTTGGGAATAATCCTACTGTTATTGGCCTACGTGCTGATATGGATGCGTTGAATATCACTGAAACGACCGGTAAATCTTATTGCTCTAAAAATCATGGAAAAATGCATGCTTGCGGTCATGATGGTCATATGAGCATGCTGTTAGGTGCCGCTAAATTATTAACTGATAATCGTGATTTTAATGGAACGGTTAGATTTGTTTTTCAGCCCGCAGAAGAACATGGCCGCGGTGCAAAAGCCATGATGAGTGAGGGGTTGTTAGAACGCTTTCCAATCGATGAGTTTTATGGTGTGCATAATTGGCCAGGCTTACCAGCGGGTAGCATTTGCACGCGCGTGGGTGGAATTATGGCAAGTGAAGATAATTTCACAATTAAAATTAAAGGCAAAGGAACACATGCAGCTCGACCTCATATGGGCAAAGACCCTTTAGTGATTGCAGCCGAGATTATCTTAGCTCTCCAGACTATTATTTCACGCAACCTTGATCCAAGCGTTCCTGCCGTGATTTCTTGTACAGAAATTCATACTGATGGTATTCGTAATGCAATTCCTAGCAATGTTGTTATTACAGGAGATACGCGTAGTTACTCCCCAGATGTACAGGCAATGTTAGAAAATAGAATGCGTACCATTTGTGAAAGCATTTGCAAAATGCATGACGCCGAATGTGAATTTGAATATACACATGAATTTTCCCCAACCGTCAATCATACGACTTGCGTTAATACTGCCGTTAACGCAGCAATGAATATTGTGGGTGAATCAAAAGTAGATGCAAATGTTCAAGCTATGATGGCTTCAGAAGACTTTGGAGCATTTATAGAAAAAGTACCAGGTTGTTTCGCTTTTATCGGAAATGGTGTTGAAGAAGATGGAAAGGGATTTATTCCTCTTCATAACTCTAACTATGACATTAACGACGATATATTAAGCGTTGGTGCCCAATATTTTGCTGAAATTATCAGAACCCGTTTGCCTTAATAAAAGGAAGAAATACAAAAACGTATTTCTAATGATTTAACAGAAGGAACTGTTATGTCCATTTAATGCAGAATAACGTTAAACAAATTGAATTATAAATGAGGAGTAAATTTTTGAAATTTACTCCATGGGTAACTATATTCAATTTTTATAATGAGATATTTCACTGTTCTGCATTCTAAGGCATTTCCATTCCTCGAAAACCTAAATAAGTTTCAGAGGCAAGAATTATGTCAAACATTTTAAATCAGACGAAAGGATATCTGGATAGTAATAAATGGAATTCGCAAAATACTACATGGATGTTAGGGTTGTTTGGAACAGCAATCGGAGCTGGTGTTTTATTCTTACCCATTAATGCAGGAATTGGCGGTCTAATTCCATTGTTAATTACTACACTGTTAGCATACCCAATTACTTTTTTTGCCCATCGTGCATTTGCTCGATTCATTTTATCATCGAGTAAACCAGAGAGTGGTATTACTGGAGTAATTTTAGAGTATTGGGGAACTACTGCTAGTCGTATTTTTAATTTAATTTATTTTTGGGCAATTTATACGATTTTATTAGTATATGCAGTAGCAGTGACAAATACAGTTGAGTCTTTCATAACTCACCAATTGCATTTGGTTGCACCGCCACGTGCTTTATTGTCATTTATATTAATTTTCATTTTGTTATTTATTGTCCGTTTTGGTCAAGATATTACAATAAAGGTAATGAGTATTTTGGTATATCCATTTATTATATCATTAATTTTTATGGCTATTTGGTTAATTCCTCAATGGAATACTGCCATCTTTGAAAATTTTACGTTAACTTCAAATAATCATAATAATATCTGGATGACGTTATGGATGACATTTCCGGTTTTAGTCCTTTCATTTAATCATTATCCGATTATTTCACCTTTTGTAGTCAAGCAACGTAAAACATATGGTGAGATAGAAGCTGATAAAAAATGTGCACAAATTCAAAGATATGGTTATATCTTGATGGTGTGTGTTGTCATGTTTTTTGTCTATAGCTGTATATTAAGTTTATCTCCTCAAGACCTAGCATCTGCAAAAGAACAAAATATTTCGATTCTTTCGTATCTTGCTAACCATTTTGACACTCCTGTAATCGCATGGGCTGCTCCTCTAATTGCTTTCATTGCCATTATGAAATCTTTTTTAGGACATTACATTGGTGCACATGAGACATTAACAGATATCATTTCTGATCAATGTCAAACGAAAGAAATTAAGCTAACCAAAGGAACTGTCGATAAAATTATTTTTATATTTATGATTTTGACCTGTTGGTTTATTGCTTATAAAAATCCAAGTATTCTCGATATTATTGTGAGTATTAGTGGGCCTACCGGAGCAATCTTAGTTTTATTACTCCCTATGTATGCTATACATAAGATTCCTTCACTTGTAGCATATCGTAATAAAGCTAGTAATGTTTTTGTTACATTGATTGGGATAATTACAGTTTCTGCAATTTTTTATAGTTTAGTCTAATGAGTAAAAGGGCAAAGCAAATCACTGCTTTGCCTTTTTATTTAAATAGGAATTGAAAGTGAAGCTTTATCTTTTTTCATAGCTACCAGTGTTTTAAAACGTTTTACATTATTATTTTTTATAAATAGTTTTTCAGAAATATCAGTATATTGATCCATGTCTTTGACTTGAAAAATTAAAACAAAATCCCATTCGCCAGCGACATAATAAGACTGTTGAATGTATTCACAGTTTGAAAATAACTTTCTTGTAATATCCAAATGTTCAAGCTGTTCACTTAAAATTTCAACCATAGTAATAATAGTAATGGGTAGACCTATAAAAACTGGCTCAATATTGGCTGTATAGGATTTAATTACTCCATCATCACTTAATTTTTTTAAGCGTCTATTTACTGCGGCTGTAGATAAATTTACGCGTTCACCTAAATCTTTTTGAGCAATTCGGGCATCTTCCTGAATAATCTTAAGGATTTTTAGATCAAATTGATCAAGTTGAACTTGTGGCATAATTTACTCTACTAATTCGAATGAATACGCAATAAAATTTTGTATGAGTACTCATTTAATCAAAAAAAATCAAGTTAAAGAAATATTATATCATTTGTCGGCAAATATTATGGATATATTAAAATGGATGATGTTAAGTCATTGCAAAAGAAACTTTCAATTGATGGTGAGCTTCTTATTAAAAAAATAATGAATTAAGTGAAATAGGTGTTGATTCGGACGTTGCGGGACGGATACGTATTTTATTAACCAATAATGAAAAGAAAGGCCGAGACTTAATTGTTAAGTGGATAAAGGAACTTGTTCTAAATATAGAATTAGTAGTCAAAAGGGCTTACCGTGAAGCTGGAGCTCTTTCATTACGTCCAATCGCTGTTGCTACTTTTACTAATGAGGAAGGCTCTCGATACCAACCAGATATGAAAAGATTCTTGGTGTATACCGGTGGAATACCAGTCCAAGAGATGCTGAGCTGTGGCAACAATAGCGTTGTGTAGGTCACAGTCTTGGATATCTTATTTAACATAATATACATTATGCGAAATCAAATAAACTAATAAATTGATATACATAATTTTAATACTTAAAAAAATAAGCCTTAGTCACATTAGGCTCAATTTATTAAGACTTTAAAGCTATCAATTAATCTAAAAATGAATTTTATCTCGATGCATTTCTACAATCATTAACCAAGCTTTGGTTGCTGGACTCATTGCTACAGTCGTATTCCAAGCCATACTCAATGTCCAATGTAATTTAGGCTCATTAAGGATTGCTGAACAAAACTTCCCCTGATCTAGCTGATCACAATAAATTTTGGGTAATATAGCGATCCCCATATTAAACTCCACCATTTTGGTGATAAAGTCCCACTGGCTACTTTTACATACGACTTTTGGTTCAAAACCTACAGAATTTGCAGCCTGTATAATCATCTTATTTAATGTAAAAGAATCAGCGTAAAGTAAAAAAGTTTCTTCTTTAAGTTCATGCAAATTTACTGAATCTCGTTGATTCCAGTGTGAATTTTTCTTTGCTAATAAACACATTGGTGAATCTATCACAGGAATTGCCGCAAAACTTGGCCTTAAATTACCGAGTAAAATTCCAACATCAATACTTTTATCAGCAATTGCTTCCTCAATACCATTGGCACCGACTTCTAAGAATTTCAATTGAATATCGGGATGATTTTGGTGAAATAAAGCAATTAAAGGACTAAGTAATACCGAACCTAGTGGTGGTAAGCCTATGGTTAATTTACCTTTTTTTAACTGCTGTACTTGATTTATATTATCAAATATTTGCTTTTGTTCATTTAAGATATTTAAAGCATGTTGATAAATTAATTCACCAATATAAGTAAGCACAACTTCCCTTTTTCTTCCAGCTTCACCTTTTTTAAACAAAGCTATACCAAGTTCTTCTTCTAAATGTTTAATTGATTTACTGATTGTAGGCTGTGACATAAACAAACGATCAGCAGCCAAAGTAAAACTTTCACAATTGACAATTTCTACAAAAATTTTAAGATTTTTAATGTCCATTAATTATTCCAAAAACGCATAATTATGATTTAATTATTCATAATATGATGTGATGTTTGCAACTAAAATAACTCATCTTTTTAAAATATCTGCAATAAAATGTCTACGAGTACTCAAAGCCATCAAATTTCATCAATCTATAAAGTCACATTGCAAATTGGGCTTTTAATTTTGATTTGGTGGATTGGTTCAATCATTCAAAAACAATTTAATTTACCTATTTCGGCAGCTGTGATTGGCTTATTTATGGTTTTGATTGGGCTCATGACAGGTATTTTTAAGTTAAATTGGATTAAATTAGGCTCAGATTTCATTCTAGGTGAATTGGTACTATTTTTTATTCCTTGTTTTATCGGGTTAATGAAATATAAAAACCTATTTATGACTGAGGGTTGGCAACTGATTGTGGTGGTTGTACTGGGTACAATTTGTGTGATGGTATTTACTGCTTATAGTGTGCATATAGGTTTTAAACTAGAGCGGAAGTTGAAACAACGTCATGTTCATAAAACCGTACATGTATTACAGGGAGATAAATAATGTCTGCCATTTCAATATTTTGCCTAGTGATCACATTAGTTGCGTATGTGTTGGTCAAAAAACTTTATCGTAAATTTCCATATTTAATTTTATCTCCAGCAATTTTGGTTCCGATTGTTTTAATCATCATTTTACTGTCAGCACATGTTTCTTATGATACTTATATGCTTGATAGTCAGTGGATTATATGGATGTTAGGGCCTGCAACTGTTGCCTTTGCAATCCCAATTTTTGAATATCGCCAAATCATTAAAGAACATCTCATTTCAATTTCAATGGGTGTAGTCATTGGTATGCTTGCTGGAATGATCAGTGCATTCTACCTTGCCAAGTTATTTCATTTTGACCAAACAACAACCTATAGTCTAATGGCTCGTTCAATCTCTACACCATTTGCAATGGAACTAACAACCCATATCGGCGGTTCTGTTGAACTGGTGATTTTATTCACCATGATTACTGGGGTGACTGGTATGTTAATTGGTGATTTGATATTGGGTGGATTAAGACTGAAATCAAGCTTTGCGCAAGGTGCGTCTTTGGGTAATGCAGCACATGGTTTTGGTACAAGTAAAGCTTATATGCGTGATAAAGATGAAGGTGTTATTGCTAGTTTAACCATGGTTTTAGCTGGTATTTTTATGGTATTGGTTGGACCTTTTATTGTACATCTCATTGTCTATTTACTAAATTAATCCGTACAGTATCGATTTGGATGTGCTGAATCTCTTTTCTGCAAAGAGATTCATTTATCTTTGAATCGTTTGTAATGTTTTAGGTAAAAAATTAATCAATAGCAAACCAAGCAATGCTGAAAGTCCAGCAAGGATAAAAATATATTCTCCTGATAATTTTTCCCAATATTGCCCAGCTAAAATACTGCCTGACGCAACACCAAGTCCCCACATGGTACTATATAGCGCTTGTCCTCTGCCCTGTTGTTTGGCTGCAAAGTTCTGCAAAATGACCCGCATTGCAATAATATGAAATAAACCAAAACTAAATGCATGAAACGTTTGAGAAATAAATTGAATAATGAAACTTTCTGAAAATAAACCTGCCAAAATAAATCGAATACTGGTCATGATTAAACAAAGCGCGACTAAGCTTCGCCATGAAAAACGATTTAGGAAGAAATTTGCATAGTTAAACATGATAATTTCAGCAATCACACCAACTGACCATAAAAAGCCAATCTGAGTTGTATTGTAACCAGCAAGCTTTAAATAATTACTATAAAAACTATAAAATGGTGCTTGTGCAAAAAGCATAATAAATTCAATGATAAAAAATGAAAAAACCACAGGTCTTTTTAGGATGGGAAGTAATGGCTCTAATATTTTTTGTGCACTTGGTGCTGCGCTAGGTTCCTTAATCGAAAAGGACCAAATAAAAGCTGTAAATGCAATACATAACAACATCATCGGTAAATATTGAATTGCAATAAATTCTAAAATCGCACCGATACTAAATACGCCAATAATAAATCCAATAGAGCCCCATTTTCTAATTTTTCCATACAATGCTGTATGTTGATTACCCAACCAAAACAGCGTTACACCTTCAAATTGCGCAAGTATGGCATTTTGAAAGAAGCTAAAAATCAACATCAGAAATGCAATTGATTGCATATTGTTGGGAATAATAAAAATCAAAAACCAGATTGTAGCTTCCATCCATGTTGCCACACGTACCCATAACATTCGTTTGCCCGTTTTGTCTGCGATAAATCCCCAAATAAAGGGTGCAAATATACGGGTTAAAATGGCTATAGAGGACAGTAATCCTATTTCTTGATAATTAAATCCTTGATCTTGAAGATATAAGCTCCAATACGGTAAAAAAGTTCCAACTATTGAATAATACCAAAAGTAGAATCCACTCAGTCTGTATTGGATTGGCATAGCTTGCATATCGTTGCATTCACTTGGATTTTCAATATGTTACCATAATTAATAGTTGTAGTGGATTGCTGTCATTTGTTTACTTTTGCAGGTCAACAGTCTACAAATCAGTCTACAAAAAATAATTTTGAAAATTGTAATGAAATTTGTAGACTGCAATTCATCTATATGATTTTAAATAAAAAACCGCCCAAAGGCGGTTTAATTTCTATTTTAGCAATAAATATCTTTGATGCGGTAAAACATTAAGCTCAAACATGTTTTCATAATCATAGGCTGGCAGTTCAACCTCATATTTTTTGCATAAATCAGATATGGCATAAGTCATGTAAAACATGTGGTCATGCAACATAGACACCAGTAATGGATTCAATTTGCCCAATGTCGGACTGTGTGTTCTCCACCATGCGTGAAAAAGCATAGCTTGGCCACAAAGTATATTGATTGATTGATTTTCATCTATATGAATATCCCCTTTT
Source organism: Acinetobacter sp. AS167 (assembly GCF_037152175.1). Classification (NCBI taxonomy): domain Bacteria; kingdom Pseudomonadati; phylum Pseudomonadota; class Gammaproteobacteria; order Moraxellales; family Moraxellaceae; genus Acinetobacter; species Acinetobacter sp. AS167. Next base: position 464,019 of record NZ_JBBCMP010000001.1, read on the forward strand.
GCCTTAATCTTTAGGGTTTCGAGATAGTCTACAGAATCTTGGAAATGGATAGCCAAAAGTTCATTATAGCGTGGTATACGGAAATGCTTATTATGTCTACTCCAAAGTTCAGCCCGTTTCTTAACACTACCCTCTGAACGCCTTTCTACAATTTCTTTGAGTATGGTTTGTTGCTCTGCGTTGATTTTCACTCGAGTGTCGATTTGCTGTTTATGTACCTCTTTTTCTAGAACATCGAGTACCCATTTGCGGAATTCTTTAGCAATTGGAGTTTTTGCAAACATAGCAATAAGATGGCAACCTCTAAGTGAGAAGATCCGCATACCCAATTTGGGTAGCTGAGGATTCTCAACCAACATTGTCATTCTTTGAGTGAATTCATCTGCTTTACGATTAAAAATCTTACTTACTGCATTTTCTTGCTTATAGCCTAAAGCTTTAGCTAATTCAGATGATGTTAACCAGACGTCCTGTTCATATCTTACGACATTAAACATTGTTTCATTAAAAGATAATGTTAAACTATTCATATCAGTTTTCTCGCAGAAGATTGGTAACTAGCCCCGTAGCCGTCCAAAGTTTCGGGGCTTTTTTTGCACCTAAATTCAGGTGCATTGACATTAATTTACATGCACCTATAATTAGTGTCAAGCTCAAGGAGAGAATCATGCAAAAACAGACTAACTTTATTAAAACACAAGTCCGCTTACCCCCTGATATTCATCAAGATGTAACAGACTTTGCAGAAGAAAATGAACTTTCAATGAACAGTGCTTTTATTGAATTGCTAAAAACAGCATTAGTTAAAAAGGAATCTCGCTCTTCAAACTTTTCAGAAGTAAAAGTTATTAATCTTGAAAATGGCATTAAACGATTAGTTTTCGGGAAATTAGTAAACGTCCTGGATCTTGATTATTCTCAAAACTTAAGTGATTTAAGAAAAGATATTCAGTTATCTTTAAATGCATTGGCGGAATCTTCATTTAGGCATAGATTATCATTTTGGACAAAAGAAGTGTATGTTCATCAAGGCGGACACCATATTGATATTGTTGATAATGGTAAAGGAAGCCTTGGTTGGTTGGTTGTTGAAGATCATATTACAGATTAATTTATGGGAAATTTTCATGATAAAAATAATTAAAAGTTAGTCACCGCTTACTTTTTATATACTATATGAGAATCTAATCCAAAAAATTGTCGTTTTAAGGATTAAATTAGTAGCAGATTAAAATTTTTTGCAGGATATTTTGAGTGGATAATTTATTTAATTTATGGGGTTTTATCAAAGAGTATAGTGGTGTTTTTGCAAGTCTCCCAGCATTATACTATTTAATAAATACTTTAATTATAAAATTTATTAAAAAAGATGAACTAGTATTGCAAAAAGATTTGAATATTATATTAGAGCGAGAAAAGGCTAATTTGAATGCAGAGTTTGAGAAAATAAAGGCACAATATACTCAAGAGAATGAAAATTTAAAATCAGATTTACAGCAAAAAAATATTATGCTTGAAATAGCGTATTCAGGAATATATAAAGATCGCTTAACTTCACTTAAAGGTATATATAAAACCTTATTAAGTTTTGAGAATGCTCTGCGCGAAAATAATAGAAACCTGGGAGAAAAATCTGAAACCGTAGAAAAATGCAAAACCATCCTTGAGCAATTTAAAAATGAATATTATGAAAATGCAATTTTCTTACCTAATATACTTGATCAAAAATTAGAAAATTTACTAATAAAATTACAAAATTCAATTTATAATCAAGTTGAAAGAAATCAAATTACTAGATTGGAAAGTATAAATAACCATGAATTAGCTAATATAATATTGAAAAATTTAATGGAAAAAGAGAATGAAGTTATTACAATTCGTTATGAACTATGTGATAGTATTAGAGATATTATAGGTAGTAATTATATTAACAATAATAAAAAATCACCTTAAGGTGCTTTTATCTAATAGAATATTGGATATCTAAATTTAATATGAAATCAATTAAAATATTGGAAAAATCTTAAATGTTAAAAAATCTTCCTGAACCTACTATATTTCTTGATAATTCTATTGACTATTTACATGAAGCTTTTTCTTTAACAGCAGACTTTACGCAATTTGATTCTCATGAATTTTATTTTACAAGTGATGAATATAACGATGAAGAAATTAAGATAAAGCATCGAGTTAGAATAAACACTATTTGATTATTAGTTTTTACATCAATTGAAAATTTTTGAAATACATAATATGCCTTGAGTCACCTTTTTTACTTATCGCAGATTTATCAAATTTAAAACACACAGATACAGATACAGATACAGATACAGATAGAGTTGATAACGTTTACGTCTATGATCCTGATAATTTGCCAAGTATGTCCGATATATTATCAAAATACTGAAAACAAACCTATAGTAGATATGCTTCAGGGAGTTCCAATGTTTGCTGGCGGTACTTATATAATTATTAATGAAGAGACATACTACATACCATCATATTATTTGAATGAAAGTAACACTGTCTTATTTTAATTATGAAAAAAGCACCTTAAGGTGCTTTTTTAATTCCTGTGTTCTAACACCATGGTACCATCTTTTTTGTATACTTTAAAATATTCAAATTATTATCTTCAATAACTTTGTTGGTAATTTTTATAGCCTCTTTAAGTATATCTTTTTTATATTGATCATCTAAAGCATAATTTTTATCTTCTTCATTTAATAAAAAACTGTGCTCTTTTGAATCCACATTAATTAATAATTTCCCAACATCGGCTAAACCTTGATAAATAAAATATATAAATAATTTTGTATTTAAAATATTACTATTAGGATAGGATTTGTGCTTTTCAAGAGGTCTTAAAGAAATTCTTAACTGATCATTTTCGCTAAAAAAATGAACATTTTCATTCCAAGCTACATCTGCTAAAAAATCATATTGATCATCAGAAAATCTCGAAAATTGATTTTTATCCATTGTTACTTGATATGCTATCTCATTATATTCAGAACTATTATTTAATTTTTTACTTGAATTAATTTGAGTTTTACTTATCACTTCAAGTAGAGCCTCATCAGCTGTTTTTAACTCAATATCAATAGGTATCCCATAAGCTTTTAAAAAACTTACATGCTTTGAAAATGCAATATCCATAAAAACATTATATGTTCTATTGTCTAAATATTTTTCATTTGACTTAAGTTTATTTGCAAACTTTTTACCTAAAAACATATGAGAAAAACAATTATCAGTTCCAGCATTAGCCAGAAACGCTAAACAATGTAATAAAGGTCCTCTCTTGAGCTCATCTTTTGTAAATGAATTAATAAATTGAAATATTAAATTAAAATAATCATTTACTAGGCCTTTTTCATTATTTTCAACATATAAATCTAAAGCTTTACGAATTAATTTACTGCTATTTATGAAGTTTTCATGACTATATGAATCCATTGCAATCAAGTCAAAATATTTTTCATAATTCCACTCGCAGGAATCAAATAATTTAGATTCAGTTTTCGCCTTTTTAAAAAAAGTTTTTACTGCTTCTAACTCTTCAGAAGTAGATTTTATAAAATGTTCTTTATCATCAATATTTAATCCTCTTCCCAATGTAGATTCATCAATAGCTGGCAAAATACTTATAATATTATTTTCGTGATCTATTGATTTCAAATTATCGATAGTATCCATTTTATTATCAGCTAAACGGCCGTTGAGATGATCTTTAATTCTTGAAACAATATTTCGATCTAACACGTATATTTTTTGTTGCATTTCAAAACTTCAGATAGTAATTATTTGGAACAATTTTAACAAAATTAAATCAATAATCAATACCTTAGATAGCAAATAGCAACATCATTGAATCAATATTATCTACCTTCTACACATTTTTTCTTCTCAAAAAAACGCCCTTAGGCGCTTTCTTCTACAATTCTTAAAACTCTTGGTTTTCTTGGAATTTCCATTCCAACCAAATTTTCAAGAAAGCCATCATTTACATCCAACGCTTGAGCTATATACTCTGCAAAAATTTTCTTTTTAGCAAGCGAACAATCAAAGAGTTGCTCGACTTCACGCAATATTCTAACTTTAAAATATTTTATGAAATTTTTACTCATTTTAGTTTTGGGGTTCGCTTCCATTCAATCCTATGCCAAAAAGTGCGCTGACTTTAAAACACAAAAGGAGGCTCAGGCTTGGTATGAACAACGCAAAAAATCAGGTCAAACAGGTTGGAAAAGTTTAGGCCGTGATGACGATGGTCAAGCACTTGATTGCCAATCTGATGGAAATGGTACAAAATGCCCGAAGAAAAAGCACCTTAGAGCAATTTTTTGAAAATTTAGTATTTTTATCATTTGACTGGTATAAATATTTCTTATTGATACTCTATTTTTAGAAGTGAGAGTTTTAGGGATTAACTAGATGAACGACTATCGCTTATGTTGGATATGTGAAGAAAATGTAGCAGATACCTCAGAAAACGCTTTAAAAAAGTCAGATATTGTGCGTGCATACGGCAAAGGCTCATATCACCAATTAGAATATCCACCAATCCACTATTAAAAATAGTAAAGAAACTAAATTACAAGGTGCTAACTCTGATGTAATTAAAAATCCAAAAGATTTATGTAAACAATGCAATAATACTCTGAGTCAACCCTATGATCGTGCATATGATAAATTTATTGAATATGTTTTGAAAAATAGTGAACTAATTTTAGAAAGACGTTTTATTGATTTTGAAGAAGTATATGGTGATGATTTCCCTTCCCAACAAACTAATCTGTTTAAGTATTTCATAAAATCTTTCGGTTGTAGAATTTATGCGAATCCAGATTTTGAAGTTCCTTATGATCTAGTTGAAATAGTAAAAAATAATTTAACTCATTTTCAAACTGGTCTAAAAATCACAATGAGCCTTAATAAAGCTGTATTAAATAATTTAGGAAAGGACTGTTTCCATTTTATTGGAAAAACTGAAATGCCATATTATAACTTGGAAGATTATCCGAATAAATTTGGTTTTAGTCTTAGTGAGCATGTAGGGTGGTTCTTTATAAATTATTTCTATTTAATCAATGTCAATGAAAGAAGCGGCGTTGAATGGATCGCTGATAGAAAAGTTATTTTCTTAGGCGAACTATGAGAAAAAGCACCTTACGGTGCTTTTTTAAACTTTGGAATTAATTTCCAACATACGCAGTATCATGAATTTCTTTGAATATAGGTAAAATTCTCACTTCAATTTTTGCTTTCTTTAATCGATTTGAAGCAGGTAATATTACATCATTTATATTTTTAACAACCTCATTGATCCAATCTTTTTCTTTTGGGTAAATTGGATCTTGTGTTACGAGTTGATAACGTTTTCTTAAGGCAGTCAAAACAACAACCAATTCTGATTTTAGTAAATTGCAAAGAATTTCTGAAAACCGTACTGCATTAATTTTATTTAATATAGGTACATTAAAAAATAAATTTTCACTGCTATTCGTTAAATTTATTCTATGATAAAACAAGTCAGGATCTTCCCTCATTAAATCCAATAATTCTGCTATCTTAGCCTCCAAATTATGCTCATATTTTCTCTCATACTCAATACTTACTTCATCTAAGAACTTATTAAAATAATCAATACCATTAGCATAAAATGCGTAGCCAGAAGCATGCTCCCTAAAATCAATATCTCTCAAGCTTTTAATATTTTCGTTAACTGGGATTATTTTGTAAAATGAATCTAAAGCATGTTTTTTTAAAATATCTAAGTTAACATCAATAACTGATTTTTCTTTAAAATAAACTAACATACTAAAAGTATGTATAATATCTTCCCAATTTATAAAATCTTCTTTTTCTAATTTTGATTTAGCTTGTTCAATTAAGTCATAAAAATCTGACTCCTCCATATCATAAAAGTTCATTAGTTGATACCAGATCGGCTTCTCAAATTTTGCCCTATAATAGTTTTCATCAAGGTCACTACTTATTAACTCATCATCAATAATATTGTTAACAATAATATTACTCCATGTATTTTCTTTTAAAATATAACCTTTATATTTATCTAAACCATATTTAGATAAAAATTTTTCAAATGTTAATTTCTTATTATTAGCATTATCTTCAGAACTTTCATTCTTAAATTTCAAAACTCCATCCGAGAAACCTGAATTTCTATATTCAAGAGATAATATTAAAAAGTATTTTAATATTAAGTCAAAAATATCACTGTCATCTTTAAAAAATTCAGGCTTGTAAAATCTCACAAATTCCCTAATTGTTTGTTTAAGTGTCCTTATATTTCTATAATCAGATAAATTATAAATTTCAATAATTAAATCTACCTTTTTCTTAAGTATATGCTTCACATCCAACCGAGGAAGTTCTTCTATAAAGCTTATTAAAGCATTCGTTGCATCACCGTGGAAAGCAAAGGTTGTACCGACTAATTTTTCTTTCTCATTATCATATTTTTTGTCTTTATCATTTTTTTGGATTTCATTTTCATTTCCAAGAATTATAGCTTTAGAATTAGTATGTTCTACAAAATAATTAATATAGCCAAGTATTTCTGCTATAGGCATTTGGCATCTTTCAAGATCATCAAATATTAGTATTAATTTTTCTCCTTCTTTCAAAGCCGAATTGACATCAAGGTTAGGGATTGAAATTGAAAGTGATGTATTTTTTTCATCACCATTTGTTAGATCAATTTTTGTTGATGCCTTTACTAATCCTGCTGCAACTTTCCCAAAAAATTTTGTTGCTCGGTGACTTAATATAGGATGCAAAGCACAAAATATTTCATCATCTATCGCATCTCTTTTTGAAATACCATTTAAACTTATATAGATAACTCTTTTAAATCCTTTTTGTTTTAACTTTTCTTCTACTCTTTTAATAAACCATGTTTTTCCAGATCCCCAACTACCATTAATCAATACGGCATAATCATTTAAACTATCATCACAATAGTAATCTAAATATTCTTCAATATGCTTATTGGGTTTTGATATATAATTGATCACAAGTGACTCTCTACATTCTGGTTTATTGAAAAAATATAAATTTTTAAGAAACTCAAACATTATTGGTTCTTTCTCTATATCGAAAATTTTATAAATAAGCAACGCAAAAACTTATAAACCTTGCTTGCATTGAGTAAATTTCACAAAAAGTATAATAAGCAAACAACCTATTTGTGTTTCTTACATACAAAATTTGCTAGATCACTCTTACTTGACCCAGGAACTAAATCGAACCATTTGGTTGGACTATTTTTTATAGATTTCACCGAAACATCACTACCGCCTATTTCACGCATTTTCATAGTAGAACAATTAGTCTCTGTCTTGGTGTAGTAGGTATCATATACGCCTACACGCTTGTGAATTGCAGTGATGATATTTCCATTCCGTTTAGATTCAAGCAAATAATATTTACCTTTGTCGCCATCAACACTTCTTGGAATAAGTGTTTCTGCATTAGCAGCATGTACAGATCCCAAAAGAATAAAACTCAAAAAAAATATTTTTTTCATGCAATACCTCATATTTATCTATAATAATTTACTAATAAACAACATATTAAATATACTACAATTAATTTTTTATGAAAGTGTTAATCGCATCAAATAGGATTAAAAAGTATTTATTGTTTAGGAATTCTCTTTCATCTAAATAAGTAGTCTGTGGATCTCGCTAACAAATATAGACTCAGGAAAGAAAGTAATCATGCCAAACTCGTTAGAAATGGTTACACCAGCATGTCGATGGTCAAGCATCTCATTGCCTAGCTGTTGGAAATGGTACAAAATGCACGAAGAAAAATAGTATCTTTCAAATAATTTTGAAAATCTTTTCAATCAAATATAAATACTTTAGTAACAAGGCTTAGTAATGACAACCGATGTAGATTTATCGTTAGCAGAATTTCAACACCTTTGTAGACAACAAATTGAATATTTGGAGACTATCAGTAACTTACAGTCATTTCAGATGGTTAAAATTAAGACTCAGATAAAAAATTTAGAAAATGCTAAGAAGAAAAATTACAAGAATAAGATCTACAATATTATTTTAACGGACGGGAAAGTTGAAGTACGTGCTCAATCTGACCTACATATTATTGAAAATATAAAAGATGATGATTTTGTTGAAGTGGTCTGTTTCTGCCAGCCTACAAAAGACTATAAAAATGAGTCATTAGAGATGGCTGCCAATATTATTTCAATCCGTACCTTGAGCAATGAAGAAATACCTTCTGATATCAATCAGGACACTACTATCTTAAAAAGCTTAGATTTAAAGCCTAATCGCTTTCCTAGAGAAAATAGCAAAATAACTTTAAGTTTAATTTATTCATCCTCTAGCACAGCACAAGTGCATGAAGATTTCCTTGGAGCGTTAGGTGAAATTAAACACGACATTAAAATTGAGGAGCTGAAAACACGTTTTAATGATCTAAATCAATTATTGGCAACCATAGATATGGCTAAAGGTAATGTAATAGCTATTGTTCGTGGTGGTGGTGACACTAACGATTTAATGATTTTTGATGAAGATAAGGTCTTACAAAAAATTGCTGATCTTAAATCTTATCGTATTGCAGGAATTGGACACAGCTCTGATAATAATTTAGTCAATGCTGTCGTAGATTACTCTGCGACAACCCCTACTGATGCTGGAAATCATCTTAAAGAACAATTGATGCAAAATAACCTCGATATGTTGGAAATTTCAAATTTAAGGCAAGATTTTAAATATTTAGAAGCTAATGTTTTAGAGCTTGAAAACAAAAACAATGAATTACAAAATAAAATTGTGAACTCTCAAACGCCAATTAAACAAACAAATTCAAACAATATGCTCATCATTGTAATTATGGTTTTAATTTTAATTGTCATATTCAAATAATCTTTAAATTAATGAATATTTTTAACTTACTCATAATACATTAATCAAATAATAACCGTGTAATATGGATATTTTATAAAAAACCGTTCTAGTGCGCTGAATTCTAGAACGTTTTAATGTAAAATAATTGATTATTTTGTGGAAATATCAAGTTTTTTTGAATAAGATTTACCATTTAAATTTCGATTTTTTAATCTAGAAAATCAAAATAGTTCATACTTTAAGGATAGTTATGTTTTCATCCGCATCATTAAGCCAACTTTCTAAAATGAAAGTTGATATTATGAAATATCAAAGAGATCTACAAGATAAATTTGATAAGAATATATCGTATTTTGATAAATTGATTTCAGAACTAAACACATCAACAATACAAAATAAGAAAAATTTTTTAGATTTCTGTGATAAGAATAATATCAGTGTAAATGAATATTCAGAATTATATAATTGTTTATATGAAATGTTTACTAATATATGTTTATTTAATACTGATGGATTATTGGGGCTTTTTCAAGGTAAGCAAGCTGAATGGGGGACTTTGAAGGTAACTTTATCTAAGGAAGATTTCCCTAAATTTAATAATGATATAGTTCATGAGGAAACTATAATTTACCGTGGTATGTCTGAGATTGAATTTGAAAAAAAAGATTTCACTCAACATTGGACAACAGATTTAGATATAGCACGCAAATTTGCATTTGATACATATTCTGATTCCCCTAGAGGTATTGTTGTTTGTGCTAAAATAGATAAAGATGATGTTATCTATTATGAGTGTAATTCCCATGAAAAAGAAATTATACCAATAGTTAGAAAAATCAAAGACCCTGTAATATTTGAAAAATAAAACTTGTAAAATATTACAAATGAGAGTTATAAGCTCTCATTTTTCTTCATATGCTAATACACCTTAAAAATAATTAAAGGTTTCCTCAAACAACTTCCGCTCTTTAGCGCGACGATAAACTAACCCTTGTATACGCTTTCCATTGTCAAATACCCAACGATCGAATTGGCTCGCTGCTAAAGTCATGCTATTTTGATTAATGAGCGTAAGCATTGTGCTTTTGATAAAAGCAGTTTCACCGATGTTATAGACAAAAGAAGCCAATGCATCAAACTGATTTTGATTAATTTTAACTTTGATGTTTTTATCAAGACATGCATCAACCCATACACAATCATTTTTCAACCAAAGTTCAGCTTCACTTTTCATACATCTATCACCTTTTTTAACTGATTTTCCATTTGGGTATTTAATGGTACCAAATCCTATTGTCCAAACACCTCCAGTATCTAAGTAAGCTGTTGAACGAAACCCTTCAGCATCTCGAATGATTGCATAGCCATTTTCAGAAATGTCTAGTAGTCCAGAGACTAAAGCTGTAGACATTTCAAAGCCAATCAATTGAGCAAATACGTCTAAACCATTTTTAGCAATGATTTGATCTCCAGCTATAACCTGCTCTTGACTTAGCTTCCCACCAGAAATTGCACGTAGCCATGAAAAAGCTTGTGCTATTTGTTCATTTTGATGACTACTCACTAGCTTTGCCCTCCTTTACCATTGCCCCAAATTGCAATAAAAGCAGCTTTAATTTCGCTAATGACTTCTGCAATTGATTTACCTTTTAATAATGCAATTGACTGATATGCAATACCTATCGTTAATAGTCCAAATACTGCAAAAATGAGCATTACAAAACCCTGATACATAATCGATTTGGTTAATAAATTAAAATGCTCAATAAAGGCTGAACCCCCGTATAAGCTAACCGTAACACTTGCTAAAAACTTACCAATTACACCTAAAGAGACTTTAATTTTTCCCTCTTTATCAATGTCACCACTTAATACTAAAGCAAGAATTGCCCCTACAACAGCAGGTACAACTTTGATAATCCATGGAATAGTATTTTCTTGCATTACATTCCCCTAAACACTCTAAAACAATGATTTAATTTATAATTTCTTTAACACTTTCACTAGGCTTACAGGGGGGAAATATAGAATGTTAATAAAATAATAATACAATTTATAATTAATTTTATTGTTTAATACCCTTTAACTTATAATCATTTAGGTTTAAGAGAACATAACTCTTAATACTCTTTTTCCATTAATAAAAGTTAGCTTAAAATCCCTAATTAAAGTTAATAAAAGAATTACTAAAACATTATTTTTTTAATTCTTAAAACTATTAAACAATTTAATAAACATTCCTTAAAACCAATTAGAAAAGTTTTACCTATTGTATTACTAAAATTGTTTTTCATAAGCCAATTAAGATTAAGTTTGTGCAATAATTAATTTTTTATAATTTATCAATATTTTCAATGGCTTAATTGTTGAAAATCAAATTATCCCACATTCAGCTTTGAAATATCTTTAGATTTTGAACTATTACAATAGAATTAAGCTTAAAATATTGACTTATGCCATGATTCAAAAAAACACACAGTATAAAAATTAACCAAACAGAATAATTGAAATTGAATGTTATTTATTTTGATGCTAGATTCATTTTAAATTTAAAGCAGGAAGTGGGTGTTATAATCTAGATAGTTTTTCTTAAATCGTTTTTTAGAGGTCGCACAGTATGATTCTCATATGTGCTAATGAAGTTAAATCAAGAACCCGTCCCCGACCAAAGTTCAGGGTCTTGAGAAGTCAATATAGGAATATTAACGTTGAAAAGTATGGAACAAACAGAACAACAAGTCAAATTGTATGACCCTTTAGATGTGGCAGAAGGGTTCTCTTTGGCATATGGACAAGCTCAAGATTTACTAGTCATGATCAAAGCTGTGAAAACAATTTATGAAAGTGAAATACAATTAATTCGAGATGCTTATAATCTTCCTGATCTTGCCATGCTGAGTCTTGAAAGATTAATAAAGATCATAAAGTTAATGCTATCTGACTTTATTGATTTTAGTAAGTCTCAAGAAGAATTCTATATAAATCAAGTCTAATGAGTATAGGCACTGTTAAGGTGGCTTCTGCAATTAGCGATTAAAAGCAAATCCACCTTGCTCCTCAGCACCTTTCTGCCGTTTTGTCAGGTATACACCACCATCGCCAGTTTCCATTGCTCTACGTTCAGTAGATTTATAACTTTGTATTAAATTCATTCGATTAATTCTCATACTTGGGTTGTTTTCAACAACGTTGGAATTAAATTCCTGAATTTCTGCCCATGCCTTATCCATCCCATCACTATCATCATTCTGCCTAGCAGTGACCCATTTATGCATTAAATCCTTGCGATGGTTTTCAAGTTTAGTTTTGTATTTATAAATTGCTGAACGTCCTTCCATAGATGTTTTAACATCGGATGGAGAAAAACCAATAGCTTGAGAAAATATACCTACCCCGTTTACACCCTGCTGAATCACATCCTTATTTTTAGTTAATACACCCTCATTTGCAAATCGGATTGACTTCATCGCATTCTTTAGTACTACTGGTAACATGGTCTCTATGCCACGACCATAATCACCGTCGTTTATTTCCTGAAAACCTTTGGCAACATTTGTACCAATTCCAACTACAGGTCCAAGTAATGCCGATTGCATTGCCTTTGCCCAATCTGCACCCTCAAGCCCATCCTGAACATCAGGAAAAATTAAGTTATTTAAACCAACTCGACCTGATAAATCCACTGGACTGAATGCACGAGGAACACCACCAAACACTAAATCAGCAAATTTAGGGTTAATATCTGCCAACCAATTTCTAATTACACTTTCCAATTCATAAGGATCATCGTCGTCACCATCCGCAGCCCCAAAGAACGCAACAGCCCAAGCTGCAAAAAATGCAGCAGAACCGAGTTTACTTTTCTTTGCGATTAAAATAGAGGCAGTGAAAAGCATTCCTGTAATTGGCAATCCGATTGCACCAGCAGCCAAGGTCGTCATACCCAAAATACCAGCTAAAGCACGACGAGCCTCTTTTTGATCTTTAGGGTCGAGCGCATAAATTGACTGATGGGCATTACGTACCAGGGTATAAATCATATTTTGAGCATATTGTTTAAATAGTAATACCACTTTTGCAATATTACCCTGCATAAAACGTGCTCGGTTTCCTGCTGAATAATCAAAATGACCTTTATATACAGCATCGATTGCTTGTTCGAAAGCTTCACTGTGTGTTGCCTTTGAACCATTAGTATTAACATGTTGACGTGCTAGGCGATAGGCTGCAATGAAAGTTACTTCACGGTTAAAACGCTCAGCATGATGAAACATGCCACTTGCCAAACGCATAGCAGGTCGGAAATACCACATAACTTTACTGTCTTCACCTTGAGCAATACCTGCTAAATCATGAGCCTGCGTAACATCAATCACACCACGCTTTACAGCTTCTTCATACGCAACTAGTTCATCACCTTTTAACATTGATACAATATCTGGGTTATAGATATCACCAACACTATTTTTAAAGCCCTCTAAGCTTGAAAAGTCTGGCGTTTTATACCCATTTTTTAAACCAATTCCAAAGTCTTGTGATGCTTTTAGCAATTCCTTTCCAGCTTTATCAAAACCCCATTTCGCACCCATGATTGGATAAGCAATCAATGCTGTCTGAGATAAGTTGACCATGGCAGCAGCAGGAGATAATCCCATGTAATACATGAAACCGACACTTGTGAGGAAACTTGATAATGGATTCCCTTTAGGATTCATTAAAAGTGCATGTCTTTTTTCCATTTCACTAATAACACGCTGTGCAGAACGCTGATCGTAACCAATGTCCTTATTAAATTCATCGTCTGCATGCTTCTGCATATTAGTAAGTTGCTGGGCTAACTGATCCCCATAGCGCAGTTTCCCCAAATAATTTGCACCACTAAACATGTGCTGAGCAAATGCACGACGAGCATCTTGACTAAATCCTGCTGTACCCTTACGGTGAATACCATGTTTTGCCCAAGATAAGTCTGGCATAGATGATAGGTAAAGTTGACTTAACGTGTCTTCAAATTCTGCCCGTGATTCTGCACTTAGACCTAAAGTTTCAACTTCATTAAAAAGTTCAGACATAAAGCCACGCCCTACACCATCTCGACTTGCACTATATTCCTTATCTAATTTGACCTTATCAACTTTAAATTTTTGGTATTTTTTCGTTAACTCTGAGCGTACAGACTCGGCTTCACTATAAGTTTCTGCACGGCTGACGCTTTCTACATCACCATTTTTATTACGCATTACAATGATATATTCCCCAAAACGAGCTAATGGGAAATAAACACCTTTAATTTGACCAAAAGATCCCTCAATATTTTTGAGTAAATCTGCCTTTTTCTGACTACTCAAAGCAGACCTTAAAATTCGCTCTCTAATCGCTTCACGAACTTTGGCATAGTGTTTACTGTAGGCATTTCGAGCCTTTTTATACATTTCTTGAGATTCAGGGGATAAATTATTATAAGCATGAAGTAATTGTTGGTATTTAATTTTGTTATCACCCTGTTGGTAGGGTTTAGCAGGGTCAATTTGAGCCAAAGTTGCTTCATGCATTACATTTGCTAAAGTTTCTTCATCCTTTAATTTAGACCATTCACGCACAATGTTATCCGCTTCAGCAGCAATATCATTTTTATCGGCATCCATTTGAGCAGCAAGTTCATTATATTTGTTTAGTTGCGGTAATAATTTGCCATAAACCTCAGTTAAGTGTCGACGACTCAAAAGACCCAATCCAATTTTTAACCAATCGACCCCCTTTTTATTAATCCAATCGCCTGTTTTGGGTAGGATTTTAAAACCATTAGCAATACGATTGGTAATATCATCATAGTTGGAACTGCGACTAAATCTAATATCAGCGCTTTCACTATTGAAAGTACCAGTATTGCCTTCTGCAATTTTTACCTGATTTGGTTCAAGAGCAACAATAAACTCTTGATCTTCAAATTGATGAACTACACCCTGATATTTTCCTGAATCTGTTGCTTCTATAACCTGATCACGCGATATATTTCCCTTGGTTTTAAATGCAGTACGAATATTCACAAATAGAGGTAATACAAAGCCATTCTTACCACGATTGTTGGCATACATATCAGCGGTATCGAAACTATCAGTTAAATAGATTCCATCACCCAGTAACCCATGCCCTTTTCTGAATTCGTTAAATTCTTTATTGGTACCATGATAAACAATCTTTGGTTCTCCATTCTCATCTAAGACTTGTGATGCATTTTTGGGATCATTTTCCCAATCCCCGAACCATTTTTTGAATTCAGGTGTTCGGACTTGTAGCCATTGTTGTTCTGTTAAATTCGTTTTAGCTCCATTAGGAGCAGTCTTCCACTGGCTAGTGCCTTGATACTTCTGACGAACAGTATCTAAAGATGATTGATGCTCGATTTTCTTAACCATTCGTTCAGACAATGCCAAAATATCATCAGGATTCAGATTTAGATTAATTCCAAAATTATCAAAAGCCCAAGCTTTAACATATGACACAATATTCTGAATCAATTTTTTTAATGCATTGCGTTGGACAACATTGCGCTGTTGCATTGTTGATGAAAGTGTCAATAGATATGGTAAATACTCAAGCTGTTGGCGCACTGACCCTTGTTCACGTTCAGCAAGTATTTTTGCTGCAATAGCAACAGGATTTCCTTGCTCAACAAGTTTATCGAACTGACGCATCAATTCATTGTATTGCTCGTGGTTCATCATGTTTTGAAAACCGGCATGCCCACCCAGCTCATGCAAGAATGTTGGAATGGCACTTTCATTTGTCAAGTTGGATGCAACAAGAACAGCTTTCCCGTTATGGTAAAAACCTTCTACTCCATCTACAGAATATTCTTGAATGATTTCAAGCTTACCTTGTCGTTCTAATTCTTTGATGGTGTCTTTACCAAAGCGCTTAATCAATACATCACGTACTTGCTGAATTGTAGATCCGGTATTGTTTTCACTACTACTATAAAGTGGTTTGTGTGAATCATTCCTGGCAGAAATATCTTGGTTATTTATATTATTAGCTTCATCCAGACTAGGTTTTTTTGAGGTCTTGTTTTCTTTCTCAGATGAAATTTGTTTTTCAAATTTTTTATTCGGCTCTATTTTACGTTTATAAAAATCTTGCTCAAATTTCTGTCTTAAATCTTCTTGAGATTTACCACTATCTTGTACAATTTTATCAGCTTTATTAAATGCTTCCTGCAACTGTTGGTCAGTAACACTTTCAATTTTTTTGTTAAATGATTTTATAGCATCAGCTTCTGATCGATGAAACCCACCTACAGTTAATCCATCTTTGGAGATTACTTTATATTTACCTAAACTTTCCTTGTCAGTACCCAATGCTAAAAAGAAATTGTGCCCTTTAGCACTTATAATTTTTAAAACAATATCAGCGGTATCAATCTTTCCTTTATTATCACTATATATAATTTGGTTACCTAATTTCTTTGCTAAATCATATCCACGTTGAGCGCGATTCATGGTGCTAATGTCGTTCAATGTGGAATCTAATTTTTTTTGCTCTTTTATACTTGATACTTTATTCACAATGAGGGGCTTAATAATGCCATTATTATTCTTTAAACTTGGTTCTGCTTGAAATGCATTGTCTTCAACACCAATTTCTATAGGCATTTTACCCACCCACTCACCTGTTGTAGGGTGTTTCATACCAACGATTTCCACTGAACCATCAGCTTTTTGCACAGCATTGTAATTGGGGTTATTTAGAGCATTACTTTTTTTATTATCTTCACGCAAATCTATGGTGAAATCATCGCCCAAAATTTCAATATCAGACATTACACTTTCAGGTGCATCACCATATTGTGTTTTAATCTGTTCAGGATTTAATACTGTATTTTCTGGCTTTTCACTGTTTTCTATTTGTTGAGATTTAAGTTGATTAATCTGATTCCTGATTTTTGCCTTTTGGGGAACAGATTTAGCCGCTGATAACTTTTGCTCAAGTTGATTTATTTGATTTGTGACATCATTGGAGAATGGTCTTGGCTTATTCGCATTTTCGTTCGGTACATTTTCAACATCATTTGTTGGTGTATTTGATGTTGTCGTAAATTGATTTCCTGTTGAATCTGGTACTTCCGAATTTCTGTTTTCAGATCCATCGATGGTCTGTAATCTTTCATTAGAATTTGCAACTAGTTGTAATTCATTATTTTGAAGTTGGTTTATTTCTTTACGAATTTTTGCTTTTTCAGGAACTGTTTTTGCTTCATCAAAACGTTGTTGTAAAGTGGCAAGTTCCTGAGATGTATTACTTTCTAAACTTTGATCTTGAGTATCAGCCATATTTAAAGTTGGTGTACTTGTTGTACTTAAATCAGTACGCTCGATACCATGCCATTGATTGGTTGCTGGATTTTTGACATCTATAATTGATGCAGAACCATCATTATTTAAACGGACATTGTAATTTTGATCTTCAAGTGCTTTTGCAATGGAATCATCTTTGAATAATTGAACTTCGCCATCTTTTTCAAGACGTTTAATTGTATTTTCAAGTGCCGCTTCCTTTGCACCTTGTGCTATTTCGCCCATACCATACTGAATGGCTTGTGCTGTATTGTCAGAAAAATTTGTGCCAGCATTATCTTGTTCCACACTCGAAGTAGTGGAAGCAGCATCATGTAAGGATGCAACTGATTGAGATACACCATTATCTACTGCTAAAGCAGCAGCAGATGACATTGGGCCATTGTCAGGATTTAAACCTAATCGTTCAGATGGTTTTTCAAAAGTATTTATCTGTTCATCCAAATATAAGCCATTTGGTGAAGGAGGCTTATCAGGATCATTAGGTTCACTATTATCCATTGGACCAGTTAAATCTTGATTATTAAAACCTATTAGATTTCCTTTACCTCCCATTTCCTCAGTAGGCTGATTTAAAAATCGCTGATTATTATAAATATCTTCTCTATTCCAATCGTCTTGTTGCACCTGTTGTGATCGTTCATTGAAGTATTGAGTTCGAGCCTGCTGTGTTTGACTATCTTGTTTATCCCATACTTCTTGTTGAGCCCTTTCAGATTGCTTACGAATTTCTTGTTCAATTCTATTTTGATTTTCTTGTATATCGAATTGTATCTGCTCTTGTTTTTTAATTTTTTCTTGATTCCATAGCTCCTTCGTTTTACCAATACTGTTTACTGAACTACCCATTGCTATACCAGCAAGCGTGCCCATAACGGCTGCATCGTCTACTCCCTGATACCACGGCTTATCTAGTGCCAAGTTTTGTATAATCTGCTCTGAAACCGATTGTGGAAGTTCTTCTAAAAATCCTTCAGATACTGCACCTTTAAATGCAGCATAAGGTATATCTTTAATTTTAACTTGCTGAACAGCTTCCCCAATTTGGTCACGAGTTAAACGCCCTGTTTGCATTGCAGTATCTATATCGGCAATCTTAAAAACTTTATTTGCAACCCAGCCACCAAATGCACCTAAAGCACCCCCAATAATACCGGTACCAAACGCTGCAGCTTCTTGACCATTGTTAAGCATTTTATCATCGGAATTCTGGCGAATTTGTTCAGCTTGAGCACCAGCCATTACTGCACCTTCACCGACTGCAGCAGCTGAAATCGGATTAGCAATTTTGGTTGCTTTACCAAGCGCCCCGCCAAGGAACATAGAAGGCAGTGATTCAACTGCAGCATTTGTGATCATTGATGGATTTTGAAGCGCTATTTTTGTTTTATCTACAACTCCTTCCGCATCTTGGAATTGCTTTTGTTGTTGTTTAGCAACATTTGTTTTTTGATCTTGCCAATATTTCTGAGCGTCTCCAAGTTTATAGTAATTCCCAAGATTATCATCAATAGCTTTACCAGCACGACCTTCTGTGTACATGTCAGCTAAACCAACAAGGGTGTCTGGCACAGCAGCAAGACCACCCATCAATGATGCACCTATGTCCTGAGCATGACCTTTAATTCCTTTTTTATCTTCTATTGCTGTGCTTGGATCAAAGGTAAAACCATCTGATTTAGCAACTGAAGCTGTATCAACCGGTTTAGCTGTTGAAGGATCAAAAGAAAATTTAGACTTGTTGTTATCTTGAGTATCAGACATGACACACTCCTAATAATATGTATCAATAATGATTTTTATATTGGAAATGGTCTAACCTTAGAGGGGGCTATAGACTTGCAAAAATATTTAAATTATTTTTACTTTAGATAATTATTAAATTGAGGTGGACATGAGTGTATTACAGAAAACTTTAAAGATTAGTTTTATACTTTTTTCACTTTATAGTACAACGCTTTATGCCAAAAACATTTATAAATGGATAGATGATAAAGGAAATTTTAAATACTCTCGTCAAGTACCACCTGATGGTCAAGAAGTAGGTAGGATTGATGACATAAAAAAGATTGTTGCCTATAGACCCAGACCTAATACGACTATGCCTACAAAGGAAGCAATGGAAAGAGCAAGGGATTTAGAATTAGCTAAACTAAATCAAAATAGTTCTCCAACAGCAAATCCAATTAAGGATACTGAAAGTACTTGCCAGCAAATAGATAATCAGAAAAAATGTAATTAATATGATGTTAAAAAAGCCACTTCAATGTGGCTTCTCAATCATATAAATGTTTATTTTACGGTTTGAAATTGCCCATTACGGTATATAGCTCGATTACCGCTGGCATCTGTATAAACTTGACCTTCTTTGTAATTACCTTCACTTGGTTGATTTTGCCCTTGTGGAGTATCAATAAACTTCTGAGTTTGGGTGTCAAACAATCGCTGTGGTTGATTTATTAAACCAGCTTGGTTGTCATAAACTTGTCCTCCACCAATAGTAATGTATCGATCTTTTCCGCTTTCGACTTTTCCACCAGTGTAACGACTGATCCTTTCTTGAATTGACTTACGATCTTCATCTGTTTTAGCAGTATCGTATTGTTCATATAGTTTTTCTAAACGTGCTGAATTTCTCATACCAAATCCTTTTTCAGCGGAATTTAAATTAAACTCACGGTTAGCCAAATCATTAGTGGCCTGAAACTTTTGTGCATCGAATCCAAGATTTGCATTAAATCTGTTATTCGTTCCCTGCTCTTGCATTGCTGTTCGACCAGTTTGACCGGCCTCACGCATACCTGTTTGAGCTACATTGGCTGCATTGTTTGCATCGGTTACGTAACGTTGCTGTGATCTATTGTCATCACCTTGCTGTAATTCACTTAAAATACGGGTTTGATTTGCTGTTATGCCTCGTGCACCTGCAATAGGAGTAGAAGCCATACGCAGTAATTGCTGACGTTCAGCTTCTTGTTCTTCAGTTCTTTGCAGTGCTGTTGGATTTTGAAAGCCACCATATCCTTGTATACCTAAATTCATTTCTCTTTGCGCAACAGCATTCTGTATTTGTTGTTCATTTGGACCCATTTCACGAGTATCCTTCAAGAAATTAGCAACGCCTTTTGGGTCATTTGCTGGACGAATATTAAATCCTAAACCTTCACCTTCCTGTATTCCGTTCGCACGAGCTTGGGATGCAGCACCCGGATTGGCATAACTAAAACTATTACCTTTTTGCTGAATAGCATACGGATCTTGTTGCTGAGTATTTTGTGTTGCTGCAGGCACAGTATTTGTTGCTGTTACAGGTTTTGTTTCATTTGCAAATGGATTAGGGACTGAATTATTGCCATTATTCTTTTTAGCATTCCAGTCATCATAGCGCTTCTGTTGAGCATCATTTGCATTTTCAGCATTGATGCGTTGTTTATCAGCGAAATTACGACCTAAAATGCCAAAACTAGCCGCATTACCTACATCCGACATTACTCCCGCGGTACGCAGCCCCAAATCTGCAATCAATCCACGCTCTGCGTTTGGATCTAAACCCATACGTTCAGCATACTGTTCTGTAGGAGTATTATATCCAGTGACCGCACCACCAATCATAGAACCAACACCATGTAAAACACCTACCCCTTTTGCAACATTACCCAATCCACTTAAAGCACGAGCTCCAAAACCTCCACCTTGTGATGGTACAGAACTAACTGGATTCACAGGCGATGTACTTGATGGTGCTGGAAGTTGACGATTAATTGGTGTGACATCACGAATTTGTGGCCCACCAATTCTATTTTGCTGTGCCTTTCGAATATCATCTGCACTTGGATATGGACTTGTAACTAAACCGCCATTTGCAAAAAATAATTCAGGTTTATTTTGACCTGGTTTAAAACCCAATTGTGGTTGATCAACAGTCGTATGTGTTGAATCTTTCATCTGTTCCAATGCTTGCACACCAACCTGATGAACTTGTTCAGGTGGGATTTGGAATTCACCGTTACTGAGATTAACTGATTGGGGGCTGCCCAAATTTTTTAGATTTTGGGGACCTATTTTTTCTGTCGAATCAGCAGGCATAATAAAACTGCCCTCAGGTACATTTTTTTTAATGCTGTCAGATGTGCCTGTACCTTTCCCTTTAATAAGTTCAGATTGGCTATCCTTTTTTGGGCGCTGCATACCATACATGACACATATTCCAATATAAATATCATGTATGTTTATCCATAATTAGCTATGAATGTTAGACTTACAGCCTTGAAATATTACTTGAAATAATTATTAAATAATGATTAATATCATTCTTTTGATTCAACTTAGTAGCGAATATCATGATCCATGTTGCTTTTGATACAAGTGGAATAGGCCAAAATAGATCGATTAATAATATTAATTACAAAGCTTTAAAAAGATTAGTAAGTGAAAATCTTATTACAATCCACATTCCACATGTTGTTAAAAGGGAAATTGAGACTCAGCAAGCCGCTTTCTATTTAGAGCATTTTCAAAAAATTATTAAAAATTTTAAAGATTTTCGTCAAATTCCCAAAAACAAAGAATTAAATGAATTTTTTTTACAGATTGAAAATTCTTTAAATATTATTACAGAAAATGTTCATAGTGACGCTAAAAGATTTTCTGAACAATGGATTAAAGAAATAAATGGTGAAATTTATGGAATTGATTCAAATGAGGCTGTACTTGCTTTAGAGGCTTATTTTCAAGGAAGTGCACCTTTAACCAGTGTTAAAAATCGATTGGATATACCTGATAGTTTTATATGCAGAAGTTTTGAAAAGATACAAACAGTAATCAATGATTTATTAATAATAGTTGTTAGCGATAAAAAAATTAAAAATACTTTTAAAAACAATGATAATTTCAATATGTATGATGACATCCATCAATTTGTAAATAGTGATTTAATTCAACCTCTTTTAAAAAACCTAGATTACTTACAATCAATAAGCACAGATTTAATAAAATTTATTCGTCAGTTTGAACAATCAGATCAATCAATAACTTCACTTTTAAAACACACAATAGGCGAATCTATTGTATATAAAAGCGTTTATGGTGTTCCTAATTCAAATGAACATAATGGTGAAGCAACAATCACCTCATATTATGATGGTAATAATATCAACATTAATTTCGATGATCCCACTCATTATGGTGATGATCTAATTGGATTTCCTTTTGACTTAGAAATTGAAGTTTCTATTGAATACTTCATTAGCAAGTCAGAATATTGGGCTGTTGCTGCTGATGATAATTTTGATGATAGCCATTTATCTATAGGCGATTGGAATGATCATACATATGAAGTTGAAGAAATTGTATTAATAAAAGTTCAAGGAATAGTATCAATAAAAATCAAAAAATCTGAATTCTTAAATGATGAAATTAAGTCTATGTCACGTTTAGAAATTGATGATTATTTAAAAGATATTTATCAACAATCTGATGTTAAAATAGAATCTATTGAGAACATAGAATTAGTTTAATTTCTTATAAGTTAATGCATTCATAAGAATGCATTAATAACTGTAATTATGACTCGTGCTAGTGCTTGAACTCTCTGAAACACTACCACCTATTGACGCACTAGCACTAATACCAGCTGAAACATGCATAGCTGACATAGCACCAGCCGCCAATTGAGAAGAGAACTGTCCAACAGCTTTAGCAGCTTCTAATGCAAGCTGGGCTTGTTGGATAGCATTCTGCATATTTGCCTCATACTCTTTTAACTGCATTTCTGAGAATGCAATATTGGTACGCACATTCATATCCGCATAACGTGCTTTAGTTTCCGCATTAGCAATCTGAGTGCGTAAAACCATATCTGCATAACGTGAGTGTGTTTCAGCATAAGCGATATTCGATCTACTTTGCATATCAGCGTAACGTGCTTGCATTTCCGCATTCGATATAGATACACGTGACTGAGATTCAATGTAGCGATTGTATACATCAGCATTTGCTATTATGGTTCTTAAACTGAGATCAGCATACCGAGAATGAGCATCTGATACCGCAATCGCAACACGTGTACGCATATCTGCAAATCTTGCCAATGATTCACTATTTGCGATGCCAACGTGCATACGCATTTCAGCATACTTTGCTTGGGCATCTGCAAAGGAAATTTTAGTCCGAGTAAGTGAATCAATTACACTGGCTTGAGTTGTTACCCTCGATGTTTCTATGGATGCTTCTGCTTTAAATAATTCAACCTGGGAATTAAAGGCAGAAGTATTACTCTGAACTACACCCATTTTTGCATCAATTTCTGCTTTATAAGCTTCGACATTGGCTTGATATTCTGCGATTTTGACTCGTGCAGCTTCAAGATTCAATTCAATTTGCTTAGATTTAACATTCGCCTTAGCAGATACACCATCTACAGTTGCAGCATACATACGCGCTAACGATTCATACATAGATGCTTTAGCTGATTCTGCTTTAACTTGAGAATCATAGGCTTCTACTTTTAATTTTTCGGCATTGACCTGTTCAGAATACGCCTGAACTTCTGATTTATATGCATCAAATTTTGTAGCAATTAAGCCTGCACGTGCTGTTGCACCTTGAACGAGTGATTTATAAATTTCTGCATTGGACATCACCGCATCAATTTTCGCTTTGAATATCTCAACCTTCTGTTGGTTGATTTGACTCACAACAGATTGAGCATCGAGCATAGCTTTATATGCGGTAATACGCGAAATCGCAGCTTCAATTTTTGTTTTATAAACAGTAACTAAACTTTCAAAAGCTGTGTTTTGAGCATTGAATATACTGATCTGTGAATTTAATAAACTGATTTTGCCATCAATCTGAACCTTAACCATTTCCAATGTATTTGATACAAAAGCCAACCACATATCTTGCTTCATTTTTTCAAGGGCCATGCCTTGTTCAGTCAAGAAGCGAATATGCTCAAGTTGTTTATCAAACGACTGAATTAAAATATCTCGATTTAAATCAGATAGTCTAAGTTTTGCTTGATCGCGTATAGTTGAAATCTGCTTTTGTACGGCTCCCTGTGGCATGGAAAAACCACGGCTCGCCCATTGATCAGTCACCTCTTGAATGGCCCGCTCAGTTTCAACGCTATCTCGTTCACGCGCACGATTAAATAAAGCTTCTTCAACCGCTTTAGGTAATCCAAGGCCAGCATTACTACCATTTAACCAAGATCGAATTTCCAATACTAAAGGTTGAACTGCATTGTCTGGATTATGGGCATAATAATCTTGACCGATTATTGTATTGGCATTGGCAATCAGACTATCAATTTCAGGAATGACGATATCTAATCTTGGTGGCTCACCTTCAAATACTGGTATTTCATTGTATTCAAAATTAGGCAATACAATATTTTCAATAGCATCCATTTCGGGAAGGACTATTGTTGGTGCATCTGGCATTTCAACATCATCAGATATGTCAGGTCGGCTAGGTGCTTCAATGATTGCCAAACTTGGCATTTCTGGAATGTTAAGAATTGGAGTAACAGGTGTTTCAGGTAAATCTAAATCACTTAAATCTAAATCTTTTAATAAATCAGTTAAATTAATTTTGTCGGGTACAGTACCACCATCAAAACTTTGAACATTGTAAATAGGCGCTGTAGGTAAATTAATCGCAATATCTAAATCGGGAATAAGAGATGGATCTAGAAAGTTAGGTGTAGATAAATCTTCACTAAAGACAGGTGTATCAGGAATACTAATATCTAAACCTGTAAACACAGGGCTAACCATGTCATTCGGTTTTTGTATATTTAAATCAATAACTGGCGCAGAAGGCTTATCAATATTCAGTTCTGGAATTGTTAGTCCAGCAAGTGGCTCAAATCCTGATTCATCTGGTTTTGCTAAATTTGAAGGTGGTTTAACATTCGGTACCGTAATTCCTGTTATGTTGCCCAATGCTTTAGAAACATCACTTGCATAACCATTTACTTTGCTTTCAAAATAATCAAGTTTTGAAGTGACTTCTTGTGTCACAATATCAATTTGAGGGACTGTAACTGTCATCTTAAACTCTCCGTTTTGTAGCTGCTATATCAATATTTAAGTCATTGATATACCCATGGTCGCCTGAGATTTTAAACTCAAAGGCAAAATGACGACCGCGCAAACCTCGTCCAAATAAGACACGACCATTTGTTAAATGATTAGATTCTTCTTGGGGTAATTTATAAAAGTAGATTTGTTCATTACCCGATTGAGTTGTACTTACACCAACCTCTATTTGCTTTGATATTCCTGAAAGTTCATATTCAAGATATGCGCCAATGGGATGGACTAATTTTTCTTGGCCTAAATCTAACTTTCCAGTGTTAATTTTTCCTTGTACATATTTATTTGAATCAATACTGAACACTCCAGAATCATTAACACCGTAAAGTTTATTATCAATTACACAAAGCTCAGTAAAGTTGTAATCTTCATAACGACTCATCGCCCAATTATCAACATTCGCAGTCCATGCACCGCCATGACCTTGGCCTTTAAATATTTCATCTTCAATAAAAGCACTGTCGAAAATCCATTGTTTCGCAAATAGATGATCAATATAGCTATCACTAATTATTGAATGGCTTTCTAAATATGATTTCGTTGGTTTAGGTGATGTAAATTCATCTTGAATTGTAAGCTTGTCATGAATCTGTTCTTTTACAATTAAGCGTCCAGAATAGATTTCACCAAAAGAAAGTAAATCTTCAAATTTATCAATAACTTTTTTAACAACAGTAGTACTGAGTTTAAGTTTATCTTCAATTAAATCTTGATGAATTTTTCTACCAGTCCACTCATCTTGAATGCTTAACCAATCATTTGATTTTGAATATAGTTTTTCTTGAAAACTACTTGTGATAGATAACTCATCATCAATTACTGATTTGGCGAATAATCGACCATTAATCAAATCAGTTAATGTATTCTTTTCAAATACATAGTGAGAAGATAGTTTACGAGTGTTGTACTGATCAATAGTTAACAAATAATCTGTAATTAATGATTTATTTTTATCTAAAATTTCATCCGTTATAAGTAAATTATCTTCTAGAAACTCTCTACGGATTAATCGATCTTTGATAGAAAATGATAGATTTAATGTTTCATTAATCTCAGAAAAAGCAATTTTTTTATCAACAATGAAATCTTGAATTAATAAATTATCAAAAAATGCAGCAAAATAATGATCTTGAATAAAATCACTAATTACTAACTCATCAGAATGAAAAACTCGAATAACATGTTTTAAATCACTGGTAATATAAGAAATATCTTCAACATTACCTTTAGTGATCATCCAAGTTTGATCACTAATATAGGCAATATCCAAATAATCATCACGATATCTACTCATTGATTACCCCTATAAAGTGATGTGCTGATTGATGATCAGCAAGTTTGGTATAACCAAATCGATACCGCTGACCATGTTCGTTCTTTAAAGAGATATTCGCATAAGAGATGTTGCCAAATACAACCTTACAGCCATCTTCATAAAAGACATTGTTATAACTGTCAGGTGAAATGGTATAAAACCAATCATTATGTTCTTTCTTGTTCAATAAACTCGGATTGTCGAAAATTGAGCAATGAATTTGACTTTCAGTTTTACCTTCTTTTTCTTCTAACTCTTTATATTCCTCAACTGTAGGGGGCGTACCACCATATCGTATTAGCGTAATACCTCCATCTGGTGGATTGACCAAGTTGGTTACATCTGCAGGTAAGCCATGGATCCATTGTCCTTCATCAGCAAAGTATGAATAAACAGTTGGCGGCCATTTAACATGTTCTTCTGCCCAAACAGGAACACTATCTACAGGAAATGGACGACCAGTTTTTTTGATACCATTATCAAAGTTGTGCCATGACCAATCGTAAGTCCACATTGTGTAAATATTTGGATCAACCACCTCATGCATGGCTAAAGACTCTTCAAAAACTTCACCAGCAAAGCCATTTCGCTTTGCATAAATAGCCATATTTCGATTGAAATAAGGTATTAAGAATGCGTTCTGTAGAAACTCTCCATTTGAAGTGTGCTTATTGGTTTTATGGGTATAGTATCTAAAACGGCTCAAATACCCATCTGTCCAAAAGTAAAAGTGATAAATTGCCAACGGTTGCCCATATCCTTTATCTCGGCCTTCAATTTTTGTAATTATTGTCAGTGGTGCAATTTCTTTACGATCATCGAAATCAGAAGAATAAAATTCACCATATAAACCTGAATACCCAATTGTTTCTTTTTGCTCCCAGCTGCCTGCTGTCATTCCCTCCTCAAAATTCCCTTCTATATCCCTGTAAAATTTACTTTCATCATTAAAATTTTTAATGACTTTGAGTGTGTCATCTACATAGTAGGCAAATACAATCGTATCTAATTTTGGGAAAGTTATAAGATCAGGATCATTAGGTAGAAAATTTAGTGAAATACAGCCTTGAAATAGCATAGCTTCAGGTATTTTGATTCTTATACCATTGCAAAGTATTCCATGATTCATTAAAGATACTCGCCCGGTATGATGACCAAGCGGCTCAAGGACTAAATTATCCCAATAATCTATTTCACCTTGATTGGGGATGACGTGAACTCGATCTAGAATTTGTGAAATATCTATTCGTCTTAATTTATATTTGATCGCAATAAATTTCGGCTCTGTTGGTTCATCTCTCATTAAATCAAATAGTTTTGATAGATAATTTGATACTTGGTTATTTTGAAAATCTTCCAATTGATTAGTATTTTTTTCTGAAAGCCAACCTTGTTGTTTTACAACCCCCATATTTAAACTCAGTTGGAATGTATACCCTTCACAATATCCGCTATCTGCATAGTCATAGCATGTATTGATTGCTTCACTTCCATCAGTATTACAAGACCAGCCACAAACAGTGGAATATGCTGAATGTCGGTAAAATGCAGAAGCATCCCCGATTTTTGTGATTACCCCTGCACGTTCCCATCGGTAAAAATCGTCACCTTGAGGGAAAGTTTCACCGCTTGGTATTCCTTTAAAGCGATCTAAAATTTTAATAATTTCAGAATCATCAACTTCATCAATATATTCTCGGAAAGCCTCAGTTCGCGTTGCTGGAATGATCGGTAAAGGCATTGCCCATACACCACTAGGGCTGATTTGAATCAGCCAAGGGTATCCTTCTTGATCGAAACTAATTAAGTTGGTGTTATGAAATCTTGGGTCATAGAGTATCCGTCCATCTTCATCAGGCATTCCTGAATAACCTGGTAATCGAACACCTTTTAATTCTTTCTCTATCTTAATTCTATATTTTTCAGGAATTTTTAATTCAGCTTGTTCAACAAGTTCATCCGGTAATTCTTTTAATTTTTGCCGACCAAAGCCACCAACAATTTGAACAACTTCACTCATTGCACCGCTATACCAAGTTGGTCTTAAAGCGTGATATTGCGTATACAGCAATTGTTCTTCTGGAAATGACTGAGCAAATTCGGGTACAAACATCACTTTAAATAATTCAGTGTACTTACACCTTAACCTTTGAAGTATTTGATTTTTACCAATTGTCAGATCACTATAGTTACCAATACGACGGCATGTCATATCAGTTAAAATCATTTCAAGTCCCTCACCATTGCGAAGTATGGATTTGGTAATTGCCCCTGAGAAAAGCATGGGAATTTTAGATGTGGCCAGCCCATCGAATTTTGGTAAGGTTTCTAACTTGTCTTTAAATGCAATCGCACGAAAGACGCCACCCATATCCTGTATGACAACATATCCACCATCGGGTAATGTGCGTGTATAACGAATCGATTCAAGATTTGAAACTTCTTTAATATTGGCGACTTTCTTGGTGTAGGCATCAATAAAAAGGCGATCTTCATTTGTTAGATCGCCTCCATACACAGCCAACCCATAAGGACGTGGCTCTAACATTATGAACTCTGTATAGTAATTCGATAACCAATTTCGTAAACATCACCGTTCTGGAATGTACGTGTGACTGGGTATTTCGATGCTGAAATTAAGGCCCCAGTAGTCCCACCTTTAACATTATTGGTTAGGATCGCAGCACCAGTAACATTGAGTTGTGATGATGTCGCAATAGTCACAGAAGCAACTGTCTCAAAATTATCAATTGCATTTGTCAAAGTGTCTTTTGGTTTCCATTCTGGACGTGTCGCACTTGTATAACCTTCGGTCATACTAACAATTTCAGATGCTACAGATGCAAAATTTGCAGCTGTCCAATTCGCAGCAGGTGCAGCATTACCTGAAAATAGTGCAATGTAATAACCTGCAGGTTTAGCTTTAGCGCCCATTGCTACATTTAGCATATGTGCAATGCCCTCAATTGGGTTGAGGTTTGGAATGCGTTGCCACTCGCCACCATTCACGCGGTCATAATACTCACCAATTGAGAGTAAATCGCTATTCACATTTTCCATGATTGAACTCGTTGAAGTTTAATTTCCTTTAACTTACAAGAGTTATTAGCCTTCTCCCTAGACTTACAGACCTACCCGATTTTGCTGTGATTCCCATGAGTACAGAGGAATGCAATTCGATAATTTGACCAGTACTTGTACCTAGAACATAACCATTTTCAGACAACCAAAGGGCTGTCTTTCCTCCACCTTGGGATATATCAGCACCAATTAAATCACTATCTACTTCTACAGCAGAATAAGGTATAGGTGAATGAGCTGTTTTTTTAACGAATGTCATTTCTGAAGGTTCAGCACCACTGAGAAAAACGACATGATCAACTTGTCCTACCCATATTCCCCCATCCACTGGCAGAATAAAACTGATACGCTGAGGTAACATAATAAAATCATGTCGTTCATCATGTAAGTGATATGCCATTGCCTGAGAGAATCTTAGAATATTTTTTTCTGCAGTCAGTAATCTACCCTGCCAATACTTCATAAACTTACCGCTCGGCATGGCTGACATAGTGTTGAACTGATTGGCACGTCCCAAATGATCATCTCGATCAATGATGATTTGTGAGGTGCTGATTGGATATGAACCATATTTACGTAATTCTGAGCCATTACGAGCTGAACAATAGATATTCACCTCAGAAATTGAAGCATCAAGACAATAGGGTAACTGTACAATAAGGCTTCCTTGAAGCACGTCCCCATTTCCTAAAATATCAATATGGCTTTGTACATGTTCCGATAATCCCGATTCTTTACCATTACGAGAGTATGAAATTGCCACTACATAATCACCAGTCCCTAATGTTCCACCTTCAATTCGGCTTTCTAACAATGGACTTGCTGGGTTATCTACAGTTAAAGGCTCAAGTTGAAAACCGTTGTAAACAAATATGCCACTAACTGTAGATATATAAATCAGATTATTCAAAACTTCATAGCAAATATATTCAGGATTTAAGTGATCGAGTAATACATCATTCGACCAATCTAAAGTATTTATCTTCACCAGCTGCCGATCTAATGTCGCAAATACATCTCTATGTAATGGGCTTTGCCAAATATTCTTATATTTTAATTCTGTTAATTGTCTTTCAGATTTTCTTAAACTTATACGGCCTGTTTCTGAAATATCAACGTTGATTGCATCCTTCACAAACAATCGTGGATTATCTCCACCAATTTGTAAAGCATCCTCATTTGCCACATTGTTAATTCCAGCTATTGGAAGTAATTTCATTAAAATGCCCCTTTGCGATATTGTTCAGAATTACCATCTGGCCGTATGAAATGGACACGATTTTTAATGTCTGAGGCAGAAATTTTCAAACCATCCAAACCACTCATATGAATTACTTGTGCTGGTATGATTTGTTCATCTTTTCTGAGCGTTACACGCATACGTTGATCAAAGTTTCCATAATCATAAACATTGACCAAGGAATAATCTAAGCCTACAGGTACGACCTCTCTAACTCGATTTGAAATCCAAGCTTTGCCATAAGTCGATTGCTCCCCTCCTCCAATGTTGGTTGGAATATGAGGTCCAATTCGCAAGCCTTGCCACATATAAGGCTTATCATCTTGTTTCAGTGTTCCCATAGAAAGTGAACTTAAAGCAGCCATCATGACATTGCGGTGAAATAGTTGAATTTCATTCTTACTAAACAATAACGAGTTCAATCCAAGTGGTTTAATCGTTTTATTAAAAGGTTCTATATGCTGTATCGAGAAAGAACCATAGCTACTCATATCCAACGCACGTCTAAAACTAATGGTTTGGTTACCAATTGGTGCAATGATTCCGAATTTAAGGCTATTAAATCCTTTTGGTTTAATTTCGAACATGGTTTGGCGTAGTTCTGAATTACCAAATAAAGATAGATCCTTTCCTGCAACATTTATTTTTCTATGAAAATGGGAGATTTCAGGATTCCCAAAAATTGCACCTGGTTCTCTATCCAATCCATCAACATAATGTAATCGTTGTGGAGGATGATTTATTTTTGCTTGTTCAGGCGCTTCAACAACCGCATAAATTGTATGTGGTGAAATTCTTGGTTTGCCTAAATCTAATTTTTCAGTCCATGCAGCAACGTTAATGCTTCGATTTTTATGTGTAACGATTGCTACACCAAACAATCTCTCCCAATAACCCGGCTCTACTCTTATTGAGTTAGCGTGTACATCGGCTGTACCAAATATTGTCATTTCTTTGGTAGAGTTTGGGCGAATTACATTTTGATGAATGACAGGCCATTTCTTAGGATCAGTTTCAAAATTTTCTGTCTCAATTCCAAAATTATTTAAATCAACAATCTGAGTAATATATTTCCCAGCACCAATTTTTTCTAACTTATGAAATTTAGTAATTTCAGGATTTGCAATGCCTGAAGCGTTTATATACTGCTTTCTATCTGCGATGGTATGACCACCCAATAACAATGAATTAAAACCTTCAAAAAGGATATGACGTGTATACAGACCTATATAAGCATTACCAAATTCGGATAAGTCTAATCCTCTATGACGTAATTCAGGGGTCAGATTTCTGACAATAGGTTCACCGACTAAATTTTTATAATCATATTTTGGATAAATTTTATTAAATCTGCTTACGACCTCAGCACGACCATATTTGGACATTGGATCAGTAGCAAAAAACTCAATAAACCGACGGGCATATTTCACTTCGGGCAACGAAATTATAGGCGGTGCGATCGTAAATCGTTGCTCAAAACTCAATGTACGAATGGCTTCACTTACCATTGTATTGCCATAGATTGATTGAACACCTAAACCAATAAATCTGAAATTACGTCGCGTATTTTCAACACTCGCTGAGCCAAATCTTGATGCTGATATGCCTGATGGTTTTAATAATTTCGCACCTAAACGAACATTAGTCCATGATGATATGGCTATAGGATCTATAGAAGGTAAAGGAAGTTTTCTAATCCTAAAGGCTATAAATGAATTGGTCTTTTCACTTTCAATTGGTGATTGAATGCCTAATGGTAGCAAGGCTCTGGCACCATTTTCTACTTGCTGATAACCGAAACGCTGATGTAATACCCCAAACATTTGCAATGTTCTATTTCGGTTTAATACTGTTGCCAATTTTGATGGCATTGGAGGATTTAGACCATCATCTGATGCATGTTCTTGGATAATGAACTGTGTTCTATTCCAAATTTTAGAACGACCCCATTGCTGCTCTACTATTTCACCAAAGCCTAAAAACCCTTTAGGGCTTATATATTGATTATAGTTTTTAACCCCAGCCAATCCATAAATTGTATCCAATCCTTGGCAATAGATACTTTGGATTTCTGGAATTATTCTTGTGCCAAACAGTGTTGCATTCAAACCTTCAGGATAAATTGTAATCTTAGGGCTGACTAAATGATTTGAAGGATATTGTTCATAGATTCCGCGTGGCTCAATATATCTTGGTGAAAATGAAGCCCATGCAATACCAAACCGTTGCATATCATTACTTTTCATTTCCACGTAGAGTAAAGAGTATGCAACTAACTGCGTGCCTGATTGAAATGAATCAATTGCCCCTGCCATTGTCACAAATTGCTCTTTGTGACTTATACGCGATCCACCAAATCTAGCGAAGTTAGTACCAGTTAAATTAATGTATGAGCGTAGGCTTTGTATCTTTTGGCTACCAAATAAGCCAGCATTTAAACCTATTGGTATTAAAAACCTTTTGAGATTTTGAACTGTAAATTGACCGAATACCTGTGTATTTAATCCATTTGGCTTTACAAACTTATATTTATTATAGATTCCTAAAGAACCTATCTGTTGTGAGTTAAATCCTAAAGCTTGAATATACTTGCGATAAAGAATTAGAGACGCAATACCAAAATTAATGGCAATTAATCCATTCGGTTTAATATAAATATTGTAATTAAATACTTTATGGTTGTTAGATAAATCAAGAGGTGGAATACCTCCAGCATATATCACGATATCTTCAGGCGGTTTGTCTGTACCAAACTTAAAATTAATTTGATCTTGGGGTAAAGTAAAATACGCGTCTTTATTCTTTTTAAAGTTTAAATTGACTTCAACTGATCTAGTGGTAAATGCGTTTGCTTTAACTGCATGGTAACTAAATATACTTCGCTCATAAGGAGGAAGTATTGATTTAGGTTGAATGACGTTGATCTGTGGAACAATAGATTCATATTGAGTATTGAAGTCAACAGGTTGATCTTTCTTGACCCCTGCCGTTTTTTTCTTAGATCGAAAATCTAATTCCATAGGCATAGAATCAACTCACATTAATTCTGTCTATTACGATTCCTTCAAAATCAGGGAGGACGTCATCATCGAGACATACAGCAAATAAAATTTCACCTATTTTAGCTGCGCATAATGATTTATACGTTCCATCCGCTTTAGAAATTGCTTGACCAACTTTGTTTCCAGTTAATCTGTTGTAAATATAAACCTTACAATTTGATGCTGGTTGGCCAGAAGCATCTAAAACTTTACCATTCATGGTTAAAGCACTTGAACGTATACAATAAAGTTTTAAGTTTTTTAGTGTTGCAATGTGGTTATATGCTGTGCCATTTGGTGGAATAAACCCGATTGGTCTATTGTTGGTGGTAAATCCGAAATAAAGATCACCTGTATTTTCTAAAAAACAATGCATTTCAGAACCGCCACTGTCTGAATGAAAGTTGATATAGCAACCATTTGAGTATCGAATACAAGTATAGTTGCCAGCTACATCTGCAGTTGATGGATTAAGATGAAAATATAATGAGGCAGAATTATTTAGACTAATATAAGAATAATTATTTAAAAGAAACTCACCTGTGGGAACCTGTAATTTATATGTTCCACCACCAAATGCAGTTTGTGAAAGTAGCGCACCACCATCGCCACTGACACCAAAAAAACTATTGAAATTTCCCCAAAATGATAAAGAGTTACCTGGAGCATTAAAATAAATATAATGGTCGCCAACATTCCCAGTTGTCGATGTCGAAACCGTCTCTCCCTTCGCTTTTATGTAATCAACCATTTGCGTAATGTCTGTAAAGGTTACAGACATATCATAAAGTACGTAGGCTTGGCTGAGATTATTCGGATCACAAAACCCTGTTTTTAATAACTCCATAATCAATCAACTGAAATCAGCCCTCCAAAAACATCTTCATTATTCCAATAGCCTTTATTTTTATGCCATTCACTGTACTGAGTGAAAAAAGGATTTTCACCAATCTCATTGAGTTTTGCCAATACTAAATCTTCAATCCAATTTTCCACATACAAAATGTCATTGTCGCTGATTTCAGAACAATACATCTGAAATGGAGGTAGACCTAAAAGCTTCCCCCAATCATATTGAAGGTTTAATGCACCATTCATCACTTGTTCAGGTTCTACACCTGACATTTGGATAATGATTTGTTCAGGCTTATTGTTTTCACTCATGCGAAACACTCACTATTAAAGTTTGAAAATTTTGTTTGCGCCATTGTCCCAAGTCACGATGATGTCACCGCCATTTGGTGTGATGGGTAAACCTGTTGCGGTATCAAGATAGGCAATCAAGGGGCTTGTACCTTCTGTTCCTGTATCTGCATAAATCACGATTGCACCAATCGCACCACCTGATACTGCTGTGAATGTTGCATCTGCGGCATCTGCTGCCCCACCTGCTGTAGATTTGGCTGTTAAAGTTACAGGACCCGCAATTCGCGCTGAACTCGAAATATCAGAAATAAATTCATGTGTTGAAGCATTCACTGTATAAGCGCTTGTGCTGACTAAATAAACTTTGATAGTGTCAGTTAGCCAGTTAAATTGACCTTCCAAAAAGCGCTGACGGCCTTTCTCATAGAGTGTGTTTGCCATGTGCTTGATTCTCCGTATCTGAATCGGAAGCACTCATGCGCTTATGTGTAATTTCAATGTGGTTATCTGCTTCAACACAAAGACGCGCCAACTGCCCTGATTTTTTGATCAATTGAACTTTGGCATCGCCAATAAAAAGCATGTCTTCTGTCTTTAAATCAATAATTCGTTTGCCCATCTTGTGCATATTCAAATAAACATAGCTCATTATGTAGAAAACCCCTGAAAGCTATGAGCCTTACAGGGGTTTAATAATTTTGGATACTTAAGGGAAAAACGGTTGCACAACATGAGGTATATCTTCTCGCGTCATTCGCCTTAAGTCACTATCAGGACGTGGACCAAAGTAATCAGTAAATGCTTGCTCTGCTAAAGCCGAACGATTTGGATCGAAAAACTCTGAATCCGGAACACTATAAGCTTTGTGTAATGCCCACTGAATTAACTGAACATGGTGAATTTGGTTGATCTCTGGCTTATCTGTATCATCTTCCATCACTATTAATGGCACTCGATACCCTTCTAACTGTAATTCACCTTCAATAGTTGGAATTGGTACAAGCCGAAGCTTTGTATCATCTTGAATCACGAACTGTGGCACGCCTTTCATGCGTTTCCAATTATCACATTTATATCGCTGATCTAAATTTTCAGCAGACATTAAAGCTAAGTATGAACAATAAATGCCATTTGCCGGTTCAAACCACACTCTGCTTAATTCATATAATGATTGATGTATTGGATATTCGGAAGTAGAAGGACTTACAGCAATGGTACATACATCTCTGTTTTGACTTTCATGCAACAAACGTCCACGTATGCATGCTTCGTTTACAGCATCATTAAGCCAATCAATAACGCTTTCATCATCATTGAAATAAGGCTCAACCTTGTCATTTGCTAAAGTACGAAAGCGTTGAATCAATTGGCTTAGTTGCATTACACCACCCCAAAACGTTTAATTAAATCAACTACCTGATCCTGTAATGTCTTGACACTACTATTTAATTTTAAACTTTGATCATATTTATGCTTAGCGTATTCAACCAAACTTTTTTTATCTGTAATTCGTTGAACAATATCAATTTCATCCATGATCAATGCTTCGTTTTCATCATCCTTTTCCTGTTTCTTTTTGGACTCATCTAAAATCAACGATGTATCATCTGATTGTTGAGTATCAGAGTCCGAAGCATTCAAATCTGCTTGTTCATAACGTTGAAATTCTGGATGCTTCAACAAATTACTCGCAATATTACTAGGCACAATACGAACTTGGCTGTGTGCAAAAACTAAATTAGAGCCGTAAAGGCAATCTATATGTTGGTCTTTTCGTCCTACATATTGAATAGCAATGCCACTTGAACCAACTGATTTAGCAGCTTCTAGTGCAATTTGTGCTTGTTGAATAGCTACTGGTGAGATAACTGCAGTCTTTTGAACTTTTTCACGTAAATTTTTAACTTCATCTGCCAATGCTAAATATTCTTCTACATCAGGCAGATCTTTCATTAAATGAACTGTTGAACGGAATAAATAATCTTTTGCCTTTTGTTCAAGAGGCAATTCTTCATAGGGTAAGAAACAAGGATGCTCCTTTTTCTCTAAATTCTTAAACTCACCGTAGGTCCAGCCTTCCGCTTCTTTTTGTTGATACCAACTTTCATGTGATTGTTCAGGTGTAGCTTGTGGATTTGCTAAATGCATTTCTACACCAGCTATTAAACTTTGCTTATGTGTTTCGGGTGTATCATCCCATGCGACTTGACTATCATCACCTAACGACTGGCAATATGCAGCGTTAATAGAGTGACAAATCATTGCAATAGCTAAAGTTTTCATCTCATTTTCCTTTTCTTTTATCTTGAAAAAAGGCGATGCAAGTCAAACCACTCACACCGCCAAGGTTTAACTCAGATTGAAATTAACGGGGACCTTTCAATTCGCCCGTTACAATGATCTGAATTTCAGATGCTTTTGCATTTGCTGCACCCGATACAGTTAGAATTAATCGTGTGGGCTTTGGTAAAGTGACCAACTTTGAACCATTTGCACGAACACGACCTACTGTTGCTAAGTCACCATCTTTTAGAAAATAAGATGCATCTTGAGGTACATCAGCTGAATCACTGCCAGTGTATTTAAATCCTAAATTACCCTTAATTGCTTCTGTCATACCCGTTGAAACAATGACTTGTGCATCTTCAAGTTGCATGCCTTCTGGTAACTCACCCAAATCAATTACATCTCCTACAGCGATTGCAGCAGTAGAATCCGAATCAATTACTGCACCTGTAGAATTTGTTAAAAGTGAATAAACCAAACTGGTAGCATTACCAAATGGACTAAACCCACCAAATTGGCGAGTACGGGCTGTCTTGCGCTTAATCGTAGCCATAACTGCAAACTCCAATAAACCAAATATAAAAGGTATGCCCTGATTGGACATACCCTGTTTACACTTACAAGCCACGACCAAAGATCGGAACGGCTGTATCCACTACGGTTACACCATAGTCTGTGAATTCTTGACGCTCACCTGTGTTCACATCAAAGCGGATTTTAGATACACCACGAACAGCACCAATAAGTAGTTCCCACTTATCGCCATGATCCAGCTCTTTTTCAGACCAGAAGAATGGTGCGCCTGAATGCTCAGATGAAGCCATTGCTTCCGCTAATGCTTGTCCACCTAAGATGATTGAACGATCTACTGCAAATTTATCGCCAAAGCTTGCTGGCACAATTGCGCTAGACTCAACTTCTGAATCATACGCAGCACAATATTTAATTATGTCACCTGCATAGAAGCGAATAGGACGTGGCATTTTGCGAATAATAAAGTTATTCCAGATACCTACATCACCAGTAAACAATGGGTGTTGTTTAGCTTGGCTTGCACGTGCCCAAGCTGCTGCTTGAAATGAACGGAAACCAGGTTGTGAAGCAAATTTGTTGTATTGATCTGGTGAAACTAACCACACTCGAATTGGTGAATCGTCAGCATTTGAATCACCTTCAAATTTACAAATCGGTGGTGGCAATGCAATCGTATCTAAAACAGATTTCATTGAATCCACAGCATCCATCGTAAATAGATCACCTGTTTCAATTTGAACTTCATCTGCAGTTTGTTTGAATAGCTGTACGCCTGAACCATCCACAAGGAAATGACGGTTTTTTGTTGGAGCTTTTACACGGTTAACCATGATTTCTTTAAATTCAGGATGGTTATCTGTTGGAATAGCCCATTCAATATTGTCATGGAAACCACGTGCACCAGCCATATGAACTAAAGTGGATTGATCGCAATAACGATCCATCAAGCTTTGAGCGACTGGACGACCAAGTTTTCGTAAATCAGCTGGGCTACGGATTTGTGACATCACATTACCCAAGTCCACTGGAAAACGTGCTTGGTTTACACGTAAACGATCTTCATTCAAGGACATTCCCACACCACGACCTTCGGCATGAGCACTACCCATGATTGGATATGCGCCAACAGGGTTAAGTAAATGGAACGTTACTTCATCTCCACGGCCTTTACCTAAATCTTGTACACGTACAATTGGCATATGCTGTGTTGTTTGTTTACGCAAAGTTGCATCAGCACCAGCTTCACCCTTTTGCATTTTCCCTGCTAAAAGATTAAGAGTACTGTTGCGTTGCATATGGGTAGCGAACAAGCCAACGGCCTGTGTCACCATATTTGTTTTATCACCATAAGCGGCATTGGTTTTATTCGTCATGTCGACTCTCCACAATTTAAATTACACACGACGATTCAGATATTGCTCACGCTGTTCTTCAGTCCATGTGGACATTTCTTCGATCATTTGCGCAGGTGTCATATTGGCAATGCGTTCATCACGAGAAACACCAGCAGGAGAGCCAGCAGGCAAATCTGAAAGGCTATGTGGTACTTGTGTTTGAGCGTTTTTTACAGCTTCTTGCGCTGCTGCTTTCACCGCATCGGGTTTTGCAGCTTGTTCAGTTGATTGATTTGCAGATTTGTACAATCCTAAGAGCTCTACAACCTGTGAAGCTGTACCACCATTTAAGACTGTTTCGTAAGCACTTTTCGTAATACCCGGTTGAGCACTCATCCAATCATTGAACTCTTTAGACTCAACAATTGATTCCGCGTCAGGGTGTGCCGTAAAGATTTCAGTAAAGTGTGCTTGTTCAGCACTAACTGCTTGTTGCTGTTGAAATGGTGCCAATGCGTCTTTAACACGTTGATCAACCATTGCAGAAACACGCATATCTACAACTTTTTGAATACCTTCAGCTAAAGCTTTTTCACTAAAATCACCAAAGATTGCAGGGTTTACACCTTCATCAATGGCTTTTTGAGCAATAGCTACTTGGTTATCTTGTGCTGTAGGTGCTTGACCCTTATCAATACGTTGCTGTGCATCTGTTTGAAGCTTTGCAAGCTCTGTTTGCGCATCTTCATACTTTTGCT
Source organism: Acinetobacter sp. AS167 (assembly GCF_037152175.1). Lineage (NCBI taxonomy): Bacteria > Pseudomonadati > Pseudomonadota > Gammaproteobacteria > Moraxellales > Moraxellaceae > Acinetobacter > Acinetobacter sp. AS167. The sequence goes on from NZ_JBBCMP010000001.1 coordinate 504,122, forward strand.
TCCACTCTTGCTCACCCTTGCGTGCATTAGCAAGGCGCTCGAATGGAATAGTGTGCTTACCATCTTTTGCAAGAACCACCGCATTTTCATCATTCAACTGACTTTCATCAGGTTGCTGTTGTGCTGTCGGTTCAGTTTTTGGTGTATTGGCTTGTTCCTGTTCTTGGGTAGTTGCTGGCTGACTACCATTTTCCGCAGGATTAGATGCGGTATCGCCATGAAGCTCTTGATCTATCAATTGACCTGCAAGTTCAGGTGTAAGTTTCCCACCATTTTCATCAATCAACTGTTGTTGTTGCTCTGTAATTTCCATGTCTTTCCTATCACTTATCGCTGTGACCGCTAAGGCGAATGGCTAGAGTTACTAGCGTTTAGCTGTCGATTGCTCAACATGAGACAAGTGTCTAGGATTTAGATATGATGTCGTTAGCCTTACAGGGGGTGTAAAAAAACCACCCAAAGGTGGTTTTAGAAGTCTAGTCTTTTAAATTTATATAGCTGCCACTATAAAGATCAATATTCTTTAAGCCAGGACAATTCGAAGGAGGCTTAGTTGATTTTTTTTTAGTATTACCTTCAATTTTTAAAGGCGGTAATAACTTGTTTCGGCTCAACAACTCCGCCTCCTTCTGCTCATGACTTAAATTTTTCATGATTAATCAATCCCGTCTAAGAATGAACCGATATCTTCATCACTTATATTTTTAATACAGAAGTCAGTGATTCTCTGACTTGAATTAGGAGTTGTTTTCATAGCTGTAGATTTGCCATCAGTACTAACTTCTAATGCATATAAATTACCCTTTTTATCTGTTTTTTTCCATCTTTTTATATCAACACTACCAATTTCATATTCCCAATCCAAAAGGTTAGAGTCGATATCAGCGATAGCATTGATAACATCTAAAGCGGATTGAAATCTTTTAGTTGAATCTATGTGCATACACTTATTAACAACTTTTTTTAACTTTTCTGGGATGTGCAGAGGGTATTTTGTTCTGTCAGGAAATGTGCCTTTTTTTAAGGATTTAATGAAATTATCTTGTGAACCTAACATATCCCACTGTTTATAAAATTCAGTATCTCCACAACACATTCTATAAAGCGTTATTCCAACTTGATAAATATCAAAAGTCCTGTCGAAGCTTAAATCCCCTTTCGAATACCCATCTATAAACTCAGGCGGGATAATTCTTGTATAAACTGATGATACCCATGCAAGCCCATCATCATTTACTAATTGAGTTAATCCAAAATCAGAAACCATTGCTTCATTTCTATTTGAAAGCATTATGTTGTCAGGTTTAATATCAAAATGAATTAATCCCTTCGAATGTATATTATGCAAACCACTTAAAAATTCAACTGCATATTTAATCACTTCTCTAGATGTTAAATATCTTTTTGCTAATAGACTTTTAATTGTTCCATTTTTATAAAATGGCATAGCTATATAAATATTTCTATCATCTTCACAAGCGTAATAAAGCTGTACTACATTCGGGTGAGAACTTTTAAATAATTTTCTCGCCTCATCATAAAAATCATTTATATCTACAATTGTCTTATCATCTTTTCGATATTCAATTTCTTTAATTACTAATTCCCCATCAATATTCTTATCATGTGCTATATAAACCTTTGAATTCTTACCTTCAGCACCAATTTCTTTAGTTTTTTGAAAAGATACAATTGCTTTTTGACATGGGTAAATCATAGTAATGCTCCATAGCCAACCAGTGCGGCTTCTTTGCTTTCTAAATTAGTGCATAAAGCCCATCTATTAATTTTGGCATATTGCGATTTACTTTTTAATAAATCTTTATATAACTCTTTATTAATATTAAGTTTTCTTGAAATAGACATTACCTGACCTGTAAAATAACTATTTACACTACTACTAGAAAATGCTTCTTGAATAACACCCTCAATATGAAGACGATTTATGTTTACATTTTCAGAGACTGTTTCAGCTATTCTTATACCTGCTACTTGAATATTGTATTCTCGAATAATATCAAGAACCGTATTTCGGACATATTTTAATTTAGCTGGAAAATCCAAAGCTAATGGTATTTTTATAGTTTCTACGTTGACTATATCTGCCTCACTATCTGTATAATCAATAACTACAAACGTTACTTTTTTAGGTTCAACCCTAATACCTAGTGAATTCATACTCAAATTTAATCCTATATTTTATAAAGTATTACATCAACCCTTTGATCTATTGAATAATATCACTAAAAATAATATGCACAATACAAATTAAGGACGAATTTCAATATTGGAATATGGTCCAATTTCGATAATGATTATATTCACCACGTGTCATAGTTGTTGCCAATACGGATTTAGTGCCAACGTATACACACATAGCGAAAGGTAATAATTTCTTTAACATTTTATGCCCACAATAAAAAAGACAGTCGATTTGACTGTCTCAATTATTAAGTCATGAATGGAATAGGTCATGCCCTAGATGGTGAACTCATTTATCTAGTTTCAATTAGTTGATAATTAAAATTTTATATTTTAAAATATTATTTTTCAAAAGGTTAAATATAACATATGCTAAATTACAAACAACGCCACTTTGATACTGCCCAAGAAATTTGGGACGCAATAAGACCTGAAGAAATTAATAATCAAATTGGAGATGATCTAAACCCAATATTTCGAGGTCAGGGAAATGCCGATTGGAAGCTATCTCCTAACGCATCTAGAACCGCTGTAGATATAACAATTAGGGATCAAGTAAAATTTGAAGTTCAAATGCTTGTACACTTTTTGGAATACTGCGATAAGACGGGAATCCAAGTCCCTGGTCATATTGCAAGCACTAAAAAATCATTAGATGAAATGTTATCAGGGGCAAATGATAAAGATTTATTTGAATGGCCCACTGATAAATATCATGAGATTTTAGCATTTGCTCAACATTACGGAGTTTCAACAAGATTACTCGATTGGAGCAAAAGATCATTTATTGCTGCTTACTTTAGTTCAAGTGAGGCTGTTAAAGGCATTGCTGATGCTATAGTTAAAAATACTAAACCGGATTTAAAACAAAGATTAGCCATTTGGATTTTAGAGTCTAAAAAAGTATACAACCACAATACACAATTCAATTACAGTTCGAACAGAAGTCTTATTCCCTTTGATATTATTAGTATCCCTAGCAATGTAAATTTTCACATTGCAGCACAACAAGGTTGTTTTACAATTTTTCGTCATGTCTCTAAAGAAATCAATGATAATGATGATGAGTGGTTTTGCAAACCTCTTGAATTTTCAAAAGATAAAACTCTTGATACAACAAATTTGAATTATTCAAAGTATCTACATAAATGGACTTTACCCTATTCTGAAGCTCACAAGCTTTTGAAACTCTGTGAGCTTTATAATGTAAATGCTGCATCTGTGTATCCAACTGCTACTGGTGTAGGTTATGCAGTAAAAGACTTAATGAATATACAGGTAATTGAAAAATATCTAAGCTCAATAACTTAGTTTTCAAATATTATCCCCTATGCTTACCGTTTCGATCCCTTGCATTCCAGTACCCACCTGACTTGGCACAGGTGGATCCATTGGACTGGTATTCTGTTGAACCTCTGCAAGCCCTTCACTCCCTACTTCCGCCCCTTGACCTTGAATATATGGGCTACGAATATCACTAGCTGCAGTCTGCTCGGCAATTGGGAAGTTTGGATCATCTCCCATTGGATTTGGACGCTGATAACCTGCACCTTTCATGACCTCATCTGCAATTGGCGCAATTTGTGGCATTTGAGCTACCTGTGCACCAGCTTGCATTGCTGCATATGCCGCTTTCACTCCAATTTCTACTGAACGAGCATCTATTTCCTTGATCTCACTACCAGCTTTACGCTCTTTAAGTTCAAGTTCACGTAATTTAATATCATTACCAGCTTGTGCTAGTGCTTGTTTAACTTCTTCTCGAATACGTTGCTCGATTTGTTCTGGTGTAGATGCCTGAGTAGCTTCGCGAATTGATTCAATAATATCTTTCTTAAATGGAATATCAGTCAATGCCATTACATATGGCAATACAGCTGTTTGAATTTCAGCAGATAATGACTTGGTAATCTCAGATAAAGCATTCAATTGTTGTTCACGGAATGTTGTAGAACTTGGAACATCATCGAGTACTACTTTCAAGCGAATACGTTGCACATCATTCGAAACATATGGATAACCCATTTCATCAACTTCGGGTTTGTTGATTACTACAGTACGATCTTCACGGATTGCATCACCTTCAATAATCACAGTTTGCTCACGGGTTCCCATATCTTCAACTATCATAGAAAGAAGCATTTCACCTATCAGTGTTCTGGCTTCTCTAAAATTATCCATGATTTTCATCAAAGTTTGATTGGATTGCTCAATCTGCAACTGCTCTTGTTTGCCCGATGTCGCGTTTCCTTTTTTACCTTGGAAGCCAGATGTTATATTGCTGACTCGCTCGATTGCTGCACGGTTATCATTAATCAATTGAAAATGTTGTTGTGATAATTCAAAGTCACGTTTCACTTCAAAACGGGCGCCATTTTTTGCCATATGGTTGGCATTCAATACAATATCTGCGTCAGGACGAGCAACTTGGCGACGAAGCTGCTCATCTGTCATATCAACCGCGCCTTTAGTACGTTCAACACGTGTAACGCTCATACCCCAACGTAATTTAGAAATGCCTGAATTTATGCTGTCTTGGCTGAACTTCATTCGTCGTACAAAGCCGTAAGGAATGTTGGTATTGTCCTCACGCGCTCCCCAAAATGGTACATAAGGGAAATAATGATGTGAATATGGAGTAGGTCCATCAAATAGCAAATGAGGTCCCAACCAATACGAGCGTCTCACCTTTGATATATTTGCAAGTTCAACGTGCGCCATTCCCTGAAAAATGGCAATGTCATGATTCATATTTGAAGAATCATATTCAACTACACGACCATCTGAGAATTTTAGTACTGGTACACGCACCCAACGTCGGTACCAAACCTCAGCAACATTGATTTCTTTTGATGTTGGGTTATACCAATACTGCTCACTGATTGTGTATGAACGAGAATCAAGCCATGCATTTTGTAGACCTGTACTATCGCCACCATCCAATACACCAGCTTCTTGCCACCATGAACCACCATACCGACCTACAGTTTGAATGAGTTCAGCATGTTGAGGAAAGGCATTCATTAAACGCTTTGGGTGAATCCAACGAGTACGACGTAACCAACGTGCATCACTTAAATCATTTTCAGTAGATTTCATATCCCAATGAATTTCATTGCGATGGACTTTTGTACAGCGATATGGGAATTTAAACGGATCCTGTTCACGCTTAACTTCAACCCAACCAATACCACAACCAATCTGAGGCCGGAAGGCATCACTACAGGCTTTATCCGCTTTAGATAAACGTTCAGCTTGATTCAATTTAAAATTTAGAGCATCTGCTACATCATCACTGCCTGTATCACCATTGGCTTTTACACGCCAATCTGTGCGTGTTTGCAACTCAAAACCTTCTACAGATTGCAATGCAGGGCCGATCATATCCTCTACTGCTGGAGGAATACCGATCTGTTTCATACGGTTGAGTAATTCAGTTTCAAGCTGATTACCATCCGCGTAATCCATTTCTTTATCTGCAGTATGACGCCAGTAAGGTTGTTCCTCAATTTCGTACATAATTTCAGTAAGTTCATCGAGCTTCAAAGCATCATCATCATGATTAGCTTGCTCAATCTCAGTAGTATCATGATCAAACATATTTAAAATCCTTACATTCGCCAATCTGTTGGTGGTGCTTCTCTATAGCTTGATTGCTGTTCATAGTTATTTGTACTTGAATTATCAGTAGTACGACTAGACGTATAGACGTAGTCACCAAGTAACCCTGCTTCTTTAGCCTGCGCACATTGTCTAAGTGCATCAGCACCTTCTGAGCATCCATTTGATTTATCAGGTTGATCGATATACATATTGGCTTGGTGATTAAATTTCTTCTTATAGCCTTCAATGCGTTCAATACCTAATTTGCATCGTTCTTCATCAAACCAAGCATTCTTCAAAAGCCTGCGTGTTTGCTGAACACCTGTTGTGAGTAAGGTAATGCGTGGAATGACCACAAAATTATGACCTGGTAATAATTCTTCAAGCATTTCTAATACTGACTTGTTGTAGTCGCCAAGTCGTTGATGTGCTGCATCATGTGGTAAAAAATGGGTGTGGTAGAGATATGGTTTATCTTTGATCAGTTTTGCGTAAAAGCGTAGGTCTTTAAAATGATCTTCATCATAATCAATGAAACGATCTTGATTATTTAGTATCTGCTCGTACCAAATAGCACAACCATCATGATTACCAATGTCCCAAAAAGTATTTACAGGAATATCCAAGACTTCAACTTGAGTAATACCACCGCGTTTACGCAGCTCAAGCATGTCATTGGCATAGTAGTTCCCTTCTGTGGAAACTTGGAAAGCCTCATCTGGGAATGACGGATACTCTTGCCACATTAAAGCTTGATCGCCAGATAAATCGTTATCACGTGTTGATACATACCAAGCACGTTGATCTGGATCAATATTGATCCTTTTACCTAGGTTTTTGGATACAACGATTTCAATATGATCAAAAATATTATGATCTTTTTTGGATATAACCACTTCTGAAGAATCGATACGGTATTTCGGTTCTTCCCACCAACCATAAAAATGCAGCCTAAAGTCTTTAGGTGTAAGCTTTTTACGTGATGCAAAGTTCTTTTGAGCAATCTGAACCTTATCAAAGAAGTCACCACCTCGACCTTCGGCAGTTGACTCAATTACACATATTCCTGTTGTTGGTACTGCAGGTAATGAACCTGTACGAACTTCTTTTGCTTTACCTGGCGATTGGGCACAAATTTTACCGTATTCAGAAATAAGTAAGCGATGTAGAGTACCGCCACGGAATGATGTAGCCACAGAGATTTTAGAGCCGTTATGCGCGAACTCCATCTCAGTACCATTATTTGTTTTGAGCGGAAAGCGTTCTAATATTTCAGGCGGTAAATTGTCATACGCAAATTTAATCTTATCGCTAAAGATATCACTGACAGTCTCAAGGTTTTGGGCAATAACACCGCAATGCTGATTTGCATTAAATAAAGCGTGGTCAAGCCACAATATACAAATCAGTGTAGTAAAACCTAACTGACGCGCTTTTAAAATAATATTGCGGTACCACAAGCGATTTAGAAATTTTTTCTGTGCATCATTTGGTTTAAAAGGTAACTCATATGTAGGGGCTTCTTCGACTTGCCCGAACTCATTTACGAAGTCATCACCTTTAATTTTGATTTTATACAAACACCCACTAAAAATACGCCAAATGGGATCAGCAAGGCAGCGTTCTAACTCTTCCTTGTTCGTTGGTAGTGGCTGTAAATTAGTGTTATATATCAATTTTCACTCCAATTTGCACAATATTTATGCATTTTTGAAGCGTGTACGCGCATGAAATTAAATTGATGTGGGTGATTATTCGCTTTATTCACGTAGATGCTCCATATTCTGGATCATCAGCAATTGGCTTAAATGCAGAACTGTTTCCTGTACTAATTCTTTCAAGTAAGGAAGTTAATGCATCAACTGGTTTGTTGTTCTCATCATCAAGTCCAAATGCTTGACGCTCTAAAGCAATCAAGGTTTTAAGTGTGTCGCTTAAATCCTTCATGGACTTCACACGACCGGGCATTGAAATTACTTTTTGATATATGTCGTTTAATGTATCTTTCCCTTTGTCATCAGGACACCACATCAAATCACCAAGTCTAATCAGTAAATCAACATGATCTTCACCAACCATTTGCTCTAATTCATCAAAAAGACTCATTGCAATTCGTCTAGAACGTTGAATATCCTTGCGTTGATTAATACGGACATGGGTTAACTGGATTGCCGCATCTTCAATAATTTCTTTGTCACGTTTAATGGTTACAGGTGTAACCTCTTCCGTAACCATTGCTTGCGTAACCATTGCATCAGACTTGGCTTTAATCTTTTCTGCTAGGTTCCGTGGTATTCCAAGCTTTGTAAAATGCTTAATAATTGCAGCATGAGAAACTTTCTGACCAGTTTCTTCCTCATACACAGCAGCTAATTGACGCGGACTGAGAATCCCAGCTCTCCATCCACGTTCAATGCGGTCATAGTCAATTTTTTGTCTTTTTTCAGCCATATCATGTAAACCCCTTGATATGGCAATATTCTTTTTATTTGGTTGGAGTGTCGAACCTTAGAGGGGGAACTTAAAGAAATTTTTCAACCTGAAGTGTTTTTTCCAATACGATTGCTTCTTCAGTTGACATACTATCAAATTTATTTATTTTTTTAAGAAGTCCATTGAATGATGCTCCCAATGATATCCCATTGACCAATAATGGATTAAATACAAAACGATCATGAAACTTATTAGATCTGTAGCATGAGATTTTCAAATTTGGGTTTATTTTATTAATTTCTGTATGTAATAAAGTTTTAAATTCTTGATCAATTTTATTACTAAAAATAATAACCATTTTTTCTACACCCTCTAAGCAAGGCTTGAACATAGAAATAAAAAAATTAGCTTTTCCAATTTTCTCATCTAAGTCCTCGTTTAATGTTGATGAATAAAAATAAGGGTCAATAATAAATAAATCTGAAGTAACATTCATTTTTAAAACACATTCATGGAATTCTTTGGTTACTTCATCTATTAACTGATTTTTATCGTTAAATAGTTGAGGAGCAACTAAATAATGCATTAGCACACTATTGCGATTTCTCAAATTAATTATCCTTAAAATTAAAAAAGTATAATTTAAAATTGATGATCACCAAACCTCATATTGGTTTACTGATCAAGTTTTTAGGTAGGAAAGTCTAATCTTAGGGGCTTTTTTGGCTAAAATGTAAATTAAAATTTATTTAATCAAATAATTTATACATTGGAATAGATGCCCCTGATTTTAAGGCAAATTGAGACATTGGATCTTCTTGTACTTTGTATCCATATTTCTCAAATAATGGAACCAAGTCTAAAGCTGCTGCTGTTAAAAAACACCTTCTTATTCCTTGTTCATTACAATAGTTTTCAACAATACCCATAAACTCACCCAAAAATCCTAAGCCTTTAAATTCTTGATATATATACCTTGGATTTACAATTCTTTGGTAAGGATTAGAAAAAGCAATATCTCCAATTAATAATTCATTATTAGATGTCACAATTAATAGAATTTCTGCGAAATCATTGAATTCTAATGAACTATCATTAACTCGACCATAAAAATATAAAATATCATTAATTACTTCCTTACCTACAATTTTATTAATTTCTTCACATAATGAAACTGGTGGTGATGAAATAAAATTAGCAATAGCATAGGGGTTAACGTTTTCCAATTGCCGACTGGCAATTTGATGCCATATTGATAAACCGACCTGAAATTCTTTAGATCTGAATTTTTCACAAAATTCCTGAAATTCATTTTTCCCGTATTTTTCAAGTATCAACTCTTTATCGTTAAAAAATTCCTGAAATTGTTTAATTTGAAATAAGTTAGCAAGCATAATTATTTATCCTATATAATAAGTAAAACTTCTTTCTCAAACCCATTTGAAAGAAAGTCTTACCCAATTATAATAATGTAATGAATAAAGACTGTCTTTAAAAAATTATTAAAATTTATATCAACTCTCCCTGCTTCCCTACATCCAATAAATCTCCTACCTGTTTTGATAATTTACGTACTTGCCCAGCTACTTCACTTTGGATTATTGCCATATGATGGCCTAACTCAATGTTGCTGTATTGCATTGCTTCGCCTATCAATAAGTTGCCCAGATTGCGTGCTTCTCTTGGAGTGAGAGTTAAAACAGCAGTATTAACGCTGCCTATCTCAATACTAACAGTACCATCAGGCAATATTGTTTTAGACATCAACCGCGCTGTACGATGCTTGATTGCAGGAACAAAAACACCACGCTGTACTCTTATAATCTGTCCAGTGTCTACCAAATATGAAAGTCTGTCATCGATAATTGATAATTTTAGATTTGTAAGATCAGCCAGTGTTGTTCGAGTAACAATCTGTTCTTGAGAATGTAGATCCTCTATTGCTTCCATAACAATTTGAGCGTTTGTACGTAAATCATCAGACTTCATAGTCATAGCCTTACTCCATATTTCTACAATTAAACTTCAACAACATCGATATTGTGAATCATCTTCATCAGCTTACGTTTGATGATGTAATCTGGTGTCTTATGACCTTTGGCATCTTCACAAACAAACTGTCCTTCACTGGTCCAATAAGCAAAATCCGCAACATAATCGGTACCACGTACTTTCACACCACATATTTTTTGTGCTGGTATCAGCTTGTATCGAACCTGAGTCTGTAAATCCTTAATTTCTCCAGCACGTTGTAGGACGATGAGATCATTTAAGCGACGATATTCATGTTTAGAGTCAGCCACCTTTTCCCCATCGATTACAACTTTATGATTCCCATACTTTGGCTTTTTGGGTTTATTGTAGCGTTGATGCAAAAGTCTTTTGATTTGAGTTGGAGATAAATTCATGCTCTACCTGCCTTGGTGTTTTTATTAATAGCCTGCATCTGAGCCATCAACTCAGGTGGACAAGTTGTAGTCTTTCTAGCATCGTCATTAGGTGTTTTTAATGTTCCAACTGTATCAGTAAATGTCTGAATATCCCCCATCAATTTTGCTTTTGATACATTGCGTATATACATATCTTTGAATGCCTTAGCCTGTGATTCAGCACGTGGATTAATCTCATCAAATCCTTTCTTAAATTCTTTAAGCGTCTTTAAAACCTGTTTGCTAATGGAAATGGTTTGTCCAGATTTCTCGTATGCCAATGCTTGTTGCCATGCTTCATTTTCAGTCAGCCAATGTGAACCTTGTAAACACCAAATCTTAAAATCTTGAATACATGGTGGCCATGGTTCTTGAAGCATTCGGTTGTACCCATTTTCAATCTGCCATGATGTTAATCCTGAAAAATCCTCAATCATTGCTTGCTCAAGCTCAGCTTCATCAACTGCTGCCCATTGATCAGTAAATTTCTTACCGTATCGGATTCGCATTTTGTCAATTAAGCGACGCGCTTCATCAAGGGTGAACTCACGCATGACCCACCTCATCAATCAGAAAGCTCTTTGTAGCTACTGGTACCACATCGATAATTGATGATTCCTGATATCGTTCTTCACGGATTTTTTTACCGTAATTCTTCCAACGATTTACATTTTCCTGTTTAGCTTGATATGCCGATGGTTGTGTTGATACCTGTCGTTTTACAATCGTTTGCTCATTCGCAGTTACTTTCGTTTTGCGAGCAATGACCTTGTGTTTGTTGTTGTTTACCCATGTTAGCCAAGATACCGCCCACTTTTGAGCAGATTTGGATATTTGCTTACCGTAGTCATTCGATGAAGCAAACCAATCTCCAAATTCATCAAACAAATTTTCAATATCCTGTTGCTCAAGATCAGGATGTCTTGGTTTAGACAACTCGATAAAATCCGATTTCAGTGTTGGATATTTTTGACCAAGTTCAATCACTGAGATTTTGGCAAGATCAAAATTGTGGTACTGAACAAAATGAATTGGAGGTGGTGAAATTTTTTCCTCGTGCGTATTACTACTACGTTCTTTTGGTAGTTCTATTGGTTGTTCTTGGTAGTTAGTGTGACTCTGCGTCACTGCTTTTTGCACCAAAGTCACTGGTTGGTGCATGAGAGTCACTGGTTTAATGTCGTCAGAGTCACTGGTTTTATCCTTAAAGTCACTGCTTGCATTTGCTAGTTTGTGACTAAACATTATTACTTTTTTAAGATTTTCCACATCAAAACGATAAGATGATCGACGACCATTTGAGCGATCTACAACCAATATTCCTAATTTTTCGATGTGCTTAATGTGTAAGCCAACTACCCGATTTGATAGTCCAGTATCTTCCATGAGAGTTTGAACAGATGGAAAGCACTCACCAGTTTCATAATTAGCATATGAAGCAAGTGTTATTGCCACCAACTTAGTCGTTGGTGGCATAGAGATTTGGCGTACAGCTTTAACAAAGTTGAAACTGCTCATGTAAAACTAACTCCTTTTATTGAGTTATAAGATATGCCTTGTAAAGTGAATAAAAGTGACCTCAAAACTCATGGCACTTCACCTTTTGATTCAATTGCTCGTTTATGGTATTTCTCTACGTCATTGCCTTTCACGTAAACAGCATCAGGTGCCACACCTAAATCAAACTCGCGCTTTTCCACTTGAGCAATCAAACAATGCTTACACTGTTCTTCTTTAAATTCAGTGCATTTGCCTGCGCATGTATGTTCTAATAAATTAGTCATGTTCATTTTCCTGATAGATGATGAATGCTTGAAGCTCGATCTGATCCATCGGGCTTTTTTAATGCTTTGAAAAAGTTGAATACATTCCTGAATACGCTGGAATACTTTGTATTCTTTGATTTTTCTACATGCTCAGATGATGATTGACCTGTCTCTATTTCGATCTTTTTATCTATGGCATCTCTTAACCACTTCGCACGATCACTACCTTGGTTTTCAGCCAACGAATCTATTAATTCTTGTACTTCAAGTGGCACGCGTGTTGACATGGGCGCCAACAGTTTGCGACTGAATACGATCATTATTTCTGTATGCATAAGTTTTCCTCTTAACTTTGAACTGTCTCTCTTAACTCAATCCAAATTTCTTGATAATCCCTTGGGAAAAGGTCTTTTCGTGTACAGATACCACGATCCTCAGCTATCACGGCTAGGCGAATTTTTCTATCAGTAGGAATAGCTTTCCAGCCGCTAACTGAAGGTCCTGTAATACCTAATAGCCGTGCAACTGCATTACATCCACCTAAAGCTTCTATAAGTTGGTTGTCATTCATGTTGCTCTCCTATAACAAAACAATTATTAGGCATTCCTTATAATTAATCAATAGGCACACCTAATTTAATTCATGTTAGGATTTCCTAATGATATGAGAGTTATTTATGAAGACACTTGCTGAAAGACTTAAATATGCTATGGAAGTTTTACCACCCAAAAAAATTAAGGGTGTTGAGCTTGCGCGAGCTGTTGGTGTTAAGCCACCTTCTGTGAGTGATTGGCTTTCAGGTAAATCTAAAACAATGGAAGGTGAAAATCTTTTACGTGCTTCGAAACATCTAAATGTTAATCCTGTATGGTTAGCAACTGGAAACGGTGAAATAAAGTTAGACCAACAAAATAATTCTGGTAATTTTACAAATGGTTCATCAAATCCAGATTTACGTGCTCTAGATAATAATATTGCACCTGTTACTGCTAAATTATTACCAGTTCTATCTTGGGTTCAAGCAGGTGCAATGACATCTGTAGAAGCAATTAATCTCTCAGAAATTAATGAATGGTTACCGCCATTAAGTCATGATGATCCTGATGGTTGTTTTTATCTTAAAGTTGTTGGTATAAGTAATTTTCCTACTTACATAGATGGGGACTACATTTTAGTAAACCCTAAATTCCAAGTAAGTGATCTTCTCTCTGAGGATTTGATTGTTGTTAGAAATAACACTGATGCAACTTTTAAAAAATTAATTATAGAAAGTGACGAACGTAAATATTTACAAGCACTTAATCCAAATTTCCAACCAAATATAATTGAATTCGAAGATGGTATGGAACTCGTTGGTTTAGTTATTGATGCATTTAGGCCGCTAGGTGCATCAAGACCTAAACGAGTAAGAAGAAGTTAAAATTATTTGTAAGCGGAAAGTTGTATGACTAATAATAAAAATGTTTTTGGTAAGTATAGTAATAGTTCTTTTACCAATAGCATGTGTAAATTAATCACACAAAAGACATTTTCTTTATTGCAATATTATACAGCACAATATAAGGATTTCCATAAAATACTTAATCCATATGCGAACCCCAATATACTTAATAACTTATCAATTAAAGTTTTTGATGATATGAGCGAAGAAGGTTTGATTAATGGATTTGATAGATTAATCGATACAATACTTCGAGAGCATTTATTTTATTACAAGATTAAGGCTATTAATCTCAGCAAATCAACCTTTGGCGATTTTAGTGAAGAAGCTATAGGTAAGGCTATAACTCAAATAATTGATACAAGAATCTCAGAATCTTTTTTTTCTGAAAATAATAATATTAAAAATCAAACTACATATTCTAGTATAGCGAATCAGTATGTATATATACTTTATAATGAAATTTTATATAAAGAATATAATACTCATATCTATAAGATTGGTTGGACAACTAGAACTCCACAAATAAGAGCCGATGAAATCAGTCAAGGAACTGGTGTCGTTGGGAAATGGCTTGTAGGCCACCAATGGAAAGTTGAAGATGGGTATTGGTTAGAACAACGGATTTTTCAACACTTCGCACAATATCGCCTTCCATATAGCGAGCAATTTAATTTTAAAGGACAAACCCTCGAACAAGTTGCTGAACAAATTAGCCGGTTTATCCATAATCATGGAGAATCACCTAAACAGGCTGCTGAAATTGCAAATATCCAAAAACAACATGAATTAAATCTAGCAGAATCTATTTATAAAAAACAATTAAGAAAAATTGAAGAAGAAAAATTTTATGATACTGAATGTAATAGAGTCAAAGAAGAAATTTCTAATAAAATTCAATTATTAATAGAAGGTGAAATGAAGCCAATATTGGAAAAAAAAGAGCAAATAAATAGATGGTATTACATTGTTATAGGAATAATTGTAATCCCTTGGAGTATTGAAGATTCTGAGTTTTGGATTAGTGGATTAATTGGTGGTTTTTTTCTAACTTTTATTAGCGGTTTTATTTTATCTAAAATATTTGAAAACAAAACACATGAAATCACAATTAAAGAAAAATACTCGAAATATCAAATCCTACCGAATGACCTTGAAAAGTTAAAAAAAATAAAAAAAGAAATATTTCAAAAATAAGACTCAAATCTCATATTTTGTATCCTACATCATGACCTGCACATCGCAGGTTTTTTTTCGATTTTTAAAGAAACTTAGGTAAACCTAAAAATAAATTAGGAATACCTATTGACTATTTAATTAGGTTTACCTAATATTTATCTCACACAATAACCCAATGTGAGATAAAAAATGTCAAATCAACCCACAAACGCTAAACAATTTGTCGGCGACTTAGGCGCAGGAACTTTTGCAAACCAATTAGGTGCTGCTATCAGCATGGTTGCTCAAGGTGCGGTAGCACACAACAAAAAAGGCCAAATTAAAATCACACTTGATATTGCTCGTATCGGTGATTCATCCCAAGTAGAAATTGCCCATACCCTTGCCTATGTCGAGCCAACAGCAAAAGGTAAACGTGCAGAAGACACAGCCTCAAAAACTCCAATGCATTTGAACGCAGGTGGTGACGTCACATTATTCGCAAACCATACAAGCCAATTATTCACTGAAGATGCTTAATTAAGCCCTACTTCGTTTAAGCACTTTAACTAACCATCCAATAGGTAATAGAAATGGAAAACTCTGCTAAAGAAATCGTTGAACTTGCACTTCCAGTCAATGATTTAAGCCGTGGTGAACTTGTTGCAGTTCATGAGAATTTCAAAGTTCATGATTTAGAACAATTTCAAGCTGGTCGAAACCGTGCACGTGGTGTTTTAAAAACTCCATCTTTTGAAGACTTTAAAACTTATGTTTTAGGTTATACGCAATCTGAAAATTGTGTTCCTGAAGTAAAAATCTATGCCCCTGTATTTGTTGACCACAAAAATGTATCTGCAACAGCAATCTTAAACTTCAAAGTTGTAGGGTTGTCTCAAGGCCACTGTGATCATAAGGCGGTTTTACAACTTGAACCAACAGTAGTTTGGGAAAAACTAAACCAACTTAAAGATCAAAAACTTAATCAAAAACGTTTCGCAACACTTCTTGAAGATTGGGCTTCTGTATTCATTTCAACATCTGAAGCATATGAACCTATCAATATTGCTGAGGCAATTAACGCAGTTCGCAATATGAAAGTTGGTGCTTCCTCAACTACGGATTCATCAGTTTCAAATTTGCAAGAAACTCGTTCTGTTTTCGACAAAGTAGAGGCTTCAAGTACAACAGGTAAATTACCTTCATATTTCGAAATCAATGATTCTGCATATGTTGGCCTAGATGAAAAAACTATCCGTTTACGTTTAGTGGTGAACAGTTCAGATGGTGAGCCAATTTTCTCACTACAAATCGTGAAAGAAGAACTATTACGCAATGAAATCATTCAAGAGTTTAAAGAAAAAGTAATTGCGCTACTTCCTGAAAATCCTGTTCGAATTGGTACATTCCAAGCGTAAACATAAACATTAGGCGAAAAAAAGCCCCGAAATTTTGGTCGAGGACGGGGCTTCTTTAAAGGATATAGCAAAAGCTATAGGGGAGATTATGAACATGGTTTCATTAAATTTCAAATCCGTTTTGTTCGGTTTAAGTAGTGCAATTGCCATGACAGCGGTATTAGCTTCAGTACAAATGTACCAACCAGCAAAGCTTCCACTTGATGAGCAGCAACAGGTCATCGTTGCCTCTGACACTTATAAAGTGGATGAGCTCGATTTAGGTAAATATAACGATTGTTATCACAATTGCCGCGCTACATTACTCACGGCAAATGATAAATATTTCATCGAAGTAAATTTTGATTTCTCAGGATTTGATGCAGGTAATGGCATTAACCATGCGATAGGAATTCAAATTGATCGCTTAGAACCTGAATTGATTGGTGATGAAGATGGTGAGGTTAACGCCTACTTAGATCGTATCGAGCTTTCTAAGATTAATGATGCTTTGGAAGATTCAATCACCAAAAAATTACAAAAATTGGGAGGTTAACACATGAACACTCAAATTAATCATGCCCAATTCTTGGCAGCTCGTAAGAAAGGTATCGGTGGTTCGGATGTTGCAGCAATTCTTGGATTTAGTCCTTACAAGTCACCCTTTCAATTATGGCTTGATAAAACTGGTCGTTCTGAAGATTCAGATACTCAAAGTGAATCTGCTCATTTTGGAAATTTACTTGAAGATGTAGTGGCAAAAGAGTTTTCAAGTCGAATGAATGTCAAAGTTCAACGTGTTAATCAGCAACTTTCGTTAGCTGAGCTTGGTGAACCGTGGGCAATTGGGAATATTGATCGCGCTGTCATTAACCCTGAAATTGCAGGCCGTGTTTTTTTTAAAAAAGGTCGCTTAACCACAGACCAAGGTTTGGAATGTAAAACAGCTTCTGAATATCTATCTAAATTATTTGGTGAAGAAGGTTCAGACCAGATTCCTGATTATTACCTAACACAGTGTCTTTGGTACATGAAACTTACGGGCTTTCAACTATGGCACCTTGCCGTTCTTATTGGTGGCAACAAATTCCGTATGTACCGTATTGAACGTGATGATGATTTGATTGAGTCAATCTTTCAACAGGTTAAATCTTTTTGGTTCAATCATGTTATTGCCGACACTCCACCTGCCCCTACTTGCTTTGATGATGTTTTACATCGTTGGTCAAAGCATGTGGAAGGTAAACAGGTTGAAGCAAATAGTGAACATATCAAACTCGCTAATGAACTTATCGCTGTTCAAAATCGCCAAAAAGCTAATAAAGCTCGCGAAGATGAAATCAAATTAGCGATCGTTACAAATATGCAAGATGCAGAAATGATGATTAGCCAAGGCAACACCATCTGCTCCTACAAAGAACAATCTTCAACTCGTATCGACAGTACCCTGTTGAAAAAAGAAGATCCAGATTTATTTGCGAAATATAGCAAAACCTCCAGCACCCGAGTTTTCCGTATTTCAAACAAATTTAAAGAAACAATTTAAGGAATATTAATCATGAATGCATTAGTACAAAATACTAGTTTTTTAACACCTTCAAATCTTACTGAAGCAATGCAAATTGCTGATTTGTTGGCAAACTCTGAAATTGTGCCTAAGGATTATCAAAAAAAACCTGGTAATATTTTAGTTGCTATGCAATGGGGAGCGGAAATTGGTTTACAACCTTTGCAGGCTCTACAAAACATAGCATGTATTAATGGCCGTCCTTCGTTATGGGGTGATGCTGTTCTTGCTTTAGTGCGTAACTCAGGCCTGCTGGAACAATTTGAAGAAACACAAACAGAAGATATGGCGACTTGTATTGTTAAACGTAAAGGTCAAAAAGCCGTAACTAAAACATTTAGTAAGGAAGATGCTAAACGTGCTGGATTACTAAGTAAACAAGGTCCATGGACACAATATCCTAAACGAATGATGCAAATGCGCGCTCGTGGATACGCACTGCGAGATGAGTTTACAGATATTTTAAAAGGTTTTGGTGTAGCAGAAGAAGAACGTGATAAAGAAATTGATGTAACTCCTGAACCAGCAAATATTAAAAAACATCAAGGTGCCTCTGGGCTAAAAGCACGCCTTGAACATCAAGGGCAACAACAAGAAAAATTTGTTGAACAAGTTTATACATTCGATACAAGTGAATTATTAGCAAAAATCAATGAAACTCAAACATTAGAGGAGCTAAAAAGTTTAGCTTCTACATTTCCAACCGATTTGGGTGAGCCAGCGCAAACAGAAATTAAAACTGCATATGGTACCCATAAGTTTTACTTACAATTAATCATAGATCTTGAGGCATCAGCTGATACTGAAAATATTAATAAACTTATGGAAGAACGATTTGAACCAAACACTTCACATCTTTCTAACTCTCAAATCGACAACATTAATTCTATATATGAGCGTAAAGAAGCTGAATTAACAGCATAGATTTAGCTTGTTATACAGATGATGAAGTTTGTTCGCTAAATGTTGCAGTAACTTGTATCAAAAACAGTTGAAAGTTGCTGCATTTAATCCACTATTTTTAAAATTTATTTATGAATTTAAGGAGCTTATATGTCACTAAAAACATTAAGAGATGCACCCGACGAAAAAAAGGAAAAAGCTCTGAATGACTTTTTAAATTCACAAGAGGATAAGAATTTTCCTCAAGAAGTTGTGGCGCTATATCTCGATTGCTCACCATGGACACTTGCGCGAATGAGATGTGAGCAAAATAGCTTACCGTTTACGAAGATAGGCAGAAGGATCAGTTATAAAAAACGTGATGTGCTACAGTATGAAAAAAGCAGAACAGTTACCTGTACTGCTCAGTTAGTTTGAAGGCGGTTACCCCGCCTTTAATTCTTTTAAACGCTCTTTCCAAACAGATTGGTAATTGAAACAATCAATTTTTCCCTGATATACAGCTTCAACCATATTCATACATACTCTAAGTTCTTCATCTGGAATTTGGACATATCCACCAGTAACATCAATACGTGGGCGTGCTGAGTGATTTAAAAGCCGCTTTGTAACATAGATATTAAATCTTAATAAATTACAGATAGTGGCAAATGTACGTCTAAAGTCATGCAGTGATACGTAAAAGTTAACTTTCTCACCAACTTTATTCAGTAAAGTATCAACTTTGGTAGCGTGCATATTCCAAGAAGTAGGTATTTTGGTTGCAGGAAATACCCAATCATTTTCACGCAGTAACCAGCGTTCTTTCAAGATACTTAGTAAATGATTTCCAATTGGAAAAGTATGGTCATTACCATTTTTTGTATCTAAAAAGATGATATTCCCTTTTTTAAGATCTACTTCGCTCCATTTTAAACAGCACACTTCCTGCTTTCGACAACCTGTGTACATACAAAATAAGATAATGTCACGGTTCGTGTTCGATCTTGCAGTGTCTTCTAAGTTCAGCTCATCCTTATAATTTAAAACTGCATTGTAATAAGGATGAATGATGTCCTTATGTAAATATCTTTCCCTACTTTTTATTTTGTTCCATCCTTTAGTAACGTTGATCACTTCAACAGGATTACTCTTAAGGATTGGTTTTTCATCCGTTGAATGAAGAACATGAATGTATCTCCATAAAGTTCCGAGAAGTGAAACAGAGCTATTGGCTGAAGATTCACTTAAATTTGAAACTTCAATAAATTTATCAAGAACTTCTTGTTTGGTGATTGAAAATAATTTCTTATCATCCCATTTTAAGTAAGCACTAAAATACTTCTTATATTGATTGATGGTTTTAGGTCTAAAATCATTATTAGCTAAATATATTTTTAAAGCATCACTAACAGTTATATCTAAGGGATCAAGAACATCTACAAATTTGATTTCTTTTTTATATTCACCGTTTGCAATTTTAGCTAAGATCATTTGTGCTTTGGCACGAGCATTTGTAAATGGTAAGTCAGTAGTTTTTCCAATAGTTACTCTAAACAACTCACCTTTATAACGTCTTTCAATAATATAAGTTTTGCTCTTATTTGTTACTCTTACAGCGAATCCAATTAGATCACCATCCCTATACATTTTTTGACCTTTTTCTGTCAATGGAATACCATCAACTATAGATTTGTTGAGTTTCATGTCTAATTCCAACTGTAGTAAGTTCCGATTTATACCTGTTTCCCAACAAGTCTACAAATAGTCTACAAGCACTATTTTACTACAATAAAACCCACGAAAATTCATACCTATATTATTGAAATGTAATGTTTTTATACTTTATGTCAGTCCACAGTGCGGTAATACCAAAAGTAGAATCCACTCAGTCTGTATTGGATTGGCATGGCTTGCATATCGTTGCATTCACTTGGATTTTCAAACAGTTAGAAGAATAAAACGTTGTATAAGTTTGTACTCAAAAGCACTCATCCGTAGTTCAACTGTATACTGCTAAAAAATATTATTTTTTCAAAAACCCATAATACTCTGTTATATATTTAATGTCTTTTAATAAAAATATATTTTGCTTATTTGGTAAAATTACTAGATTCGTAACAGACTCACGAGGCACTAAATTTAACGCAAAACACCTAACACCTTGATAATTGTCAAAGATTGAGCTGTTAATCTCGATATTACTAGACCTACATTTGGGTTGGTTATTGTAAAAAAAGATCATGGATATGCTGCATATATATTTAACAGCCAATAACTCGGAAAAAGAAATTTAGACTTATTATATTGCAAATCATTGTTTTACCTTATAAGTATAGGAAGCTATCAAATTATATTTAGATTAGTTTGTTATGATCGATATTCAAATAATACAGTAAATTAAATCTTAAACAAAAAGTATAATCTGTAAATTAATAAGAATAAATTATGCTCTCTAAGTCTATATTTAGTGATTAAAAATTTAAAATAACAATTTAAAAATATTGGCACCCCCAAATTTCTCTTCGCTTGGGTTGAATTTGTTCCACTAGTAAAAATAAAGTAAATAAAGGCATTATATACATCATTGGCTCCATCCACGCTATACATAACCACATAAATGGCCAACAAGCTCCTACGCAGTACCAGGCTTTTTTAATTCCAAATTTAAAATTATCAATACCAGACTGAAGCCCAAAAGGATTAATTTTTGCAGGAAGATGACAGCGATTTAGACTGATTTTTTTATATGGAGTTATCTGCCATAGAACTAAAACAACAATAATAAAGCATGCCAATATTATTTGGTTATGTAATAATTCATTTAAATAATGTGTCAAAATTGAGAGTAAAATACCAATAAGTGTCCAAAAAAACATATAGCCGATAAAAAACAATATTAAACTTAACGTCCTTTTTCTCTTAAAGTTCTTTTTCTGAACATCCTCTACAGATAAAAAAAGTAATGGTCAACAGCTTGATGGTATTACACAAAAACAAATTAAATCTGATTTGGATAATAATTTAATCATGGCTTTTACCCCATTAGATTCTTTACAAAAAATTGAAAGTAGTAATAGCGACATCAAAATAGGTCAACAACAGCTTAATTTTAATATTAGTAAAGTCTTTGGTATAAGTAATGAAAAATTTAACGCTGATTTAGCACTTCCTTATGGCGATAATTTAAACCGCTATTTAACTTTAAATGGGATTGATGAATGGACCTTAACATCTACTCTTGCAGGACATCCTTTCCATATTCATGTGAATCCTTTTCAAATTCAATCCGTATATAAGGTTGATGGTTCAAACAATCGTATAGGTAGAGATATAACTTTAGAGAAAAATACTAATCCTTTATTTGATAGTTTAAATGGCGTATGGAAGGATACTCTTTTTGTTCCAACGGGTTATGAGATTGTGGTCAGAACCAAGTATGAAAAATTCACAGGAGATTTTGTATTACACTGTCATATCTTAGATCATGAAGATCAAGGCATGATGCAAAATGTCCGTATTTGTGATCCGAATGATAAAGATTGTAAAACAAGACCATTTGGATCTGTTGTACCTGCAGGACTTCATTCACATGCACATTAAATGTATTCGTTCAGTTCTGATCAGACATAGATCTTGAAAAAGAGAAAGTTACCCATTTTGATAAAGGTGTCGAATCTTAATCAAACAAAGGTAACTTTCTTATGTTTTATACAAACAATCAAACCATCAAGCACAAAGTAGGCTTACTCAATTTAATAACAATTTTGTTCCAGCAAAAATTACTTATTAAAATCAAATCATAGTAGATAAAACATAATAAAAACATTCTTAACGCCTTCACCTTTACCAGAGTTAAGTAAAAAGGCAGAAGATAAAGTCATATTAGCAAACTGGTACCTTAAAAAATATTTAAAGTGTATCTTATAGCAATACCACATTAAAAATACACTCTACTACTTCTTTTTAAAATCTTAGGGGTAGAGTTTATGTCTTTTCAGCATCATTCTAATGATTTTCTTCCCCCTATTATGGCAGGTTTAATTTCGGTCATCGTTAATTATGGTGGTACCTTTATTTTAATCTTCCAAGCTGCACAGATGGCTGGTCTTAGCCCTGAACTCACTGCCTCATGGGTGTGGTCTATTTCTATTGGGGTTGGTATCACAGGAATATTATTAAGTTGGTATACCCGAGAACCCATTATCACTGCATGGTCTACGCCTGCCGCTGCATTTTTAATTACGACACTTGTAACTGTGCCATATTCCGAAGCAATTGGAGCATATTTACTTTCTGCACTGGGATTTGTGATCTTGGGAATTACGGGCTATTTTGAAAAATTGATTCGTCTAATTCCAGCGGGTATTGCATCTGGTCTCTTGGCAGGTATTTTATTGCAATTTGGGATTGCAGCCTTTACCAATATGACAATTGATCCTTTTTTGGCGATTTCATTATTTTTGATTTACCTCATCACCAAGCGTTTTTCTGCAAGATTTTCCATTATTAGTGTCTTGATTTTTGGCTTTATTTTCTTACTTTTACAATCACGGATTGATTTCTCTGGATTTGAACTAAAATTAGCCTCGCCTATTTTTACCACACCAACTTTTTCTATAAACTCGATACTGAGTCTTGCCTTACCTTTATTTTTAATTACCTTAACAGGACAATATATGCCAGGTTTACTGGTTCTTAAAAATGATGGTTTTCACACCAATGCTAAACCGATTCTTATCGTGACAGGCTTAGGCTCGTTCCTCATGGCTCCGTTTGGTTCACATGCATTTAATCTTGCTGCGATCACTGCTGCAATTTGCACTGGAAAGGAATCCCACGAAGATCCATCAAAACGCTGGATTTCAGGGATTGCCGCAGGTGTGTTTTATATTCTTGTTGGAATTTTTGGTGTAACGTTAGCAGCTGTCTTTGCAGCGTTTCCAGTCGCTTTTATAAGCACTCTAGCAGGACTTGCATTATTAGGTACAATTGCTGGAAGTCTTGCAAATGCGATGAGTGATATCGATTGCCGAGAAGCCTCACTTATTACCTTTCTCTCAACGACAGCCAACATCACTTTGTTTGGTGTTGGGGGTGCATTTTGGGGTTTGGTTTTAGGTCTAATTTCATATCTTGTACTCAATGGAAAATTCAAAACCAAGACACTTTCTTGACCCTACAGGACTAAAGAACTGATAGTGTTCATAAAATAATCATTTATAAACAGCATATTACCTTTAAATATGCTGTTTTAATTTATTCAGAGCCTAAAACCTCATTCTATAAACCCAGAGATCATTTGATTGACTACAGCTGGTTTTTCAGCATGTAACCAATGCCCGACTTGTTCAATGACTTTAACTTGGCTATGACTAAACTGGGTTTCGATTGCAGAAAAATGTTCAACTTTTGAGATATAGGGTGAGTTTCCACCTTTAATAAACAATGCTGGAATAGGATTCACCTGCTGATTTTCCCAACTTAAAATATCGGCATAATGATTAAATAAAGCTTGGACATTAAACAGCAATTTTCCCTTACTGAATGATTTTAATAAAAATTGAATCACCATTTCTTCATTTAAATACTGACGCATAATCTCTGTTGCTTCTTTACGAGATTCAATTTGTGCATTTTCAACCGCAAATAAGGCTTTAAAAATTTGATCATGGTGATTTTCCTGATATGCAAAGGGTGTCATATCCAAAACAATCATTTTTTGCATACGATCTTGCGCTAAATCTGCAAGTTTCATTGCAATTTTTCCACCCATAGAATGTCCAATCGCGATAAATTTTTCAATATTTAAATGATCAAGTGTTTGCAAAACATCCTGAGCCATCAATTGATAATTCATTTCATCTGAATGTGCAGAATGACCATGATTTCGAACATCAATTTGCAATAAGTTGAATTTGCCTTGAAATTCACGTGCAATAATGCCCAAATTACTTAAACTTCCAAATAACCCGTGAATCAATACCAGTGTGGCTTTTTGAGTTCCATGGCTATCTTGAGCTTGATCGTATTGATAATTCAGTAACATTAAAAACCATCCAGAATTTAAATATTGCGTTTGCGCTATGATGACAAGAAGCGAAATTTAGAACAATAGTTTTATCATTCATTAACAATACTGCGACTTAAAAACAATCAATATCTTAACTATCTCTCTTCCAATACCGCACTTGATACATTGTTTAAGTTTTATCTTATTTATCCTCTATTTTGTAGTAAATGCACATTTGGCTATAAATATAGACAAATGAGCGGTGGCCTTAATTTAAAGTTGAATAAATAATAAAAAATAAACCTCAATCTACTGTTGAGTCGGGGTTTGAATTACCTATATTATCAGACTTGATTTTTTCGATTGATTTAGGACTTTAGACCATGTTTCAACATGTAGATCCTTATGCAGGTGATCCAATTCTTTCTCTAATGGAAGCCTTTGGTAAGGATGAACGGACACACAAAGTAAATTTAAGTATTGGTCTTTATTATAATGAGGACACAATTGTTCCTCAGTTAGACGCTGTAAAAGCGGCTTTGAAAAATATTGAACCAAGCAATGACAAGGTAAAGCTTTATTTACCGATGGATGGTTCAAAGTCATATAACGAAGCAACCCAGAAATTAGTTTTAGGTGCAGATAGCCAAGCACGTAAAGATGGCCGTGCAGTGACCATTCAAACCCTAGGCGGTTCTGGTGCACTTAAAGTTGGTGCAGATTTTCTAAAAAAATACTTTCCTGAATCTGATGTTTGGGTGAGCCAACCGACATGGGAAAACCATATTGCGATTTTTAATGGTGCGGGAATCAATTCACATTTCTACCGCTATTTTGATGCAGCAACCAATGGTGTCAATATTGAAGGCATGTTAGAGGATTTACAGCAAATCCCTGCAAAAGGCATTGTTCTCCTTCACCCTTGTTGCCATAACCCAACAGGCGCAGATTTAACACCTGCTGAATGGGATCGTGTGATTGAAGTACTGAAAGCACGTGATTTAATTCCATTCCTCGATATTGCTTACCAAGGTTTTGGTCAAGGCTTAGAAGAAGATGCTTATGCAATTCGTACTTTAGATAAGTCGGGATTGAATTTCATTGTTAGCAATTCTTTCTCTAAAATTTTCTCACTATATGGTGAGCGTGTTGGTGGTTTAAGCTTTATTTGTGATGACCAAGCAACTGCACAAAAAGTTTTAGGTCAGCTTAAAGCAACTGTACGCCGTATCTACTCAAGCCCACCTACAACGGGTGCCTTAGTGGTTGATAATGTATTGAATGATGCAACATTAACTGAAAAATGGCATGCAGAACTTAAAGA
This sequence comes from Acinetobacter sp. AS167, assembly GCF_037152175.1. Lineage (NCBI taxonomy): Bacteria > Pseudomonadati > Pseudomonadota > Gammaproteobacteria > Moraxellales > Moraxellaceae > Acinetobacter > Acinetobacter sp. AS167. The sequence continues at coordinate 530,338 of NZ_JBBCMP010000001.1, forward strand.
AATGCGTGAGCGTATCATCCAAATGCGCGAACTATTAAAGGCAAAATTAACTGCTGCTTTACCTGGTCGTAATTTTGATTACCTTACAGAACAACAAGGCATGTTTAGCTATACTGGTTTAACTGCTGAACAAGTGGATATATTGAAAGATCAATATGCCATTTATTTGCTACGTAGCGGCCGTATGTGTGCAGCGGGCTTAAATTTAAAAAATATTGATTATGTGGCAACATCTGTTGTAGAAGTGATTAAAGCAACTGCTTAAATAAATTGATAAGCGTTGATTGGTTCAATCCACTGCCACTTAGCTCCCTTTCATAAGGGAGTTAAGTTTTTGAGATAATTCTTTTTTAAATGAGCATTTTAAAAGCTTAACATTGACATACAGATTTATTTTTATACAATAAGTATTCTTATCCCCTTTCTTAAAAGAGCAACGCCAATGAAGTAAGTCATTTTCTCATCATTATTTATTTAATTTTTGATGTGCAAAATAGATTCTACTCAAGGCTACACTTATCTTTTGGTTCTGATACTTTCTTTACGATAAATTAAATAATCTACTGTTATTTAAAGCTTTTATTACATACTATTTTGTGCATCCTCTATATGAGGATCATTTAATGCAACAAGCATGTATCATTTCAAATTTGAGTTTGGCATTTCCCACTCAAACAATGTTTACTCAACTGAATTTTGTGCTTTTTCCAGGGCAAACTTCTGCTGTGATTGGCCGTAATGGTTTGGGAAAATCATTACTTTTTAAATTATTACACTTACAACAGCATTCAGATTTAGCCTATTCAGGTCAAATTGCGTGGCATATCCAACATGATTATTTAGCACAATTACAACGATTAAATGCCAAAACCATAGCTGAAGCTTTAGATATTACTCATCTACACAATGCTTTTGAGCGTATTGAAAATAGTAGTGCCAGTTTTGAAGATTATGATTTGGTTGAAAACTGTTGGGATTTACCACAAAAATGGCAACAAATTTTAAGCAATGCACAACTGCCGCTTGATTTAAATTTTCCCGTTAAATCCTTAAGTGAAGGTCAAAAAACTAAGCTGGCTTTGTGTCGCTTATTTCTAAAACAAGATCATTATCTACTTTTAGATGAGCCAAGTAATCATTTAGATGCCATGGCAAGAAAATGGCTAATTGAATCGATTCAGTCACATAAAGCGGGGGTTTGTATTATTAGTCATGATCTTCAATTGCTAAATCAAGTTCAGCATATTTATGCTTTAACGGCAAATGGTTTACAGCATGTTAAGGGCAATTATGCAGATTATTTTAAACAGCACCAACAACAAGTCCATGCATTAACTCAGTCTATTCAACAAGAAAAACGTGAATTTAAACAGTTAAAGCAACAACAGAACGAGAGTTTAATGAAAGCACAAAAACGTCAACGTAAAGGTGCTCAATTGCGTGACTCGAACTCTCAAGCCAAGATTCTTCTGGATTTTAAAAAAGAGCAAGCTGGGCAAAGTTTTGGGAAATTACGTGCACAGCAAATTCGCCAAGCTGATGAAACACAAAGCAATTTACAGGAGAAACAAACAGATTTAGAAAAAATTAAACCACAACGATTTGACTTTCAATTTCAATCATTTAAGCAAGGTGAAATATTAAGAATTCACGATTTACAATTGCCTTATGCTACAACACAGAAAATAAATTTGTCACTCCAAGCCGGTGAAAAAATCCAGCTTAAAGGTGCGAATGGCGTGGGTAAATCCACCCTATTAAAAATAATTGATCAATCACAATGTACTGAAATTTTCTTTATAGGACAAAGCTTATATTTGGATCAAAATTTTAGTTTGCTCAATGATGATCTTTCTGTGATCGAGAATTTAGCTGAATTTAATCCAGATCTGCCAGAGGTTGAATGGCGAAATTTATTAGGTCAACTGCGGATCCGCCGTGAAAAAGCACTCTTAAAATTGGGCCAACTCAGTGGCGGTGAAAAACTCAAAGTTGCATTACTGGGAATAAGTCACAATCATCAAAATATAGATTTATTGCTATTGGATGAACCTGAAAATCACTTAGACATCGAGTCACGAGAATTACTTGCACATGCCATTCAGCAATTTAAAGGTGCTGTCATTCTGGTTTCTCATGATGATTGTTTTGTTGTTCAAAGTGGAATAGATGAGAAATATTTACTGAGTTAAATGGTAATGATTGAATAAATCAGTATTTATTCAATCATTTAATACTTAAATTTGTGTCATTAACCACAAGCCGCTTGGGTAATTTTTTTGGTCGCAGGATCTACTGTTACTGTCACACGTTCAATACGATAATCCATGGTTACACCTTGATTTGGCGCAACTTTACGTACGATTGATGCCTGTGTAAGCTGCTTAATTTTCGCTTCAGACATATCATTTTGTCCAATCAACTGAGTCGCACGTTCAGCAACACATGTGGTTTGAGTGTTTTGCGCTGTTTGATCTTCCGTTGAATTGGTTTGAAGCGAAGAGCATGCTGATACAGTTAAAGCCATGATACCAAGACCTAAAATTGCAACATTTTTCATAAGACGACCTATTTTGATTTTTTGCTTTAAAGCCATAACATAACAAAAAAAGATAAGCTTAGAAAATTAATATATAAAACTCATACATTTATCATGCAAATAAAAACCAGTGATTCATGATTTATCACTGGTTTTTGGTAGTTCTAAATATTTAAGCTTAAAAATTAATCACCGTACGGATTGATTTACCTTCATGCATTAAATCAAATGCTTCATTAATTTTATCTAAGCCCATTGTATGGGTAACAAATGGTGCAAGTTGAATATCACCTTTCATCGCATCTTCAACCATACCCGGCAATTGTGTACGGCCTTTTACCCCACCAAATGCAGTTCCTTTCCATGTACGACCAGTCACAAGCTGGAACGGACGGGTTGAAATTTCTTGACCTGCACCTGCTACACCAATGATGACTGATTGTCCCCAACCACGATGAGCACATTCAAGCGCTGAACGCATCACATTGACATTACCGATACATTCAAATGAATGGTCTACACCCCAGCCTGTCATTTCAACAATCACTTCTTGAACAGGTTTGTCATAGTCTTTTGGATTGACAAAATCAGTCGCACCAAACTCTTCTGCCAATTTAAATTTTTCCGGATTGGTATCAACAACAATGATACGGCCTGCTTTCGCTTGGCGCGCACCTTGTACAACAGCCAAACCAATACCACCTAAACCAAATACAGCAACTGAATCGCCTTCTTGTACTTTTGCCGTGTTATGGACTGCACCAATCCCTGTCGTTACACCACAACCCAGTAAACAAACATGTTCAGGATTTGCTTCTGGGTTAATTTTAGCCAATGAAACTTCAGCAACAACCGTATATTCACTAAAAGTTGAACAACCCATATAGTGATAAATCGGTTCACCATTATAAGAAAAACGTGTCGTTCCATCAGGCATAACCCCTTTACCTTGTGTAGCACGAACGGCTGTACATAGGTTAGTTTTGCCTGATTTACAGAATAAGCATTCACCACATTCTGCCGTATATAGAGGAATCACATGATCCCCCGGTTTCACTGAAGTTACACCTTCACCAACTTCAACAACAATACCAGCCCCTTCATGGCCTAAAATTGCTGGAAATACACCTTCTGGATCATCACCTGATAAAGTAAATGCATCTGTATGACAAACCCCTGTATGGGTAATTTTAACAAGGACTTCGCCTTTTTGTGGAGGAGCAACATCAATTTCCACAATTTCTAAAGGTTTTCCTGGACCAAATGCAACAGCAGCACGTGATTTCATAGCTAAATATCCTAATAGGTTTGTGTTTTAACAGTTGGACTACAGTAACCTTTTTCTATTTACAGATTCAACCATTAACTTAATGATATGATTTAGTAAAATTTAAAGTACTCATTGAAAGAATGAATCATTCAAAGACTTCACTTGCCTTGGTTATTTTGGCTTTTTCAATCACTGGATGCAGTTTACCTATGAATCAACCAGAACAAGAACAACAAGTTAAAGTATATGCAGATCATTGGATCAATGAGCCTCAAGCAAAACAAATGCTTACTCAAGGGCTAACTGCATATTTAGCCATGAATGATGCTTTCCAAAGTATCGCGTCACGTATCCATCTGATTCGAAAAGCCAAATATACTCTTGATTTACAATATTATATTTGGGCGGATGATTTTATTGGCAATTTAATGCTACACGAGTTGCTAAAAGCTGCTGATCGCGGTGTAAAAGTCCGACTATTGATTGATGATCAAAATGGAACAAAAATAGATCGACAATTAAGTGCATTGCTGACACATCCAAACATTTCGATCAAATTATACAATCCTTATAAATTTCGGCACTTTCGTGTAATGGATTATATTTTTAGAATGAACAGAATAAACCATCGAATGCACAATAAATTAATTATTGCTGATGGCGCAATTGCTGTAACAGGCGGACGAAATATTAGCAGTGAATATTTTGATGCTAGTGAATCTTTCCAATTTACCGATATGGATATTTTATTTTTTGGTAAAGCGGTTAATCGTGCAAATGAAGTTTTTACCGACTTTTGGAATTTTCAACTCACCTATCCCATTGATCAATTTATTCATAAAGGTTCTGAACAAGATTTATTAACTTTACGAAAAAGCTTTGAACGACTTGAACAAGCTGAACATACAGCAGATGAAAAGGTAAATCTTGAGCAGAAAGAACTTGCCAATGAGCTTAATCAAAATAAAATCAATTGGGCTTATGCCGATTTTTTAGCAGATTCTCCAAAGAAAAGTTTAGGACAAGCGCGCGGCAATGAATTAATTTCACATCAAATTCACCAGCATTTGGGTGATCCTGAACAAGAAATGGATTTGATTGCTGCTTATTTCGTTCCTACAAAAAATGGAACGAATTTTATTAACCAATTCCCTAAACAAAATGTCAAAGTGAGAATTCTAACCAACTCTTTTATGGCAAATGATGTTGCGCTTGTCCATGCGTTTTATCAAAAGTATCGAGTTGACCTGCTTAAAGGCGGAGCTAAGCTTTATGAATTTAAACCTTATATAGAACGTAACCGCCGTACTTGGTATGAGGTCCTCACAGGAAATATCATTCCAAAAAAAGGCAAAAATAAATCGAGTTTGCATGCAAAATTTATCAATATTGATGACAGAGTCTTTATTGGTTCATTTAACCTAGATCCAAGATCATTCAATATCAATACTGAAGTTGGACTGATCGTTCAGTCAGATCCTTTACAAGAACAAATTTCAAATCTATTGGATCAAACCCTATTGAGGGTTGCTTATGAGTTAAAACTTAATTCACAAGGTGAGCTAATCTGGTTAGATCATCGTGTTGATGGCAATGTGATCGAATATAAAGTTGATCCTGAAACTACACGATTCCAACGATTTATTATGTACAGTGTGTCATATTTACCACTTGAATGGATGATGTAAGTTTAGTGTAATGACAAATAGCATACTAATTCGCTAAAACATCATTATTATAAATAACATTCGAATAAACAGAGACCTTTGATCTCTTTAACCAATTCTATGTCAGTAAAGCCCGCATATTTTAAGCTTTGGAAATGTTCATGTTTCGACATAAATAAGTCACTATCGCTCATCGCGTCCGACGCAAAAACATGGTCACAGACCAAGTACATCGCATCACTTTTTAATAGCGTTTTCACTTGTTGATGAAATTGATTTGCATAGCTTTTATGGCGTAACTCATGTAAAGCTTGATGAATAATGATTGCATCATACTGTCCAAGCTGATCACGCCAATCTTCATTTTTAAAATCAGCAATCAGATATTGCGCCCGGTCTAGCTCAGAAGAAAGTAGCTTACTTTTGGAAAGCTCGTTCATTGCATAAGAGAAATCTAGCGCCGTATATTTAATCTCAAGGCAATGACTGAGTAAATGTTTTGCTAGAAAACCAGGACCTGAACCTATTTCTAAAATATTGAACTGTACGTTTTGATCAGTTTGATGCTGTTTCTCTCTGGCTGCTTTTTGAATTAAATTCACATAATAATCAAAAAAATCATAACGCCAAGGTCGTTTTTCATTGGCATCATTTGCCCATTGCAAAGCATCTTGCGGGTTTTTCAAATCAATTGGACTCGGTACATCCTGAACACTCATTATAATTATTCCACTGAAATCAATATAAATTTGCTTACTATTTACCCATATTTTAAAGCAATAGGGAAAAGGATTTTCGCTAACTTTGTAAGTTATTTATTTTTAACTGCTGAATAGAAATTGCTAAGATATCAAAAACTTTTTTATCTACACATTGTGCAACATTAAAGCGCATAAACTGTCCTGCATTTTCAGCTTGGCTAAATGAATTACCTGGTGCTAGAATTACGCCCTGTTTGAGACATAACTTTGATAATTCTGCAGCTTGTATACCATCTGGTAATTTGCACCATAAAAAAATCCCCGCTGTTGGAACAATCCACGGTTTTATACCGAGTTGCCCCAACTTTTGCATCATTTCATTGCTGACTTTCAGCAAATGTTTCTTTAACCAATCTAAATGTTTAGGATAACTGCTGTCCATTAAAGCCTGATAAATAATTTCTGAATTTAAGTGACTATTGCTAAAGTTGGTCGCAATTCTTAAATCGATCAATTGATCAATCAGCTCAGATTCTGCAATGATATAACCGCAACGAATCGCTGCTGAAAGAGTTTTGGTAAAACTGCCAATTTGAATGACATGCTTAAAACCTGCTAATGAAGCATAACGTGGTGCTGGTGTATATTCAAAATCAGCAAAAATTTCATCTTCAATAATCAATAAATCAGTTTTCTCAACCAGCTTGGAAATTTGATAAACCGTTTGTAGCGAAATCGTGGCCCCTGTTGGATTATGGATCCCTGAATTGGTTAAATAGATTTTTGGCTTTAAATTCAGTGCTTGTTCAAATTTTTCTACGTCTGGTCCCAGTTCTGTAAACGGAATTGGAACGGCTTTTAAATGATGTGCCTTAATCAAGGCGCGGAAATTAAAATAGCAAGGATCATCGATCAAAATCACATCGCCGGCTCTAAGTAAATGTCTGAAAATTAAATCAATGGATTGCGTTGCTGAGTCAGTAATAAGAATTTGATTCAGTTTAAATTTTAAATCATACAATTCTTTTTTTCTGGCAATAAATTTACGCAACTCCAAATGTCCATGCGGTGTTGCATAATCAGTGAGCATGCTGATTTCAGACTTGGCAGCTTGTTTTAACGCTTTACGCATCGATTGTTCAGGCATCCAAGTGGTGGGTAACCAACCACAACCCGGTTTTAGCACATCAATCTTCGCCTCTAACGACTGCCTTGAAATCCACAATGGATCTATTTCACGTTGATACTGTATTTCAGTGTCAATCATTTGCATTGGTTCTGCTTTACCTAACACATAATAACCAGAACCAAGACGAGATTCTAAAACACCTTCCGCAACTAATCTGGCATAGGCTTCAACGATCGTGGAAACAGAACAGTTTGTTTGTATAGCAAACTGACGAACTGAAGGTAAGCGTGAACCTGCAATTAAACTTTTATTGGAAATTTGATTTTTAATAATCAGCACTGTTTGTTCAATTTTAGTTTTTGCCATTTATAAACCATATATTTAAAAAATAAGAAATACGAGAAAATTTGTTAGATTGAATAGAATTGTACTGGTAAAAATAGCATAACAGTTCTTTAAAATTGTACTGCAGTGTACATATATATTTCCAGTAAATAGCGCTTAAATAATCATAAATTTACTGAGTAATTGATGATGGATAAAACAAATATTGGCTGGCTGAATGGTTTTATTGGTGTAGCAATTTTTGCTGGCTCTTTGCCCGCAACACGTATAGCTGTCATGGGATTTAGTCCAGAATTTTTAACCACAGCTCGAGCAGCCATTGCAGGAAGTATTGCTTTAATCTGCCTGTTTATTTTACAGCAATCAAAACCCTCTTTTGTCCAATTTAAATCATTGGTTATTGTTGCTTTAGGTGTGGTGATTGGTTTTCCATTATTTACGGCCTTAGCTTTACAAACAGTTTCTTCTGCACATGCCATTGTCTTTGTTGGTCTATTGCCTTTATCGACTGCAATTTTTGCAGTTTTACGCGGGGGGGAAAAACCTGCTACACAATTTTGGTTATTTGCTTTAATTGGCAGTGCGATTGTGGTTGGATTTATGTTTTATGAAAACCGTAATTTAAGTTTTAGTGTGGGTGATCTCTACATGCTTGCATCAATTGTCGTTTGTGGACTGGGTTATGCCGAAGGTGGAAAGCTTTCAAGAGAATTGGGTGGATGGCAAGTGATTTGTTGGGCTTTAGTAGTTGCATTACCCTTGATGCTCATCTCAAGTCTATATTACTTACCTGCAACCTTTGCAAATATCCATTGGCCAGAAACCATTGGTTTAATCTATGTATCACTGTTTAGTATGTTGATTGGTTTTATTTTTTGGTACAAAGGCTTAGCGTTGGGCGGAATTGCCAAAGTTGGACAAATTCAATTGATACAACCATTTATTGGTTTAATGCTTTCAGCGGTTCTATTGGGTGAACACGTAAGTTTTGCGATGATTGTTGTTTGTTTTGCAGTTGTGATCTGTGTTACGTTGGCAAAACGATTTGCATAGAAAATGATAAGGTTTAAGCATTTATTAACTATATGTGTATATCGATTTAATTAAATATAAGGGAATAAATGCCTAAGCTAGAACAAAAAAGTCAGTTACTAATATGGTTTATTTTGCTAATTTTATTCAAAATGTGGACGCTTTAAGAAGGAAAAAACATGCTAGATTACAAGCTTTACCAAAAAATAATAAACACCACTTCAACTGTTCAACCTGCCTCAATGCATGGTTCGATTACAACTGTCGATCAATTGGGGCAACTCAATATAACGACTATACGAGCCATATTCTGAAAAAAATCAAACTGAATTATTTTTCGATACTTATAGTGAATCATTTAAAGAAAATATTTCTAACCATAGCAAAGCCTACTTATAAACTGTGAATAGCAATCGTTTTTTTGGTTAAAATTTATGATTCTAGGTAAATTTTCAGATTTCCCTATTGTTCGTTTAATTATCGAAATTGGTGAACTAGATATCGCCACTGCTGAAGAATTAGTAATAATCAAACAGCTTACAAAGTACTCTCATTGACTAAAGGGAGCGGTTATTTGGTCTAGTTTTACCCATTTTCGAGATTTTAATGTGACTGGTTTTAAATGGGTTCAATACCCAACTATGATGCCAAATTATGAGTTTTAAACTTACTTAAAGTAAGCCTATTTCTTTAAATAAGTTTTTATATGCCTCTGCCTTCTTATCCAGAGCTAATGGATAAGCTCTTGATGAAGAAGGCATACGATATAAACGTATGTCTCGTCCAGCAAATATGGCTTTTGAGGATTTACCTATCTGTGGCTTTTCAATTTCTTGAGGCATAGATAACATCAGGGTATCTGTTGCCTTATCTCCCGTAGTCATAATATTTTTACATTCAGGAATTTGCGTTAAAAGCTGTGATAGGTCTGTGGGGGTTTTAATCTGTAGGAATTTATCTGAAGCATTCCCTTTTAAGCGAATAACTTGATACGCCGTGTCAAAAATTGCGATGCCTATTTCGATTAAGAACTCACGGATGCGTTGTTCTTTAAAATTTTTATTGGGTAAATCTAAAAAGTGGTCTTTATTTTCAAAGAAAATGAGCCCAAAAATCCGCCACATATCGTTTTGATAATTCGGATAATAAAAATTCATCTTCCATCTACTTTGAGGTGGCGGAAAGCTACCAAGCATCAACAGCTTGGCATTAGATGGTAAAAATGGTTTGAGTGGGTGGGTTTCTATTGAAAATTCAGTCATTTATAAATAAGAAATAATCTAAGAATTATACTGTTATCTTAACATTTTTACTTGCTAAGCATTGGTAGTTGTTTCTAATTTTATATTAAAGATTTTAAATCGTAAATTTATCCATTTTCTTTTAATTAACCAACTTAATCGATTGTTGTGCTTATTCAATAAAACCACCCGCAGGTGGTTTAAATACAACTTACACAATAAAAATCAGTAGCCATTCGCGCTTAACTTAACTCTAAAAGGCTCTATTTGATTTCTCATCATTTCCTTCATCTCAGCTGTGATCTCAACACCCATCTCTTCAAGCATTAACAAACCAAATTCAGAAGTGCTCTCTGCAAAATTTTTGTTATCTATTAACATTTGAGCAAGCTTTACATTTTTAGGAAAATCAGGGAAAAACTCATTAAAGTCTTTTTTATCTTCAATTCCAAAATAGATAAATCTTCTCCATTCATTAGTTTGAATATCGCGTATAAAAATTATGTCAGCTTCAGTCTGCATACTTTTTTTGAATAGTTCATCTTGTGATTGTATAGGCACAACACAAACTTCGCCTACACTTGAAATATAATTTAATTTTGGTTTTAAAAATGTAGAATCTATATTTTTATAAGATCCATCTTTGGCTAAATCTTGCTGTAATTGAATGTCTTTTCTGTACTCAGCATCGCTGATCCATTCGCCTGAAGAAAAAGTCTGTCCTTGATGCTTAGGTTTAAGTTTTCGATCATATTCAATCTGGTCATAATAACTGATCACATCATCAAGTGAACCATTTTTTAGTATTTCTATTTCCTTGTCCCCTTGCTTATTAAAAATTTCATAGCTTTTTTCACACTGTAAGTTCTCTGCAAAGGAGAAACTTGATGCTAAGGTTGTTAAAGCAATAATGAATAATTTTTTCATGAAATACCCTCTTAATATTTTGGGGATAAGATACTCAGGTTGAGATCAGAAATAAACCTTACAAAAAATTTATTTAACACAACACATTAGCTGATTTTTTCAACTTGACCACTAAGCTATTATTTTTAAATAAATTTTAACAACATTCCGACAAAACTATTTTGCATCAAATCTCTTTATGAAGGGTCAATTCTTTATTGCTGCTGTGATTACTGATTTTAAAAAATTACTAGAAATTTCATATATAACAGAGCTTTAATCAATATTCTTAGCGCTAATAAAAGTCGTTGCGTCAATTCCACCCCATATAAAAAATACAAAACTTGGCGATGTGCTGTTTTTAATCGGAAATTTCAAATAAAATCATTAAATATCTTGAATTTGTAACAATTTCAAGATATGGTAATAAAAATCATTGCATATCTAGGTAATATATTTGATAGTTAAGGTTCTTTAAGATTTATCTAAATATTAACTGATTTTATACAACCGAAAACTTTTTCTTAACATTAAAAATCAATTCGTTATGAACATTAAACTTTTTACAGCATTATTCTTGATCATTGCCCTGTCTGCTTGCAATAAAGAGCCTCAGCAGCATACAACTGCGCAAACAGATCGACCAACCCTCACTGCACAATTTGAACAATCAGATGAAATGATTAGTAAATATCTTGATCAACTTGATGATCCAAATACAACATTGGATGATAAGACCAGAATCGTATGTCAAGATTATCCTAAAGAATACAAATCGAATTACATGCCAAATTTACTTAAATTAAATCCAGAGAACTATACTGAAGCTAAATTACTTTCAGACTTAGATATTGCTTTAAACTATTACAAAGAAAAAGAAAATATTCAGTGTAAAGATACAAAATAGTGATGGTCATTTATCAAGTTTTAGCGCTTACATTTTTTTAAAAAATTTAGATTAAATGTTTGTTTTATATAAATAGTTTAAGTGTTTGGTATCTAATAAAAAATAGGGAGCTTAAAAGCTCCCTATTTTTAGTTCTTTTCACGGTAGTATTGATGTTTTCTTTTTGAATGATGTTTCCAGTTTTTTCCACCATAGCAAAAAAAAGGTGGATGTTCATTCGTCCAAGAGCACATTAATGCCCTACCACGTCTGCGTCTTAGTTTAAGAGGATAGGATTTATACTCAATCTCGTGCAAGAAAAAACTACTTTTTTCTTGTTTAACACTGTAGTGGCGATACCAAATATCTTTGCGATTTGGAAAAATTTCATCATCATAATCGCCAGTTAAACCTTTTTTAACAACGCTTACATATTGTTGTTTAAGGTGTTTAAGCTTATCCATATTTCTCTCATTAGGTAGTTAAAACCTAATAGAGAGTTTTCGCGTAATAATTCATATTTTATGTTCTTTTTGAATTTGATTAATTTTATCACATGAATTTGCTAAAAATACACTGTGAAATTTGTTTTGCCCAAATTTGATAAATTTCCTGACTCGGATGAAAACCATCACGTGCCATTTGTAAATTTAAAGTTTTAAAATGGGCTAAATCAAACGAATCAATTGATAATTGATTTTATTTTCGATGAATTGGGCTAACTTCTGATTCATTGCACTCGAATACTGTCCAAACAGCCATCCCAGTGGATTTGGTAATGCTGGAAACAGATTCATTGGGGGAACACCCGTGACTAAAATCATCTTTGGTAAAAACTTAGCTTCAATTTCTGTATAAAGCCCCCTTTGTTGCTGAATCCATTTTTGTGGTGAAATAAGTTTTGTGACATCGTTTACTCCAACCGATGTAATCACAACATCAAACTGCTGATTGTCTAATTGCTTGGTTCTTTGCAAAATTTCTAAGGTGCTATCCCCTGTTTTTGCTTCTAATTGATAAGTGACTTCAAAATTAGAGGTTAATTCATCGAGTAAACACCCCAATAAGGCTTCACGTTGATCTTCAACCCCCACACCTGCGGCAGCAGAGTCACCCAAAATTAAAATAGATAGTGCTTTTCCTTGTCCTATAACACCTTTTCGCAATCCTTGAGGTTCAGCTAATCGGGGTGTATTTTTCTTGACGCGATAACCTTGAAGGATTAATGCGGGAACGAGAACAATGGTAGAGATTTTTAAAAGCATATTTGAGTACCAATCCAACAAAGCTATCTCAAAATCAGTCAGAGTCAGATATAGTTTGTCGCAATATTAAAATCATAAAGTTCAATGTCGATTTTACTTAATTGTATGGCCAAGTTGCTATTGGGCTAAATCAACAAAATTTAAGGCAAAAGCAAATATAAATGTACCAATAAACTCAAAAACTAAAACCGCATACTTCCTGCTTTTGCTCATCAAATAGGCATTATAGGTCCCGATTAAAATAATACCAAGATACATTAACTTTTGAATATCATCGATTTGCATCAGGCATTGTTGAATTTCACAGTGCTTTTCAAAAAAGAAAAGATACAAGATACGCGCAAGAAAAACTAAAAAGCTGGTTAGGAAAAAACCCACTACGATAAACATGTTAAAATTCTCATTATTTTTTATCCAGTTAGATTTTAAAGCTTTATCTATGCATTGCAATAAAAAAGACCCTTACAGGGTCTTTTAAAACTAAATAAAGCTCAACCGAGTTTATTCACAATTTTTAATGGCAATATTTTCATGGCTAGTCCTATCGGTAACCAAGGCCATTGTGGTACATAAGCTTTAACAGGTTGTTTTTCAATTGCTTTAACCAATAAATAAGAACCTGTTTCAACATCGACCTCAAACGGCAGTTTTTTTGACCCTTCATTAATTTCAGTACGAATATAACCAGGGAAAATCGTAGAAACTTTAATTTTCGTGTCAATTAACTCAGCACGTATCCCCTCCGCTAAAGCAGCTACACCCGCTTTACTTGCGCCATACGCGGTCAAGTGTTTAGGCATACCACGAAGTGCACTCATAGACGAAATCACAACCAGATGACCAAACTTTTGTTCACGAAATATTTCAACAGCAGCTTCACACTGTGCCAATGCAGAAATAAAATTGGTTTCTACAGTTGCACGGTTAATCTCAAATTTGCCATTGCCAATTCGACGACCATCACCAACACCTGCATTGACGATAATACGATCAAGCTTACCAAAGTCCTGCTTAAATGCTCGAAAGACTTGAAAAACTTGCTCATAGTTAGTCACATCTAAAGTTTTGGCAATCACTTTGATACCATATTTAGACTCCAACTCTTGTTTTAAGCTTTCTAAACGCTCTAAACGACGCGCACAGACGGCTAAGTTATAACCTTTTTGCGCAAATTCTCGTGCCATTCCTGCACCGATTCCAGAACTTGCGCCTGTGATTAAAATTGTTTTTGCCATGACAAATTCCTTAAACTGTTTTTATATTTCTAAAAGTGCGACTTTAAATCCACGTCAATAGTTGCGGATCTTCAGCCTTAATAAAATGATGTTCATTCAAGCTCAGCAATTGAGGTTCATTTCCCACCAGTCGTAATGTAGTTAAACTGGTATTGGCAATTGCCCAATTCAATGCAAAGGTTTTATTGGCACTCAACTCCAAGAGTTTCCCAGCAACAACAGAAATAACACCGCCAGAAGTAAATACGATTGCATAGCGAGGTTTGGTTTTCACCAGCTCATCACATAAATTCTGTAAAGCTGTTTCTACACGGTTTTTAAAATCTGGCCAAGATTCGTCATACTCATGGTGATATTCACCACCAGTCCAACGGTCAATTGCCCCTTCAAAAATTTTTGCCAAATAGGCACGTGGACTTTTTTCTTTGGCAACATCCTGTTTAAGTAGATGCGGTTGATTAAAACGCGGATCATATTGAGCAAAAACTTGTTGATGGTTAAATTCATTCCAATGATGGTCCGTCACAATTTGAGCATCGGAAAAACTTTCAGCCAAAGCAAAACTTGCTGTTTGCTGATGGCGTAACATTGAACCTGCAACCACACAAGGCTCTTCTTTCAAAATTTTATCGAGATATTGCCCCAATAGTTTGGCTTGTAACTCGCCATTGGGTGAAAGCTTGTCATAACTTTCTGCACCAAATGATGCTTGTCCATGACGAACGAGGTAGATTGTGGTCATTTTCCTAAAATTTCCTTAAATTTTTCAAGATATTTCTGTGCAACTTCATTGGCTTCAATTTTTTGTATACCGATGAGCTTTAAGGCACGAATATGTAAGGCATGAATCACAATCCAAAAATCTTTAAAAGCAGGATTATCTGTTTGTTTATGATAGTAACGATAATAAATTTGCTGTGCGATTACAGCTAAACGGAAAATACCAAATACTTCGTAGAATGCCCAATTATCTGGTTTTAATCCGGTTTTTTCTAAATAATATTCAACCACTTCTTTACGGGTAAGCATCCCTTTTAAATGTGTAGGCTGGCGACGGGTTGATTTAAAAATTTGATTGTCTGTATCTTCCACCCAATAGGCCAAAGCAGAACCTAAATCCATGAGAGGATCACCAATGGTTGCCATTTCCCAATCCAATACACCAATCACTTGGGTTGGGTTTTTAGGGTCAAGAATGACATTATCAAAACGCCAATCATTGTGAATCAAACACGTGTTTGAGTCAGCAGGAATATTTTCATTAAGCCATTTACGTACAAATCTAAAACTCGGCACATTGATGGTGTGCGCCTTTTCATAACGTGCATCCCAACCTTCAACCTGACGACGGCAATACCCATCACCTTTTCCAAGTTTTTCTAGTTCGGTGCCTTGATATGGAACTTGATGTAATTCAATCAGCTTGTCCAAGACATTAATACACAATTCATGCACTTGCTGTTGAGTAAAATTCAGTTCAGGGGGCAGTTTGGCACGTGGAATAATCCCTTCAATGCGTTTCATCACATAGAAGTCACAACCGATTACGGATTCATCCTGACACAGTGCGACCATTTCAGGAAGAACTGGGTAGTATGGTGCAAGCCATTTTTGTACATGATATTCACGCGCCATATCATGTGCAGATTTCGCCTTTGTCCCTTTGGGTGGACGACGTAAAATTAAATCAGCATTGTCATATTTTAACCGATAGGTCCAGTTTGAAGCTCCACCAGAATATTGAGTCACTTCTACATTGCCTGAAATTTCAGATCCATTTTCAATGAGCCAATTTCCGACAGCACGAATGTCCAACTCCTCTCCTTCACGTATATTTCCACCAATATCAATGACTGACATATTATTTCCCTGAATCTTATGTTTTAAACCATACATCTATAAAGAATGATACTTTTAACTAAAAACTTCATTTGCTCACTACTTTATATATAACACCTCTAACATAAAGCAGTTATTTTTTATCAGCAAATTGTTATTTTTTACGCGAGCCATAACCTCGTTTTTTTAATTCTAATTTTGCAATCATCCCTTTATGCACTTCATCTGGGCCATCCGCTAAACGTAAACTGCGGGCTTGAGCAAAGAATCCTGTTAAAGGTGTATCTCGTGATACGCCCATGCCACCATGAATTTGAATGGCCATATCAACTACTTTTTCAAGAACTGAAGGTGCAACAACTTTAATGGCTGAAATCTCGGTAAGCGCAGCCATAGTCCCTTGAGTATCCATTTTATACGCCGCATACAGGGTTAACAGTCGTGCTTGATCAATCGCAACACGAGCATCTGCCACACGTTCTAAATTTCCACCTAATTTAAGCACTTCTTTACCAAAAGCAGTTCGACTCATTCCTC
Organism: Acinetobacter sp. AS167; assembly: GCF_037152175.1. Lineage (NCBI taxonomy): Bacteria > Pseudomonadati > Pseudomonadota > Gammaproteobacteria > Moraxellales > Moraxellaceae > Acinetobacter > Acinetobacter sp. AS167. The sequence continues at coordinate 546,930 of NZ_JBBCMP010000001.1, forward strand.
GATCAATCATTAATTCTAATGCTTTTTCAGCAGCACCAATGCATCGCATACAATGATGAATACGACCCGGACCTAGACGCCCTTGTGCAATTTCAAACCCTTGTCCAGCACCACCAATAAAATTACTTACAGGTACACGAACTTGATTAAAACTAATTTCGCCGTGCCCATGTGGCGCATCATAATCACCAAACACGGGTAACATACGTTCAATGGTCACACCTTGAGTATCTACAGGCACTAAAACCATGGAATGTTGATGATGACGATCTTTGCTTTCATCAGGTGTATGCGCCATAAAGATAATAATTTTCGCATTTGGATCTCCCAAACCTGAAGACCACCATTTACGACCATTCAATACAATTTCATCACCATCTACCACTGCAGTTGCCTGCATATTGGTTGCGTCCGATGAAGCAACTGCTGGTTCAGTCATACAAAATACTGAACGGATTTTTCCTTCTAATAACGGCTTAAGCCATTGTTGTTTTTGTTGATCTGAACCATAACGCCATAGCACTTCCATATTGCCACTATCTGGAGCATTACAATTAAATACTGTGGGTGCGATTAAACTACGGCCTGACAGTTCTGCAATATGGGCATATTCCTGTACAGATAAACCTGCACCCAATACTGGATCTGGTAGAAACATGTTCCAAAGTCCAGCAGCTTTTGCTTTATTTTTCAGGACTTCAAGTTGTGCTGGCCATTGCCATTTTGTCCAATCACCACCTTGATTAAGATGATGGACTTCATTCCAAAAATCAGCTTCTACAGGTTCAATTTCATTTTTAATAAAGGCTTTGGTACGTTCTACAAATTCTTGCGCACGTGCTGAAAGTTCAAACATGCTTATCTTCCTGTAAATATATGGATAAATATTTGAATAGTGACTCTTTACTTTACCTTAGCTGAAAACCTATTATGAACCAAATGATTTAATTCAATACCTCACTATGAATATGATTCATAATAAAACCAATCTTGATATGTCGATTTTCAATCATATTGATATTAATTTATACCCACTTTTTATCACCATTTATGAGCAAAGAAATATTTCAAAAGCGGCAAAGATTTTATGCATTACTCAGTCTGCTGCGAGTCATGCTTTACAAAGACTTAGGCAGCATTTGCAAGATGATTTATTTGTTCGCGCTGGGAGTAAAATGCTGCCGACACCTTTTGCTGAACAGATTTATCCATCTGTACAAAATGCTTTATTTGCTTTTCAAAATATCTCCAAACAAAAACAACAGTTTGATCCCAGTTCAGTACAAACCTTACGCATTGCAATACATGATGAAATTGAACCGATTATTTTTCCCAAATTGATTCACCATTTCCAAAAATTGAATTTAACCATTCAGTTTCTAAGTACCAAGCTTGACCGCAAGAATGTAATTGCTGATTTAGCTGCTCAACAAGTCGATTTTGTCATTGATCTAGAACAAAATTATGGTGATAAAATTAATTATCAAAATTTGGTTCAAGATCATTTTGTGATTTGTTCTCAGCATACAAATATCAATTCTGAACTGTATTTTGCATCACCTCATATCGGTGTTTCTTCACGCCGTACTGGTTTGCTTTTAGAGGACATATATTTAAATCAAGCGCAATTTCGTCGTCAGATTTTTATGCGTTGTCAGCATTATTCAACTGCCCTGCAAGTTTTAGCACAATACCCTGATGCGATGTTAACCATCCCAAAGCAGATACTGGCACATTTACAAGTTGATCAAAGTATCAATATTTTTGAGCATCCTATTGATCTACCTGTATTAAATATGGGAATTTATTGGCACGGTGCGCTAAATGAAAATTCTAGGCATATTTATTTAAGAGAAGAAATTTCTAAAATTTTTGCTTAGGCTATTTTATAAACGATTGGATTTAGCACGCAGCTAAGCCGCTCATGTACTATCATCCCGATTTTTGATGATTTTCTTCATTCTAGTAGGTGAAATTAAGCCACTTATCTATTCCATTCGACATTTCATTAATTGAATTCAAATTATAAAAATAAGACATAAAATCCACCTTAACCATGATAATATACATTTTATGTCATGTTTTGGATGATATTGCTATGAGAACTTCGGCGCATAATTTTATGCTTGATGGTGTGGAAGACATGTTGACTCAAATTGGGACGAATATCAAAAAAGCCCGACTTCGACGTAATATGACCATTCATGATTTGGCCAATCGCATTCATGTAGATAACCGAACAATCTCACGTATGGAAAAAGGTGATCCAAGTACCAGCCTAAAAAATGTGATTTCAGTTTTAGTAATCTTTGGCCTTGAACATACCCTAGGCTCACTTGCGAATCCTGAGTTGGATGAAGTTGGCTTGGCACTCGAAAATCGTAATAGTTCAGTACGTGCAAGATTAAAAAAACAGTCTGTGATTAGTGATGATTTCTGATAGGTAAATGAACATGGATGAAGTTAAAGGATGTTATGTTTTCATAGATACAGGCTCCCAGCCAACAATTGCTGCACACTATTCTTATGAAAAGCCGATTTATCGCTTTCTTTATGGTCAATCATACTTACAACGTGCAGATGCCTTCCCTTTAGATCCACTTAATCTAAGCTTTCAGTCTGATAACAAACCATATGAAACTATTTCTAAAGATGGTTTTGGTGTACTTGCAGATGCAACACCAGACAATTGGGGTAAACGCTTAACCAATGCCTTACACCGTAGAACACCATTAAATCAATTGGAATGGTTACTCGCTTCACAAGGAAATTCAGTCGGCTGTATTGTTGGAAGCTTGTCTAAATCGCATATAAAAAACAATTCAAATATCATCCAATATGCAGAATTAGAAACCTTCATACAAATTACTGAACTTATCGAAAAAAAACGAGATCCGTTTGAGATGAAACTTGAGCAACTCGAATTAAATAAGCTGTTATATAACGGGGCTTCAATGGGCGGAGCCAGACCCAAAACCCTTGTGATGTATAAAAATAAAGAATGGATTGCTAAATTTAATAAAAGTGATGATTTGTTTGATACCTGTAAAGTTGAATATGCTTCGCTGAATATGGCACGAGACATGGGGCTCAATACATGTAATGCCGAACTAACAGAATGTGCGGGCCGCCCTATTCTCTTAGTTGAACGCTTTGATCGAAACTGCCCTGAACGTAAAAAACACTATATAAGTGCCAATAGTTTGCTCAATATTCAGAAAATTCGTATAGGAGATCCTAAAATGTCCTATATGAGTATTGCCAAAGTCTGTAGTCAGATTTGTTTTGATGCTATCAGCAATCAAAAAGAACTCTATAAGCGTATGGTGCTGAATGTCATGATTAGCAATACTGACGATCATTTAAAAAATCATGGTTTTTTAATGTATGACATGAAAAAGCAACATTATGCTTTAAGCCCGCTTTTTGATGTTTTACCTCATGGTATGCCAAGCTCATTTCCAAATGAACATGCTCTGGTTTTAGGCAATGATGGGCGGTTTGGAAGCTATGACAATCTTATCAGTCGTAGCAATGCCTTTGGACTAAACCTGGATCAAGCTAGAGAATGTATTAAGGATGTCCGTGATGTTCTCGAAAATAGAGGAAAATACCTGTTAGATGCGGGTCTTAAGCCTACAGAAATTCGCCAATTAGAATCCTATTTCTATCTAGATATCCTCAAAAACTAAAGTTCAACAATGCCAGCCATTTATACTATGCATCATGAAAATCATTGGCTAGGGTGTGCCGGAGTTTAGTCATCAACCTTTGCCAGAAAATAATCCAAACATGACATAAAATCCAGTTTAAATTAGATAAAGTACTTTTTATGTCATTATAAAAGATAATATCCGATTGCATTCCTATAATTGTGCTTAGGCTATTTTATTATTTTACGATTATTGTCACTGTTGCCTTTACTGCGGTTTATATTTTTATTTCAGTCTATTATCTCAATAGTTAATGAAAAACAAAAAATGAGGAACATAGTTCCTCATTTTTTTATTCAGTAAAACCTTAGTAGGCTAATTGAATTAACATTCTAAAAAAACCAGCAATAAGCGCCAATGTTAGAAATCCACCTAGCCATAACACGACAAACCATTGCGTTTGAGATAGTTTCATACTTGCTTACCTCATTTAAACCTTTAAATTTTTACCATGTTGCATGTTTAATCTTGCTTAGGCTATTTTTCACTCAAGCCAAAAGACTAAACATGCTACGTTTAACCTTAGTGATACCCTTCATCACCAATTCGAACTTTGTCTCGAAACACCCAATACGAAAGCCCGGTATAGATCAAAATAATTGGAATTAAAATCAATGCACCAATTAAAGCAAACAATTGACTGCTCTGTGGCGCGGCAGCTTCCCAGATAGTCACTGATGGCGGAATCACATAAGGCCACAAACTGATGATAAACCCAGTATAAGCAAGGAAAACCAAAGCCAAGGTATAAAGGAATGGACTCAGTTCATAACGCTTTTTACATGCGCGAAGTACTAGGAAAGTAAACAGCACCACCAATATTGGTACAGGACTAAAATACATCAATTGTGGTTGGCTAAACCAGCGTGCTGCAATTTCAGGATGTGCCATCGGGGTATAAATACTGACTGCGCCAAAGATGACAAACAACGCAACGATTAATTTAGGCATCAACTGATACATACGATCTTGTAAATCAAGTTCAGTTTTAAAAATTAACCATCCACAACCGAGTGCTGCGTAAAGTACAACAACACCAATACCTGTAAACACAGTAAACGGCGATAACCAGTCTAAACCACCACCTGCATACATATGGTTTTCAACTTTGATCCCTTGGATATATGCGCCAAGAATCATCCCTTGGAAAAAGCTGGCAAGAATTGATCCACCAATAAATGCTTTGTCCCATAAATGCTTGGTTCGATTGGCTTTAAAACGAAACTCAAAAGCCACACCACGGAAAATTAAAGCAATCACCATAAGGATAACTGGCATATATAACGCGGATAATACAGTCGCATATACCATTGGAAATGCCGCATATAACGCTGCACCACCGAGTACCATCCAGGTTTCATTACCATCCCAAACAGGTGCAACAGTGTTCATCATCACATCACGTTCGTGTTGATCTTTAACAAAGGGAAATAAAATCCCAATACCTAAATCAAAACCATCTAGTACTACATAGATGAATACACCAATGGCGATAATGACAATCCAAATCAGAGATAAATCAATCATTATTTACGCTCCTGTTCATTGGAATCAACGCTATCTTCAACACTCGTCAATGGACGTTTAGAGGCCAAAATAACCGCTTCTTCACTATGCGCTACACTTTCTGGTGTGGCGTAGATAAATTGTGGACCTTTGTGCATCAATTTCAACATATAGTAAATGCCGATGCCAAATACGATGCAATACACCACAACGAAAATAATTAAAGTGAGGCCGACTTGTTCCGCAGAAACAGGAGATAAAGCATCTTTGGTTCGCATCACTCCATATACCACCCACGGTTGACGACCAACCTCTGTGGTAAACCAACCTGCAAGCAAGGCAATAAATCCTGATGGTCCCATAGCAAAAGCAAAACGATGTAACCATTTATTTTCATAAAGCTTGCCACCTTTGCGTAGAAACAATGCCATCACGGCGAGGAGAATCATCAACATGCCCATTCCAACCATGATTCTAAAGCTCCAGAACACCACGGTAGAATTAGGACGATCTTCAGGGGCAAACTCTTTTAAGCCTTTTACCTCACCATCCAGCGTATGGGTCATGATTAAGCTACCAAGATTTGGAATACCAATAGCATATTTGGTTTCTTCTGCTTGCATATCTGGAATACCAAACAGATATAGCGGCATGCCCTCACCTTTGTTGGTTTCCCAATGCCCTTCAATCGCTGCAAGTTTAGCAGGCTGATGTTTTAAGGTATTTAAACCGTGATTATCACCGATGAGAACCTGTAATGGTGCAAGGACCAAAATCATCCACAATGCCATTGAGAACGATTTTTTGATTAGCGTGTCACGGCGTCCTTTCAATAAATGCCAAGCAGCAGTTGCAGCCACCAGTAAGGCTGAAACAAGGAATGCTGCAGCAGCCATATGGGCTAAACGATAAGGAAATGAGGGGTTAAACACAATTGCAAACCAATCTTGCGGTACGATAATTCCATTTTCGATGCTAAAGCCTTGTGGTGTTTGCATCCAACTGTTTGAAGATAAAATCCAGAACATTGAAATACAAGTACCAATTGCCACCATAGCAGTTGCAAAGAAATGCGCTCGAGGACCTACCCGCCCCCAACCAAACAGCATAATGCCCAGGAAACCAGCTTCTAAGAAAAATGCACTCAATACCTCATAAGCCAATAATGGGCCTGTCACAGAGCCTGCAACACGTGAAAATTCACTCCAGTTTGTTCCAAACTGATAACTCATCACCACACCAGAAACCACGCCCATACCAAAAGCGACAGCAAAAATTTTCACCCAAAATTTAAATAAATCTTGGTAAACAGGGTTTTGAGTTTTTAGCCAGCGCCATTCAAGCACAGCTAAAAAGCTTGCAAGTCCGATAGAAATTGAAGGAAAAATAATATGAAAAGAAACAGTAAAAGCAAACTGAATACGTGCCAATTCTAAAGCAGTTAATCCTAGATCCATGACATCACCTTATTCATTGGTAAAGTTGGTAAAGATTGAATTTTGAATACATTGATAAACATTTTTTGTTTTACAAACTCAGCATACGCCTGAACATTCAGTACAATCTGTTGTTTTCTTTTTGCTGTATTTTTAAACAATGCTAAAAATAGCATGCAAAGGCTGCTTTCCTGTAAATCGAGGAAATTTTGAAAAATCATGATCATTCTCTACACAATAAATTCGAAATACGACCGCATGGCTTTAAAGCTTTCATTTAAAGAAGCTAAAGCTTTGGATCGGTGAATGTGTTATGCAAAGACTACAGGTGGGGCTCGCCCTTGAGGAATCAGAAACAGGCGTTGTAATTGAAAATAGACATGCTGAAAGTTTTCAACATAGGCCATTAAACGTACTTGAATACGTACTAGGATTTCTTTTACGCCAATTTCTGGTGGCATCACTAAATTGCCATATACCACACAATACTGGCATTGGTGGTTGATGTCATGATGATCATGACTTGAGCTGCTTGCTTGCTGGGCTTGATCTAAATGTAAATAGTGATGAATAAAACTAGATTCTTGCCCATGATGAATATGTGCATGTGTTGGTCGCAATAAAGCTTGAGTGATGTCTTCACAGACCGGAGCAATTTGATACTGCTCAGGTAATAACGGCTGTAAAAAAACCGCAAGCTGTAAAAATACTGTTGCAAATGCCAGCAACAGACCACTGCTTCTTAACACAATTGATTGCTCATATTGAGAGAGATAGAAAAAAAGTATAAGTTTGCTTTTAACTGTAGATCTTTAACTTGAAATAAAGAATCAACTGCATAAAAACCAAGCATATTACTCAACTTTTCTAGCTTTACTATAGTACATTTAAATTTTAAATCAAAGCCTCTTTAGCACTTTTTTGGAAATCGTTTTCTTTTTTAATGATTTGTTTGTTATATAGCAATGATCAATGAAACTTAAAAAAGCATCCATCTTCGTCGAAGCTTTTAAGGAGTAAATAGCACTGATCTAGTTTTCAATCTAGATTCAATTGAAAATCTCATATGCGACGACTAAATTGGTAAGGATATTTTAATGGGGGTAATTCTGATTTTTCTTGAAATAGCCTGCAAAAGAACTTTGATATAAGTTAAGGCTTTGTATAATCGAATCAATAGATTAATCCGTTTCTTATAAGCGGTTTTGAGCTGTCTAAATGTAAGTTTTTTTAAATGAAGATTAAAATATTTTAACAGGAAATTCAGGTCGCACGCTATTTTATCCTTTAGGAGCTTTCTGAAATTAACATCAAGTAAAACTGTTAAACCAATTTTAATGATACATGTTTATCTATGCAAGCAAATTGATTTTACCCTTTTCAATACCAAAGCTTCTTGGCTGTGCAAGCCAAGAGCTAGGGGAATAAAAAATTATTTAAACACTTTAAAACGCACAGCATCATCGATATAGGCCTTTTCAGCCGCCGCCGCTTCAATTGAACCAAATACCAACTGTGCACGAAGTTTCCAAGTTTTAGGTATATCCCATTCCGCATGAACTTGTTCATCGACAATTGGATTATAGTGCTGTAAGGATGCACCAATACCGTCACTATTTAAGGCTGTCCACGTTGAAAATTGTGCGATTGCTGTAGAGTGTTCAGCCCAAATCGGAAAGTTTTCTGCATAAGCAGGAAACTTTTCTTGTAAATTTTGGATCACGTCTAAATCTTCAAAGAAAAGAACGGTACCAAAGCCTGCGATAAAACTGTCTATTTTAGTTTCTGTTTTTAAGGCACTCGCTTCATCTTTGGCATAGGCTTTGAGTTGAACTTTTACAAAGTTCCAGAACTTCTCATGTTCAGCATTAAATAAGATCACTGCACGAGATGATTGTGAGTTAAAAGAAGATGGGCTTTGCTTGATCGCTTGCTGAATCAAATCAGTAAGATGCTCAGGAGATTGATTAACATTACGTCCAATCGCATAAATTGTACGGCGTTTATGAATTAAATCTAAAAAATTATTCGACATTGCTGAATATCCTTGGATATATCCCCGGGGAAATCCTATACTTTAAAAAAGATTATCAAGATATTTTAAAAAATCATAACAAGTATGATTTGATTAAAATCAAAAGTATTACAACATAAAAAAACTTGATAGAAATATCTACTTTTGTCATATGTTTCTAAGCAAAAGTGAATTAGGAGAAATATAAGGGGCTGTTGACATTTCATAACTGGCTTGCGTTGTAGGTTAAAATTGAGCATGAGATGTATACATCGTAAAGCATGAAGGATAATAGCGAATCTATTTTCGACTTTCATAACGAAGACTGAGATAATTTTAGCCACAATCAGAAGTTTTATCGTACAACCGCGTAAAAAAGATGATTGAATAGAAGCACCAACATTTAAAATTAAATCATGCAGACTTGATAAACGAGTGAACTCATTTAAATCATTGTCATCATGCTTAAACAAATGCTAAATAAAATCTAAAAATTAAAAATCGTTCCACTCAAAATTTAGATATCGCAATTGGTTAAAAAATGAAAGTTTTAAATATATTAAGTATCATCAGTTCAATATTTATTCTATTTTTTATGTTTTATACGCTTGGGCCTACAATTTAAAAAATTTCAACAGATGAATAAAAAATAAAAGGCAGTTTAAAACTACCTTTTATACTTGAATCTGATCATTTCAACCGAATGCCATTTTTGATTAAAAATTAGCATTCAGGACTTTTGCTGGTACAGTATTTTTCCAAATATCTCGCAAAGTAGGTAAATAAAATTTTTCACCTAACTCAACCAATTCAGCATCAATCAATGCATGCGTTTCATGCATAAATAAATAATCCAGTTCAACTGTGGACAATTGTTGCTGTTTTTTTGCAAATTCTTTACGTTTGGCTTGAGCTTTTTTAAGCAATTGATCTGCAAAGTTTTTATTCTTATATTGGCTAATCGCTTGTAAACGTAACTCAATCACACCCCAACCTGTAAGGAGTTTCTTAAAGATCTCAAAATCTTCAGTTGTGGATTCCCAAGTCATTTTATCCAAGTCTTCATCATCAGGAAGTACTGGAAGTAAAATTTCCATTACACTTGGAAAAATCTTTTTGAAATTTAAAATAAATTTAACAGGGTGCTCACCAGGGTAATCTTTAAAATGCACATTTTCCTGAACATCTGTTAAATAAATTGATAACATTAAAAAATCCTTAATTAAAATACTGTTTTATTATAACGTTATTGATCATCTTGCAGCGTAGATGCAAAATGAAAATAACATGAAAACAGTGAAAGAAATGCATTCTAACAATTATGGCAGTTTATTCAATGCCAATTGCCGTATTCATCTGTTGACGATCAAGGATTGTGACGGGTGAATAAACTGATTCTTATAAATAACTAAACATTATCAAACTCACCGACCAAAAACTCGATTAAAGCTTTTACCGATGGTAATAGACCTCTTCTAGAAGTATAGGCCAAATGAATTAGCTCTGGCATGGGTTCCCACTCAGGAATCACTTTAACCAGTCTGCCCGCTTTTAAGTCTTCAGCAATAATTAATTCAGGTAATTTTGCAATTCCCAACCCATCTAAAGTCGCTAAATGCAATGCACTTAAATCAGTAGTGGTTAGTCTAGGTTCATCCTTAACCACATATAATTCATTGTTAGAATTATAAAGATCCCAATGATATTCAAATGACAATGACTCCATCATTAAAATGGGTAATCTTTTTAATTCTTCTGGTGCTTTAATCGAATAATGCTGATTCAACAAATGAGGACTAGCAACAATAAATTGTTTTGAAACTGATAGGTTACGGACAATCAAATCACTGCTTTTTAAAGGTAATGGTCTGATGCGAATTGCAACGTCATAACGTTCATTAAACAAATCTACCTTTCTATTTGTCGCTTCCACATGCAATTTTACTTTAGGATAAAGTACTAAAAACTTATTCAGCATTTTACTGACATTAATATGCAATAAATTTGTAGGGCAAGAAATTTTTACACTTCCAGTTGGCTCTGAACGTAATATTGCAATCGCTTCCTCAGCTGACTCTGCTTCCACAAGCATGGCTTTACAATGTTGTAAATAAATTTTCCCAACTTCTGTAATAGAAATTCTTTTCGTGGTTCGATTGAGAAGCTTTACTCCTAAACGATTTTCTAATTCAGCAACCCTTCGACTTAATAATGATTTAGTTACACCCAATTTATTACTAGCGGCTGAAAATCCGCCATATTCAATAACTTTTGTAAAATAATACAGGTCATTTAAGTCTTTCATATTTTGCCCTTACACATCACAAATGTTCTCTCTACAGGACAAAGTGTCATATAAATAGAATAATACAACATCTGTCCTACTGATAGTATTAAACACAGCAAATCATTGCTCACTTAAGAGGATATAAGAATGTCTACTCCAGCAAATTTTAATGGTCTAGCACCAGTGATTGACGTAAATGATTCCGTTATGCTATTGATTGATCATCAAAGTGGTTTATTTCAAACCGTTGGCGATATGCCCATGCCTGAGCTACGCCAACGCGCAGCAGCTTTAGCTAAAATAGCGTCCTTATCAAACATTCCTGTCATTACTACAGCCTCAGTTCCTCAAGGACCCAATGGCCCTCTCATTCCTGAAATTCATGCTAATGCCCCTCATGCGCAATATGTCGCACGTAAAGGTGAAATTAATGCTTGGCATAATCAAGAGTTCGTTGACGCTGTTAAAGCAACGGGTAAGAAGACCTTGATTATTGCGGGTACGATTACCAGTGTATGTATGGCATTTCCTGCAATCAGTGCAATTGCTGATGGCTATAAAGTTTTTGTTGTGGTTGATGCATCAGGTACGTATAGCAAAATGGCACAAGAAATTACCTTAGCGCGTGTGGTTCAAGCAGGTGCGGTACCGATGGATACAGCGGCGGTTGCTTCAGAAATTCAACAAACTTGGAACCGCGAAGATGCTGCTGAATGGGCTCAAGTGTACACTCAAATCTTCCCTGCTTATCAATTACTGATTGAAAGTTATTCAAAAGCACAAGAAGTTGTAACAAACAAAGAAGTACTTGATTCGGTACGTAAATAATTTTAAATAAATGATGATTTTAGACACCTTTCGAGGTGTCTAAATCTGCGCTATGACGCAATAATTGCTACTTTCATTTTGTTACTACTTCAAGTTTAGAGAATAAATCATATCTTTAAATTAAAAATTAATGTACATGATCCATCTCCTTTTCCGCTGCCTCAAGCGCAGCAGATTCATTGGCAACGTCATTGACCCATCCATAGCCATTTTTCATCAAAATGGCATAGGTTTTATCATCTGCTGTAATCGTACCCATGGTAAAATTATCTTTAATCGTTTGAGTAATATGAAACTTCTCACTATTTTGATCTCCTCCTTCTAGTGAGCCTGACCAACTGATAATATCTTCATCTGGATCAACCTCTATACGTTCTATAACGGCCTGTCTGTTTAAACCATAGCCCGGCACATTAAACACTATTTGATCACCAACATTCTTCGCCTCTAAGGTATATAGATCATTCCTTAGAAATATTCGCCCATCTTTTTTTTGTGCATCTGTCAAAGGAATAGGATTATACATAGACACCGTATCCACAGTACTCAAATAGAACATTTGTTGATTGAAAATTCCTGCACGTAATTTGTCCTTATCTAGCGATACAAGTTTACGGCGAGCATGGCTGTCTTTTATACGTTGCAATACTTGTGTTTCACTTAGATTTGCATTTAGCTTCGGTGAATTCACTTGATCAATTTGATCAGATTTGTTAGACGTCATCGTTTCAGCGGTATCCTCTTGACCTGAGATGAACCAAGCCAACAAAGAAACCACCAGAACAGTTAAAACAACGAAAATAATGAGATACATCCGTTTATTCATTATGGATTAACTGCCACTAAAAATTTTGAAATAGCTTCAACATTCTCATTAATTTTTCTCAAGCCATCAAATTTGTCAGTTTCACCTAAACGCACACCATATTCAGGGCTATAGATATCGGGGCTTGAATATAAGCCAATTTGATTTCCCCCCATAATAGTGCTGCCTAAAGGATGACCAAATCCCCAGTTATAACCTGTGGTTCGATCAAAACTATGTCCTAGCCCCATGTTATGCCCTAACTCATGCCGCATTGCGGTGATACCACAACCATAGTTATGTGATCCGATCATGTTGTACTTGCTCGGTGTGCTATTTATATAAGCTAAACCGCAACCTGAATGATCTGTAATGGTATATATCGCATCAGCACCTGTTCTGGTTCTTTCCGCTTGTACGGTGGCATCTGAACGTCCTAAATTAATCGCATCACCGAGTGTCGTTCCAGGGATTCGATAATCCAAGTATCCAACTTCTTTGTAGTAGGCTTTTGCTTGCGAGTTTTCAAGCGCTTGATTGGTTAATCTAAGTGCTTCACGGGCTTGAATTTTTGCAGCTGTTGCACCGAGTTTTTCATTGACTACCGGGCTATTCACAAGTAGTAAATCAATTTGATAACTATCGATGTTCCAAACACCATTGTTAAATACTAAACGGATTTTATCGCCTTTTTTCAAACTTGCACTAATGTTGCCACCTGAAACAGTAAACGCTGTATCCGCAGAATTCGATAAGATGACCTTGTCACCCGACTGAGCCACTGGCAAGTTTACAACAGGTGCCCATTGTGCATTATCAGCGGTTATTTCAACGACAGGGGTTTTAAATGTAAAACCCTGTGCAGCGGCGTTTGCAGTTAATACGGTTTTAGGAGCCGAAGCCAACACCCAATACGATTTATCTGCAATATAAATGAACTCGTAACGATCGCCTTTGTTGAGTTTTAGCGTCGCTGTGGTATTGGTATTTTCATTTTCAATTACGGACTGCCAACTCGCACTTGAGCTAACAATGATACGATCACGGTCGTTAGCAATTTTTGGTAGTTCCAATGAAGGAACCCATGCTCCATCTCCAAAACGAATTTCGGTCTTAGGTGCAGTTAAATTCTGCAAAGCTGTGTTTAATACAGTAGTATTACCGTTTACAACGTTTACTATACGTGTTGGAACAGACAGTGGTACCCATTTACCCAGTTCTTGATTGTATTGAAAAATATAAGTGTCATTTTTATTGAGTACCAGTGTACTTGGAAACAAAGCATTCGCTGCATTAATTTTTGAAGCTTTAAGTGCATTAGACTTAACCACAAGAATCTGGCCATTCTGAGCTGACTGCGGCAAATTGATTGTATCAATCCAAGCAGCATCACTTACAACATATTGAGCCTGTGATTGTTGAAATACTGGAATGGTATAGCCATTTTTTTCAGGATTAAAGCTGGCAGTTTCTGTTGCATAAAACTCCCATTTTCCATTACTAAATTTAAAACGATAACTATTTCCAGATTTTAAAGTGAGGACCCCTTTTTTTTCAATATTTATATTCGTTAAATCAATATCACTATCATAACCCGCCGTTGATTGAATTGTAATTAATGCACCATCTTTTGCTACATTGGGTAAGGCAATATTCTTCACCCAATTGCCATTGGATACACTAAATATCAGCTCATCATAGCCTGTTGGGATATTCCCACTCTGGTTATTCTGGTTGGGTGATAGTGTGGTTGCGGCTATGGCAAAAGTGACCATGCCACTTGTAATGAAGACTGTAATAACTTTTATTTTATTCATATTATACCTGAGTCAATATTATAAAGTTGAGCTGATACTATAAATTAATTTTTATTGAAAAATAAAATTAAAAATTGTTAATAAAATCTATAAAACCAATAACAACCCCAAGCGCTATAAAATTTCAAATATTTGATATATATAAAAAAATTAAAAATAACATCCAAAAAAATGCAGTGATTTAAAAATAAAATTTAGTAAAATCATCAATATAAATCAATCAATAATTCGTGAACTATCATTCTTTTTATTGAATAATCAATGTGTTTAAATCTCAGTGTTAAAAGATAGAAATTTGATATTTTTATAGCTGATTCAACCCATTAAAATTATTTTATATCATTTCATCCACATTAATTATCACATCTTAACTTTCTAGATTTACAAGTTAAAAAATAACAATATCAATGATTTAAAATATAAAATTAAACCCTTAAATTAATATTTCCTACTCAAAAGAATAAAAATCATAAAAAAAAGTGTCCCTAAAGGATATGGTCGCAAATTATTCTAAATGGTAAAAACTTTTAATCGTTTAACAGTTTCATGTTGGATAACCACAATGATCACGGAAAGTCATCAAATTAAAGCAAGAAAAGTATATTTCGATTTTTCTGAGTCTTCTGTATGTTGGATGCCAGATGATCCATTATGTTCACATATCGCCAATGGTATCAATATGCTTTTGCCTGCCGGTGAATTTTGGTTCTGTAGAGTATTTAATAAAACCCTTCCACATATTACAGATAAAAAATTAAAACAAGAGGTTATTGGCTTTGTCCGTCAAGAAGCGGCACATGCACGCGCACATGAAAAAGTACAAGATTTTTTAAGAGAAAATGGCTATGACATACAAGAACCATTAAATCGTGCCCATCTTGTTTTCAACATTTTATTAGGTGACAAACCATTAGGAATTCCACTTTTAAAAGTAAAGAAATTTGACGAATATTGGTTAATCTTTCGTGTAGGTGTCATTGCAGCGATCGAGCATTTTACAGGTACGATTGGGCAATGGACGCTGGATAGCAAATCTTGGGATAAAGCAGATCCAGCCATGGCTGATTTATTCCGCTGGCATCTCGCTGAAGAAGTAGAACATCGTTGTGTCGCTTATGATTTGTTTGAGCATTTGTTACAACAAAAATTAGGTTTTTATGTTTCCAGACAACTCATCATGATGGGAATTTTTCCACTCTTTATTTATTTCCTTGTTGATTTTGCTCGCAGTCTTGGACAACAAGATACTGAACATCAACACATTCAAAAATTAATGCGCCGTGGGTTCTTTTCTTTTATTCGAGAGTTTGAAAAAACTGCAACGAAAACAGATCACCTACCAACCATTAAATATTTATGGAAAGCCACTCTACGTTGGACATCTCCAAAGTTTAACCCAATTCATGAAGGTGATACTGAGCAGGCTTTAGCTTATATGTCACGTTCACCTGCTGTTCAATATTTTGAGAAAACGGCGCTCAATTAGAGGCTCATAACAAAATAGAGCGACCATAAAGTTAGCGAGAAACATGGTTAATGTAAGTCTTATAACTCCTCCAAAGTCTAAAAAAGCACCTTAAGGTGCTTTTTTAGACGACTGATGCTTTCTAAATGAATCATCAAAAGTATAGTCGTTTACAGCTCATTATTTCGTGTTTGGACGTACCATTTTTTCAGGTTGTACCACTTCATCAAACTGTTCAACTGTAACAAAACCAAGTTCTATCGCAACTTCTTTTAAAGTCTTATCTTCTTTATAAGCAGTTTTAGCAACTTTAGCCGCATTTTCATAACCAATCACAGGATTCAATGCTGTTACCAACATTAATGAATTATGTAAGAAATAATCAATTTTTTCACGATTTGGTTCAATACCTACGGCGCAGTGTTCATCAAAACTATTACACGCATCACCAAGCAATTGAATCGACTGAACAAGATTATATGCAATCACAGGCATATAAACATTCAGTTCAAAATTCCCCGCTGCACCAGCAAAATTAATCGTTGTATCATTCCCCATGACTTGCGCAACCACCATTGTCATTGCTTCACATTGGGTTGGGTTGACTTTACCAGGCATGATGCTTGAACCTGGTTCATTCTCAGGAATACGTAACTCACCCAAACCACAACGTGGTCCACTTGCTAACCAGCGTATATCATTGGCAATTTTATTTAAACTTGCAGCTAAGGTTTTCAATGAGCCAGAAGCAAATACAGCAGCATCACGACCAGCAAGAGCTTCAAACTTATTGGGATTACTAATAAATGGTAACCCCGTAAGTTTGGCTAATTCTTCTGCAGCTTTGTCTGCATATTCAGGATGCGCATTTAAACCTGTACCAACAGCTGTGCCACCAAGTGGTAACTCATAGAGCCACACCAAAGCCTGTTGTAAACGTTTTAGTCCATGATCCAGTTGTGATACATAACCACTGAATTCCTGTCCTAATGTAAGTGGTGTTGCATCCTGTAAATGAGTACGACCAATCTTAACAATATCGTCAAACTCTTCTGATTTGCGATTTAAAGTATCTCGTAAGCGTTTTACTGCTGGAATAAGCAACTCATTGATTTGAACTGCAGCAGCCACATGAATCGCTGTTGGAAATGAATCATTCGTAGATTGTGCGCGATTGACATGATCATTCGGATGCACAGGCTTTTGTGAACCTAATGGATTACCCAACTTTTGATTGGCAATATTGGCAATGACTTCATTACAGTTCATGTTACTTTGCGTACCGGAACCTGTTTGCCAAACCACCAACGGAAATTGTGAATCCCATTTCCCTAAAATCACCTCATCTGCAGCATCGACAATATACTGTGACAGATCATGCGGAATTTGATTTAAGCTGGCATTGGTTATTGCTGCTGCCTTTTTGACCAGACCCATCGCTCGAATCATCGGCCGTGGCATATGTTCTGTACCAATTTTAAAGTTTTCTACGCTTCGCTGAGTTTGTGCGCCCCACATTGCTTCGCTTGGGACTTCAACATCGCCCATTGTGTCATGTTCAATACGTGTTTGCATTTTCAACCTCTTCTTCGTCCATATCTTATTTTCAAGTTAAAGCTTGTTTTGACAACATCTGCGTAAAAACACCAGCTTCAGCGAAGCGATTATGCTAAACAAATCAATTAAACATGTAAATGATAATTATTTACAAAAATAATCTATTCTGGATTTTTACCGATTATTTAAAGTATTTTGATAAAAACGCCATTCATCTTCAATCATTTGTTTAAGCGAGCGCTGTGCTTTCCATTTTAAAAGCTCAAATGCTTTTTGGCTGGTAGATGCAACCTGATCCAGTTCATCTAATTTATACACCGCATCAATTTGATGGATTTGACTCGCCGTAACCTCTTCGATCAAGTGGATCAGGTTTTGTATCGAACAGACAGGACCTGCAATATCAAAACTTTGATAAACATTACCCTGCTCATGTAGCCAAAGAATAGTGGATCTAATTGCTTCACATACGTCAAGAACATGCACAAAGCTACGCTCAGTCGTTTTATCCTCAGTCTCTGAATTACGTTGTACTTCAATTAGATCACGTTGTTGAGCCGCAACTTGTAAAGCCAAAGGAACAACATTTTTAGGTAGTGGTGCAACAAACTCACCCAAGACACCATGCTCAAATGCACCGACGACATTTGAAACCCTTAAAATGGCAATTTTCCATTCTTCATCAGTTTTGAATGTGTCTTTAATGATTTCTTCAATCATTTGCTGAGATTTTATATAAGGATTAGGGTAACTATAATTAAATGCGGTTTGTTCATTCAGCTCTAAACTTGATTGCGCATAAACCATAAGGCTAGAAAGATGTACCAAATTTCTGACACCGGTACGCTGCATCGCGCGTAATAAACTCATAATACAACTGAGATTGTCATTATAATATTCAAGTGGTTTTAAATTTGACTCTTCAATGGATTTAAATCCGGCACAATGGACAACGGTATCTATTGAATATTGTTCAAATACTTTATTTAAAGCGGGAGTATTACGAATATCAATTTTGACAAAGGGAATATACATTCCTGTAATAAATTCTAAGCGCTCTAAGCATTGCAGATTGGCATTGGCTAGATTATCCACAATGACGACCGCTTGCCCTTGAGCTAGCAAACTTAAAACCACATGCGAGCCTATAAAGCCTAAACCACCAGTCACTAAAATCATTGTATACTACCTATCATTATCAAGTTTGAATGTTGCAAACTGTCCATTCTCCAAGTGAATCGCCATCAAATGAGTACTTTATTACTAATCACCGCAGCACCGACTTCAATACATGCATGGCATGCATTGGGTTTAGCTCAAGCACTGCAAGCTGAAGATCAAGAATTTCGTGTTTTCTTTTATCAAGATGGTGTACAAGTTGCGAACAACTTGCAATGGGTTCCTGACGATCAACGTAATTTATCTGTAGAATGGCAAAAACTCTCAATTCGACTTCCTGTCTGTGTGAGTGCTGCATTAGCGCGGGGGATAACAGATCAAGAGAATGCCAAACGTCACCAAATTCCAGCCGATAATCTTGCAAAAGGTTTTGAGCTTGTGGGTTTAGGCGAACTTGCAGATGCTGTTCAATCTACAGATCGTATCATTCAATTCTAAGTTGATCATCCCATTAGCGTGTTGCATTTAAAAGGTAATTTGTGTGAATACTGTGCTCGTTGTGATAACTCAAGCAAATTTAAATACATTGCAGATACATGAAAGCTTGTCAGCAACCATGGTGCTTGCAACTTTTGGCTGTAAAGTCAAAGTGTTACTTAAAGACGCTGGATTAAGCCTACTTAAATCAGAAATGGCTTTTGACCAATTAAATCACGTATTTAAGCTTGCTTCGAATCTAGTCGATAGCTTTGAATTCTATGATTTAACACCAGTTTTAGTAGAAAATATGAATAAATCCTCGAATTTTGTTACTCAATCACAACAAGAGTTGAAATTTGTAGAACTGAATGCTGAATTTATTCAGTCTTTTGATCATGTGTTGTATTGGTAAGCTGTAGATGGAAAGTTCAAATGTCAGATAAAACACTTTATTTAATTCAATCTTCTTTTATACATACAGACCATATATTGAATCAGTTGGATCAACTGTATGGTTCTCATGATCACATTGTTTTAATGGGTGATGCGGTACTGTTTGCAGCAGATCAGCGCTTAACAAACAAACAGAATCTTTATCTTCTTGAAAATGATGCTGAGATTTTATCTGAATCCATTCCTGAAAATTTTAAATCAATTTCTTACCCACAATTTGCTCAGTTGGTTTTAGACTTTAGCCGTTGTATCAGTTTAAAATAGTGGGCTAGGTTGTCAATTATCTTCGATTTTTTAAAAATCAATCTTTGATGTTTTGTTGATCAAAAGTTATATTGTTTCAGTTGTTTTGTTTAGGTGGTTTTATGAGCTTTGAGTTAGACCAAGATGGTCATTTAGTAGATTACACCATTTGGAATGAACAGGTTGCCCAAGAGTTAGCACAAAGTTTAGATCTACAACTGACCCCATGGCATTTTGAAGTGTTGCATGCAGTACGTCAATTTTATACCCAGTTTGGCCACTCTCCTGCGACTCGTCCACTGATTAAATTTTTAATGAAAACGATCAACCCAGCAATTGATAATGCTGTTCTACAAGATAAGTTTAATACAGGACTGGTTGCCCGCCATTTAAGCCGTTTGGCGGGTATCCCTAAACCTGCAAATTGTTTGTGATCAATGCATAAAAATTGATTCGTTTAATTCAATATGAGATCAAACCCATCAATATAGCGAGTAAATATCTAAATTGGCGATAGCATAATTATTTCACTTTTTTCCTGAGAAAATCCCATTGGTATTTAAAAAAATATTTTAGTGTTTGATTTGGATTGACTGCAGTTTTATTTTTTAAATTTACGCCATCCGAATGATCATAATCTAAAAAATTAGCTGTAGTACCCTGTATAAATTGAAAGCTCGATCCTTTGGCTGTAATTTTCTGTGATTCAAACAAATGATCTAATCCAAAACGATGCCCTAATTCATGTACCACGACTTGATTAAATATATTTTGAGGACAGTTAAATAAAGTAACGCTGTCACCACCAGCACCAACTGCATTCTTTATTTCTACAGTTGTTACGAAAACATAATTTTTAGTCGCTAAGTTTTTATCTTGATATTTTTTATAAAACTTAGTTAAGTCACTTAAAAAATAACCCGTGTCATTTATATTTAATTTATTCAAAGATATATTAACATCATCGTCTTTGCTACGATATTTGTTTAAATCAAATGTTGGGGCATTTTTTATTTCTACATTAATTAAAGCTTGGTTAAATGAGTTATGCTTTAAAAAATTTTCATAATCATGTGAACGGCTTGGTTTTTTTCCATCAGTTATAACGTCTACAAAGATAACTGATATAGTAGGAATCACAGCATTATGATAAAGCATTAGCTTCCCAACTTTCTCTTGGGTCTCTCCTTTTATTGCTGTTACAATGATTTCTTCATGTTTTTGCAAAGCACCTGTGCACTTAATATTCACTATTTCTGAAGCTAGATAATAAATCTCTTCTTCTCTTTTAGTATCTTCGCCTAAATCTCGGGTCATTTTTTTGGCGTAAATAAAATCTTCGACACTGAACTCTGCTGGTTCAATAATAATATTCGGATTTGAAACTTCAAACTTAATCTTTGTTCCATCATTTTTTAATGAAAAATTATTTTCTGAATCTAATAGTCTCAACTCTAAATTAAGCCTAATCCCTTGATTGACAGAATTAGAACTATTGCTATCCTCTTGTGAGCTTGGGTACATTGCTAACCATGCAGGGATATATTCTGTGCCAAATGGGCTAATTTTGGTAATTTGGTCTTGGGTATATGTCGCTTTTAATGATTGTATCGAACCACTAACTAAAGCAACTTTGTTTCCAAATTTTGTTGTTGCATTCGGTCTATAGTTGGTTAATTTTTTAAAGTATTCTGGTCTGTACCAATCAAAACCATAACTTCCATCATATATGTTATCTTCACATCTTCGAAAATGAATCGTAAACTTCTGTAGGCACGTATCACAGGTACTTCCGACTGTTGGGCTTGAACCAATTCCCATTCGATTACTCCATATTAAATATTTTATAAATTATTAAAATTTTGCATCAGTTAAATAAGTATATAAAAGTGAATGACTTGATCAAAATTATCTGTTTAAAAAATCGCTCAATTCGCTATCAAGCAATAAACCTTATTTTCTAAACTAGGATTACAGTTACTGTTTTTCATACTTTTACTTATTATTTTAAATTATATTTTTTTTAAATTGAACAATCACATATTTTATATCTTGTTAACAAAAATCAAAAAACAATATAAGTAATTAAAAGTTCAAATTACTTGCAACGCTTCATCTAAACATTCTCACAAACACTTAAGATAATGAGTGCACCTGCTTTTAGATTTTTATGATATTTACCAACAACTTAATCTAAAATTAATTCATGATAAATATTAAAAATCATCTAAGGAATAGCAATCAAGCTAATTTTTTCTGCGCTAAGTATTGGAAAAACGCAGACGTAACGATTGGCTTCACCTGTCTCGCATTCACAGCCTGCTGACATTCTGAACATACCAATATCGGAGTAAACTCATGTCCACAGACGCTATGTTGATACACCATAGGCGCACCCAGCCCCTCATCCATCCATTTATCCGCCCATGCCACCATGGTTAATAAAATAGGATATAGATCTAAACCCTTATCAGTTAAGCGATATTCATAACGCTCTTGTCGATCTACATAAGCCACTTTAACCAATATTTCATGCTCAACCAAACGTTTTAGGCGTTCAGACAATACATGTCTTGTCACACCTAAATTTTCTTGAAAATCATCAAAACGACGTAAACCCATAAAAGCATTACGTAAAATAAGCATGGTCCATCGATCACCCAATACAGATAATGTACGCGCAATTGAACACGGTTGATTGCCTATTTCTTCCCATTTCATACGAAGTTCCAAATTACATTTGTAAATTTAAAATACCATTAATGAATACTATGAAATAAACAGAAAAAGAAAGATAGTATTTCAGGGATTTTTTTTACATTCATTGAAATTGAGTTATAAGTGCTTATGCTTTAACAAGGATGACTCACAACTAAAAGTAGCGTTAGTCAACATTTAAAATGCTGGGATATTTTTTAATGCTCAAAAACAATAAAAGCCCAATTCTGGGCTTTTATCTTAAAATTAAATTTTATTTATTCAACAATTTGTCCACGACCCCAAATTTTTTGAAAATGTTTGCTCGGCGTTTTGGATAAATACTGGCCTTATTTAAATCACCCTTGTAATGATCAAATACCCGCTTATCCATGATTTTAAACCACCACGACGGGATCATCGCTGGCAACAGCATACTTGCATAACCGCTTGGCAATTCAGGTGCTTCATCAAAGTGACGTAACGCTTGGAATGGGCGTGTCGGAAAGGCATGATGGTCTGAATGACGTTGTAACTGATACAAGAATAAATTCGTTACGATGTTGTTATTGTTCCAACTATGCTCAGGCATTGTGCGTTCATATTTGCCATTTTCATCTTTTTGGCGCAACAAACCATAATGCTCAATATAATTAATGATCTCAAACAACGTAATACTATAAGCTGATTGAGTTACCAAATAAGGCAAAATACCTTTACCGAATAACCCAACCATAGATGAATGGAATGCTGCGGTCATTGTCCAGCCTTGCAATAACTCATTATCTTTAGACCAAAATCCAAGGCCCTTACGTTTAAGACGATTGGTTTCAATTTCAATCGCTGATTTAAATGAACCAATGACGGTACGTGGTAAAAACTCATAAAGCGTTTCACCCATTTGCGATGAAGCTGGATCTTCAGGTGTAGCAGCGCGTTTATGGTGTCCATAAGGATGTTCGATACGGAAATGGTTATAACCTGATGGAACCAATGCTAAATGCGATAAAATATGATCCATACGGTCATGCTTATGGCTTAACTCATGTGCTGTGTTAATAGCAATACCATTAATTGCACCCATTGAGACACCAAGCAAAATCTTATCTAAAAGAGATGTTTGTTTACGTCCAACCAAATAACATGCATAAACATTGGCGACATATTGGATCGGAATAAAGGATTTGACCAAACGTGAATAATACGGATCTTGCTCAAGTAATTTTACATCTTCACTGGTCGGATTGTTTTTATCCTTACCAATCAATGAATCTATGGCTGGAATAATCACATGCAGTACAAGTGGCCCACCCAATGCAAAAACTTTTTTCAGTGGCTTAGGTGCAACATGATATCCCGCTAAAATTCCTAACCCAATCACGGGAAGTGATGGGCTAATCATCCAAAGATAACGCTTTTTATCAAGTGCCAAACCTGACTTTGGTTTTAATTCTTGCAATTGCTGCTCTGTCAGTTGAACTGGTGCATTCATGGCTATATCTTCCCTATCTTTCTACTTAGTTATATATTTATGTAAAATTCAACTTAAAGACAGTTGTAAGCGTCCATAAAACCTATGAAAAAGTCTTTGGCATCTTCAACATAGAGTTTGTCCTTTGCGCACATGTTTTAATAGCATGAAACATTTTTATTATTTGAGAACAGGAAATTTGAACTGAATCTATGGATGCTTTAAGTAAAATTTTTGATGATATTCATCTCAACCATTCAGAATATATTTACCTTCAAGCTCAAGGTGATTGGTCATTTCAGAGCCCAAAACAAGATGCCGTGATCGCGCATATTGTTCTGTATGGAAATGCTTATTTAGAATTTTCACCCAAAATGAATGTTGCACTACAAACCGGTGATATGTTTTTAATTCCAGCAGGTTTAGCACATACTGTAAAAAATCACTTAGACACGCAGTTGGTTAAAAGCCTAAATATAGAATCACTCTTTGATGGATTAAGACAAGACGCAATTGAATTTGGTCAAGGAAGTTCTGAGAAGACATTAATCCTCTCTGTACGTTGCCATATGAATGCAATCATGGCTCGCCCATTGATCAATGCACTCCCACCATATTTGCATATTCAAAATGCCTTGAGTGATGAGGCGCCTGAATGGCTTAAAATTGGATTATATTTTGTTTCTGCTGAAACGCGTAGAACTATAGCGGGAAAAAATAAAATTATGGATCATGTCGTCAGTATTTTGATGATTGAGTGTGTGCGTGACTATATTGAGCAAATGCAAGATCACAATAACTGGTTAAATGCCCTCGTACATCCAGAACTTTCAAATGCACTAGCAGCCATCCACAGTCGCCCAGAACAGAGTTGGACCGTAGAAAGCTTAGCTGAAACTTGTTGTATGTCACGTTCTAAATTTGCCAGCTTATTTAATCAAATTATTGGTGAAACACCTTTAGCTTATTTGCAACAGCATCGCTTACGTCTTGCCAGTCAGTTGATCAAACAAGGACAACTGCCTATTCAACAGATTGCCCACCAAGTGGGATATTCATCTGAAACTGCATTTAGCCAGGCGTTTAAGAAACAATTTGAACTTAGCCCAAGCCAATATCGCAATCAGATCTAAAAAAGATTAAAGACATACGCTAATCAGATCTGACTGATATAGCTCCTGTACTAATTTTATATTTAATTTCACATAAAAAAAGCGCCGAGGCGCTTTTTTTATCCGAGAAGATCAATTATTTAATTTTTGCTTGTGATTTTAAATAACGCGAATAATCATCTAATAATTGTTCACCACGGAACTTCTGATACATTTGCGTAAGTTGTTGAATTTCAGCTGGATCCATCTGAGCAGTGTCTACTTTTTTCACATTCGCTACAGCCACAACAACTAACTCATTTGGTAGCTTGGCAGTGCTGACAGACCACATGCCTGCTTTAGGTACTGGCTGGCTAAAGGCAACACGCTCGATCTCACGCTTAAGGCCTTGTGAACGCGTAAATGTTCCCGCATGGACAAAATTAGATTGGTATTTCGCAGTAACTTCTTGAGCTGGTAATTTTTTGAAATCCGCAATCATGGCATTTAATTTTGCATGGGCAGCATCGAACGCTTTTTGTTCAATCAATTGTGCTTTTACACGTGCAGTTGCTTGCGCTAGAGGTTGTATACCTGCTGGGTGATACTTACGAACTTTAACCCATACCACATCGCCGTTGGCAGTTTGGATGTTACTTGAAGCCGTCGTATTTCCGCTTTTCACATCTTCATTAAATAATTTAGATTTAACAGCAGGATCAGCAAGAACTGGATTGGTTGTCGTTAAATTCACATTATTCGCAGATTGAATTTGAACTGTCTTAACTGCTTGTGAAACTACATCCAATGCATCACTGTTAACCACTTGCTCATTTAAACTATTTACAGTGTCAGAGAAATAGTTAGCAGATTTATTCTTTAAAACCTCAGCAGTCAATTCAGCTTTTTTTGAATCAAACGATGGTACTGAATCTACGGGTGTATTCACTTCAATCAAGTGATAACCGAATTGAGTTTTAACAGGCTTAGAGACTTGACCATTGCTTGTTGAATTCACAGCTTTATCAAAATCATCACCAAAGGCACCTGGCGCATAGGCAGCAAGTGCACCACCTTTCGCCTTAGAATCAGGATCTTCTGAATATTGCGCAGCAGCTTGAGCAAATGACATACCTGCCTGAATTTTTGCATACACTTCATTTGCAAGTGTCGCAGCTTGCTCAGGCGTACGAGAATCAGTTGTAATCAGGATATGTTTAACATCTCGTTTCAAACCTTGCTTATATTTTTCTGTAAACTGTGAATATGCCTGTTGTAACTCAGCATCAGTCACTGCAGCATTTGGCTGTGTCAATGCCGCAGGGCTTAACACCACATAATCCACATCCACTGAAGCAACTTGTTTGAACTTATTTTGATGCTTGTTGTAATAATCAGTAATTTCCTGATTGGTCACATTAACGTTGGTTTTATAGTCATCAAGTTTAACGCTTGATAAAAATAATTCACGTTGTTCAGATTGCAGATTGGCAATTTGTTGGATATCTAATTTACTAATCAATGCATTATCTGAAATTGTAGAACTTAGAATGCTTAAAGCAAAATCTTGGCGAATATTTTGGATAAATGCTTGGCTTGTTAAACCCTGTGAACGTAAATAGTTTGCATACAATGTATTGGAAAACTTACCATTTTCCTGAAAGGCAGGAATTTGCGCAATTTTCTGTTCAATTTGAGCATCGCTCAAAGTCACACCCAATTTATCAGCTTGCTGTCTTAAAAGACTTTGACTAATCAGATAATCAAGTGCTTTATTTTCAATAAATTCTTTATTCAATAATGATTCATCCCCATGAACAGCAGGATTTGCCAATAATTGATCTGTATAGCCTTTTGTAACCGTTTCTAACTCTTTTTTAGAAATATCTTGACCATTTACAGTTTTAGCTACGTCTGCTTTTTGCCCACCGCTGAAATAGCCTTCAATACCAACCACAGCAAATGGCGCTAAAAATAACACAAGGAGAACTTTACCAAACCAGCCCCTTATGAGAGTGCGAAACGATTCCATGAGTATTCCAATATTATATTTCGTAAGGATTCTAACTGAAATTGTGAAATGAATGAACGAGCAATCACTGATAATTTAATATATTTCATAAAAAACGCGCCACGAAGGCGCGCTTTCAATAAGCTCAGATTAAGCTACTGAGTCTTTTAAGCCTTTACCAGCTTTAAAGCTAGGTACTTTGCTTGCTTTAATCTGAAGCTCTTCACCAGTTTTAGGGTTACGGCCAGTACGAGCAGCACGGTCTTTAACACTGAATGTGCCAAAGCCGACTAAAGTCACTGTATCGCCTTTTTTAAGCGCTTCACCAATTGAAGCAATAGTCGCATCTAATGCTTTACCAGCATCGGATTTTGACAATCCCCCTTTTTCTGCAATCGCATCGATTAATTCTGATTTATTCATGAAGATTACGTCCTCTTATATCGTTTGTTTAAGTTCCAAGGCTGTAGATCAAAGGCCATGACGACTTTATAGCAATGCTTTGGGGGGAAACGCAAGACTCCAAACCCGCTTTTCACAAAAATTACGACTAAAATTTACGATTTTTTTGGATTAAAGGTAATTATTTCATTTTTTTTAGCAATTGTTCACGTAAGTTTTGGTTATCTTCTGCTAGCGCATCAACCTTATTGTGGAGTTCCAGTATCAAACTTTCCAAATGCTGAAGATCTTTCGCAGTTACCAAACCGATTCTATTTAATGAATGATTTACACTCTGATCTAAAAGCTTTTCAACCTTATCTTTGGTTTCTGCAACAGATTCTTTGGTTTTTTCAGTTACTTTATTGACTGTTTGATCAGTGACTTCAACTGTCTTGGACTCCAGCTCCTCCCCCACTTTGACTAAGGAATCGAATAGTTTGTTGCCCTCTTCTTCCGCTCTTGAGAACGCTCCCAATCCAGCCAACCAGATTTGTTTTGTATATTTTCTGAAATCTAATGCTGACTTTTTATGATTTCTAGGCTTTATTTGAGATTCATTAAATTCATTTTGATCTTGGTAAAGATCAGGTTGTTCCTTGTTACTCTTTTTCATATCTTGCTCCATTTACCCCAAACTCCAGCGTGTAATGACCCATATGACCAAATTAGGTAGAAAATATTGCTATATTATCAAATAAAACTATTGAACCTTTTGCTAAACTGTTCTACAAAGCAAAGTAATTGTTTTTAATGTTAAGGAACACTTGGCAATTCGACAATGCTTATTAAGATAATTTTTATATCATTGTTGAAATATTGTGTTTCATGTCATGGATGAGATTGTTTTATTTTTTAGAGATCGGACTCTCTGTTTTTGCTATAGGAATTTTTTATGAATGAATCGCAACAAAAGCAAGGTCATTCTCGTTTGTTGCTAAACATTGTCATGATTATATTGGAAACCATTTATTCTTTTGTATTAAAGCATGATCGTGTTGTTCGCTTACAGGCAAAAAAATTCGTCGAACAGCAGATTACAATTAAAATGAATAGCTATATTCCTTATTTTGACTTTTATGTTCAATTTACAGATCGTGGTATTCTTTTTGATTTACAGCCTCCAGAAAAAGCCATTGACCTTTCTGTGAGTAGTACACTTATCGATTTCATCCAAATATTTGTCTTTGCTAATCGTCGTAGCATGAAAAAAATGCGCCTGGATGGCGATAACCTCCTCAAGGAACAGTTTCGTGATCTCGTTGTACACTTAACTGCACCTAAATTGCTTTCAGACTGGAAGCAATGGCTAACCAATCCAGATGATGATAGCCAGACAAAAGCATCAAAAAAACGCATTGCTCCTTTGCTTGAAAAGATTGATCAGCAACGTTCTAAGATCAATACACTTCAAGTTGAAGTAAAACAATATCAAAATCGTGTTAAACGCTTGCAGCTCAACCAACAACGTTTATATACGGCTTTAGGCGTATTGGGCTTTCTATTTATAGCATTAGTCGTGTATAATCTTTGGCAAATATTTTCATAAAACTTGAACAAAAATTGAAATTTAGCCGCATTTTTTGTTCAAGTAATAAATTCTGACTAAATTAGTCAGAATTAAAATTAAAAATACTTGACTATTTTAGTCAGGATTCATAAAATTCATACATCTAGTCTAAAACATGTGTATCGAATCATGCGCCTAACTACTCGCGGTCGCTATGCAGTGACTGCACTACTTGACTTAGCACTGCAGCCACCTGAACAAACGATTACGCTTGCAGAAATTGCAAACCGCCAAACGATATCTGTCGCTTATCTTGAACAATTGTTCGCTAAGCTTAAGCGTCACGGCTTAGTTTCAAGTGTTCGTGGAGCAAATGGCGGTTATCACTTAGCGCGCCATGCTGAAGAAATTACTGTCTTAGAAATTATTGAAGCTGTAAATGAAACTGTCGATGCGACACGTTGTGACCACAAAGGCAATTGCCAAAATGGTGCAATGTGTTTAACTCACGATTTATGGCAAGAACTCTCTCTCCATATTGCCGATTATTTAGCTAAAATCACCCTTGCGGATTTAGTCGCTCGTGACAATGTACAAACCGTTGCGGTCCGTCAAAATTCAGCACCTCTTGATTCAGCCCTTTTATCGGTTACAGGTATTTGACATGAAACGTCCGATTTATCTTGACTATGCAGCAACTACGCCTGTTGATCCTCAAGTAGCAGAACGCATGATGGAGTGTTTAACCTTTGATGGTACATTCGGTAATCCTGCTTCTCGCTCACATGCTTATGGATGGCAAGCTGAAGAAAAAGTTGAATATGCACGTGAACAAGTCGCAAATTTAGTAAAAGCTGATCCACGCGAAATTGTATGGACTTCAGGTGCTACTGAATCTGATAACCTTGCCCTTAAAGGTGTTGCTCAGTTTTATGGTTCTAAACGCAAACACATCATCACAAGTAAAATTGAACATAAAGCAATTTTAGATACTTGTCGTGAATTAGAAGAAGAAGGTTTTGAGATTACTTATCTTGAACCTGAACCTAAAACCGGTTTAATTACACCAGAAATGGTTCAAGCTGAACTTCGTCCAGATACGCTACTTGTTTCATTGATGATGGTGAACAATGAAATTGGTACTGTGACAGATGTTGCTGCAATTGGTGAGTTAACACGTGCCAATAAAACTTATTTCCATGTAGATGCAGCACAAGCTGCGGGTAAAGTTGAAATCGACCTTTCTACCATGAAAGTTGATTTGATGAGCTTCTCAGGTCATAAGGTTTATGGACCTAAAGGTATTGGTGCTTTATTTGTACGCCGTAGCCCACGTGTTCGTATCAAAGCACAAATTCATGGTGGTGGCCATGAACGCGGTATGCGCTCAGGTACACTTGCAACCCATCAAATCGTCGGTATGGGTGAAGCATTTGAACTTGCTGGAAAATCTTTACAAGCTGAACAAACACGTTTACGTGTACTGCGTGACAAACTTTGGAACGGTTTACAGGATTTAGAACAAGTCTTCTTAAATGGCCACCCTGTATACAATGTTGCAAACTACTTAAATGTTAGTTTCAACTTTGTTGAAGGTGAATCATTGATGATGGCGTTAAAAGATGCTGCTGTATCTTCTGGTTCAGCATGTACATCCGCAACACTTGAACCTTCTTACGTACTTCGTGCCCTCGGCCTTTCTGACGAGTTAGCACATAGTTCAATTCGTTTTAGCTTTGGTCACTATACGACTGAAGAAGACATTGATCATGTAATTAAGATTACTAAAGCTGCTGTTGAGAAATTGCGTGAGCTTTCTCCGCTTTGGGATATGTACAAAGAAGGGATCGACTTAAGTTCAGTTGAATGGGCTGAACATTAAGTTCCTTGAAATCAAAACGCGGCATTTTATTGAAAATCAGTAAAATGCCACCAAATTAGATTGTAGAAATACATATTATCAACGCTGACCCCGAGGTTTGGAGAAGCAACATGGCTTATAGCGAAAAAGTAATAGATCATTACGAAAATCCTCGTAATGTAGGTGTTTTGGATAAAAATGCAGAAAATGTTGGTACAGGCATGGTGGGTGCACCTGCATGTGGTGATGTAATGCGTTTACAAATCCAAGTGAATGACAGTGGTGTAATTGAAGAAGCTCGCTTTAAAACTTATGGCTGTGGCTCAGCAATTGCGTCTAGTTCACTCGTAACTGAATGGTTAAAAGGTAAAACGCTTGACGAAGCACAGGCGATTAAGAACATCGATATCGCAACTGAACTTGCACTTCCTCCTGTAAAAGTACACTGTTCTGTG
Organism: Acinetobacter sp. AS167; assembly: GCF_037152175.1. NCBI lineage: Bacteria > Pseudomonadati > Pseudomonadota > Gammaproteobacteria > Moraxellales > Moraxellaceae > Acinetobacter > Acinetobacter sp. AS167. The sequence continues at coordinate 578,190 of NZ_JBBCMP010000001.1, forward strand.
CTTGCAGAAGACGCAATTAAAGCTGCTGTTGAAGATTACCGTAGCAAGAAAACTAAAGCCTAGTATCTGTTCGTCAAATTTAGCAGATGATTTTTTAACGGAGTTTTCATGATCAATCTAACTGAAAATGCTGCAACTCATATCAGCAATTACTTAAAGAATCGCGGTAAGGGTGAAGGTATTCGTCTTGGTGTGAAAACTTCAGGCTGTTCTGGCTTAGCTTATGTACTTGAGTTTGTTGATAATATCGATACGCATGATCAAATGTTCGAACAGTTTGGTGTAAAAGTTTTTGTAGATCCAAAAAGTTTGGTTTATCTCGATGGTATGGAAATGGACTATGTTAAAAATGGTCTAAATGAAGGCTTCGAGTTTAACAACCCAAATAAAAAAGGTGAATGTGGCTGTGGTGAATCTTTCACTGTATAATCCGCCCTGCTTTTTCTCATGTTAAAACAGTGTCTTGCACTGTTTTAATCACATTTAATTACACCGTTTTCCTGTAAAACATCGTGGATGAGTATCCCCCATGAGTCATTTTGAGTTGTTCGATCTCCCAGAAGCACTCGATATTGATTTAGCGATATTAAAAGCTAATTTCTTAAAACTACAACAGCAATATCATCCTGATAAAGCTGAAAATAAAGACAAAGCTTTGATTAAATCAAGTGAAATTAATCAGGCATATAAAACTTTGTCCAATGTAGACAGTCGTGCTGCTTATCTACTTTCACTCAAAAAGCAAGATCACCACTTAGATCAATCGATTAGTGATTTTGAGTTCCTTCAGTCTGCTTTAGAAATTCGTGAGCAGCTTGATGAAGCAACTAATACCGAACAGTTGCATTCTTTAAAAAAAGAAGTGCGACAATGGATTGATGGCTTAGTTCGTGAATTCAAAATTGATTTTGAGGATGAAGATTGGGCTGAAGCGCGTGACACTGTGCGAAAGTTACGCTTTTTTCAAAAAGTCATGAATGATATCGATAAAGCTGAAGATCAGCTTTTAGATGATGAAGATTTTAATTTAGATGATGATTTCTAAATTTTAGCTTTGAATATATGTTTTAACCGAATTTGTTTTTAGTATTTATTTTAAGGATGTGACAAATGGCACTCTTGCAAATTGCTGAACCAGGACAATCAAGTGCGCCACACGAACACCGTATTGCGATTGGTATCGACTTAGGGACAACCCATTCTCTAGTTGCTACGGTATTATCAGGCAAAGCCAAAGTGCTGAACGATGAGCAAGGTCGTGTGTTACTTCCTTCTATTGTACATTATTCTAAAAATTCAACCGAATACGGCGATGCAGCAAAACCATTCATCACTGCTGACCCTAAAAATACCATTGTTTCTGTTAAGCGCTTTATGGGCCGTTCCAAAGCGGATGTTAAATTTCAACATCCATACACACTTGTTGGTGCTGAAAATGAAATGCCAGCTTTTGAAACAGCTCAGGGGCGTAAAACACCAGTAGAAATCTCCGCAGAAATTTTAAAACAACTTAAAGACCGCGCTGAACAAAGCTTAAGCAACCCTGTAAATGGGGCTGTTATTACTGTTCCAGCTTACTTTGATGAAGCACAACGTCAAGCTACAAGAGATGCAGCTGAGCTTGCTGGTTTAAATATATTACGCCTACTCAATGAACCAACAGCTGCGGCTGTTGCATATGGCTTGGATCAAGAGAGTAACCTAACAACAGATCGTAACTATGTCATTTATGATTTAGGTGGCGGTACATTTGATGTGTCTATTTTACGCTTTTCTCAAGGTGTGTTTGAAGTTTTAGCCACAGGCGGTCATACAGCACTGGGCGGCGATGACTTAGATCGTCTTATTGTTAAGTGGGCAAAAAAACAACTCAATATTGAAGTTTTAGATGATGCAGAATATGCGCACTTTATTGTTTCTGCGCGCAAAGCCAAAGAAGCATTAAGTGATGCAACATCGGTTGATATTAAAGTTCTGACACATCACCTCACTTTAGATCGCACAACATTTGAAGAAATCATTCAAGTGGCATTAGATAAAACGATCAATGTATGTAAACGTGTCATGCGTGATGCAAAACTTGAACTCGATGATATTCAAAATGTAGTTCTTGTTGGTGGATCAACCCGCTCTTATGCTGTACAGAAAGTCGTGCGTGAAGTATTTAAGCAAGAGCCACTTTGTACTATTAATCCTGATGAAGTTGTAGCGATTGGCGCTGCCATCACTGCAAATCAGCTCATTGGGAACTCTAAAGATGGCTCATTACTTTTAGATGTTACTCCGCTGTCATTAGGTTTAGAAACCATGGGTGGTTTGATTGAACGTTTAATTTCACGTAATACAGCAATTCCTGTTGCACGTCGTCAAGAATTCACCACATATCAAGATGGTCAAACTGCGATGTTAATCCATGTCTTGCAAGGTGAACGTGACTTAGTTGAACATTGCCGAAGCTTAGGCCGTTTTGTATTGCATGGTATTCCACCAATGACTGCGGGTCAGGCACGTATTGAAGTTACTTTTCAAGTCGATGCTGATGGTTTACTTACTGTTTCGGCCAAAGAAACCACATCAGGGGTCAATGCTCAAATCGACATTAAACCTTCTTATGGTTTATCAGAGACAGATACTGAACGTTTACTTTTAGACGGTTATAAATTTGCTGAAGAAGATAAAAATCTTCGCCATCTCAATGAAACCAAAGTTGAAGCTCAACGAGAACTTGAAGCTTTAACACAAGCGTTAAAGATGGATTCTAAACTTCTCAGCACTGAACAACTGACTGCGCTCACTCAAGCGGCTGAAGCCTTAAAAACTAAGCTTGAAACGAACGATATCAAATTAATTGAACATGCTGTTGAACAGTTAAAAACTTATAGCGATGCCTTTGCAGCAGAACGTATGAATCAACACATTGATCATGCACTCAAAGGCACCAAACTTGATGATTGGTCTAACTCAAACTAATTTAAGGTAACGACTATGCCACGTATTAAAGTACTACCTCATGCAACGATTTGTCCAAACGGTGCTGAGTTTGAAGTTAAACCAAATGCCAATCTATGCCAAAGCCTGCTTGATAATGGTATTAAAATCGAACATGCCTGTGACATGTCTAAAGCATGTACCACTTGCCATGTAATCGTACGCAAAGGCTTTGATGAGCTTGAAGAAATGGATGATATTGAAGCCGATTTACTCGATCGCGCTTGGGGCTTAGAACCCGATTCGCGTCTGTCTTGCCAAGTTAAAATTACTGATGAAGATATGGAAGTTGAAATTCCAAAGTATACGATTAACCATGCTTCTGAAAACCACTAAGTTGCTTTTCATATAGACATAAAAAACCACTCTTTATGAGTGGTTTTTTATGTCTAAGCAATTTTTAATGGCTTAGGCATTTCATTTAATATTTAATAATTTTACAAATAATTTGAGTTCACTTCATCTTCAATATTAAGCTTTGCAACGCCTTGAGAGTTGGTAAGTTTTTGCTGAACCTTAATCCGTTCTACCATTTTTTCTAATACTTCAACCAGCTCAGGATATTCAAAGTTTTGTACTTCTTCTAAATTCAGCACTAGGTGGAAGCCTTTATACTCATAATCAAACCATTGCTGATTTTCATTCTTGGTTGCAGAGTATTTTTCCATCACTTGCCAAGTGCGCACCTTACCTTGAATCCCTTTCAGCTCAATCGGAGTTTTTGGTGCACAAAGATAATCATTTTTAATCAGCTTATAGGTTTCGTCTGAAACCAAAATTTCATCTATATCCGCAGCATATTGCAAACGCGCTGCTAAATTAGCATCTCGACCAACAATGGTATAGGCCATGCGATGTACAGCACCATAGTTTCCGACGTGACAATAACCTGTACTTACCCCCATTCGAATATGTAAAGCTGCATAGCCCATTTTCACCCAACGTTCACGAAGAAATTTCATCTGCTGACGCATTGCAATTGCCATATCAATACAGTTTTTCGCATCCTGCTCTACCCCTTGTGAATCAGGATCGCCAAAGAAAATCAGGATTGCATCCCCCATAAACTTATCAATGGTTGCACCATATTGCTTGGCAATTTCAGTCATATGACTTAAATAATCATTTAATACAAAGGCCAAATCATCTGGAATCAAAGTTTCTGATAGCTCAGTAAATCCTTGAATATCAGAAAAGAAAACTGTAATTTTTTTACGTTTATATTCAATTTTTGCTTCAGTATCGCCGCGCATAATCGCTTGCCAAAGCTGTAATGGCGCATAACGACTGAGTTGATTTGACAACTCAATATAGCGATTCATTTCATTAAAATAGGTGTTTTTCTTTGTTTCTACACTTTTGATACGACGATTTTGATAATAATTTCCAATATTTACAAACAAGATGATACTAATAAAAGAAAGAACGGATAGTTCAGGGCTAGTTTGCTGAAAATAATCATAAAAACCAAAGATAAAAATAATATTGGTATAAAACACAACAAAGGCAATTAAAATTGCCAGAGAGCCCATCATAAAAGAAATTTTATTATTAATCGCAGTATAAATCAGGGCAAATAACAATACAAAAGTCACCACCAGACTTAAATGAACAGCAGCTAATGCTGTAGAAACAACAATGATATCAATTAAAAAATAGACATTTTTTCGAATTTTAGAACCATATGAATATTCCAGCCAGCGTGATAACTTAGGACTGATAATAAAAATAAAGCCAATGAAAAAAGGCACGTAAAATTGATAACTTGCAATTGGGGAAGTGAAATAATAAACCATAACCAACAAAGCAATGATTAAGTACCCCATAAATCGCTGGAATATTTCAAATTGCTTTGGTTCTTTATCTAACATACGTTCAAATGGCAAAATATTTTACCTCGAATGTCATTTTATTAAACACTTCCTTGTGCTGTTTACACTTAATCCATACGCCAATCGAATGGCATATCACCTTGGCCACGTAACGCCAACATTAACGTTTGACGCATATGTGCTAACACTTCATTGCTATAAGGAACTGCTTGCAGACCAAATACAGGCTTAGGCCAAGCTACATCATTCTGATAACGAACTACATGATGAAAATGTAATTGTGGCACCATATTTCCAAGTGCTGCGACATTCATTTTATCTGCACGAAAAACACGAGACAACTGGCTAGATAACCAGCTAGATTCTCGTAAAAACTGCTCTTGGTCAGCTTGACTTAGTTCATATAACTCAGTGATACCAGGAACACGTGGAATAAGAATTAGCCACGGAAATTGCATATCATTCATTAAACGACATGTTGAAAGCGGAAAATCGCCTACAAAAAAAGTATCTTGAGCAAGTTGTGGATGCAAACTAAACATATCTTTATAAATGACGCAAAATTAAAAGGATGGCTAATACTAACACATCGGTTTTCGTGTGAATATTGGTTATCTTGTGTTTTGGTACAAATAAACACAGTTTGTTTTGAACCTGATCACAATTACACTTTAAAGAATCACAGAATTTTTTCAAGTGATTTACCAGAAAAAATTCATAAGCACTTTCAATCTCATACTGAGCATTATTTAAGCTCAAATTCCAGATAAATTAACGCTTTAATTCTGTCAGTAAATTGTTTAACAAATCCTGAATAAACTGAATTCTTTTGTCATTCTCTTCAAGCATCACCATCACTTTTAAGCGTTGCCCACCGTCCATACGAAACCAAGTTGGATGCTTTTGCATCAGTTGAATAATACTGATCGCTTGCACCGGAGTATCAGGTGAAAATTCGATCACTCCACCATTAGCTCCTATATCAATTTTAGTAATTTCCAACGCCTCAGCCTTAATCCGAATTTGATGGACACTAAACAGCTGTTTTACTGGCAATGGCGGTACACCAAACCGGTCAATCAACTCCATACGTATATTGTCAAGTTTATCTTGAGTATCGGTATTACTAATACGTTTATAGAACATAAGACGCTGATGTACATCTCCCAAATATTCATCTGGGATCAAAGCAGGCATATGTAGTGTAATTTCTGAAGTGAGTGAAAGTGGTGTATCAAAATTAGGGGTCTTACCCTGTTGAATTGCTTTGGTCGCTTTGGCCAACATTTCCATATATAAGCTATAACCAATTGCATTCATTGAACCACTTTGTTGTTCACCGAGTAGCTCACCAGCACCACGAATCTCCAAGTCTTCCGTAGCCAGCATAAAGCCAGCGCCAAGATTTGAAGCTCTCTGAATGGCATCTAAACGTTTTTCTGCATCACCTTTAAGGCCTTTAATCGATGGCACCATCAAATATGCATAGGCTTGATGATGTGAACGTCCAACACGACCACGCAATTGATGTAATTGAGCTAGGCCAAGTTTGTCTGCACGTTCAATAATAATCGTATTGGCATTAGGAACATCAATCCCCGTTTCAATAATCGTTGAACAGACCAGCACGTTAAATTCTTTGTGATAGAACTGTTGCATGATTTGCTCAAGTTCACGTTCACGCATTTGACCATGTGCAACAGCGACACGAGCCTCTGGTACAAGTTGACGAATATTTTCCGCAGCACGCTCTATGGTATCCACTTCATTGTGCAATATATAAACCTGCCCACCACGTAACAATTCCCTTAGAATTGCCTCTTTCATGGTTTCATTGGTTTGTTCATTGACAAAAGTTTTAACGGCTAAACGACGTGCTGGTGGTGTAGCAATAATCGAGAGATCACGCATCCCACCAAAAGCCATATTCAATGTACGAGGAATTGGTGTTGCAGTTAACGTTAACATATCAACATCTGCGCGCATGGCTTTAATACGCTCTTTATCACGTACCCCAAAACGATGTTCTTCATCAACAATCATTAAACCTAAGTTTTTAAACTGCACATTTTCCTGAAGAATTTTATGCGTACCGATAACAATATCGACTTTACCATCGATTAAGTCATCAATGATTTTGGTATGACTTTTATTAGTTCCAAAACGAGAAAGTACCTCTATACGAATTGGCCAATCGGCAAAGCGATCTTTAAATGATTCAAAATGTTGTTGCGCCAATAAGGTGGTAGGTACCAAGACAGCCACTTGCCTATTATTTTGAACAGCAACAAATGCCGCCCGCATCGCCACTTCCGTTTTACCAAAGCCAACATCACCACAAACCAGTCGATCCATTGGTTTGGCTTGTTGCATATCATATAAGGTCGCTTCGATGGCATTGGCCTGATCCAGTGTTTCCTCATAAGCAAAACCACTGGAAAATTGCATATATGCACTTTGATCCAACTCGAAACTAATCCCAGGTTTAGACTGACGACGTGCTTGGATATGCAACAATTCAGCTGCCACATCATGAATCTGTTCAAGTGCTTTACGTTTTGCTTTATTCCATGCATCTGTACCCAATTTATGTAAAGGCGCTAAATCAGGATCACCTCCACTAAAACGGCTAATCAGGTGTAAATTGGTCACAGGAACATACACTTTTGCATCATCTGCATAGTTTAATTGCAGAAACTCATAGTCTTGTTCATCAATATTTAAGGTAACTAAACCTGCATAACGCCCAACACCATGATCAATATGCACCACTGGCGCACCAATATTAAGTTCCGTCAGACTTCGAATAAGAAACTCTTCTGAAACCTCTTGTTGACGTTTTCTACGGCGCTGTACTACACGGTGTTCATATAGTTGGTTTTCAGAAATAACCGATAGATCATTGCTGATGACCAACCCACGATCCAAAGGTGCATTGGTGATCGCCACAGAGAAATTAGATTGTTGAAATACAGCAAAACTTTCGACAACTGGAATTTCACCTAAACTTGCACGTAAAGCATCTTTTAATGTTTCACGACGTCCAGCACTTTCAGCCACCAACAACACTGGATGATTGGCCTCATCCACGTACTGTTTAACGGCTTTAAATGGCTGTTCTTGTTTAGGGTCTACAGGCAATCTTGGCGGTAATTCAACCGACAAATTGATACAACCTGCTTTTAATTCAATGGCTTCTGTTGAGGCAATAATTCTTGAAAATTGATTTAAATATTCGAATAGTTGATTCGGTTGTATAAAAATTTCTTCAGGTGGTAATAACGGCTGATCAGCATTATGGCGTCGGTCTTCGTAACGACGAATTACATCTGTCCAAAAACTCAACAATCCTTCATCAATGTGCTTATCTGTAATGACAATAGAATTACTTGGGAAGTACGAAACCAAACAACTTTGTGTTTGCATGGCTTGCTTTGAGAAGAATAATGGGAAGTAGAAATCTAATCCCGGAGAAGCAATACCTTCTAACACATCTTGATAAATTGGATTTTTTTTAGGATTTGCTGTTGGAAAACTTTCGGCATAGCGATCACGAAATGTTGAACGCGCTTCTTTCAACGGAAATTCTTTTGCAGGAAGTACAGTAAAACGTTCTAACTTTGTCGTTGTTCTTTGCGTTTCAGGATCAAAAAATTTTAAACTGTCTATTTCATCATCAAATAAGTCAATACGAATGGGTGCATTCTGCCCAGAGGCATAAATATCCATAATACTACCACGTACCGCAAACTCACCATGGTCATAAACAGTATCAACCAAATGATAACCCGCTTGAACTAATTTTAATTTTTGTTGTTCTAAAGCAAATTTCTGACCAACACGGATATCAAAATGCTCACCCAATACCCATGATGTAGGGGCAACACGTTGTGCCAAAGTGGTTGCTGATACCAATAAAATACCTTTTTGTGGCATATTGGAAAGTATCGACAGTCTTTCAGAGACAATATCTTGGTGTGGAGATAAACGATCGTATGGCAATATCTCCCAATCTGGAAATATTGTTGGTTTTACCCCATAGAATTCTAATTCACTTTCCAACTGCCCTAAGTGCTGATTATTTTTCGCAACCAAAACAAAGAGCTGATCCGATTTCTCTGCAATCTCCTTAAACAATAAGGCAGCAGATGAACCGAGCATTGTGCCGATCCAGCGTTTTTCGCCTGCTTTCAGTTGTTTTAAATTGAGGTCAGAGATTTCTTGTTTAAACATAATCGCATAGGGTCTAAAAGACATGAGCAATAGTTTAACATGATGACTTTATTCAGTTGAGTGATTTTATTTATTCTATTTGTCTAAGTAATGACTCAACTACAGTATTTTTCCCATCAGAACATAATCCACGCTTACTATAAGACAAACTAGCAGGATCACGAACCTGTGGAAGCTCTTGCCAAATGAGTTGCGAATAACCATTTAATAACAATTAAAAATCTAAGCAACATCACATATGATTCTTTGATGAAATATTCTGATTCCATCAAATGTTATCCATGCCTTAAGTTGATTTATTTTTCTCGTTTAAATTGTTTATAATAATCATTGAGTTTTTGTATAATTTTTTTGAATTGTTTTAAATTTTCTTCTGTATTGCCAAGCCTTTGCACATAGTTGTTTGTTGCGATTTCTAAATCAATCTTTTCATTGATCAAAATTGTTTTATAAAACAAGGCCTTTAAATCATCAAAATTATTGAGTTTTCGGTTAGAAAAGTATTCCAGCCTTTCAGATAACTCACGATTTAAAACAATACCATCTACAATAAAACCGTGCTCAGCATCAATTTGAATATTATTTTCTTGTAGAAAAACTTGCTCAGGACCGTTTTTACTACCCTTAAATAAGGTTGCAATTTTATCAAACATCATTAAAACCCAATTAAATCAATGATTCACCATAACAAACATGACTCAAGTTCGCAGTAAAAGGCCACTTTAAAGCGACCATTTACCTAAACATAAACCATCAGCGTTATTCGTCACCCAAAGCATCTAAGAAATCGACAGTAGGCACAAAGAATAAAGTTCCTGTCACTGCTGTACTAAAATCTAATAAACGATCTAAATTACCCTCTTCATCACCTTGAAACATGTGCTCTAACATTTGTCGAGTCACACTAAATTTGCGTGCATAACCAATAAAGAAAGTACCATACTCATTTTTAGATGGATTTGAAAACGGCATATTTGCACGCATGATTTTAATTTCATTACCATCCGCATCATGTGCCTTACTTACTACATTGTGTGCTGTTTTAGGTTTTACATCATCACTCAACTCAAGATCATTAAACTTTTTTCGTCCGATGACTTTTTCTTGTTCTTCATCACTTAGCGCGCGCCACTTGTCCATATCATGCATATATTTTTGAATAAATGCATAACTGCCACCTTTAAAGTCTGGATCTTCATCACCCACTAGTGCATATTCAGCCGCAATTTCAGGCTCTGGGTTTTCGGTCCCATCGACAAAGCCAATAATCGCTCTACCGTCAAAATATCGAAAACCATTCACTTCATCTACTGGGTAACTTACAGCTTTTAATTCAGTATTGATCATATCTGCCATTTCAAAACACAACGCTTGGCGATCAGCGCGAATATGGAAAAACAAATCACCTTCCGTTGAAACAGCCGTATATTTTGGCCCTTTAATTTCTTTAAACTGTTCTAATTCTTGTGGTTTAGCCTGATCAGGAAATAAACGCTCCCACGCATTTGCCCCAAATCCCATGACCGCACTAAATTGTGCATCTGGATAACGGTTGGTTAAACTACGCGTCAATGCAGAAAAATTTGCCGCAAAATCAATTACTGTATCAATTACTTCAGCCCCAAGCCTTAATCCTAAAACAATAAATAAGGCATTTTCCCCTGGACGATTCATAACAGGTTGAATTCGAGTTGAAGTCATAATATATCTCAAAATATTCTATTGGTTACAATCTAACATAGGCTGTTTTAAAGCTTAAGTTTTTATCGTTAACAATCCACTAATTCACAATATTTATATCGATATAAATGTTATGGAAAATAATTAAAGCAATAAGTTTTGACTTATTTTGTTTAGGCACATCGATTGTAAGTATTTTTAAAACTACTTTAGGTGATAAGCATAAATTTTAAAATAACAGTCTTTCTGATCAAACACGATATTCAAATGCTGCAACAAAGTACGAAGTTGATCTGTTTGATCTAAAATCAAATCACTGATCAATCTCCCCCTCGACTTGCTCAGCATAGGCTTTACAATTAAATATTCAATTCCAATAAATACAGGCATAGCATCGTGATAGAAAGGATGCCAATCACCTATATACCACGGAATTTTCTTCAAAAATTTATCTTCAGCTTGTTGATCTTTATTTTCAATCACCAATTTGACAATAAATGCAGGTGGAAAATCCAAGTCTTTCATTGCATGTAGAAGTTTGAGCCATTTTGAATCACTCATACAAGATACCAACTGCCGTTGATACACGACCTGTTGAATTTTCAAAATATACTTTAAATAGGCTTGTTCAGTCTTTAAAGCATTTATATGATTTCGATATTCAAGATAATTTTCTTGTAAACCCATATTTATCCTTCAATTAAAAGCACCTGTTTAGATGCTTTTAACACATAGAGTTAACCATATTGTTTCTGTAAATAACGTACGATTACTGCTGACTCAAAGAGTTTTTCACCTGTATTTGGATCTTCTAAATAAGGCACTTGAATATCTTGCTTTGCACGCCCCATAACAGGAATAATTTTTTCACGTTTTCCGCCCACCAAAGCAAAATATTTACCAGGTTTTAAACGTAAAACTGCTGGTCCTAGATCTTGCCAACACTCTTTAGCCACATTATGAAAGATAAATGGAATTTCTAATTCAGTTAACTCAGCACGCACAACACGTGTATAGGGACTTGCTTCAAACCCCCATAACTCCAATAATTGCGCTGGGCTTATACGATCAACAATTTTTTTATTTACCCAAACCCCTCGCGCACCATTAATAATAGTTCCCACCATGGCGACCGTTGGATATTTAGGATAATGAGAATATTTCTTTGGCGTTTTGCCGGTTTTACCATAGTGCTTAAATAAGTAATCAACAATCTTTTTTGATTCATACATTGCTGTTCCCGTGTTTTCATCAACGAAATACGGAAAACGCAATTTCCCCCCTTTTTCTTTTACAACCTGACGATATTTAGTCCCACCTTTAGGGCATGGATAGACTTCATAATCCAAATTGAGCAAGGTCATTACTTCTCGTACACGGCGGCAAAATGGTGAACCTTCAAACTCATATAACTTTAAGGCCTTTTCTGGCTGGTTTGGAAATGGTGTTCCAGTTACACCACGGCCTCCCTCAGTCAGTGATGAAGCCAAAGCTTGTACAACTTTAATTTGATGATGTACCATTTTATACCCCCTAGATGATTGTTTTCGCTTAAATAAAGCTTTTTATAAATCCACTAATTTTTCTTTTGAAACCACAATTCCATTGTTATCTACATAGATATATTCACCAGAATTGAAAGTGACACTACCAAAATACACAGGAATATCGACCTCACCTATGCCTTTACGATTGCTTTTTTGTGGAATTGTAGCCAATGCATGAACGCCTAGATCAAGTTCAACTAGTGCATCTACATCACGTACACAGCCATAAATCACTACACCATTCCAGTGATGCTTAACCGCTGATTCAGCAATCATGTCACCCATCAAGGCACAACGCATGGATGCTCCACCATCGACAACCAAAACCTTGCCTGTTCCATCTGTAGCAAGTAACTCTTTCACTCGTGAGTTATCTTCAAAACACTTGACTGTCACGATTTGACCACCAAAGGTTTTACGAGCTCCATAACTTTTAAAAAATTTGCCATCGAGAGATGGAATCAGGGTTTGGATGTCTTGGTCTGGGTGATCATCTAATAAATCACAAGTTACAAAAGGTACTTTAGTCACGTTATCACTCCATTATTTGCTATTTTGTATACGTAAATTATCATAAATTTCAATTTTTTGAGTTTGTGTTTGAGCAACCTCGATCATAGTATGAGCCACTTGTTGTGCTGTCACTGGCTTATATTTAAAAGAATTGGGTACCAAATGCGAAAATTTACCATATAACTTTTGCGCTACATCTTCCAAGAATCGCTTTTCATTCCGATCACCAAGGAGTAATGATGGGCGAATAATAGAAAAACGATATAAGTTCAACTTTTGTATATAGTCCTCAAGTTCACCTTTGACTTGATTATAAAAAATTGGCGAGCTGGCTTTTGCCCCCATCGCACTGACTAAAAGTAAATGAGTTTCAGTCATTTCAAATAAATCTGCAAAATGTGCATTGATCTCAAAATCAATATTATAGAAAGCTTCTTTAGAACCTGCCTTTTTAATGGTCGTTCCCAAACAACTGAATGCATGAGTGTAACCGCTGACATCTTGATCATTGAGTAGAAGTAAGTCATCCAATACAAATTGTTCAACTTTTTTAAATTTTGAAAAGTCTGGATTTTCTCGTCGCACAACAACTGTAATTTTTTCACAATCAGCCAATAAATTGAGCTGCTCAATGAGACGCTGTCCCACTAAACCTGTTGCTCCAATCACAATCGCATTTTTTATCGAATTAGTCATTTTTTAAACAATCTCCTAGATTTATTACTAATCTAACGTTTTATTTCAAATTTTTCTTCAACAAAAATGTTGTCAAAGCATGTCAACACTTGACTTTACTGGCCTCTTTAATCACAATATGGCACTTGTTTACGGGCTGGTGATAATCCTCTGATGTGGTTTTCAGATGTGGTTTCAGCCCGCCCAGACCCATCTAATTCAAGGAGTGCACGAGTGGCAAACTCTGCTCAAGCAAAAAAACGTGCTCGTCAAAACGTTAAAGCACGTAAACACAACGCAAGCTTGCGTTCAATGGTACGTACTTATATCAAACGCACAATCGCTGCTATCGCTACTGGTGAATATGCTGCCGCAACTGAAGCTTATAAAGCTGCAGTTCCAGTTATTGACCGTATGGCGGATAAAGGTATCATCCATAAAAACAAAGCTGCTCGTCACAAGAGCCGCTTGAATGCACAAGTTAAAGCGTTAGCTAACTAATTTTTGCATGTAAAAAGAGCCCTTTAAAGGGCTTTTTTTGTATGTAAAATTTGACTATAACGCTTTAAAATTAGAAAACATCAAAACTTATCTACCACTTCATCATTATTTCTCAGCAGATAGATAAGTAAGAGTTCTAAACTGTAAAAATAATTACTTTGCTAAATGTGAAATTAAGACTGTTGCAGTGGATAAAATACCTTCCTGACGACCAGTAAAACCCAATTTCTCTGTGGTTGTTGCTTTAACGCTAATTTGAGTCACATCAACATCTAACACATCTGCAATACTTTGACGCATTTCCAAATTGTGTTTGGCTAATTTAGGCCGTTCACATGCCACAGTAATATCGGCATTATTTAATTTATAACCATGGTCTAAAATTAATTGATAAACATGTTTTAAAAGTTTACGGCTATCCGCACCTTTAAATTCAGCATCTGTGTCTGGGAAATGCTGTCCAATATCCCCTAAAGCCAATGCACCCAATAAAGCATCACATAATGCGTGTAACACAACATCACCATCAGAATGTGCTTTTAAACCATGCGTATGTGGAATTTGAACGCCTGCCAAAGTTACAAAATCACCTTCTTCAAAAGCATGTACATCCATTCCCTGCCCAATACGAATCGGTATGATCATTCTTAGCTCCTTTTGCAGTTTTTAAAATTTAAAAATCTTGTATTCGTACTTTCTCTTTCGCTATAGTACGTATGCAAACATTGTGAAAGTATAAGCGATCATGCTGTTGAATACAGAATTTAATCAAATTAAAACACTCTTGTCTGGTCTCATTTTGAGCTGTATCAGTACATCAGCTGTTTATGCCCTGCCTCTTGACTGTAAGCATCAAGATTCATCACTTTTAAAAAAGTTATGTGGTTCACAGTATAGTGAACTACGGGCTCAATTGAATGAGAGCTATCTCACTGCATATCTGGTCACAGACGCACCAATACGCTTAATCAATGATACGCATCGTTTGTGGCTCAACCGTTTAAGCCAATGTAAAAGCAACGATTGTTTTAAACAACAGTTCGATATTCGCCTAGAAGACTTAAATTTTTACACCTCAATGAATCAAAGTTTAACCCAACATTTCATCAAATATGAACATGGTAAAATTTCGAAGCAACCCGCCCATTTACAAATCCATCAACTGACTAAAGATCGGATTAAAGTTGAAGGCATCGCCTATCGAAATCCCAATAACCGTAAAGATAGTCAAATCTTCTCATTGTTGGCTTACACCACGCCTGAAAAAAAGAATCAAATTTTGGACAATGAACATGACTGTAAATATGTGCTTAATTTCCAAAAAGCAATTTTGTCTGTGACAACAACACAAAAAGGCTGTGAGCGCTTTACTGGAATTTACCGTTTATATGATTAAGATTTATAATTAAATTTGGCAAAACCATGAGTACAAAACTAGCGTTAAGTGAAGAAAGATTAAAAATATTATCTGAATGTATGCAGAATTATGATGTGGGTGCTGATACAGATGAATGGCCTAACAATATTATTTCGCGCTTTACTAGCGTTTATAATGATGGTTCTATCTCAAAGCACAATATCCCATTGCAGCATGAAATTGATCCCGATGAATTAAAACTTTGTCAAAAACTAAGCGCTGAAATCGCCATTATCATGACAAATGTTGAAGTTGGTATGGGTTCAAACTCGGGTGATTATTTTCAAGATTTTTATATCATGCATTCACAAAACTCAGCTAGCCAAAAAATTACGCCTCAGCTGATTCAACAATACTTTGCCAATACTATTTTTCCTTTGGCGAACATTACGACTGAACCGCTTACAACAAATACACAGTGGTGGAAAGAAGTTGAACAAGATGGTGAAGAATCTCCAGCAGAATATTTTCAGCCTTGGCACAAGATGATAAATTGGTTTGCAGCACAACACGATTTTATCGACTGTGCATTTGTTCGGATTGGAGACTCAGCACTTTTAGAACAAATCGATTCTGATGATTACCCGAAAGGAACAATCATTACAGGTTGTGTCTTGCCTCGACTTGCATTGGGCTTAACCCAGAATAGCAATTTGGTTGGAATCTTTGGATATGTTGTACACAGTTAAGATCTAACTAGCTTAATTAAAATATAAATAAAATAGGGAATAACAATGACTCAACTTTTAATTTTAGACCAAGTCTCACAACACCTTGATCAAACCTCTTTTGGTGGTCTTCCTGTTAAAACGATTGGCTTACAGGTTGAATGGCCTTGCTGCACAAATTGTGATGGTGCAATGCAATACCTTGGCAAAGTAAAAACTGATCTCGGTTTAGAATTGATCTTTATGTGTAGCCAAGATCCGGGGATGTGTGATGACTGGGATGCAGATGGTGGTGGTAATAAAGTGATTGTCATTACAGAGATTCATGCTCTTGAAAAATTCCAACCGTTAGAACCTGAAAATACCTTACGTGAAACGGAATATGGCGCCAAGATTTTCCAAGATTCGCAAGAAGAATATTCACAATCACGTGAACTTTGGCAAGGACCCAAGAGAGAAATTTTAGGTCAGCTTTCTGGCTCAGCTGAGTGGCTGCAAAATGATGAAACACCTGAATGTGATTGCTGCCAAAAGCCTATGCGCTTTGTTGCTCAACTAGAGACCGGACCTGATCATAGAACTGAGATGAATTTTGGTGGAGGAGGTTCCGCCTACCTATTTGATTGCCCTCAGGGTAAAACTGCTAAATTTCTATGGCAATGCTAGCCTCTACCATGGATATAACTAATGGATAAAAAAGTCATTTCCAAACTATTACAAAGCCAGTTTTATCCCATTTTAAAAGCACAGGGCTTTATAAAAAAAGGCGATGTATTTAGACAGGTTGAGGGGGAAGTTATTCGAATCGTCGATATACAACACTCCATTAAAAGACATTGTTTTCAAGTTAATCTCGGTATTCACCTCATCACATTAGGTGAATATGTTATGCGATGTACAGGTAACGCTTTAGATATTGAAAAAATGCGTGATTTCGATTGTGCATGGCGTAGTTCGATCCTGCCTTATTTGATCAATGATCATGACAACGACTGGTCATATACCTCAAATGAACAAGATGCCAACGAAATGGTGCAATTTCTAATATCTGAGTGGAATCGTCAAAGCCAAAATTTCTTTAATCAATTAGCACATTGGCCTGAAGATTTTCTCAATAAAGCGCATAAGGCATGTATAAATCCCTTACATCCCGCACACATGTGTACCCTCTGCTATGTGGCTGCTGCAGCTGGTGATTTACAATTGGTCAAGAGGCTCGCTGAGATTGCAATTGATGCTGTTCCTGAACGAGCCACCTCATTAAAAGAACGATTAGCATCATTTATCCAAAATCCAAGTTTAGCGATTCCGCAAATTATCGATTAATGACGAAATGAAGCAGTCAAATGCGCTATTCACCAAATTGAAATATTTGTTATATTTTCTAACAACTTTCACGATCCGATTTAAAGTTTTACGCTTTATTTCCTGACTTAATTAACTTATAAATAACTATATATAAATAGTCTGATGACATATTTGTTGTAAATACCGAACACCAAACAATAGAGGATCAAAGGTGTTGCTATGGATTTGAACATGTATCTCACCAATAAATTTAAGAATTTTAATGAGTTTCTAGAAACGCATTGGCATGACTACCCCAATAAATACAAAGAAATCCAAACCCTGCTGTTTTTTCAAGCCTATACCACTAAGCCACTTTCTGAGAAATTTGAAATCAATATTGATCAGGCCTTAAAGTATCCAACCTTAAGATATTATTTCCAACAGATTGAAAAATATATCCATATACCGCCCAAGCAACTGTTTCCTAAATCATTTCATCGCCCTTATGAACATATTTTAAATGAGTTTAAATATTTAAGCTTTTACCAAGAAGCTTTTGAATTTCACAAAAATTTAGAAAAAATTAGAAATACTTTTAATAAAATTTCCATTCCAATTGCCAGTCATGCTATTTACACAGAAATTTTACAATATCTCAATTTGAGCTTTGAATACCTCGCTGATCCAAACATAACAAACGATCTAAAGATTAAATTAATTTACCAATGGCAAGATATTCATAATTTAGAAACTGTTGCCGCATATAAATCATTAGAAAAAATTAAAACCACACTCAATCATTATCGGCAAAATTCCTGTTCAGAGTACTATTTTAATTTAATTCAACTGGGTGAAAATCAACGGATTGAATTTAAAGAACGTACCACAGACCTATTAACCAACCGCAAATCAGATAAATGGGTCAAAGCGTGCTTTGCATTTATGAATACCCGCAATGGCTATGTCTTTATAGGTATTGCTGATGATTTAACCATTGTAGGGATTGAAAATGAACTTGCGGAACACTTTAATAATTCACTCGACTTAATGAAGCGGAGTTTGATTGATAAACTGGCACACGAAAGTAACAAAATTTCAAATATTTATACCACACTAGAAGAAATACAGATTCAAGGAAAAACCATATTGGTCTTTAAATGTAATAAATCGGACCGTCCGTTGTATTACAAAGGCGAATTATTTATGCGTACCAATGGACAAACAACACGCGTTCCACCTGAACTGATTGAAAGTTTTCGTGTAGAATTTTATTGTTAGCATTCAATACTTAAAAATCTTTACCTAGAAGAATCAAAAATATGGATTATCCTCAGTTTAAATATCATCCCAACGCATACACACTTGATCTGTTTAAAAAAGAAGACGGTATTTGTTCGATTTGCAATCAACAACGTGATTTAAAGTACGTAAGTTCTTTTTATAGTGTAGATGAACCCGAGTATATCTGTCCGTGGTGTATTGCCAATGGTGCAGCAGCGCAAAAATACGATGGAGAATACAATGACTATTGTGGCATTGAAGGTATTTCTTCAAACCCAAATGTTCCATCCGAAAAAATCAACCCTGAATTTTTAGATGAAATCTGCTTCAAAACGCCAAGTTATCATAGTTGGCAACAAGAAGTTTGGCTCGTGCATTGCAATGAACCATGTCAGTTTATCGCTTATGCGGATAGTGAAAGGCTTAAACCAATTTGGGATGAGGTTAAAGCCGATATCGAAGAAAATGGTTATCCAGTAGAGCTTATCCAAGATCACCTCAGTATCGACGGTGATTTAACAGGCTATCTGTTTCAATGCATTCATTGCCAACAACATCGCTTACATATAGATTGTAGTTAAATACATAATTAAACCTTATAAGTTAAAGCTTATAGCTTTGGCTAAGTAACTGGCTTAAATGCTGTTTAATGCCCTGCCATTTATCTTTGATTATGCTGTATATAACAGTATCTCGAACAGTTCCATCTTTTCGTAGCTCATCTTGATGTTGCACATCATCATAATGCGCACCTAGACGCTCAATGGCGCCTTGACTTTTAACATTGCGAATATCCGTCCTTAATACAACCGAGTTGGCTGGTAGTTTTTCAAATGCTTACTAAAGTAATAACAACTTACAACGGGTATTGATATGACTGCACTGTGCTGATTCTGCATACCATATATAGCCAATCTGACCACGGCGCACCTCCCAAATCAAATCGCGAAAACTGGTGGTTCTTACAATACGACCATTCCGCTGATTTAAAACAACAAAAGGTACGTGTATTCCCAAAGATTTTTGTTCAAGTGCCTTGGCAATATAATCCTTGATCTGAGAATAATGTGGAACTAATGTATATTCTAATTCCCACAATCGGCCATCTTTACATACCTCAATTAAAGCATTTTCATGTTCTATTTGTAGTGGTGAAAGCTGCACTTGATGGGTTTGTAATGATGTATGCGTTGAAAAGATATCTTGATTCATAGCAATTACACCATTGTAAAGAATGCTCCTCCATTGTCCGCTATGTTTGAAAGTTTTATGATCAAAATATGAAATCACCATGACGATCTTTCAAATGATTTCAAGGGCATTTGCATGCCCTTGAATCGAATAAAATTCAATAAAATAGTTATTTTTTATAGTGTGCCAACATGTCTTGTAAATGTGCTTTTACATTGTTCCACTCACCTTGAGCAATACTGTACAACACTGTATCTCGAATCGTGCCATCTTTACGCATTTGATCGCCCCGAATAATGCCATCTTTTTTAGCACCTAAACGTTCAATGGCTTTTTGGCTTTTAAAATTAAATTGGTCAGTCCGCAACGCCACGGTATTGGCTTGAAGTTGTTCAAAAGCGAAACCTAATAGCAATAGTTTACAAGTTGTATTGACATGAGTCCGCTGTACAGATTGTGCATACCATGTATAGCCGATTTCAAAACGTTTTACGTTTAATAAAATATCGTGATAACTAGTCGTTCCCAAGACTTTCCCTGAGCTTTGCTCTATGACAACAAAGGGATAACGACTACCTTGTGCTTTTTGTATTAATGCTTTTTCAATATAATTTTTAACTTCTGTGTAATGTGGTGTTGAGGTAATTCGTAGATTCCACAATTCACCATCACGACACGCTTCAGCAAGCCCTTGCTCATGTTCAAGAGATAATGGAACTAAGCGAATATTATTTAGTTGTAAATCTAAATGAATAAATAATTGTTCAAATGCATCCATCTCATATCCACCAATTTAATCAATAAAGTTACCGTTTAATTTTATTGTAAAGTGATCAACATCAATATATATCACACTTTAATTTTACATCTGATAATGGTTTTATATTCTTAATAAAAGCACTCCCAGATGATGAACTGCTTAAATCATTTCTAGAAACGAAAACATCATCAAGAAAAATCTCTGCCTGAGCTTGATAAAAGCATCCATGTTTTAACGGAACACTGGGTAATTTTAATAATTTAACGTATTTTTTTGACTCATCATCAACTAAAAAACGTGTATGACCTAAATATGTTCCTTGAGTATCTTGATCTAAAAATTGAATTTTTAAATTATTCTCACCATAATCTGCATCATATCCATATAAATACTCAACAACTAAAGGAGATATTGCTTTATAGGTATAAGTCGTCATGGAAGGATTATCGCGATCTCCTTTTTCTTGTTCAGTCTTCACCAATGTTAAATTAGCTGCAAAAACATCTATCATGATAAATGTACCCAGTATTATGAATAGTATTCTTATCATTTTAATCTTTCATTCTCTTAAATCATTATATTGCCAAGGCTAAACATACCACTCCAGCCAAACCTAAAACCAGTCCTAGAGCTGTAATCACTTTAAGCTTTTCTTTAAAAATTAACAGCCCTGCAATTACTCCAAATAACACCACAAGGATATTCATCCCTGCAAAAACAATCGCTGGAGAATCTTTTAATAAAATATGCGCTTTGACATATAAAGCAATATTGGCAAAATTTAAAATCCCCAACGCCAAACCAGCAAAAAAGTTCTGAAGCTTCCACTGAGTTTTTCGAATCAGTAAATAACCTACAGATAATAGGAATGAACAGATAAACATCAAGGTTAATGTAACAGGAAACTGTAAACCAAGGCTGGTTGTATATTTTAATAAAACATCAACCAAAGCATAACCCACCCAAACACTGAGTAAAGAAAGGATACCTTTCTGATTGAGTAATGAATTTGATGGACTCGACTGAGAAAGTACAATACATAAAACTGCCACGATACCCAAACCGATACCAAGCATTTTTAATTGGTTAAATTGTTCTTGGAATAAAAAATATGCAGCCAATAATGATAAAACCACAGATAATCGCTGTGCAATTTCAGTTTTTAAAATTCCTGCACTATGTAATGATTTTGCTAAGCATAAAAAAATACTGGGTAATACAACACCTAAACCAAGAATCAACCACCACGGTGTATTTGAGATTGAAATATGAGCCAAATCAGGCTTAAACCAAATATAGCTCAATACACTGGCGATTGCATAATTCCAAGCAATCATTTGCAATGCATCAAAACCTTTTTGTTTGGCCCATTTTAAAAGCATTGAAACCAGCACACTACAAAGTGCTGCTAAAAATATGAGTTCCATAATTTACTTCTTATCTCACCAATCATTGCAAAATTTATGCGAAACCGAGTTCCTATGATTCAAGAAAAAGCCCACTAGCATGAGTGGGCTTTTAGGTGATCAACAACCATCAAAGATTATTTATAACGATCAACCATTTTTTCTAAAGAAATTGGGCGAATCTTGTCTGCATTACCCGCAGTACCAAATGCTGTATAACGATCTACACAGATTTGTTTCATTGCTTCAACCGTTTCACCGAAGAATTTACGTGGGTCGAATTCACTTGGTTTTTCAGCCATCATACGGCGCATTGCACCTGTAGATGCTAAACGTAAATCTGTATCAATATTGATTTTACGTACACCATGCTTAATTGCTTCAACCAACTGTTCAACTGGAACACCATAAGTCTCTTTGATGTCACCACCATATTGGTTAATGATCGCTAACCATTCTTGTGGTACTGAGCTTGAACCATGCATAACAAGGTGAGTATTTGGAAGCGCCGCATGAATTTCTTTAATACGGTCAATTGCCAAAATATCGCCTGTAGGTGGACGAGTAAACTTGTACGCACCATGAGAAGTACCAACTGCAATTGCTAAAGCATCTACATTGGTATCTGCAACGAATTGACGAGCTTCTTCAACAGAAGTGAGAAGTTGAGAATGATCAAGTACACCTTCTGCACCAACACCATCTTCTTCACCAGCCAAACCAGTCTCAAGACTACCCAAACAGCCAATTTCGCCTTCTACAGAAACACCACATGCATGTGCCATTTCAACAGTACGACGTGTTACATCAACGTTATACTCATAAGACGTTGGTGTTTTACCATCTGCACCTAAAGAACCATCCATCATTACAGATGAAAATCCAAGCTGGATCGAACGTTGACAAACATCTGGGCTTGTACCGTGGTCTTGATGCATTACCACTGGAATATGTGGCCATTCTTCAATTGCAGCTAAAATTAAATGACGTAAAAATGGAGCACCTGCATATTTTCGTGCACCAGCAGAAGCTTGCACAATTACAGGTGAATTTGTTGCGTCAGCGGCTAACATAATTGCGCGCATTTGTTCTAAGTTGTTCACATTAAACGCTGGAACGCCGTAACTATGTTCACCGGCATGATCCAAGAGTTGGCGCAATGAGATAAGAGCCATAATATCCTCCCAAGTAATGCCCCATATTCTACATGTTGCTTTATTTCAATTCAGCAACAATATTGACTATTTCATAAAAAATCCCCGCGTTTGCGGGGACTTTTAACAAATAACAACATTTAGAAAGATTATTGAGCTTTAGGTGCTTCTTCTTCAGTCGCTGGCGTAGCCGCATCTGCTGGAGCATTTGCTTTTTCAGCAGCTACATCTGTATTTTTTTCATCCAAAACAGGCTGATCAAGCGCATCAATCACAGCTTGTTGTTCTGCAGATGTATTTGCTGATTCTGCTGAAGCAGCTTCAGAAGAAGATGTTTGTTCTGAGGCTGGTGCTTTTTCTTGTTTAGAACATGCAGTAAATGCCAAAGGAGCAATAAGAAGTGCTGCAAGTGTAAATTTAAATTTCATCACATTTCCCAGTGTTGGTGATTGGATTTGATCTAGTTTATTGCAGTTATATTTCATTTTTATTACTTTAAAATGAATCTCTCAGATAAAAAAGGCTGACACGAGGTCAGCCTTTCATATAAACGTCATAATTAAAATAATTTTTCAATTAAGCACGTTCAAGCAATACCGCTACAGCTGGAAGTGTCTTGCCTTCAACAAATTCAAGGAATGCACCACCACCAGTTGAAATATAACCAATTTTGTCTGCAACATGGTATTTATCAATTGCAGCCAAAGTATCACCACCACCAGCAATAGAGAATCCTTCAGATTCAGCAATCGCTAAAGAAAGTGTTTTTGTACCTTCGCCAAATTGATCCACTTCAAACACACCAACTGGACCATTCCAAAGGATCGTTTTAGACGTTTTTAAGATTTCAGCAAAAGCTTTCGCCGTTTCAGGACCGACATCCAAAATCATGTCATTGTCTGCAACATCTTCAACTTTTTTTACTGTTGCTTTAGCATTTGCCAATGAACCTAAGAAATCTGCAAAATCGATTGCAGAAGCATCTGCTACAACAACATCTGTTGGAAGTGGAACAGATACTTTTGCTGCAATCGCTTTAGCTGTATCAATCAAATCATTTTCACACAAGGATTTACCGACATTGAAACCAGCTGCGGCTAAGAATGTATTGGCGATACCACCACCAACGATCAATTGATCACAAATATCAGAAAGTGAAGTTAAAACATCAAGCTTAGTAGAAACTTTAGAACCAGCAACAATTGCGACCATTGGTTTTTCTGGTGTTTGCAGCGCACGACCTAAAGCATCTAATTCAGCTGCAAGCAAAGGGCCCGCTGCTGCGACTTTTGCTAAACGTGCTACGCCTTCAGTTGATGCTTCTGCACGATGCGCTGTACCAAATGCATCCATCACAAAAACATCACAAAGTGCTGCATATTTTGCTGAAAGTTCAGCATTATTTTTCTTTTCACCCACATTGAAACGACAGTTTTCAAGTAATACAACTTGGCCTGCTGCAACTTCAACCCCATCTAAATAATCTGTGAATAATTTAACGTCTTGACCAAGTGCCTCAGTTAAATAAGCAGCAACAGGAGCTAATGATTGTTCCGCTTTTGGTTCACCTTCAACGGGACGACCAAGATGAGAATACACCATGACCGCAGCACCCTTCTCAAGTGCCAATTTAATTGTCGGTAATGCAGCACGTAAACGTGCATCACTTGTAATCACACCATTTTTAACAGGTACGTTTAAGTCTTCACGAATAAGTACACGCTTGCCTGCTAAATCGAGGTCAGTCATACGCTGAAAATTCATGTATAGCTCTCTTATAGATATTAAAAATCGCGTAGATTCTAAATGATTACACAAAAAAAGGTTAGATACTTTTGTAGAAAAGCTGTAGAAAAGTTGAGATTTGATTATTATAGGGCGAACTTTTAAATTCTATACGCTTATGTCTTTTCATCCCGATCCTAAAATCAATGGTTTAAATGTCTTAGGTGAACCTTTAGCAAGTTGTTGTTTTTCTCCAATCACAGGTTATTTTCGTAACGGTTTCTGTCATACAGCAACAACCGACCTTGGTCAGCACACTGTATGCGCTGAAATGACTTCAGAATTTTTAAATTTTTCACAAAAAGTAGGAAATGACTTAATTACACCACTGCCAGAACACGGCTTTCCGGGACTACAACCTGGTGATTTTTGGTGTTTATGTGTGACGCGTTGGGTTGAGGCCTATCAAAATGACATGGCACCTCGTGTAAAACTACAAGCCTGTCATCAAGCAGTTTTGGCGTATGTTCCCTTAGATCTCTTGATGGAATATGCAGTATAACTAGGCATGAATTATTCAAAGATGAATCACCATGAAATTATTTTGGCTTCATCGAGCCAAACCCGTAAAGATTTAATGAATCGTTTACGCTTAGACTATCATTGTATTTCACCTGAAATCGATGAATCACCACGGGGTGAATCTCATGCCGATGATTTGGCTAAACGCTTGGCTTTTGAAAAAGCTCAAGTCATTGTACAAGACCATCCAAATGCCATTGTGATTGGGTCAGATCAGGTGGCTTGGCGTGACCATGCACCACAAGATTTTATTGGTAAACCTTTATCTGTAGAAAAAGCCATTCAACAGCTACAAGCCAATTCAGGAAAAAATGTCTTTTTTAGTACTGCCTTAAGTGTGCAACATTTAGCTTCTGGTTTTGAACAAACCTTGGTCGAGCATTATCATGTTAAATTTCGTGACTTAACTTTGGCTGAAATTGAGCGTTATATCGAAATTGATCAACCTCTGCATTGTGCGGGTAGCTTTAAGTGTGAAAGTCTTGGTATTGGTTTATTTGAGCAAATGATTGGGCAAGACCAAACCACTTTGATGGGTATGCCAATGATTCAGTTATGTGGAATTTTAAGGAAGTTGGGAATCCCGCTACCTTAATTTCCACACTGTATAATAAGCTCGATCTTATTATAAATTTCCATAATTACATGGGATTTGTGTTATTTGCTCATGCATTAAAAAGGATGAAGACTTTTTGAGTTAATCCCATAAATCCTGATAATGCGTTGCAAATAACATCAACCCTTCTTTAATCTTAGCCTTAGATTCTGTTTAGCAGTCCCCAATCAAGACCAACTCAAAAGCAAGAATCATCTTGTTTAAATACTCTAACCCAATTTGATTTAATTGCGCCTCACTAAAATCATTCACTTGCGCTTCATTCACCACCCAAGTTGGAATAGAAATATTTTTGCCCTAGATAATCAATTATCGATACGAACGCAATACTAAAAGTGTTTTGTCTGCAATTTCTTTTTTTGGATCAGAATAATACGAAATAGGAAAAAATCTATATTCCTCAACCCAATTGAAAATGCTTTCTTTTAAATTAGGCAAATCTCGGATATATTATGAGATATTTTATAAAATCATGAATTTACAACTCCTTTAATTTTTCAAAAAGCAGGGCTGTTTTTATATAAATATATTTTGAATAAATTTACAAATACTTGCACCACCTGTCATCTCATAAGACAATAGCCGTATTATAGATTCAAATTTGCTTAGGCTATTTTCATGTCCCTACCTTTAGATGTTCTTGGCGGAATTACTGCTGAACAATTCCTCTCAGAATACTGGCAAAAAAAACCATTATTGGTTCGTAACGCTTTACCTGAAATTGCCAATATCCTTGTTCC
This sequence comes from Acinetobacter sp. AS167, assembly GCF_037152175.1. NCBI lineage: Bacteria > Pseudomonadati > Pseudomonadota > Gammaproteobacteria > Moraxellales > Moraxellaceae > Acinetobacter > Acinetobacter sp. AS167. The sequence continues at coordinate 604,989 of NZ_JBBCMP010000001.1, forward strand.
AGACGATGTCATGGAGCTTGCTCTGGATGAAAACATCACAGCACGCCTAATTAAGCAAAAAGACAAAGATCCAAATCAATGGTCAGTAAAATCATCACCACTCATCAAAGGTGATTTTCAGAAAATGCCAAAGCTTTGGACTTTATTGATTCAAGCTGTAGATCATTATTCATTTGATTTAGCTGAACTTTGGAAGAAATTTCCTTTTATTCCACAGTGGCGTCGTGATGACATTATGGTCTCTTATGCTGCTAAAGGTGGCTCTGTAGGTCAGCATTTTGACTTTTATGATGTATTTCTTGTACAAGGATATGGACATCGTCGTTGGCAACTTGGACAAATGTGTGATGCTGAATCTGAGCTTGTCGAAGGACAGCCGTTAAAGCTACTTCCAGAAATGGAGATCCATTTTGATGAAGTTTTAGCGCCAGGCGATTTACTTTATGTTCCACCAGGATTGTCGCATTACGGAGTAGCAGAAGACGATTGCCTAACCTACTCTTTTGGTTTCCGTATGCCAAATATTGCCGACATGATGGATCGTGTCAGCGATAAATTTATCGAAGATCAACAACTACGCAATCCGCTTCTCGACATATTGCGAAATAAACAAACCCCGATTGGGCAAGTAACACAAGCTGAACTCGATTATTTAAAAGCTGAATTGTTGGCGAAATTAAATAATTCTAAAGTGTTAGAAGATGCCATTATGAGTTTAATGGCTGAAGCAAAGTACCCTGAAAATATTCCAGATGCTGAAGCGATTGGCACTGGCGATATAGCAGAAGTTCTTGAACAAGGCTATTTACTACAAATTGAGCCAGCCTCTCGCTTAATTTATCTTGAACAGGATCGTGAATTATTATTCTGGGCAAATGGTGAATCGATCTGTATTTCTGAACAATTTGCACTACATTTAAAGCAGATTGCAGATGGACAAAGTGTCAAACTCAATCATGAATTGTCTGATGATGAAATATTAGAAGACATTGCTGGATTGTTGAATGAATCTATCTTGATGCTTGTTCCCACTGACGAATAAAATTCGCAATCTAACAGAATAACACTCAAATAAAGCCTGAAAATTCAGGCTTTATTTCTATCAATTTATTTTCAGCATAATTTTAAGAAATAATTCATTCATCCTTGCTCAAGCTGATATTTGAATGAGCTTGAGGACTTAAACGAAGTATTGAGTTTAAGTCACTTCAGTTCTGCTAAAGTATAAATTTTCATAGGCATTAGAAAAGTAAACACTTCATCCCACTAGAGATGAAGACTTTGCTGTGACTTTATTGTCCTTTTATCAGACTGTTTTATACTCATAGTTTTCGATAAACTCCGAAATCTATTATCAATATTTTTTGTCGTTCAAGTTTTTCAAAAAAGTCTAAAGTACTACTAAAGGGATTAACGAAGTATTTTGTTAAGTGATTGAATTCAACTGTTGTCTTAAGAAAATTATAAAAAAAATATGGATCAAGATTACCAATACTTTCTTTGTTTCCAAGCGAAACTTCAAGAATTTGCCCTGTTATTAAATTCTCAAACATACAATGCTCTCCATGCACAAAAAAAGACCAATCTCCCGATAGCGTTTTTTGTCCATTTAAAAAATCAGCATCTTGTATTTCGTAATAGTGTCCCGCGTTAATTTTTACTTTTTTAGGTTGGTCTGTTTCTGTAATTAATTTATCAATAAGCACTTCAGCAATGGCTTTATAGTTGTCCATTGCTGTTAATAATTCCTGTTCTACATCAGAAGTAAGGTTGATCATATAATTACTGTCAAAATTTCAAAGCTAAATAATTAAAACTTATCCAATAAAGCCTGAAAATTCAGGCTTTATTTGTATCAATTTACTTTCAGCATAATTTTAAGAAATAATTCCTTCACCCTTGCTCAGGCTGATATTTGAGTGAGCTTGAGAACTTAGCTGATGTTTTAGCGTCTCATTTTCCTGCTTTAGATTTTTAATTTTAAAAAACTGGAAGAACAGCCCGATATACGCAATGATAACGATCACAGAAACATAAATGGCTAAAAAACTGATACTAGGGTTTAACAATTTTGTCAGAAACTCTTCAAACATTTTCGATTCCTTTTTGTTTTCATCGCATATTGAATAAATATTTCAGTTAAATTAACTCATATTGTTTAGAAAATAAATATTTCAATTATTAATCTAGAACCATTCTCAAGTCTAACAAATCATTACTTGAGCTTTTTCATCAATTTGGGCAATTTAGCGCTATATAAAGAATGAGATATTCACTTCATGGCAAGTCCTGCTCAAGCAATTCGACATCAACTTCTCAATACTTTTTTCTCCCGTTATTCTGTTTGGTTCCTTTGTATATTTGTATCTTTATATTTGACTTGGATTATTTTCTTTAACGAAGGTCATTATATTTATTACTTTTTTTCAGATACTGTACTGAATTTAGCTTGGATTATTTCATCCATACTGGCCGCAATTGGCTTTGCCGATATCATCCAAACACAACATTCTATTTTAAGAAATTACCCTTTAATGGGACATTTTCGATTTTTCTTTGAAGATATACGTCCTGAAATTCGTCAATATTTCATTGAATCTGATGATGATGCCTTACCTTTTTCACGTGCACAAAGAAGTTTAGTTTACCAACGTGCTAAAAATGAAAATGCAGATAAGCCTTTTGGTTCAATTATTGATGTCTATCAAGATGACTATCGTTTTTTAACCCATTCGATGACACCCAAAACACCTGCTGATTTTAATACATTTAGAATTAGTATTGGTAATGATCAATGCTCACAGCCTTATAGTGCTTCGATTATGAATATCTCAGCGATGAGTTTTGGTAGTTTGAGTGCAAATGCTATTCTTGCTTTAAATACTGGTGCAAAAAAAGGTAACTTTTATCATGATACAGGTGAAGGGAGCTTAAGCCCTTATCATCTGGAACCAGGTGGTGATATTGTTTGGGAAATTGCTAGTGGCTATTTTGGATGCCGTACTCTAGATGGTAAGTTTGATCCGGAAAAATTTAAACAACAAGCAGCTCTGCCACAGATCAAAATGATCGAAATCAAACTGTCACAAGGAGCAAAACCAGGGCACGGTGGTATCCTTCCCAAAGATAAAATCACCAAAGAAATTGCCGAAATACGCGGTGTTTCTATGGACGTGGATTGTATTTCTCCAGCGACACATTCTGCTTTTAGCAATCCTATTGAAATGATGCACTTTATTCAGCAATTACGTGAGCTATCCAACGGCAAACCAGTTGGTTTTAAATTGTGTATTGGGCAGCCTTGGCAATTTATGAGTATTGTAAAAGCTATGCTACTGACTAAAATCATTCCAGATTTTATCGTGGTTGATGGTTCCGAAGGCGGTACAGGTGCTGCCCCTATTGAACTGATAGATCATATGGGTACGCCTTTACGTGAAGGCTTGCTTTTTGTAAACAATACCTTGATTGGCGCAGGTCTACGTTCTCAAATCAAGATTGGTGCAAGTGGTAAGATTATTAGTGCCTTTGATATTGCCAGTACTATGGCTATGGGTGCCGACTGGGTCAATTCCGCACGTGGCTTTATGTTTGCAGTGGGTTGTATCCAAGCACAAAGTTGTCATACCAACCAATGTCCTGTTGGCGTTGCAACGCAGAACAAAGAACGTCAAAAAGCACTTGATGTGCCATCTAAAGCAGACCGAGTGTTTAGTTTCCAAAAAAATACCTTAAAAGCGCTCGCGGAAATGATTGCTGCAGCTGGTTTACAACATCCTGCTGAGATTAAAGCACATCATTTAGCACAACGAGTCAATGACCGTGAAATCAAGAACTATGCTCAATTGCACTTTTGGATGAAAGACGGCGAATTGCTCAGTTGTGAAAATAAAGATGAAGAAAACTTCTATTTTAGAATGTGGAATTTAGCAACTGCTGAACATTTTTAATTATTCGTAAGCGAAGTTTAATTAAGGAGATCAATACGATCTCCTTTTGTTATATCTAGTATTTATGGAATTAAAAGAAGCCTAATCATGTGCTTTTTTATTCTTCAGTATTTTATTTAAGTTTGTATTGTCATTTATTTTTACTCAAACACCATTTTAATCTAAACAATATTTAAGCAAGATACATTAAAACATATTAAGAATATTTGCGGATGAAATTTCTACAACATATAATCACCACCACTATCCTTACAACGTCATTACATTGTTATGCAACTGTCGGTGGTGGACAAACAATAGAAGTATTAGGTTATGAAGTAAAACAACAAAAACTTTATCTGTTACGACATTATGAAGATGGGCGTGGACGCTTGCCGCAGTTATATTATTATCAGCTCAACAGCAAAATACCAGATCATCTGATCGAAGTGCGATCCTTATATATCAATCCCAAAACGCATAAAATTGACTATGATCAAGATGGTATCCAGTTTGAAAAAGATCTAAACAAAATTAAAAAGCGTTTAATACCTTTACTCGTAGGAAATGCCAATAAAGCAAAAATTCAAATGGTGAAAAATCAAACTCATTACATTCCTGCTTGGCATGATCCATCCCAAAAGGTTCCTCAATATAAAACCATATACAAAGTTACAACAGCTTCTTTAAAAAGTAAAAATGAACAAGCTGTGCAATATGCTAAAACAATAAAAATCACTCAGAATTACGTCGTGCCACATCAGAATAAGATGTTAGTTATTGTCAAATACTTCGGAATCCCTGAGGAAACGGGTTATGATATTGAAGATGCTGTTTTGCTCTTACCAATAAAATAATGAGGATAAATCGTGTTAAAAATAATCACATCGACGCTCTTATTCAGTTTTAGCTCTCTCGCTTTTGCAAAAAGTTATAGCAATATTTCACTTGAAGTCCTCGGCTATGATTCAAATAAAAAAGCGGTTTTAATTCTTGAAAATTCAGCAAGCTATGAGATTCCAAGAGTTTATCGCTATTCACTGAGTGAAAAACGCTATGATCTTCTCAAATACGATGAAAATTTTACAGGTATTACAGATCAACAAGCCTTCCAGCAAAAACTTTTAAACATAAAGACTCAGCTTAAACCACTTAAAAATATCGTGCTTCAAGACGTTAATGTTAATCTACTCGAACAAAGATCTTCTGATACTCAAAGCTCTGCCCCATTTAAAACAATTTATGGCTCGATATTTACAATATCCACTCCGCAATATCAAAGTCTTCAACAGAATTTAACCAGTTACAGTCCAGAGATTAAACTTAAACAGGCTTTTGAACTGCCAAAAAACAAAGGGGTGCTGATTACCTTTGAATCACTCAGCTTACCTTTTGATGAAGGATATAGCCGTGAAGAAGCTGTGGTTTTATTTCCTGCGGGTCAGCCTCCCAAATAAAAAAAGCCTCTTAGGAGGCTTTTTTACTGCTTTTATCAATCTTGATCAACTTATTACGCCGCAGAACGCTCAGTGATCGGTACAACTTTGCGGAGTTCAGGACCAGTATAATCCGCGCTTGGACGAATAATACGATTGTCAGCACGTTGTTCCATTACATGCGCAGCCCATCCTGTAACACGAGACATCACAAAAATTGGTGTGAATAGTTTTGTTGCAATATCCATGAAATGATATGCAGATGCGTGGAAGAAATCCGCATTACAGAACAACTTCTTCTCACGCCACATCACTTCTTCACAGCGTACTGAAACTGGGTAAAGCACTGTATCACCAACATCATTTGCTAAACGCTCAGCCCAAATTTTAATAATGCCATTACGCGGGTCATTGTCTTTATAAATCGCATGACCAAAGCCCATGATCTTTTCTTTACGCTCAAGTTTACCCAACATTTCACGTTCAGCTTGTTCTGGAGATGTCCAGTTTTCAATCATTTCCATCGCAGCTTCATTTGCACCACCATGCAATGGTCCACGCAATGAACCAATTGCGCCAGTAATACACGAATGCATATCAGACAATGTTGAAGCACAAACACGCGCAGTAAATGTTGAAGCGTTAAACTCATGCTCAGCATAAAGAATTAACGAAACATTCATCACTTGTTCATGTAATTCATTTGGCTTTTCACCACGCAGTAAATGCAAGAATTGTGCACCGATTGAATCGTCATCAGTATTTTCTTCAATACGTACACCATCATGACTAAAACGGTACCAATAACAAATGATCGCTGGCAAAGTTGCAAGAATACGATCTGCCACATCTTGCTGTTGATCAAATGATTTTTCAGTTTCCAGATTACCTAACATTGAAACACCTGTACGCATCACATCCATTGGGTGTGAATCAGCAGGTATACGCTCCAACACTTCTTTTAAAGCTAGTGGTAACTGGCGAAGTGATTTTAATTTGGCTTTATATGTCGCCAACTGTTCTGCTGTAGGCAATTCACCAAAGAAAATAAGATATGCAACTTCTTCAAATTGGCAATTTTCCGCAAGGTCTTGCACATCATAACCACGATAAGTTAAGCCTGCGCCACTCTTACCTACTGTAGAAAGTGCTGTTTTACCTGCAACTTGACCGCGCAATCCTGCGCCTGTAAGTACTTTTCCTTCAGCCATTTTATTATTTCTCCTGGGTGAACAGTTTATCTAGAGTGTTTTCGAAAGTGTGATAATCAAGGAATTCGTAAAGTTCTTTTCGTTGTTGCATGCTATCCAGTACATTGACTTGTGTACCATTTTCACGAATTGAACGGAAGACTTCTAGGGCAGCCTTTTGCATTGCACGTGTTGCAGACAGTGGATACAACACCATGCTAATGCCCTGTTCAGCTAACTCTTGAGTGGTGTAATAAGGTGTATCACCAAACTCTGTAATATTTGCAAGAACAGGAACACCTACTGCATCACAGACTGTTTTATACATGGTAATGTCCGTCATTGCTTCAGCAAAGATCGCATCTGCGCCAGCCTCGACACATGCACAAGCACGATCAATCACGGCTTGCAACCCTTCTTTTTGCAATGCATCTGTACGTGCCATCACGACAAAGTTGGAATCTGTTTTTGCATCAACTGCTGCTTTAATGCGGTCAACCATTTCTTGTTGAGAAACAATTTCTTTATTTGGACGATGACCACAACGCTTTTGTGCAACTTGGTCCTCAATATGGACAGCTGCCGCACCAGCACTAATCATTTGTTTAATTGTACGTGCAATATTAAATGCACCACCCCAACCTGTATCAATATCAACAAGTAAGGGTGTATCTACACGTTCTGTAATACGACGAACATCTTCCAATACGTTGTCTAAGCTGGTCATACCTAAATCAGGTAAACCATAAGAATAGTTTGCCACACCAGCACCAGAAAGATAGATGGCCTTATAACCCACCTGTTTCGCCATCATCGCTGCATAAGCGTTGACTGTACCAATAATTTGTAATGGTTTTTCCACTTCTAGAGCTTGTCTAAATCTTAAGCCTGCAGACGTCTGTTGTGTCATATTCCCTTCCACAGTGGTCACTTGTTTATTGAGTTTTGAGTATAGTCATAATTTATATTTCGCATATGACCATTTAGGTATATTACTCTAAAACTTTAGTCAAAGAAAAATGAATTTTGATTCATTTTTTCATTTTTATACACTTTTTTTAATCATTTTTTCCAATAGCATGTTTGCTAAGAAATTTATTGACATCTTTGATATAATAGTTACAACCCATTTTTCATCAGTAATTTATGAACGAAGATTTAGCACAAGTTGAAGCTACAGGATGTGATTTTCCACAAACTAAACGTGGGCATGAACGTCGCTTGGCATTACTGATTAGTGCAAACGATCTTTTTTTAGAGAACGGTTATGATGCAGTATCTTTAGATGACATCGTGAATCATGCAGGCGGATCAAAAGCCTCGATTTACAAATATTTTGGCAGTAAAGAAGGTCTATTTACAGCGATCTGTGACTATCGTCGTGATTTATTTTTTAAGGATATCTGTATTCCATTTAACCCCGCGTTGAATGAGCTCAGAGCATATTTGATCAATACCTTAATTAACTTTTATAAGCATATGATCATTCCTGAAAATATTGCTTTCATACGCTTGGTTTTAGAGCGCTCCCAAAAGGATCCACAATTAGCTGTCTATATTCATGAGAAGGGACCAAAGCAAGTACAACTTTCTATTGCATGCGCCTTAGAGCGTTGTGTAGAAAATCAAATACTCACTTGCCCAAACCCCTTATTTTCAGCACAATTTTATTTTGGAATTCTCAGAAATTTAGAATGGCGGATTTTAATGGGGATTGAAATCAAAGATTCTGATCAAGAAATACTCAACTGCGTAAGTTATTGTGTAGATCGCTTCTTAGAGGGACATCAAAAGGTCTAATTTTTTTGCGTTTTCATATTCATATAGTATATTAGCTGATTCTCCTTTTTATTTTCATCAACCACCAACAATGAATTGTTGGTCAATTTCCCTATTGGTTTTGACTAAACAATTATTGTGGAGTAACCATGGCTCTACGACATTTTCTTACTTTACGTGATTTATCCACTGCTGAACTTAACCGTATCATTGAACGTGCTCAAGAGTTAAAGCGAAAACAACACAACAACGAAGTATTTCAACCCTTTGTTGGAAAAGTCATGGGGATGATTTTTGAAAAGTCGAGTACCCGTACTCGTGTATCTTTCGAAGCTGGTATGAGCCAATTTGGAGGCAGTGCAATTTTCCTTTCATCACGCGATACTCAATTGGGTCGTGGTGAGCCAATTGAAGATTCTGCACGAGTAATATCCAGCATGCTTGATATCGTGATGATTCGTACATTTGGTCATGATATTGTTGAACGTTTTGCTGAATACTCAACAGTCCCTGTTATCAATGCGTTAACTGATGACCACCACCCTTGCCAGCTACTTGCAGATGTACAAACATTTGTTGAACATCGTGGTTCGATCAATGGCAAAACGGTAGCATGGATTGGTGATGGCAATAACATGTGTAATTCATATATTGAAGCTGCGCACATGTGGGGCTTCAAGTTAAAAATTGCTTCACCGAAAGGCTATGAACCAAAACCTGAATTTCTTTCTGAATTTGCACATTGCGTTGAACTTTTTGAATCGGCAGAAGACGCAGCAGTGAATGCAGATTTGATCGTGACTGATGTTTGGGCAAGTATGGGCCAAGAAGAAGAACAAAAAATTCGTGAAAAAGCCTTTTCCGCTTACCAAGTCAATGAAAAACTAATGGATTTAGCACATCCAGATTGTCTATTTATGCATTGTCTACCTGCCCATCGTGGTGAAGAAGTTTCAGAAAATATGCTGGATCACAAAAATGCGGTGGTTTGGGATGAAGCAGAAAACCGCTTACATGCACAAAAAGCCTTGGTCGAATTTTTAATCAATGAAAATTTAAACAAAGACTAAACTATATTCTTTCAATAAAAATAAGCACCGACTATGGTGCTTATTTTTTGTTTCAGTATAATAAAATCCATACTTTTAATATGTGTATAATTCAAATGAAATTTAAAATAATTCCTTTATTCGCAATGTCAGTATACTTACTCATTTCTCAGAATAGTTATGCAACTGAATTAGATGATTATTTGATTCAAAAGAAGTTGATTGGGCAGCATTATAAAATTATAGATCAACAAAATTTAGATGATGTTTTAACTGCGTTAAGTGAAGAAGACTCTCGCGTACTTCCTGTACAAATTGATCAAAACACGGTGATTGAGAAAATTCATATGTATCATGATCATGTTGATTTGCAAGGCTTAATTACATCAGCAGATTTTAACCAATTTTCAAACAGCGTGGGTAAAGAAAAGACCCTGCAACTTTTAATGGAAGGTATGCTTGAAAATTGTCATTTACTTTTTGAAAATGAGTTCCAACGCCAAAATCCCTATTATGTAAAAATAAAACTGATGTCTGAACAGAAAACATATGAGCTCAAACTCAAAAATGAGCAATGCAAATTTTAATTTGTAATAATATTGTCTTGGTACATCGTATCAATTGGCATTTTGTCTAAACAGATTTTATTTTTTTCTACATGATTAAACGATTAAAAAATTAATATTTTTTAATCGTTTAAGTTTAAGACAATTTTCAACATTTTAGCTATCTGTAACAAATTTGTCATGTAGAATACTTACTATGCCCTTCAAGGTCGTTAAGACAGTTTCAAATGACGCAGATCATGCCCGCTTCAAAAAGTTTAACCACGCCTGAATTTCAACATAGCTCAAGCAGCTATATTAATCGTGAAATTTCCTTACTAGAATTTCATAAACGTGTGTTAGCCCAAGCAAAAGATGAAGCTCATCCTTTGCTTGAACGGTTGAATTTTCTCATTATTTTTTCACGTAATTTAGATGAGTTTTTTGAAATTCGTGTCGCTGGATTAATGAAACAACTGGATTTCAAAACCCTTACCACGGCACCGGATGGTATTCCAAACGAAGTGATTCTTGAGCAAATTTCGCATAACGCACATCTTGCGATTCAAGAGCAATACGACACTTTAAATCATGTGTTATTGCCTGCATTAGAAAACTATGGCGTCAAATTCATCCAATATAATGACATTTTAGAAAAACACGCGGAATGGATTAAAAATTACTTTTTTAAGCAAGTACAACCTGTTGTAACACCAATTAGCTTAGATCCTGCTCACCCTTTCCCGCGTTTGGTCAATAAAAGTTTAAACTTTATTGTCACCTTAGAAGGAAAAGATGCTTTTGGTCGTCAAATAGAATTGGCCATTGTACCCGCTCCGCGTTCTTTACCGCGTGTAGTGCGCTTACCGAACGAGCTCACAGACGGTGCAGAACATTACATTTTATTGTCAGCCATTATCCAACAACATATCAGTGATTTATTTCCCGGTATGACAGCAACAGGATGCTACCAATTCCGTGTCACCCGTAATGCTGATTTAACCTTGGCAGAAGATGTCGATGATTTGGCAGTGGCATTGAAAGATGAATTATCTTCACGTCGTTTTGGTCGCGCAGTTCGTTTAGAAATCGCAGATAATTGCCCAAACTCAATTAATGATTATTTATTAGAACAATTTGATTTAGATCCACAACATCTTTATCAAGTAAATGGTCCTGTCAATTTAACGCGACTGATTACCGATTTTGATATTCCAGAATTAAGATTTAAGCCTTATCAAGCTGTTATTCCAAAAGCCCTAAGAAATTCAAATAAAATATTTGAAATATTAAGCAAGCAAGATTTACTCTTACACCATCCATTTGATTCTTTCCAGCCCGTTATCAATCTACTCAAAGAAGCGGCAAAAGACCCCAATGTTTTAGCAATTAAACAAACCTTATATCGTAGTGGCCCAGACTCGGAAATTGTACAAGTGCTGGCAGAAGCTGCTCGCAATGGGAAAGAAGTTACAGCGATTATCGAGTTACGTGCGCGTTTTGATGAAGAATCCAATATTATCGTCGCAAATCTTCTGCAAGAAGCTGGCGCAGTTGTGGTGTATGGTATTGTCGGTTATAAAACCCATGCCAAAATGATTTTAATTGTGCGACGAGAAATCGATAAACTTAAACGTTATGTACATCTTGGTACAGGCAACTATCATGCGGGAAATGCACGAATGTATACCGACTATGGTTTACTCACCACAAATGATGAAATTTGTGAAGATGTACATAAGATCTTCCAAGAGCTGACTGGTATGGGTAAATTGTTAAAGTTAAAAAAACTCTTTCATGCTCCCTTCACCTTACACTCTCAGCTGTTACATTTGATTGAGCAAGAAACGGCACATGCAAAAGCAGGTAAAAAAGCCCGTATCATCATTAAAGTCAATGCATTGACTGAACCTAAACTCATTACAGCTTTGTATAAAGCATCTCAAGCTGGGGTTAAAATAGAGCTGATTATCCGTTCAATCTGTTGTTTAAGACCACAAATTGAAGGGCTTTCTGAAAATATTAAAGTTCGTTCGATTGTTGGGCGCTTCCTAGAACATACTCGTGTTTATTATTTTTATAATGATGCGAATGAGGACTTATACTGCGCAAGTGCTGACTGGATGGGTCGCAACTTATTTTCTCGGGTCGAAACTTGCTTCCCGATTGAAGATAAAAAGCTTAAAAAACAGATTATTGAATATGGGCTACTCAGTTATTTAAAGGACAACATTCGTGCTTGGGAACTCAATGCCAATGATCAATGGCATGCAATTCAACCCAAAGATAACGAAAAACCTTATATTGCACAACAGGTGCTGATGCAACAACGGATTATTCCCACTACAGCGTAATTCTTTCATATTGTTATTTTAAATCATTCAAACCCTCCTTAAAAAAGGAGGGTTTGAATGATTAATGCGGCATTGAAGAACTCCAATTAAGACATAACTTTGATTGATCATATGCTTTGATTTCAATATTTCTTAAAATCAGCCGATTATAAGCCAATACCTTCAATAACCCCTTGTTGCTTTAATTGTAATAATTCATCATCTGAACAAAATTCTTCTAAAATCACTTTGGTATGTTCTCCTAAGCGTGGTGGCGCATTGCGATATTCAACAGGTGTTCCTGTCATTTTAATCGGTGAACCAATCACATTAAAATTAGGATTATCTGAATGTGGAATATTGACCACCATTTTACGATATTGAATTTGAGGTTCATCTAAAGCATCAGCAACTGAATTAATCACGCCAACAGGTACTTTTACCGCATGAATTACATCGACCCAATGCTTTGCGGTATTTGATAAAAAATATTCGGACAACAAACCGACCAATTCTTGACGATACTTCACTCGATCTTGATTACGGAGATAATTGGGTTGATCTAACAATTCAGGTTTTCCAATAGCAATACATAAGTCTTTAAATTGTTTATCATTACCACAAGCTAGAATAAATTCCTTATCTTGCGCTTTAAAAGTCTGATAAGGCACAATATTGGGATGATGATTGCCCATTCTTTGGGGAGCGACACCTGAACTTAAATAGTTCATACCTTGGTTGGCGAGTCCAGCAACCTGTACATCCAGCAAAGACATATCAATGTATTGCCCCACACCAGTTTGCTGACGAGAAATCAGTGCTGCCTGAATCGCAATTGTTGCATATAGCCCTGTTTGGATATCGACCACTGCTACACCAACTTTTTGTGCGCTTGCCCCAACCTCACCTTCTTTTTCGCCAGTAATACTCATCAAGCCAGACATACCTTGAATGATAAAGTCATAACCCGGTTCTTCTGCACGCGGTCCATCTTGACCAAAACCAGTGATAGAGCAATAGATCAATTTTGGATTAATGTGCTTGAGGGTTTCATAATCCAATCCATATTTTTTCAAGGATCCTGCTTTAAAGTTTTCAATCAAAATATCTGCGGTTTTCACCATTTGTTGTAATAATCGCTGTCCATCTTGCGTTGCCATATCAATTGCCACTGAGGATTTATTGCGATTCGCAGATTGGTAATACCCAGATTCTCGTGTCGCTTTACCCTGTTGATCACGCATCCAAGGCGGACCCCACATACGGGTATCATCACCCACTTTAGGGCGTTCAATCTTAATCACTTCGGCGCCTAGATCTGCAAGAACTTGTCCACACCACGGACCTGCCAGTACTCGACTCAAATCTAAAACTCGAACTCCTTGTAATGCACCCATATGTTCTACCTCTATGTAAGGAGTAAGTGAATACTCCTCAATTTTGCGATTTATTAAATCTGTTTAAACAAGCGTTGACTATTGTTGTTGTGGGTCATATTGACGATCTTTGATAAATAAGCCAGGCAGTACCCCTGCAACAAAGTAAGCTGCGCCCATCACGATAAATGCCGTCATAAATGTTCCGCCCGAAGCAAGGAAACCAATGGTTGCTGGGGCAATAGCTGCACCCACTCGCCCAATGTTATATGCACCACCAATTGCTGTACCTCGCACATCAGTAGAAAATGATTCCGCCATATAGGTCGCATTTACGCCATAAGGAATGCCATATAAGAAACCAAAAGTGATCAATAAGTACAAAATATTGTCTGGTGTATTAAAGATAATAATCACAGGTAAGAAGACAGCGCTGGCTATAGTACCGAACACAAATACTGCACGACGATTAAATTTATCAGCCAGATATCCCGCTAAGATCTTACCTAAAATCATTGCTGTGTATGAACCCACCATATAACTGGTCATATTCTTAAAGTTCATATGCACTTCTGTTTCTAGATAACTTGGCATCCAATTGTTGATTCCGTAGTAACCAAATTGTAAGAAGAATGCCGTAGTCATCCACAATAAAAACATTTTACGATGCTTAAAGTTGGCAAAAATTTGTTTATAAATACTGCCACTTTTCGGTTTCTCTGGTACTGTGGCTTCAACTGTTTTTTTGCCTTGAAGCTGATTGATTTTGTTGAGCTGCCAAGACTTTGGTTCAGGTACAAAGCGTTGCAAGAAAATATTGATAAAAGCTGGAATAACCGTGATAAAAAACAAAACTCGCCAACCATGCTCAGGAATAATTGCACCAGCTAATAATGTGGCAACAATATATCCAACGGTTTGCCCTGTTTGTAATGTACCCAATACCGTAGTTCGATACGTTGTAGGAACGTATTCAGCCATAAGGGTATTGCATGCCATATAAAGGGCCCCAATCCCTAATGCGCCAATAAATCGTAATGCCATAAATTGTTCAAAACTTTGGGTAAAGCCTAACAAACATGTTGCAACTGAAAAAAACGATACAGAATTGGCAATGGTACGTACTCGGCCAAACTTATCACATGCCCATCCACCTAAAATCCCACCAATCCCCATGCCTGCTAGAGATGCACTGCCTAAAGCCCCTGCCTGAAAAGTAGATAATGCAAACTCACCTTTTAAACTGGTTAAGCTATAGGATAACAACATGATATCTACGCCATCGACGACCATAGCGAAATAAGCGAATAAAAGTGCCCATTTCCAAGTATTTGGGCCTATTTTTTCAAAAGTTCCAATATTGGATGGCATGGATAATTTTGTTGAAGTTGTAACTGATCGAACATCATTGTTCATTTTCCTCTACCTCATTTTCCCAAATGAGTCATCGGTCACTTTTTATCTTTCTCTCTACTTATTTCTTTGTTATTTTTATTGCATGAATCTAGAGTTAAGTATGAGAGTTAAAAGAATAATCAGATATTTTTCACGATGAATCCTTTTATCATTGATTTATTTTTACCTTAGTTTTTATAAAATTTAAGGCAAAAAATCCTATAAGGGATGCTAACTTTAAGCATCCCTGTTTTAAAACAGTTGATTTTTAGTTACTAAAGGCAGCAATACCTGTTTGTGCACGCCCGAGAATTAAGGCATGTACATCATGTGTACCTTCATAAGTGTTGACGACTTCAAGATTGACCAGATGGCGAGCAACACCAAATTCATCACTGATGCCATTGCCACCCATCATGTCACGAGCAACACGTGCGATATCTAAGGCTTTACCACAATTGTTTCGCTTAATCAGTGAAGTTCCTTCTACAGAAGCGATGCCTTCATCTTTCATACGTCCAAAGCGTAATGCGATCTGCAGTCCTAAAGCAATTTCAGTTTGCATATCTGCAAGTTTCTTTTGCACCAATTGATTTGCGGCCAGTGGACGTCCAAATTGTTTACGATCCATCGTATATTGATGTGCTGTATGCCAGCAAAACTCTGCCGCCCCCATCGCGCCCCATGCAATACCGTAACGTGCACTATTTAAACAAGTAAATGGTCCACGCAAACCACGAATTTCGGGAAATGCATTTTCTTCAGGAACAAAAACATTGTCCATTACAATTTCACCGGTAATCGATGCACGCAAACCGACCTTGCCGTGAATCGCAGGTGCAGAAAGTCCTTCCCAACCCTTTTCTAGAATAAAACCACGAATCTCACCAACATTGCCTTCAGCAGAAACTTCTTTAGCCCAGACCACAAATACATCAGCGATTGGACTATTGGTGATCCACATTTTTGCACCAGTCAAACGATAACCACCTTCGACCTTTTTGGCACGGGTAATCATACTGCCTGGATCTGAACCATGATCAGGTTCTGTTAAACCGAAACATCCAATAAACTCGCCAGAAGCTAATTTTGGTAAGTACTTTTGTTTTTGCTCTTCATTACCAAATTCATTGATAGGCACCATCACTAATGAGCTTTGTACACTTGCCATTGAACGATAACCCGAATCTACACGTTCAATTTCACGGGCAATGAGACCGTAGCTGACATAGTTTAAACCTGCGCCCCCATATTCTTCAGGGATTGTCGGTCCCAACAAACCCAATTCACCCATTTCACGAAAAATAGAAGCATCTGTTTTTTCATGGCGGAATTGTTCCAAAACTCTTGGCATCAGTTTGTCTTGAGAATAGGCATAAGCAGCATCACGAATCATGCGTTCTTCAGAAGTAAGTTGCTGTTCCAATAAAAATGGATCTTGCCAGTTAAATTGAACTCGTGCCGTTTTTGTAGAATTAACCATTTGATTCATAGCATCCTTTGCTGAACATATCTTGTTGTCTTAGTACTGATGTTAGGTGTGAAAATTCATACTTTCAAACGATTAATACTCACTCAGATATTCCATTTACGCATATCTTGTGTTTTTATAACATGGCTCGCTCAATGACTACTGTTCAATTATGTTGGTATTAAACGAGGCTTTTTAGCGAACTTTTATCACCTTTACGTCCTCTTATAAATTTTTATTTTAGATAAAACCAAGTGGTTTGATGAAAGTTTCATTGCAAACATCTGCTTTGGTTTAAGCTCTTTTTGCTAGATATAAATAGATTAAATTTAGCCATTATTTAACTTTGATATTCAAGGAATGAATATGCGTAGAATGATTCCTTCATTACAATCACTGATATGTTTTGAAGCGGCTGCCAAGCACCTAAGTTATACCTTTGCAGCTCAGGAGCTGCATCTTACTCAAAGTGCCATATCTCGCCAAGTACAACAACTCGAAGATTTTTTAGGACTCAATTTATTTAACAGAACACGGCATGGCGTTGAATTAACCCAGGCAGGTGAGCATTATTATAAAAACATCAAAACTCATTTATTGGGTATTGAGCAAAGCACACTCGATTTAATGAGTCATAAGGGTTTAGGTGGTACTCTAAAATTGGGGGTTGTACCGACATTTGCAACACGCTGGCTCTTACCCCGACTGTATAAATTCAATGAAATATACCCTGAAATTACCATTCATTTAGAAACCAGTACCAAACCTTTTTTGTTCAGTGAGCATATTTTTGACGCTGCAATATATACAGGTACGCCTGCACAAATTGAAAATTGGCCAGGTGCAAAAGTCCACTATCTAATGAATGAAGATGTTGTTCCTGTGTGTTCTGCTGAGTTAATTTTTAAGCATTTTCCAGAGCTAAGAGAACCTTCTGGAGATTTACGTCGCAGCTTATCGGCGGAAGAGATTGCCACGCTGCCCTTACTTCAACAAACCACACGCCCCTATATTTGGAAAGAGTGGTTTGAAGTTTCTGGTTATGAGCATCCTTTTACATTAGAAGGACAACGTCATGAATTATTTTCGATGCTTGCGGTGGCAGCAATTCATCATATGGGGGTTGCACTTATTCCACAAAAACTCCTGGAAAAAGAACTGCGCTCAGGTGATTTAATTATCGCATCAGAAATAAAACTAAAAGGTTCACGTGCCTATTATTTTGTCTATGCAGAACAACAGCAAACGCCTCTCATTGCTAAATTTGTTGAATGGTTATTGACTGAAGTTGAGCGTTCAAAAAGTGCTTTTTTAAAATAACGCGATTTCGAGTTAAACAATAGCTTATTCAAGATTTATAGAATGTAGCTTAATTTCTATATTGTAATGATAAAACTCAAGTTGTAGGAGGTGAAATCAACAGCGCCTACAACAGAAAATATAAGCCTACTCCGCTATTTTTAATTACTATTTGGAATTTTAATAAGAGTAGGCTAAAAGAAACACGATATTCAATTGCGCAGTATTTAAACCGAATGACTACCGATCTTAAAATTTAAGCGCCAAATCCAATATAACGATAAAAATCTTGATCCCCTACAACACCTAAGCTTATTTTATAAATCAGATAATGAGGATAACTACTCTCAGATAATTCATTGAAAATATTCAATCCCTGATCATCATGAGCATGGATTTCATCGACGCTACGCTGCATGGTCGCTTCAAATGCATCTGAAATATATTCAAAGCCCAAATCCATCGCAATAAACAAGGTATGCATACATGGTTGTAGATATTGTTCTTCATTCCAATCAATGACCGCATGTCGGCAATGTGGGCATGTAACATTTTCTTGAGAATTTTCTAAAGTGATCAGTTGAAATGGCATACGCTTTGGAACAGAATAAAATTGTATTTTAAACGAGTTAGAGAAATTTAACACTCGTTTTAGATAAATCTAAAACTGCTTTTAATATTTAATAAATACACGAAACAAAGCTAAGGATATTATGTCAACGATTGAAAAAGCGATTGCTTTAGCAGCTCGTAAACACGCAGGCCAAAAAGATAAAGCACAACAGCCTTATATTTTTCACCCTCTGAGGTTGATGTTCAAAGTTAAAACACCCAATCAACAGATTGTTGCTGTATTACACGACATCTTGGAAGATACCGATACCACTGTGGTCGATTTAATCTCACTTGGCTTTAGTCAAGAAATTGTCGATGCCGTTGTTGTCTTAACCAAAAAAGAAGGCGAATCTAGAATCGAAGCTGCCTACCGTACAGTAAAGAATCCAATTGCACGTGTGGTAAAACTGGCAGATGTTGCTGATAACATGGATATCACCCGTATTCCACACCCGACGACTAAAGACCTTTTGAGATTAGAAGAATATAAGCAAGTTCAGAATATTCTCATGACAGGCAATGCCTAATCTTAGAAAATTTTCACAATTAATAAGTTGACTTGATGCAACAGTTAAGTTTAATAGTGCATCATTGTTGCAATTATGGAATGTATTTATGCTCACTGATTTGGATGACTTTTACTGCTTTGGTTTGGTTGTAGAGCATGGGGGATTCAGTGCGGCTGAACGTGCAACGGATATCCCTAAATCCAAGCTCAGTCGCCGTGTATATAATTTAGAAGAAAAATTAGGAGTTCGTTTAATTCAGCGGAGTTCTCGTCATTTTGCTGTTACTGACATTGGTATGAATATTTACCGCCATGCCCAAGTGATGATGAATGCTGCACAATCAGCGCATGATTTGGTCGATCATCTTAGCGAACAACCTCGTGGTGTTATTAAAGTAAGTGTCCCTGTAACTGTTGCACAAAGTGAATTATCCAAAATTCTTCCCGATTTTTTAAAAGCTTACCCTGAAATCAGAGTACAACTTCTAGTGAGTAATCGCCGAGTAGATATTATCAATGAAGGTTTTGATGTTGCCTTGCGTGTTCGCGCAAATCTAGATGATGACCCGAGCTTAGTGCTGAGAAAATTTGGACAAATTGAACAGCATCTCCTTGCAAGTCAAGCATATTTAAATGAATTTGGTATGCTGAAAAAACCTGAAGACTTGTCTGAACACCGCATTTTAAGTATGGTTGATGAACATTTAGACCAACAAATGGTGTTACATGACAGTGAAAACCAGCAGAAAAAAATTAAAGTTAACCCTATACTCATGGGTTCCGATTTAATGATGTTGGCAAAATTAGCCAGTCAAAATTGTGGTATTGCCTTACTTCCAGACACCATTGCCAATGATTTTGTCGCAACAGGTGAATTGGTCCGTGTCTTACCTAACTGGAAAGCACCGCATGGGATCTTTCATGCTGTTTATCCTTCGCGCCGTGGCTTACTTCCTGCAGTAAGAGTTTTTATTGATTATTTGGTTAAGCACTTAAGCAAGTGTTAAACGGTTGCTCCACATTATCGTTTTGCTAAAGAAAACTTAGGATTATTAAATACACAAGCCATTCTCAATAAATTGACAAAGATGGACTGCAATATTGTGTCCATCTGTTCCTATTTTTGATACCATCGCTACTGCTTAATTCCAATGTTTTTCTGATTTATATGACTTCATCTTATCAACAACAGCTTGATGCCAAAATTGAACGAATCCAAACTCAATTCGCAGAATTTAATCCACCATCATTAGAAGTATTTGCTTCACCTGAACAAAACTTTCGTATGCGTGCAGAATTCAGAATTTGGCATACCGAAGATGATATGTTCTATGCCATGTTTGAACGAGATGAAAATCAACAAAAAACCGTTGCTCGCATTGATGAATTTCCGATTGCAGATCGAAGTATAAATCAGCTCATGCCAGTTTTATTGGCTGAGCTAAAAGCCGATTTAGTCTTATCAAAACGTCTTTTTGAAGTGCATTTTTTAGCAACGCTCAAGGGCGAAATGCTGGTTTCATTGATTTATCGTGCACCACTCAGTGAAGAATGGGAAGTTTTAGCAAAACAATTGGCTGATAAGTTGAATATTAAAATCATTGGCCGCAGTCGCGGACAAAAAGTTATCTTAACCGATGAATTTGTTGTTGAAGAATTAAAAGTCTTTGAGCGTAAATTTCAATATAAGCAAATTGAAAGTAGCTTTACTCAACCCAATGCACAAGTTTGCCAAAAAATGTTGCAATGGGCTTGTCAGTCAGTAGAGGGCAAAAATAAAGACTTACTCGAGTTATACTGTGGTAATGGTAACTTTACCCTACCCTTATCCTTGAGCTTTAACCATGTTTTGGCAACTGAATTAGCAAAATCTTCGGTCTACGCGGCACAGTGGAATATTCAACAAAATCAGATCGACAATATTCAAGTTGCACGTCTTTCAGCAGAAGAGTTTACTCAGGCCTATAACGGAGAACGTGAATTCCGTCGTTTACAAGAAGCAGAAATAGACATTCAGGGTTATGAGTTTGATACAGTTTTTGTCGATCCACCGCGTGCAGGAATTGATGACGATACGTTAATGCTTTTGCAAGGTTTTCAACGTATTCTTTATATTTCATGCAATCCAGATACATTACACGACAATTTAAAAACCTTGCTTAAAACCCATAAGATTGTGAAATTTGCGATGTTTGATCAATTCCCTTACACCCATCATGTAGAATCTGGAGTTCTTCTCGAAAAAATTTAAACAATTTATTACAAGATTTGGCTGCCATGTAAATTGACATGGCAGCTATTTGTTTAAATTATTTATTGATATATCATTAAGTTATAATTCATTTAAATCATGGTCTTTTAACAAACCGTTTAAAACATCTCAAATCATCGAAAAAATCAGCCTATAACTCGATCATCTATTTCTCTCAGATCTTGTATTTTATTAAAAAACGGCTATATTTCGAACTATGTTAGGTTGTGTATGAAGGCTCTATGAGTTTTTGGCAAAAGCTGTTTACGGCTGAAGATACATTGCAAAATGAACATAAAAATCAAATTGCATGTGTTGAAAATGATTGCTCTTGTAAATCCAATGATCAACTTTTATCAGCTTTGATGAAAGCGACAGATCAGGATGTGATTACTGGGATTAAGAAGGTACTTGTCTCTAGAGGTTTCAGTAAAAAAGAGTTAAACCAATTACAGCATCCACCTATTCAATAGTCATGGATGACCGCTAAGAAAAAAAGCATTCAGTTTACTGGATGCTTTTTTAATTCCAATAGAACAATTTTTGATGTTTCTTCTTGGCTTGTATACAATTATTTCAAAGAATAGATAAACGCAGAATCAACAATGAAAATTAAAATTCTTATTTTTTTATTATCACTCAACGCTTCAATTAGCTATGCAGATATCAACGATGATGAAATTCAAGCCATAGAAGATTTAAGCGATCAAGTATTAGCAACCAAAAATCTGGCCAAAATTGAACCACAGATTAAGGCTCAAATCCAGAAGGCCCAACCCAATGTGCAAAAACTGTTAAAAGCCAAAGACATTGAATACAACGATTCCGTCTATTTACACAACTATGCGATTCTGACTTCTGGATACGCTGAATATTTGCTTGAACAACACTGCACCACGCTCTCTCAGCCTTTTCAAGAACTTACTGAGCAGGCGTATTTTGCGTTAAAAAAACGTGATCCTAAAGATACAATCGCAATCAATAACTTAGGTTTATTCTATGCACAAATGTCGGTGTATTATCGGAAAAACATAGACCCAACGCTACGTCTAAACTATTTGCTAAAGGCTGAACAATTATTTGAGACCTTAATGAAGTTACAACCAGACAATGAGGAGTATGAGAAAAATTATTATGCTGTACTCAGTGACAAACTGATGCTGTTACAGAAATATCATCTTGAGAAGAATGAGCAAAAACGCCTCATTAATATACTTAAAAAGCCTTTATTTCACTATTTATCTGATCCCAATCAAGCTTTCGATGCAGGAAATTTTATTATTTTAGCGCAACAGTATTTTAAATATCTCAATCATGAAGACCCGAAGCTTGCTGAAAAATGGTTGCGTGATAATCAGGTTAAAATTGAAGCTGTGGTGAATAAGAACCGTAAGCAAACTCAACGAGAAAAGGAATTCCTCGCTGAATTCTATGCGCTGCTTAGTCAAACGGATAGAGCACTCTCCTACTTAAAACAATTGGAATTTTCTGATGAGAACAATACAGAACCATCCTCTTTTGAAAATGAACCGAATCTTGCCAATTTAAGGCTGAATCCTGAATATCAGAAATGGTTTAAACAATATAAACAGGATTATGCTGCATATCGTAAAGCAATTCCCAAAGTATGTAAGATCAATCAACTTGAAGCAACACAAGATACTGTAAAATGATGCTGTTGAAGACTTAACGAATCAAACCTTGCGGTTGCAGAATAATCACCAAAGCCCCAATGATTACAATACAGCCACCAAACAAATCCCAGCGAGTTAAACTGACTTGATCGACAAATTTCAGCCACATCAGTGCACTAAAGATATAGATACCACCATATGCGGCATAAATACGCCCTGAAGCAGCAGGATGCAAGGTCAATAGCCAGACAAATACCGCCAAACTTAAAACGGTAGGAATCCATAACCAATGACTTTTATTTTGATTCAGAATCAAATAAGGAAAATAACAACCTAAAATTTCTGCAACAGCTGTGACAAGAAATAATAAAATCGTAGTTAAAATTTTAGTAAATGCAATGTCCATTGATACTCAAAGAATAATCATGAAGTTAGAGTATATGTGATTTTCACGCGAGCTAAGCAATAAAATTTTGAGCATACTAAAACGGCTAAGCTTTTATCTATAAATTGTACTTATTGTTTGCCTCATCCACAAAAGCATACATTTTTAAAATATATTGATGAGTTTGCGCTGTTTAAAACAGGATAAAATATCAGCATCTACAATTTTTGGCTTTTTATGGATGAAAATAAATCATTTCGTGTTTAATTTCTTCATTTTCCTATGGCTTAGCCAAAATGTAGATGCAGCAACACTAAGTCTTCCACTATGGCCCAATAGCGCGACACTGGCAACATCCAATGAACAATTTACGATAAATAAGCATGGTGCTATTGAGCATATCAACTCTCCTCAACTGTGGGTATATTGCCCCAAACAGAGCAATCACATCGCTATTTTAGTCATTAGTGGTGGGGGTTATGCCAGAGAGCAATTGGCCAAAGAAAGCACGCCAACTGCACAGTTTTTACAAGAACAGGGATTTACCGTATTTGAATTAATCTACCGCTTACCTAATCAGGATGGTAATAATCTGCTTGCGCCCTTTGAAGATGGCCAAAGAGCCCTGCGTATCATTCGTTATCATGCAAATCAATTCAACATTGATCCAGACAAAATTGGTGTACTGGGTTTCTCCGCAGGTGGGCATTTAGCTGGAATCATTGCGACACAATGGCAACAACAATTTTCGAGTTTTAATGATCCGATTGATCAAATTTCCGCTCAGCCTAATTTTGTGGCGCTACTCTATCCAATCATTAGTATGCAAGCGCCGCTAGATCATACCCATGCTTATAAAAGCTTATTTGGATCAAAACATGATTTAGCCAAACAAATCTTGTTTTCAGTAGATTTACAAGTCAAACAGAATACACCTCCAACCTTTTTAGCACACGCCATCGATGATCCGATTTCACCTGTTCAGAATAGCCTCAATATGCAAACCGCTTTGCAGCAACACAAGATCGCTTATGAATTACATCTTTTCAAAAATGGTGGACATGGTTGGGGCTTAGGCAAAGCCAATACTGAAACAACACAATGGCCGACATTATTCTTAACTTGGTTAAAGAAAATTGATATTTTATAAGCGCATAATTCAAAAAATAACCCGCAATCAATGCGGGTTATTTTAAAGCTCATTCACAACTATGCTGGTTCAGCAGTCTGATCTTCAAAGACTTCTAATGTCAGCCCTACAGCCTTACCATTTTCTTTCTTCACAGAGACAGCAACGTTACCACCATGATCTGCAAGCTCACCAAATAGAATCATCTCAGCAAGTGGTTTCTTCAAATGTTCTTGAATCAAACGTTGCATTGGGCGAGCACCCATTAAACGATCATAGCCATTCTCAGCCATCCAATCTCGAGCAGATTGATCGACTTCAAGTACCACTTTTTTATCATCTAACTGGGCTTGAAGTTCAGTTAAGAACTTATCAACAACAGACTCAATCACTGTGGTAGGCAATGCTTTAAACTGAATTACGCCATCTAAACGATTACGGAATTCTGGTGCAAATGCACGTTTCATCGCTTCCTGATTGTCATGACTGTTGTCTTGTTCAGTAAAGCCGATACTGTTACGAGAAATACTTTCAGCACCAATATTCGTAGTCAATACAATAATCACATTACGGAAATCAGACTTACGTCCATTATTGTCAGTTAAAGCTCCATGATCCATGACTTGCAATAGCAAGTTAAAAACATCTGGATGTGCTTTTTCAATTTCATCTAATAACAGGACACAGTGTGGATTCTTATGAATGGCGTCAGTCAGTAAACCACCTTGATCATAACCAACATAACCTGGAGGCGCACCAATCAAACGAGAAACCGCATGACGTTCCATATATTCAGACATATCGAAACGAACAAGCTCTACACCCAACTGTTTTGCCAACTGCTTGGTCACTTCTGTTTTACCAACACCTGTAGGACCAGCAAAAACAAAACTACCTACTGGTTTATCTGGTGCTTTCAAACCTGCACGTGACAGTTTAATCGCAGAAGCCAAAGCTGTAATCGCTTCATCTTGACCAAATACCACACGTTTAAGATCACGCTCTAGATATTCAAGTACCGATTTATCATCTTTAGATACTGTTTTTGGCGGGATACGTGCAATCTTCGAAATAATATCTTCGATATTTTCAACTGTAATCAAGGTATCATCTTGTTCAGCTTTTAAACGACGCTGTGCACCAGCTTCATCAATCACATCAATCGCCTTGTCTGGCAAGAAACGATCATTAATAAATTTAGCAGACAACTCAACCGCTGAAACTAGCGCAGTATCTTCATATTTAACATGATGGAAATCTTCAAACTTGCTTTTCAAACCACGCAAAATATCAATTGTCTCCGAAATAGAAGGCTCATTCACATCGATCTTTTGGAAACGGCGTGA
Organism: Acinetobacter sp. AS167; assembly: GCF_037152175.1. Taxonomy (NCBI): domain Bacteria; kingdom Pseudomonadati; phylum Pseudomonadota; class Gammaproteobacteria; order Moraxellales; family Moraxellaceae; genus Acinetobacter; species Acinetobacter sp. AS167. The sequence continues at coordinate 630,659 of NZ_JBBCMP010000001.1, forward strand.
TAGTGCATGATCTTTTTCAAATACTTGGCGATATTCTTGGAATGTGGTTGAACCAATACAACGTAAACTACCATTTGCCAACGCAGGTTTGATTAAATTCGATGCGTCCATGGTACTGCCCATACTTGAGCCAGCACCAATGATCATATGAATTTCATCAATAAATAAAATTGCTTCTGGTTTCTTTTTCAAAGCATTGAGAAGCTGTTTCAAGCGTTTTTCAAAGTCACCACGGTATTTTGTACCCGCAACCAATGCACCGATGTCTAAACTAAACACTTCAGCAGTCGCAAGTGGCTTAGGCGCTTTACCATTCACAATCAACCATGCCAGACCTTCAGCAATCGATGTTTTACCCACACCAGGATCACCCACAAGCAATGGGTTGTTTTTACGGCGACGGCAAAGAATTTGAGCAGTTCGTTCAATTTCTTTTTCACGCCCAATTAAAGGATCAGTTTTGCCTTTTTGCGCTTCAATATTTAAATTCAAGGTATAAAGTTCAAGAGGTCCAGCATTTGCTGAAGCACTTGATTCACCTTCTAAATCATCAGATTCTTCTTCAACTTGAATTTCTTCTTTACGCGCACCGTGTGACAAATATTGGGTTAAAGTCAAACGATTGATTTGATGTCGTTTTAGTAAATAAACGGCAAAAGAATCTCGTTCAGAGTACATCGCAACCAGTACATCTGCACCCTCTACTGTGCGGTCACCACCACTTGACTGAACGTGGAAAATTGCACGTTGTAAGATACGGTCAAAACTTTCAGTTGGATGAGGGGCTTGGTCGTTGTTTTCTCCTAGTTTAGGCGTATGTTGTTCTACATACTCCTCTAACTCTTTGCGCAAACTGATAATCTCAGCACCACATGCTTTTAGTGCATTTACCGCTGAATCGTTATCAAGTAAAGCCAATAATAAATGTTCAACCGTAAGAAACTCATGTCTCTTTTGACGAGCCATGCTAACAGCCAAACGGAGTGAAACTTCTAATTGACGACTGAGCATGAAACCCCCTTATTCTTTTGGCTCAATCTGACAAAGCAATGGATGACCTTGAGATCGAGCGTAGTTATTAACTTGGTTGGCTTTAGTCTCCGCAATGTCTCTTGGATAAACACCAGCTTCACCTTTTCCTTCATAATGTACTGTTAACATTACTTGAGTGGCTTGGTCAAGATTCAAAGCAAAGTATTGTTGTAAAATTTCAATAACAAAGTCCATCGGAGTGTAATCATCGTTCAATAAAACGACAGAATACATCGGTGGTCGCTTCACTTCAGGTGGTGCAGTTTGTACTGCAACATCCGCTTGATCATGGTCTGGATGGTTTGGATCTTCTGAATTACTTATACGAATACTCAAGTGCCAATCTATAAATCCTGAATCACGGAATGACGATTTCACTTCATTTAAACTCATTTGACGTTTATTAGTTCGCATATTTTTCAAAATACTTATGATTTATTGAGAATTAGCCGCAGCTTGAGGAACCTCTGCAGCGAACGCTGCTGCACTGTCTACAGCTTGCCCACGTGACCAACTAAAACGTTTAACCACTGGTGTGGCACCATTTAGACGGATTTCGATAAATTGTGGATTAAAACCCTTAGGCATAGTCCAACGTCCTGTTAAACGCTCATAATCAGTAAAGTTATAATTCGCATCTGCCATTGGCACTGTTAACACCTCAGTACCACTAATCAAACGAATTTCAACGGAACCGGTCGCACGTCTTGGACTGACTTGAATAAGATCAAGCTGATATTCATAAGCGTTTTCAGGTAATGGCTTAACGGCCAAATTTTGAATTGTTAAACTCAAACCACCACGTTGTTTTAACACTTCACGATAAATTGCACTCATCACATCTACTTGTGATTTTTCAGCATTGGCTTTGTTCAATGACTCTAACAAATCGTTAGAATTCGAAACAGCCACGTCTCGTTCCTGCACAGCAGCATTTAAGCTTTTGTTTAAATTAGCCAGCGTTGTTTTTTGTTGCTTCACAACTTCTACCAACTGTTCTGCATCTGCATCAAAACCGACTACCGTTAGCCCTTGGCGATGTCCAACTGTATAACCTAAAATCACACTGCCAGCACATAATACAACCCCACCGATCACCAAAGGCATATTCCCTTTTAAAAAAGGCTTTTTCGGTGCTTGAGCTGGTTGTGACGCGGTATTTGTTTCTGTGTTCTGCATCATCATCTCTAAGTATTATTGATAGAATCAAAACACACATTTAACCGCAAAGTTATATGTGTGTGAAGCAATAAAGCGTTTTTTATGGTAATAATCCGATACTTTGTAGACCAGCATCTTCAGTAAAACCAAACATTAAGTTCATATTTTGTACAGCCTGTCCTGCCGCACCTTTGACTAAATTGTCTTGAACAGACAAAACAATTAACTTGTTCGGATGCGGTTTATACAGTGCAATTCTCAGTTGGTTTGCACCACGTACAGAACGTGTTTCTGGTGAACTATTTGCAGGCATTACATCTACAAACATTTCATTTGCATAAAATTTTTCATAAAGACTTTGTAAATCTGCTGCTGCGCCTTGCTCTGTCAAATCAACATAGATTGTACTGAACATACCACGAATCATCGGAACCAAATGTGGTACAAAAAGAATCTGATCAAATACATTTTTTTGACCCGAAATATTTTCTAATGCTTCTACAATCTCAGGATGATGACGATGTCCAGCAACGCCATAGGCTTTAAAATTATCTGCATTTTCAGAATAAATCATGCCTAGACTAGCTTTACGCCCTGCACCTGATACACCAGATTTCGCATCAATGATAATACTTTCTGGTTTAACCAATGTTTCAGCTTGCTTAAAAAGTGGCGCTAATCCCAACTGAACAGTGGTTGGGTAACAACCCGGGTTACCGACAACATTGGCATTTTTAATTTGTTCACGATTAAGTTCCGATAAACCATAAACAGAGTCTTTCAGTATCTCTGGGCAGGCATGCTGCATCCCATACCATTTTTCAAAATGTGCTAAATTCTGCAAGCGAAAATCAGCGGCTAAATCGATAACTTTGGTATTTGCTGCCAAAAGTTGTTGTGCATGCTGCATTGCCACACCATGCGGGGTCGCAAAAAACACAACATCACATTTTTTTAATTCATCAATGTTTAAATCTGAATACTTAAGCTCTGTGTGCCCACGTAAGCTTGGAAATATATCATCCACACGGCGACCATCTTCGGTACGTGATGTCAGTACATTCACTTGAACATTTGGATGTCGTAGTAAAAGACGCAACAATTCAACGCCTGTATAACCTGTTCCACCGACAATACCCACTGAAATCACGTTTTTTACCTCGATTTAAAAGTATCCATTTTGTAGTGCTGTAGTATGACAGGAAGTTGATGCTTTCTAAACTATTTTACTGGGTTTTTATAATGTTTTAGCATTATGACAAAGTTAAATTCCCATAAATTTAATTCATGCATCTTGGGCAATACAGTTTCGTCCTCTACGTTTGGCCACATACAAAAGTTTGTCAGCAGCTTCTATACCACTCGCTAAATTACGATGTCTCACTTGTGTTAAGCCAAAGCTGGCTGTCAATAAGATGGATTGAGTTAAAAATTGCTCAGTTTCAATAGCAATCCGCATACGCTCAGCAATTTTATAAGCCTCACTGAGATCTTCAACTTGTAATAAAACAATAAACTCTTCACCACCAAAACGTCCAACTAAGCCCTTTTCACCGACATGCTGACTGACAAGACGACCTACACTTTGCAAAATCTGATCACCGACCAGATGTCCATAGGTATCATTAATTTTTTTAAAATGATCAACATCACACATTAACAAAAAATATTGTCTATCTGATAAATCAATTAAATTTATTTTAGCTGCGTCATAAAATCCACGGCGATTGAGTAGATGCGTTAATGGATCTCTACAACGTTCATCATTTAATTTCAAAATAATGTCTCGAACTAATGTTCCTATAAGTACGATCGCAAACCACATGCTCAGGATAATACTGGCAGCAAGCATCATTAACCACCATACTGAATTTACAAGCATATTGGCTTGAATATTTTTCAAAAAAAAGAAAATAATAATGACGCGAAAAAAAGTATATAAAACAATAAAAAGGTAAGAATAATCGACCAGCTTATTTAACCAATCACTTTGCTTATCATTTTTAAAAATTGAAGCCAAAACCAAGGATTCAACTACGGCAATGCTAAGGTTTAAAATCAGCATCCGCATCCATAGCTGTTCATCAACAAAAGAATAATAGACCAACAAGCATATTGTGATGAAGATCAAGATAAAAGCGGCTAAAGTATGTGAACTGGCGTTCTTTCTTAATGCCATAGTATATGCACTGGCCCACGCGCCAAATAGGTATAAACCACCTAAAAGTGGAGCAGAAAATGTTAATTGTTGGTTAGACATAAAGCTTTGTGCAGCTAAAGAAAATGATGGCACGATATATCCGAGACCCAACCAAAATAAATATGTAGGTGCCTTAAAAAAATAATGGCAGATCAAAAGTAAACTGCCCATTAATATCAGGCAGAACGGTACAATCAAAATAAAGTAATGAGTATCTGCAAAATTCACGTCTGATATCTTTATGATAAGAAATAGGAAATATTGGCAATTCGCCAAGTTTAGAGTATTTTTTTATTCACTCCCAACTTATGCTTAAAATAATCAGACTATTTTGTAATTTAACAGTTTTTATTAAGAAATACTTTTAAGGCATTATACTCTTACTTAAAATTTATGATGATCAATATACACACGCAGACTATTCAATGACATTGTCTATAAATCTATCAATCCAAAAATAGTCAACCCACCTAATTATTAATTCGTTTTTGTGTTTTTAAATCATGGATGGTTATTCTACCACGGGGCGACATGGATGTCGCCGTTGGACGGGGGTACAGGACGTACCCTTCGCCCATGAGCAAAAACAAAGCACTGCTTTGTTTGCAGCGCAAGGTTTGGCATCCCCTACGCAAAGGTAATTAAACCTTAAATGTAAGATGTGGCATTGCAAGTATTTTTATAACCATCTCGTTTATTTTTCTATATAATTGATTTAAATAAAAATATTAATTGAGAAAATTATATTCTTATGTCTGAGTTTTTTGACAGATTGGCTATTTCAAAAAAAATAGTAAAAGGACAAACAATTTTAATTCTCATTTTTGGCATAAAAGACTATTCAAAAAAATTCAAAGAAAACGGTCTTGTCTTGCTAAATGATTTATGCATAATAATTTAGAGTAATTACTCTAAATTCAACAAAAGGACCCATTGATCATGATTGGATCACGAGCGTGGATGAATACAAGCAATGGAAAACTTAGCTTTAAAGAAAAAACTCAGTTAATAAAACAAGTTCTAATCCCTGTCACATTGAGCTATGGCAAGACATTTCTCAAAGCACCTCATGATTCAACTTTATTTACACTGGATAATTTTCATATTCCTGACACAGCAATTGCCAAAGAAGCGATGAACGAATTAGAACAAACGGCTTCACAAGCGATCATCAATCATTCTTGGCGGAGCTATTTTTGGGCTGTTGCTATTGCCCACACCAAACAATGGCAATTTGATCAAGAGAGCCTTTTTGTCTCATGTTTGATGCATGATTTAGGTCTAGTTGATCATTTGGATCAATATGCATGTCAATGTTTTAGCTTTGAAAGCGCCTTAAGAGCTGAAGCACTCTGTACCAAACACCATTATCCCAAAGTCAAAATAGATAATATTTCAGATGCGATTTGTTTACATATGAATGGGAATTTAGATGAGAATGATCCAAGCCTTACTAAAGAAGTTCTATTATTACAAAAAGCCACTTCATGTGATGTGATTGGAACTGATCTCAGCTTATTTTCAAACAGTTTTAAAAACAAAATTTTAACCCAATATCCGCGGGTACATTTTAATTCAGAAATGCGTAAACTTATCTCAATTGAAGCAAAAAGAAACCCTCAATCACGGACTGCTTTAATGCACAAACTCGGACTTTCAAGCATGATTCAAATGAATATTTTTAAGGACTAAATCATGAAAAACACCTCTTTTACCCAAAAGAAGATTGATTTTGGGCCATATCCAATTCTAGTCGATATTTATTCAAACACTGAAAATAGCCAGAGTGTTATTTTGCTGGCTGCGCTAGGTATAGCAATCAGTAAATACGAGGTACTCATTACAGCTTTAAGCCAAAGTGGCTTGAATGTTATTGTGGCTGATTATCCTCATTGCGGACGCAATACTCCACCTGTTTCAGCAAAGGTTGATTATGGTTATGCTGATTTACTCAATGAATTTATTCCTCAACTGGAAAAGCTGGCCTTAGAATTGAACCAGCAAGCCCCAATCTTATTTGGACATAGCTTAGGCGGACATTTAGCAACACTTTATGCACAAAATCATGCAAATAAAGTCATTGGTGTTGCCACTGGCAATATCGGTTTAAAAAATTGGGACTTAAAAGGTAAAATAAATATTTTAAAAGCAGTCACAGCGATCAACGCCATGATTTTAAAAGATGGTTATTTTGCAGGCTATAAAATTGCTTTTGGGAATAAAGAGACAAAATCCTTAATGCGTGATTGGTCTAAAGTTATCTTTACAGGAAATTATGCACATATTATTGGGCAAGAAAACGTGGTGAATAACGCTGCCTTATTTGTCTATTTAAATGGCGATGATTTTGCACCAATGTCTTCAATGCTTGGCCTAAGTGGTTATTTTAAAAACCCACAAATAAACACGCTGGATTTAACCCATAAAACCAAAGGCAATCAACATAGTGCATGGATTAAACAGCCTGATGAAGTCGTCGAAATAATTATAGAATGGGTCAATAGTTTTACTGAATAAGTTTTGCTTTTGACATCAATATATATCCACCTTCTTCACTTTCTCCAGTGCTGATTGCTTCCCAGCCATGACCTAAATAAAAAGACAAAGCTTTTTTATTTTCAGATAAACATTTGAGATAGCCTGTACCCGTAAACAGTTGTTCTGCTGCGTGTAGCAATGCTGTCCCTACACCCTGATTTTGAGCATTTGGGGCAATAAATAGATGATGTAAAAAGTTCTCTTGCAGAAAAATAGATGCAAATCCCAAATATTCTTGGTCTTTTTCAGCTACTAAAATCATTTCATTTTGGGTGTATTTTTCAAAATCACTCAGCTCCCATTTTGAAGAATTCAACCACGGCCAACTTAATTTTCTGGTATTTAAAAAAAGTTCACTCAATGGTGCTCGGTCATAATACTGAAAAGATCTGATGTGCATCGCTGTACCTCAATTAAAGTCCCTATAACCTGACCTTATTTAAGCCAGCCTTAATTTAATCTAACGTTATCGCCCTTTCTCCAATCACCTCAACAATTCGTAATAAATAACCATCTGGATCTTGAACTAAAAATTGCTTTTGTCCATGCTCTATAGTTTCTGCACGGTACCAACGTTCTTCTAATGCTTCAAACAGCGGCCATTGTGCGACATCCAAACGATTTAAAATACTGTCGAGTTGGTCTACTTCGAACTGAAAGTTAATCCCTCTTCCCAATGGGTAGGCCAATACTCCTGTTAACCATTGCCCTTGTTGTTGTTGCTCCAACATAAACTGAACACCATCAAGTTCCACATAGATAAATTTTTCTTCAGTCCGTTGATACATTACAGAAAAACCCAATATTTCCACCCAAAAATGATAACTTTTATCCAAATCGGTGACGATCAGTTCTGGAACCAATTTATTCCACTGCATTTAAAAATCCTACTTAATTCATTAATTTTTTAATATTCAATATGTTGTAAAATATTTACAACCTTTCCAAATGGATCTTTGACATAGAATCGCCTAACGCCCCAATCCTCGTTAGTTAAGGGATAGAGGATGTCTAAATCTAATTTTTTGGCTTTTTCATAAAGTTCATCCACATTGTCGACCTCGATTGAAAAATCGGGTACATCTGTATTATTTCCCCCTTCGGAAGCAATACTGATTTGTGGATGCATCATTTCCTGACTGGCAAATGTTTTGATCCAGCCATGATCCATCACCAAGTCCATCGCTAAAAAATCACCATAAAAAGCTTGCGCACTGGCTAAATCTAAAGCTTTAATATTACCTATGATTCTTTTTACACTCATACGCTTTTCCTCATTTTTTGTTTTAATTCAATCTAGAAATTTACTTATTTTATTACGCCCACCACCAAGGCATTACGCTACCTTTTAAAACTTTACGATGCTGCTGATAGTGTTGATCATGCTTTTCAACTTCAAACCAAAAAGCAGCGCTATGATCAAAATGTTTGGTATGTGCCAATTCATGTACACAGACATAACGGGTAATTTGTTGATCAAATAAAACCAAGGCACTATTGAGCATAATATCATGACGGGCTGTACAACTTCCCCAACGTGTTTTTGGGTGTCGAACAGCACACTGTCCAAACTTTAAACGAGTTTCATCACTGACTTGCTTTAAATAGATTGGTAAATAATGCTTTGCATAAGCAATTACAAAAGCTTTTAAATAGTTTTCAGGCTGACGGTCGCTGACAAATAATTGAGGCTTTTGCTCATCTAAAATATAGCTATTTTTTTGAGTTTTATAAATAATTTCTATGGGGTGTTTTAAATTAAACAGTTGCAAGCTTGTCGGTAATATCTGATCAACTTGCTGTATTTTTTCCTGCTGTTTATGCCAGGTCTCAATCATCCATTGTTTAGACTCGTGTAAAAAATGCTGAATCTGACGTTGGCTACAATACTTAGGCACAGTTAAGCGAATCTGTGTTGGTTCAACACGTAAACGCAAGCGTGTTGCCCGTGCATGATGAGTGATTTTAATTTCAGGAAGATTTGCAGTCATAATACGCTTATTTTTAGAATCTCCCCCAACCGTTCTTTAAAGGCAAGGAGGAAGCCTCATTTTTACTCGAGCAGAAGTTAGGGGAAATTTTTTATCCTGCGGTACGCTCTTCAATACCGTTATTGGTCGCAACTACAGCAACATCAGCTTTATTGATCGCAAAAATACCGTTACACACCACTCCAGGAATATCGTTAATGGTTTTTTCGACCTCTAATGCATTCAAAATATTTAAGTTATACACATCTAGAATGACATTACCGTTATCCGTTACCACACCTTCACGATAAACTGGGTCACCGCCTAGTGATACAATTTTACGTGCTACTGCTGAACGTGCCATAGGAATCACTTCAATAGGCAAAGGAAATTCACGGCCTAACTGATCGACCCATTTCGAGTCATCAACAATACATACAAACTTTTTCGCAATAGATGCCACGATTTTTTCACGCGTGAGTGCAGCCCCCCCGCCTTTAATCATATGTAAATGACGGTCAATTTCATCAGCACCATCCACATAAGCATCTAAACCACTGACATGGTTCATATCAACCACCTCAATACCTAATTTCTTAAGACGTTGAGCCGTTGCTTCTGAACTGGCAACTGCTGCTTCGAGTTGTAACTGAGGTAATAATTCAATTAAGAAGTTCACTGTACTACCAGTACCAACTCCCAAAATGCCCCCTCTTGGTAAGTGTTTTAAAGCGGCTTGGGCTGCAGCTTGTTTTTTCTCGTCCTGGGTTGCATAAAGGCTCATGACATCTCTCAATAAAATTTCAATTTCCTGCACATTTTGCATAATTTTAAAACGCAAAGGTACAACGGTTTGTTACAATGAGCGCTCATTTTAAACTGTTAGATGGAAAATTAACATGCTGTCTCGTTTGGTTCGACAAATATTACAGGCAACGGTGTATGACGTTGCAATCGAAACCCCACTCGAAGCAGCGCCACGAATTAGTGAAAAACTAAACAATAACATTCGCTTTAAACGCGAAGATTTACAACCTGTCTTTTCCTTCAAACTACGCGGTGCGTATAACCGTATTAGTCAATTACCGAAATCTCAGTTGGAACGTGGCGTTATTACTGCTTCAGCAGGTAACCATGCTCAGGGCGTGGCTTTATCTGGTCAAAAGTTAGGTATTCGCGCCATTATTGTGATGCCAAAAACCACCCCTGACATTAAAGTTCAAGCAGTAAAGCGTTTGGGTGGTGATGTTGTGCTTCACGGCGACTCATTTGATGTTGCTAACAAATATGCGATTCAACGCGCAAACGACGAAGGTTTAACCTTTATTCCGCCTTATGATGATGAACTGGTCATGGCCGGCCAAGGTACAATTGCCAATGAAATATTGCGTCAATGGCGTGATGTTGAATACGTATTTGTTGCTGTGGGCGGTGGTGGTTTAATTGCAGGTGTAGCAGCATATCTTGGTGATGTTGCTCCGCATGTCAAAATTATTCCTGTCGAATATGATGAATCTGCATGTTTAAAAGCAGCATTTGAAGCGAATCAACGTGTGGTACTCCCTTCTGTAGGATTATTTGCAGATGGTACAGCTGTTGCTCAAATTGGTGAAAAGCCATTTGAAGTGATTCAACTACAAAAATCTGATAACTCAGGTCCAATTGTTGAACGTGATGTCGTCTTGGTCAACACAGATGAAATCTGTACAGCAATCAAAGATACCTATGATGAATGTCGTAGTATTGTAGAACCATCAGGTGCGATGGCACTTGCAGGTATCAAAAAGTACGTCGCTGAGCATGGTCTTGAAGGCAAAAATATGGTGTCAATTGTTTGTGGTGCCAATATGAACTTTGACCGTTTACGTTATATTGCTGAACGTACCGAACTCGGTGAACGTAAAGAAGCTATTTTTGCAGTGACCATTCCAGAAGAAAAAGGTTCTTTCCTGAATTTCTGTCGTGCTTTGCAAGGACGTAATATCACTGAGTTTAACTATCGTGCCAGTGATGCATCTGCCGCTCAAGTCTTTGTCGGTATTAGCCTAAAGGCTGGTGAAAAAGAACGTCATGACATCTATGAAGCAATGAAATTACATTATGATGTCGATGATTTATCGGATGATGAAGTTGCAAAATTGCATATCCGTTATTTGATTGGTGGTCATGCTGATATTGCCAATGAACGTTTGTTCCGTGTTGAGTTTCCAGAACGCCCAGGTGCTTTATTAACATTCTTAGAGCGTCTTGGTCCAACCCATAACATTAGCCTATTCCATTATCGTAATCACGGTGCAGCAGAAGGTCGTGTTTTGGTTGGCTTGGATGCAGAAGATGCGGTACAGAATCCAGATGGACTGATTGAGACTTTGGAAAATATCAATTACCCATATCAAGAAATTACCAATAACTTAGGTTATCAACGTTTCTTAAAATAGAAAGAGCTTCAAAATAGAAATAGCCTATAAATTTTTTATGGGCTATTTTTTATAAAATCAGAACAATTCGAAAAAGTTAACTTAATAAATCGCCATATTTAAATCACCATCATCATTAAATGCGTCATTAAAAGCATCCACAATTTGATTTAACTGTTGCTCATCTTGTGTCGGCACAAGCATCCAATATGGATTCTCTCGATAGACCACCAATAAAGAAAGCTGATGTAGATTGGCAGTCACTTTAATTTTATCAAAAATAATTTCTTCGGTTTGTTCCATCGCATCGATTTGATTATCAAATGAGACGTCATCATCTTCCTCATCGTACTGATCAAATACTTCTGCTATTGCAACTTCGATTTCATTTTGCAATTGCTCAGTATCAATATTGTACTGGTTAAAGTAGAAATCATTTTCAATTCCATTGTCATAATATTCTTTTAATTCAATATAATGCAGAAAATCATGCTGTTGATTTATCCATTCACTAAAACTATAAAATTCAGTATTTTGAGGAATTTTTTGTGCATTTAGCTCGGGAATTAAATGTTGAAGTAATGAATATATTTTCTGTGACATGGATATCTCTCTATTTTATTATCAATAAGTTGAATTAATAGCAAAAACTAAGTCGATCTTGAACAGTCAAATAATGCATAGTGTTCTATACTGACATCTTCATCATGAAATTGCTTATTAAAACACTTGCAGAACTTTTCAATTTTATATTCATGATTCGGTACAATCAACCAATAATAGTCTTCAGCATAAATCAGCAACAGTTCATGATCATGTTGTCTGGCCTGTTTTAATATTTCTTCAAAAACAACATCATAAACTTGATCTTGAACATTGTAATAGCGTCCAATAACATCTTTGTGTACTTCATAATGATCAAATAAAGGCTTCGCTCTTTCACGAATTTGAGTTTGAATTCCTAAGCTATCTACTGCATATTCATGAAAAACAGCACAACGCTCAATCTCATTTTCATGAAATTGCATACGATCAATTTTCATTAAATATCCACGAAATCGCCCACCAAACTTTTCAGCTTCGATCCAACTGAGAAACTCGACAAAACGTTTACGATATTTCTTTTTGGGAATATCTCTTTGCTCCAATGCTGGGAACCAATGTTGGAGAATTTTAAAAATTTTCTTATCGTCCATTTTTTTATCATCCATTTTTTATTCTTGGATCAAAAGCCCAATCTTGGCTTTGCATTTTTAAATTTCAAAGCAATGATATCGGATCAATTTTAAGTTTTTATGACATAAATCTGGTTTTATTTACATTTATCGCTTTTTATTCTCAGTTTGTAGATTGGCGTTGCAATACTTTAAAGATAAAATATATAAAAATTGAATATGATCATACCAACACAAAATCAGTGTCGGGATAAGGACTTTGTAGAATGGCGCAATTCGCTGTCATCGGTTTAGGCAGTTTTGGTGAAGCAGTTGCACTAGAACTCACCAACTTAAATCACGATGTAATAGGTATTGATACATTAAAGAAAAATGTAGAAAACATTGCCGATAAAATCAGTCATGCAGTTATTGCAGATGCTACCGATGAACATGTGTTAGATGAACTGAATATCAAAAATTGTGATGCCGTGGTGGTTGCCATTGGTGAAGATATTGAAGCCAGTATTCTATGCGTACTGCATTTAAAAAATTTGGGTATCGAAAAAATCTTTGTAAAAGCCAAATCTAAATCACATCATATGATTTTGTCTCATTTAGGCATTACAAAAATCATTCACCCTGAAGAAGATATGGGGATTCGTGTTGCACAATCACTTAGTTATCCAATGGTGAGACGTTATATGGCGTTAAATAATGATCGCTATATCGTCAAAATTGAAATAGGTGCAAATTTACAAGGCGCGCAATTTCAAACGGTCATGGAAAATACCCCCGAACTTACAACCTTGTTATTACAACGCGGTTCACATGTACTGTATGATATTGCACCGGGGACGATTTTACAGGAAAAGGATATTTTAATCCTTGAAGGGCCTGTAGAAATGTTAAGACAATTTTCGATTCGTTTCTTATAGTTATAACTATGCGTTTATCTAAAAAAGAACTAATCAACAAAAAACACAATAGTATTAATCTCAGCCCACCGAGCTTACTTGCTTTAGGTTTTTTAAGCTTCATTATCATCGGAACACTATTCCTTAAACTTCCCTTTGCTAATCAAGGCAATTTGACATGGCTAGAGGCCCTGTTTACTGCAACCTCTGCTGTGACTATCACTGGGCTATCTGTCGTCAATATTGGCGACTCCTTAACCACTTTTGGTCAAGTTGTGGTGATGATACTGATCCAATGCGGCGGCTTAGGTTTTATGACTTTTGCAATCTTAGCTGCTTTGAGTCTTTCCTCAAAAGTTGGTATTCGGCAGCAAGTCATGGCACAGGAAACTATTGGTCAAACCAGTTTGGCCAAAGCGACCTTTACAGTAAAAGGGGTTTTTCTTTACTCATTGTTCTTTGAAGCGATTGGTACAGGGATTCTAACCATGGCTTGGTCACATCACTATGACCTTGAACATGCATTTTTTTATGCGCTTTTTTATAGTATTTCTGCTTTTAATAATGGTGGGTTTTCTTTATTCCCCAATAGCTTAATGAGCTTCTCTGACCAGTATATGGTGACATTTACCATCAGTATGCTGTATATCATCGGTGGAATTGGTTTTGTTGTCTTGATGGATATAAAAAGAGCCAAGCGTTGGAAAAAGCTTTCTACCAATAGTAAGTTAATTCTGTCTACGATTGCTGGCTTAAACCTCTTTGCTTTTATTGTTATTTGGGCAATCGAAGCTTCTAACCCCTTAACACTTGCCCCCATGTCTATTGGTGATCAAGCTTTAAATGCATGGTTCCATGCCACTGTACCTCGTTCATCAGGTTTTAACAGCTTGGAAGTCAGCAGCATGACCAATGCATCAACCTTAATTACCATGGTATTGATGTTTATTGGTGGCGGCTCATTAAGTACTGCGGGTGGAATTAAAGTCGGCACATTCATTATTATGATTTTAAGTGTCATTACCTTTTTAAAGCGTTCAGATGAAATTACTGTTTTTGGACATTCTGTTTCTCATCAAGCCACGTTTAAAGCTCTTGCAGTCATTTCGATTACATCGTTACTGATCTTGATTGGCTTTTTTACCCTACTGATTCTAGAACCTGATAAAAAGTTTTTAGACTTACTATTTGAAGCCGTTTCTGCGGCTTGTACTGTCGGCCTATCTCGAGGGATCACAGAAAATTTGCATGCAGGAAGCCAAATCGCTTTAATTTGTCTAATGTTTGCTGGACGCTTAGGACCACTAACACTTGCGTATTTGATTGCGACACCGAATAAAAGTCGTGTTCGCCATCCAAATACTGAAATTCAGGTGGGTTAATTGTTTTAATCATCAAGTGAATACAACTGAAACTGCTTTGTAGGATCATTTTAATCTTATCACGTATATCTAAAATAGGCTGAGACTCCTTAAATAGATTGCTCAGACAATCCTTGCAAAATGTATACTGATGACAGTATCCCCCATAAAAAAAGCGATCTTATCAATGATAGGATCGCTTTTTTACATCTTTCTAAGGATGATTATTCTACTTCTAACTCACTATTGCCTTTAATCAAACGATGCTCTGACTGCAAATATTCATCTGATTGCATTTCGAGTAAACGAGAACGTGTACGTTCAATTTCAAAAGCCAGCTTCTCTCCATCATAAATTTCAATAATCGAGTCTTGAGAGGTCAGTAATAGCTTTACTCCACGATCATAAAACTCATCTACCAGATAAATAAAACGACGTGTACCTTCTGACAGCAAATCAGTTAAGTGCGGAACATTACTCACCAAAACGGTATTATAAATATTGGCAATTTCAATAAAATCCGATGGGCTACGCGGTTTCATACAGAGTTCTCTAAACTCACACCACAATACATCTTCGGTATGGCCTAAAGTTTCAACAACACGGTTATTAATCGTAATTGGTTCTTCTGACACTGTTTGCGATGTGGTTAATGCATTAAAACGCTTTGCCATCCAGACTTTATTATCATCTGTCAGTGGTGATTTAAACAATTGCGCTTGTTTTAATACCCGTAAACGATAGTCAACACCCGCATCAACATTCAATACCACACAGTGTTTTTTCACCATTTCAATCGTTGGAATAAAACGATCACGATGGATTCCATTTTTATATAAACCATCTGGGGCAATATTTGATGTGGCAATCAAGGTAATGCCACGGGTAAATAATTTTTGAAATAAATCACTGAGAATCATTGCATCCGTTACATTCGACACAAAGAACTCGTCAAAACAAATTACTACAGCTTCTTTATAAATTTGATCTGCAACGATATCTAACGGATTACGCTGCCCAGAAAGCTTGTTTAACTCCTTATGCACAAACTGCATAAAGTGATGAAAATGCATACGGGTTTTACGGCGAAAAGGAATCGAATCGTAAAATTGATCCATGAGCCATGTTTTTCCACGCCCGACACCGCCCCACATATATACACCTCTCGGTGCAGTTTGACGACGGAAACGACGAAAAGCTTTCTTCGATGCTTTATAACGATTGATCAATTCTTGCCATACCCGCTCCAACTCATGTACTGCTTGAGCCTGAGCATCATCTGGTAAAAACTGTCCAGATGACAATGCTTTTGCATAACGCTCAGCGGGTGATACGGGAGTAAATGCTGTTGAAGTTGTATTCTGATCTAACATATCATTTTGTTACTTTTAAAGGCTAAAGGAAGTATATCGAATATTCATTTTTGATAAATAAAACTTTGGGATAATTCTAACTCTATATCTCATATCAGCACTACCTGTTTATTTACCATATTGACGCGGGCTTTGCCCAAACCAACGTTTAAAAGCATGATTAAATGCAGCGGGTTCTGAGTAGCCAAGTAATTCAGCAATCACCTCAATTGAATATTCCTTATATTCAATTAATCGCAATGCTTTGTGCTTAATCAGCTGTTCTCGAATTTGTTTATAGCTGGTATTTAATTGCTGCAACTGATGGCGTAAGGTTCTTTCAGGCACATTCAACGCCTGAGCTACTTCGGCCATCGAGGGAATAATCCCTTGCTGTAATTCCAAATAATCATTTACCCGTTGAATCAATGGCGCAATTTTCTGTTCTTCAGCATTTAATCGCTCAATTTCAGCAATACACTTGGCTTCGTAAACCCGATGTGTGATCGGATCTGCGGAGGGAATCGGCAGTTGCATCACATCTTCATTGATCCAAAAAGCAGCTTTTTCACAATTAAAATGTAAATCCGAACCGTAATAATCATGATATTGCTTTAATACATTTAAATCCTGAGGCTGCTGAAAAGGTAATTCGATTCTCACGCTGGGCGCTGTAAGTCCCATCATTTTATAAATATCATCCAGAAATTTATAAGTGCCAGAGATTTCGCATTGTGCTCTCAACAAGCCCATTTCTGTTTCTAAATCTACTGGTTTGTAAGTTAATGCAATTTGATGATCACCTTTCTCAAGTCCTAAGACACCGTATAAATAGGTTAGACCTTGATAATGAACACCATTTTGAATCGCATCACCAACATTACCACAGGTCACCAAGAGCATAAGCAATGGACCATAGCCCGCCAAAGAATAATGCTGACCAATAAACAACCCCGTTTCTGGCTGCACACCCTGCCCAATCACTTTTTGTATATCCCACTCTAAACTGGGGTGAATGATTGAGCTGGGATCGAGTGCATCTGCTTTGATCCCAATGCTAGAAAGTCGTGAATCTACATCGATTCCAGCATTACGCATACCATGAATTAAATACATTAAACCGAGAATCGAGCGTTTCATTAGATCATCATTTGATTTCTACCCAAACTTTGTACTACAAAGATGGTTTTTTGCAAATTGCCGAATATATCAATTTTTGTGTCAGTGCAATCATATTTCAAGCGCTGCATTTCCGATATTCTATGCAAAACTGGAAAAGTCAGAGCGAACAAAAATGAGTACAGCCCCTACGACTGAAACAAAAACCCAATCAACGCAAGTTGCAATTATCGGATCGGGATTTGGTGGTTTAGCCATGGCGATCCGCCTATTGCAAGCCAATATTGATGATTTTATTATTTTAGAAAAAGCAGATGATGTGGGCGGTACATGGCGTGAGAACCAGTATCCGGGTGCGGCGTGTGATGTTCAATCACATATGTACTCGCTTTCTTTTGCACCCAAAACGGATTGGTCAAAACGTTATGCCGAAGCACCTGAGATTTTTGACTATATTCAAGATTTAATTCAGCAATTCAATTTAAAGAAATACATCCAATTTAATCAAGAAGTGGTTTCTACACATTATGATGAGCATAATTTCAATTGGCATTTAACACTAAAAAGTGGACAAAAAATTGAGGCTCAATTTGTTATTTTTGCATCAGGGCCATTGCATGTACCACAGATTCCTAAAATTAAAGGGCTTGAAAAATTCAAAGGCGAAGTTTTCCATTCATCACATTGGAAGCATGACTATAATTTAAATCAAAAAAATGTAGCATCCATTGGTACTGGTGGTAGTGCAATTCAATATATTCCTGAAATTGCTGCAAAGGTGCAAAATCTTTATGTATTTCAAAGAACCCCTGCTTGGGTAATTCCTCGTGATGAACGTGCCTATAATGCACTTGATAAAAAACTATTTAGTCGCTTTGAATGGTTTAGGAAATTACACCGTGCACGCTTGTACTGGTCAAATGAATCACGTGTCGTCCCCATTGTAAAACCACAAATCATGAAATATGGTCAGAAACTTGCTGAAGCTTATATAAAATTCCAAGTTAAAGACAAAGAAATCGCCAGAAAACTGACCCCTGACTATATTATGGGCTGTAAGCGTATTCTGATTTCCAACAAATACTTTCCAACATTCAACCGTAAAAATGTTGAATTAATTACCGATGGAATTCAGGAAATTACTGAAAATAGCATCATCACAAAGGATGGCAAAGAACGTCAAATTGATTGTTTAATTTATGGTACTGGTTTTATTACAGACCCACGCATCTATTTAAAATCATTTGATTGCTATGGTGAACACGGCGTTGAATTAAAAACGGCATGGAAAGATGGTGCAGAAAGTTTTTATGGGATCAGCACCAAAGGCTTTCCAAATCTATTTCAATTGCTTGGTCCAAATACCGTACTGGGGCATAACTCTGTAATTTTCATGATTGAATCTCAAGTGAATTATATTTTGCAGTTGATTCAAATGGTTGCAAAAACACAGACTCAAGCAGTGACGGTAAAAGCTGAAGTACAAGATCAATTTAATGAAAATGTACAGAAACAGCTTGAAGGTACTGTATGGCAATCAGGCTGTGTCAGTTGGTACCAACAAGATGGTGGTAAAAACTTTGCATTATGGCCAACCTATACCTGGAAATTTTGGCTCAGCACTCGCAAAGTAAACCCAGCAGATTTCCGCTTATTAGGCCGTGAGCAAAGCGCAAAGCAAAAATCAAAAGCTGCATAAACTTGGTTAATATTCTTCTATAAATTTTCAACCGCTTTTCTGTGCTTCGACTATAATAGATAGGTATCCATTGCCTATCTATTTTTCATGCAATCACTTTGGCTTATTTTCCAACTTTTATTTTGTTTATGCTTAGGGTTTATTTTAGCACGCAGAATTCCACAATCCATTGAAAAAATAGCTTTTAAAATACTGCCTTATTTTACCTATATTCTTTTAATTGCGATTGCAATGGAGTTTTCTCAAACAATTCATAATATTGCCAGCCCTGCACAGATTCTCACCAGTTCCATCACAATTGCATTCAGCACATCATTGGGTGCATTTTTTTGTTGTTATCTAGTATTTACAGCAATTGGCTACAAACCATCACAAGGTAAAGTTTCTGCTGAATTATTGATGGGTTCATTACTCAACATCAGCTATGCATTTATTGCACTAGCTGTAGGGTATGGCTTAGCAGAGTTGGCCCACCTTTTCCATGTTCCACTACATGTCAGCACATGGAATTTACTTTTAGTTTACATGTTACTGATCGGCTTGGATCTGGCTTACTCGCCACTGGATCGTTCTTGGTTAAACTGGAAAATTATGCTGGTACCGATTGCCTGCGTGATTGGCTCACTATTGGGTGCTGTTGCGGCATTTTTCTTGATTCAAGACATCAGTATGAAAGATTTAATCATGCTCTCGCAAGGTTACGGCTTCTATTCTATGACAGGGATTGTGGTGACTGAATTAAAGAATGCCCATCTGGGAAGTATTGCGTTAATGAACGATTTATTTAGGGAGATTTTTGCCATTTTATTTATGTATATGATTGGATGGCGTTATCCACGTTCAGCAATTTCTTCTGCTGGTGCAACCGCAATGGATGTCACCTTACCTATGGTGAAACAAGCTTGCGGCAATGATTATATTCCACATGCAATGGTCAGTGGTTTTGTTCTGTCGGTATTGGCACCAATTGCGGTAAGTGTTCTAGCTGCACTTTAAAATTAAGTGCTGAATGTGGCATCCATCGTACTTTATCTGACGAGATAGCAATACTGATCAATAGAATCACTGGAATAAAAAGTTTTTTAAACTTCTGAAAAAAGACCTAGTAACGCAGATACACTACAGTGTATACACAGCAATTTTTATTATATAAATCAAAAAATCACCCTCTTAATCCAATGACAAAGAGGGGTTTATTTTTATAGAGTCGCTAAAATATCTTGTAAGGTTTTACTTGGATGTGCAGATTGAGTAATTGGACGACCAATCACTAAATGAGTAGAACCATCAAGCATGGCTTGCTTAGGTGTTACAATACGCTTTTGATCATCTGCATTTGCACCAGCTGGACGAATTCCAGGTGTTACTAAAGCAAATTCGGCACCTAAGTCCTGACGTAACATCTTGGCTTCCTGGGCCGAACATACCACGCCATCCAGACCACTTTGTTGAGTCAATTTAGCCAGACGTTTCACTTGTTCAAATGGCTCAATATCTAAACCAATATCACGCAAGTCTTCACGTTCCATTGAAGTAAGAACAGTAACCGCTATCAATTGTGTTTTATAGTTACCTGCTTTTAACCGTTCTACACAAGTTTCCATCATTTTACGCCCACCAGAGGCATGGACATTGACCATCCATACGCCCAAATCAGCCGCAGCACAAACCGCCTGTGCGGTTGTGTTTGGAATATCATGAAATTTTAAATCGAGGAATACTTCAAAGCCCTTATCATGTAGTGCCTTCACAACAAGAGGGCCTTCATGAGTAAATAGTTCTTTACCGACTTTTAAACGACATAGTGATGGGTCAAGCTGATCAGCAATTGCTAGGGCGTCATATTGGCTTTTTGCATCTAAGGCAACAATAATACTCACGAATCTCAGTTCCATCACATAAATTTTCGCTCATTATAAAGCGATTCACGCAATGTACAAAGTCAGAAAATCGACTTCATCACAAATCAATCAACTTTTCTTAAATATTAAGAATGCTTTATCTCTGCTCTGAAATCAAAATTGCACGTGTATCTTGCTCTAGTGCTTCAAAAATATGCGCTTGATCTGCGGGATAAGAAATATAGTCCCCTGCTTGAAGCAACTCAGCACTGTCTAATAAACCGACTTTGGCAGAGCCCTGCATGATAATAATATGTTCAACACTACCAATAGGATGCGGTTTACTGCAACGCGGCTCACCCGGTTGGGTTGTAAGCATATACACGTCTCGTCGTGCATTTGGTGGGCATGTTGCCAACAAAACAGCCTGATAATTTGATATTTCAGAAACAACTGAAGCGCCTTCGCCATAACGAATCACTTGTGTAGCTTGGGCTTGTGCTTCCATAAGTTTGGCAAAAGGAATATTTAAAGCCACACAAAGTGCCCATAAAGTTTCTAGACTCGGATTACCCTGCCCAGATTCAAGTTGCGAAAGCGTGGATTTCGCAATGCCTGCACGTCGAGCAACTTCTCCCAAAGATAATGCAGCACTTTTTCTTTCTTTTTGCAGATTATTTGCAATGATTTCAATTGGTATAGACATTACTCTTCCAAAAAATACGATCGTTCTGTTTGACGAACAATAACAATCAAACTATTATAACAAATGATCGTTCATTTTATCGAACGATCTTATTAACCCAAGCAAGGCTCATCTAAATGAAGTATAAAGAAATAAAAAATTTACCCAAGGCCCTGATAAAATCAATCGTGATTCTCTGCATCGCAACCGCACTGATCGGGATTTCATTAGGTACGCTTGCAGTCAATTATCAACTGCCGATCTGGATACCTTTACTACTTTCAATCTGTGTTTTGGCTGGTGCTGCCGAGTTTACTTTCATTGGCATGATTGCTACTGGAAGCAGTCCGATTACAGCTGCGATTGTAGGATTGCTGATTAATTTACGACATCTGCCTTTTGGTTTAGCGATTACCCATTTTATAGAAAAAAATAAATTAAAATATTTTGCTACACATATTATGAATGATGAAAGTGTTTTATTTGGTTTAAGCCAATCTTCAAATGAGCTAAAACTGAGTGCTTATTGGCTGTGCGGAGTCGGAATTTTATTTGCTTGGCCCATAGGCGTTTTAAGCGGTTATGTATTGGGAAGCCATTTAGCTTATGCAAAATTACTGGGTATCGATACGATTTTTCCTGTCGTATTGTTTGCTCTTACCTTTAAAACACTAAAAAGAAAATCTGCTCGAAAATCGGCAATGACTGGTGCAGTCATCAGCCTCGCTACTTTTCCATTTCTACCCTTAGGGATTCCGATACTTATGTCATTATTTGGCTTGCTTGTAGGAAGAAAATAACATGCATCAACAATTTATTATTTTGATCGGGATCATGCTGCTGGCGATGGGTACTTATCTGATTCGATATGCGGGACTTTCCCTCAGCCAATATTTCACAATCACTCAACATCAAGAGCAACTCTTTAATGATGCCGCAACAACTTTACTGTTTTCTATTGCGATTCTCAGTACTTTTTTTGAAGGTGCGGATTGGGCAGACTTAGGCAAAATCATGGGGGTATTGGTGGGTTTATTTCTGATTTGGAAAAATCACTCCCTTATCACGACGATTGTGATCGCAATGCTGACCACCACAATATTTCGCTTTGCAGAGTTTTTCTGGCTAGCCCAATAAAACTATTAAAGCTTAAAAAAGCGTTTTACAACAATCAAAGCGCTTTTTTAACAGCATAATGCAAATGATTACGCATGCTTAATTATTGATTGAATATACTGTTTTAATCTCTATGCTTATTTTTTATGGATACTTATTCAATCAATCTTAAAGCGCTTAAAATTCGTTTTATATTTGATCATTGTGAAGCACCTCACTTACTCCACCAAATAAAAATTTTCAAAACACTGCCTTTTCTAGATTTTAATCCTTACAACAGATAAATTCTTTTTCATATATTTAAAAACCTATACAAACTTAAAATAATATTAAATTAAAATTATATTTTTCTTATTCATTGCATCCATGTTTACACTAAATTTTTTATTTTTAATTTATCTATCTGCGCTATTTCCAAATATATTCTTTATAACTAAACAAACATTACATCATAACTAAACAATTAATCTCTTTGATAAAAAAAAAGTAATCATATTAAGTGAAGCAAAGTCGCATTAAAAAAACCTTCTGTTTTTAAAAGCAATCTAGGATGAACGCGATTTTATGATGATTTAAGCATTTAAAAATAGTTTACAGAGAAGCTAAATAAAATACTAAAAAATCATTTAAATTCAAGTTAATAATTTTTTTAATGAAAATGATCTAGTACAATGCAGCGTATTAAAATAAAATCCAAAATTTAATTAATCATGATAATAAATTATTTTAGAAAATCTTAAAAACTTATTCTCGCTTAATATAAGCAGATCAAAATAATTTGCTATAATATGACGCTATTCACAAAAAGTGACATTTTTTGTCACTTTTTAGTAAACAGAAACAAATTCTTGTTAAAATAAATAAACATATTAATTATAAATATCCTCTTGTATTTAAATAATAAAAAATAAATCCAAAACAAATAACGTTATATTGTATTTGTAACACAAAAATAATGTGATATTTGTCTCTTTTTTTCATTGTTTTTATTTAGGAAAAATTTATAGTAGCCCTTATTGTTTAGCTCCTAAACACTTCCCCTTTATTAGGAAAGTACCAGTAAAGGGCAAATCAACGCAGTATTGAGAGAAATTCTATGAAAAATATTCAATTGGGTTTAGCGATCATTGGCTTAGGTTTAGCATCTTCAACAGTTTTTGCGGCTGCTGATGGTACAGTAACAGTTACAGGAAAAATCGTTGATCAAACCTGTACAGTTGGTGGTACTGCTGGTAACTACACTGTTGTTTTACCGACTGTAGGTAAATCAACTTTAGCGACAGCGGCGACAACAAATGGCGACACTAAATTTACTATTAATTTAACAGCATGCCCTGTAGGTAATGTAGGTGTTTATTATGACAACACCAATGCAAATATTAATACTGCAGGTCGTTTAAACAATACCGTTACCACTGGCGGTGCAACAAACGTAAATATTCAATTATTAAACTCTGCAAAAGCAGTGATTGACCTAACTAAAGATCGTACAGGTCAAAACATTGTGACTTCAAATGTTGCAACTGCAAATGGTTCTGCAAATCTTGATTTTTATGCACGTTACTATGCAACAGGTGCAACAACCGCTGGTGATGTAAGCACAACTGCAACTTACTATGTTGTATATCAATAATTAAACATTTGGGTCTGTAAGTTTTTTAAACAGGTCTGGTTAATTTTTATATCTTAACCAGACTTGCATCTTCCCAAGGGTCTTTCAATGAGAAAACTATTTTTTATTTCTAGCTTGTTAATGCTTAGTACTTTGATTACATCCGCTCATGCTGGTGTTGTGATTACAGGTACCCGTGTAATTTACCCAAGTGATAAAGAATTTGTATCTGTGCAATTAACCAATGTAGGTGATCAAATTGCATTAGTACAATCATGGGTGGACAGTAAAGACATTATTGCAGATCCAACCACAACCCAAGCCCCATTTATTGTTACCCCTCCAATAACCACGATTGAAGCTGCTAAAGGTCAATCTTTACGTGTCATTTTCAATCAAAAACAAAAACTTGCTACTGATCGAGAAACATTGTTTTGGCTCAACGTACTTGATATCCCAGCCAAGCCAACAGCTGAAGCAAATTACTTACAATTTGCGATTCGTAACCGCTTAAAACTGTTTTACCGACCAATTGGCATCAAAATGGAACAGCAACAAGCGTTTCAAAAAGTTGAAGTACAGCGTGTAAATAACCAATTACAAATCAATAATCCGACACCTTACTACCTAAATTTTGGTAAATCGAATCTTGTTTTAAAAAATGGTGCGCCAGACGAAATTAAAAATCTAAGTTTTATAGAACCATTTTCAAAACAACAAATTGAGGT
Organism: Acinetobacter sp. AS167; assembly: GCF_037152175.1. Classification (NCBI taxonomy): domain Bacteria; kingdom Pseudomonadati; phylum Pseudomonadota; class Gammaproteobacteria; order Moraxellales; family Moraxellaceae; genus Acinetobacter; species Acinetobacter sp. AS167. The sequence goes on from NZ_JBBCMP010000001.1 coordinate 655,561, forward strand.
CGAAAATTTATCAGACGCTAAGTCCGTACAGCTTTATTTAATCAATGACTACGGCAGTTTATCGACAATAGAGAAACAGTTTTAATCTAAATTATTGGGAGAATTGTGCTTGAAACATTTCACACTTAGGTATAGTGTTTTGGCGCTAAGTCTATATCTATGCAATCAAAATGTTATAGCGCAAGCACCACAATTCGATAATAGCTTTTTATACGGCCAAAATTCTAAAACAATTGATCTTGAAAAATTTATTTCAAGCGATAAAGTCGCGCCAAATGATTACATCCTTGATATTTACCTAAATGGTCGTTATATCACTCGCTCTATTGTACATATTTCAGATGATCCTGAATCACCTGAAAAGCAACGTTATTGTATTCCACGCAGTACTGTTAAGCAGCTTGATTTCAATCATAAACTTATCGATTTAGATAAAGTGAGCGGAAACTGTATCGATACACGCTTAATGAATCATGTCGTATTCTGGAAACTGAATATAGCAGAACAACGTGTGGATGTTTCAAGCCCTCAATCGATGTTAAATGAGCGACCATTTGGCTATATAGATCCATCACTTTGGGAAACTGGTGGAAATAGTGCTTTTCTCAAATATTACTACAATTACTATAATTCAGATTATGGTCAGGACAACAAACAAGATTCTAGTTTTCTCAATATTAATTCTGGTATCAATATTGATAATTGGCAATTCCGTCATTCTGGTAGCACCAGTATGGGAGATAGCAGTCATTCAGGCCAATATACCAGCTATGAAAACAAACTTATGCGAGTACTGCCTAGTTTAAAAACCCAGCTTACTCTTGGTGATTTCTATACCAATACAAAAACCATCAACAGTAATTCGAGTATTGCCATTCGTGGTGTACAGCTTGCTAGTGATGACAGAATGCTTCCGATTTCATTGCAAAGTTACGCACCCACAATTTCAGGTTATGCAAAAAGTAATGCTTTAATACGCGTTCGCCAAAATCAACAAATTATTATGGAACGCACTGTTCCTGCTGGTGCATTTAATATTACAGATCTCCAAACACCTGGGACGGGTGGTACATTAAATGTAGATATTATTGAAGCAAATGGTGAAATCCGCAGTTTTGATTTACCTTATAATAATTTTATTCAATCTATCCGCGCACAACAGTATCGTTATCAAATTGCAGCAGGTACTTTTCGTCAAAATAGCAAATCCTATGATGAGAAATTAATCAATGCATCTTTTGATTATGGATTAAATGATTTTATCTCAGTAAGCAGTTCAGCACTGGTCAGTGATCATTATCAATCCTATATTCTAGGAACCGCATTCAATACTAAACTCGGCGGTATTGCTTTAGAAAGTAATTATGTTAAAGCAGATATAAACCAGTCCAACCAAAATTTAGACAGTTCTTTGGTTACGCTACGCTATAATCTTGCACTAAACAGTGCGAAAACAAATATCAGTTTAAACAGTACTATTTATGGAAATGATCAGTATTATTCCTTTGATGAAGCCATGCAGAATCGTTATATTCAAAAAAACAGTGCTGCATTGGTACTTAATGGTCGGCCCAAGTCATCAAACTATATTCAACTGAGCCAGAACCTAGGTCATCAGTTTGGTGCTGTTTCAGCCAGTTTTTCACAGTATGAATTCTGGCATCAAATCAATACACAAAAATTTTATCAAATTAGCTATAGCAATAGTTTTAAAGGCATCAGTTACTATGTGGGTATGCAACATACTCAAAATGATCAATACAAATTAGATAAAGACACTCAATACTTTGTGAATGTGAATATTCCTCTGTCGTTTAAAAAGAAAAATAGTAATTTACGTCTAAGTAGTGAAGTCTATCCAGATAATAATGCACTCAATACCAATCAAGTCGGCATATTTGGAAATTTAGGTGAAAATCAGCAGTTCGGCTATAACTTCAATTATTCAAATAGTAAAGATAAAGATCTCTTCAGCAGTTCTTTGAGTTATCGAACTAATCCGGTTTATTTAGCATCAACTTATGCAACCGACTTTGACCAACAGCATCAATACTCTTTACAAGCACAAGGCGCTATTGTTGCACATCAACACGGCATTACTTTAGCCAATGATTTAAATGATACTTTTGCAATTATTCATGCCAAAGGCTTAGAGGGAACCAGCCTCTCCAATGGAAATAATATTAAAATTGATCGCTGGGGCAATGCGATTATTCCCTATCTAAATCCTTACCAATACAATAGTATCAACTTAAACCCCAATACAATTCCACTCAATACCGATGTTGATGCTACCCAATTACAAATTGTACCTAAATTAAACGCCAGTATTTTGGTGGATTTTAAAGCATTAAAAAGCACAAAAGCCTTAATTGAACTTAAACACGCAAATGAGGTGCTCATTCCAATGGGTGCTCAAGTGAAAGATGCTTTGGGTAATGCAGTGACTACAGTAGGACAAGGTCAGCAAATTTTTATGCAAAATATAAATCCTGGACGCTATAGCGTTTATTGGAGTAATACTGATTCTTGTCAATTCGATATTTCCAAAGAAATATTGGAGCAAAGTAAAACTCAAATCCCTTTTGCAAGCTTTAACTTAAACTGCAAATAAACACGGAGTAATTTTATGCTGAAATATAAATTGTTATTTATGTTATCTACACTCCCTGCAAGTTTTGCAGTATTTGCAGATTGCAGTGTCGGTAGCAATTTCACCAGCGGTTATAGCATGCCAACGATGAATGCCAGTACCATGAATATCAATAAATATGAAGGAACATCAGTACAGTCCAATGTATATTCCCGCGAAGTTGCTTCAGCAAATTTTGATATTTTCCGTGTCTATACTGGATGTACTGTTGGGGTAAATAGAACCATTTTTGGTAATGTTTTTGCCACCAATGTGACGACCTATGATGCCAATATTTCGCGCTTAAATGCTTACCCGGCTTTAGGGATTAAAGTTGAAATGGGCGATGCACCGACGAGTGGTACATTAAAAACACTAAATACTACTGAATTAGCAATTTATAGTTATAGTGGTGATACGCATGGTGTAAAAATGAGGGTGACATTATATGTTTTACCCAGAACATCAACAATGACCTCATACCCAACCACGATCAATGTTTCGAATCTACGAATAGCAACCATCAGTTTAAAACGCGTTAGTGATAATGTTCTTATTCCTGCAAATACACAAATTCCAGTGTATTTAAATGCAACAGTCAATATCTCTGAATCCACATGCTCACTGAGTCAAAGCAGCTATACCATTGCGCTACCTGATGTTAGTGTACGAAACTTGGGTTTAGTCGGAAATGAAACCGCATTGAGCTCAAGCAATACAGCAACCCTCAGTATAAATTGTGCAAATTTAAATGATGGTGCAGGTCGTGAAATAAAAGCTTATACCACCGATGCATTGAATCAATCCAATGCAACAAATATATTAGAGAATCAAATCGGGGCTGGATATGCTACAGGTGTGGGGATTCGTTTACGTGATAAAAATAATGCGATAATTAGTCTAGACCCAAACCAATCAAGAAGTACCAATAAATGGACCTTTGGTAATTTAAATACATCACAATTGATTCAGCATGTAATTAAAGCCAATTACGTAAGAACAGCAAATACCGTAACACCAGGTTTGGTGAGATCTCAAGCTTATTTAAATATCGTATATGATTAAAAAATAGTGAAATTATATTCTTTTGTTTTATTTGATGATATTAAACAAGGTTTTTGATGTTAAATAATCGACAGACTCAGAAATCAGTAAAAATAAAAAAGCGCTTTCCAGTGGTGGTAAAGCGCTTTTCTATCATAATGATTAAAGCGGATTGACATTCTTATTTTCTGGTTGAATATCTAATACCGTCTTTTCATGACGAGCACTTGCGGCAGCTTCAGCAGCGGCCAATTGTGCTGTCTGTATTTGTTCTTTTCGAAGATGATCAATATCTTTACGAAGACGCTTAACTTCCCATGCGTTTTGGAATACACGAAATACTTGTACGCCAAGCAACAATCCAAGAACAATCCCGAGCACCAAAGTTAAGAGTAGCAATAACCCTAAACGCATCGCTGGTACTTGAGTAAACAATAAATCTACAGGTAGTTCCGCTGGATTCTGCAAGACTAATGCTAAAGCGTAACCAAAGACTACCAGTAGTAATGCAATTAAGAAATAGCGCATACTCACCTCATTCGAATTTTTTTATTAATTAGCAGATTCGTTTACTGCATCACGGAGTGCTTTACCAGGTTTAAAGTGAGGTACAGCTTTTGCTGCAACTTCCACTGATTTACCTGTTTTTGGATTACGACCCACGCGTGGCTCACGGTGATGTAAAGCAAAACTACCAAACCCACGAATTTCAATACGGTCATCTGAAGATAATGATGCAATCATTTGATCGATCATAATCTTAACTGCTTCTTCGACTAATGGCTCTGCTAAATGCGGATTTTTGAGAGCAATTCTTTCTATTAAGTCAGACTTATTAAGTGCTTCAGTTGTCATTTAAGACCTCATTAATTTTAATGCTAATTGATATACACCAGATAATATCCTTTTTAAATACAAAAAGGTAGCGCAGTCATCATATACTACGCTACCTTTTACACTATTTGAATAAAAAATATTAATTAATTACATTAAATAATACTTCTTAACAATCACTTAGTGGTTCATCTGCGCTTTGATTAAATCACCAATAGTCTTAGGACCATTGTCTTGACCAGTAGGCGCAGTTGTAGTTTTCAAGTTTGCTACAGCTTCTTTTTCTTCAGCTTCGTCTTTAGCTTTAATCGACAAGTTAATAGAACGTGATTTACGATCTACATTGATGATTTTAGCTTCAACTTCTTGACCAACTTCTAAGAATTTAGTTGCATCTTCAACGCGATCGCGGTTGATTTCAGATGCTTTCAAAGAAGCTTCAACTTCGTCAGCTAACTTAATTGTTGCGCCTTTAGCATCAACAGCAGTTACTGTACCTTTAACCAACGCACCGCGTTCGTTAGTCGCTAAGAAGTCATTGAACGGATCGCTGTTCATTTGCTTGATACCAAGACTGATACGGTTGCCTTCAGCATCTACAGACAAGATAACTGCTTCAACTGTATCACCTTTCTTGTAACGACGAATAGCGTCTTCGCCTTGCTCATTCCAAGAAATATCAGACAAGTGAACTAGACCATCGATACCGCCAGGTAAACCGATGAAGATACCGAAGTCAGTAATAGACTTGATCGTACCAGAAACTTTTTCACCTTTGTCGTGTGACTTAGAGAACTCTTCCCATGGGTTCGCACGAGTTTGCTTGATACCCAATGAAATACGACGACGCTCTTCATCAACTTCAAGAACCATAACATCAACTTCATCACCAATCTGAACAACTTTAGATGGGTGGATGTTTTTGTTTGTGTGATCCATTTCTGAAACGTGTACTAAGCCTTCAACGCCTTCAGCGATTTCAGCGAAACAACCGTAGTCAGTTAAGTTTGTAACACGTGCTTTAACGATAGAACCTTTAGGATAACGGTTCATGATCGCTAACCATGGATCTTCGCCTAATTGCTTAAGACCTAAAGATACACGATTACGTTCTTTGTCAAATTTAAGTACTTTAACAGTAACTTCTTGACCCACTTCAACAACTTCTGAAGGGTGTTTGATGCGTTTCCAAGCCATATCTGTGATATGTAGAAGACCATCAATACCGCCAAGGTCAACAAATGCACCATAATCAGTAAGATTTTTGATCGTACCAGTAACTGTTTGACCTTCTTCCAATTGAGAAAGAAGCGCTTCACGGTCAGCTGAAGATTCAGCTTCCATTACAGCACGACGAGATACAACAACGTTGTTACGTTTAGCATCAAGTTTGATTACTTTGAATTCTAACTCTTTGCCTTCAAGGTGAGTTGTATCACGAATAGGGCGAGTATCTACCAATGAACCTGGTAAGAATGCACGAACTGGACCGATGTCAACAGTGAAACCGCCTTTAACCTTACCAGAAATAACACCAGTAACGATTTCGCCGTCTTCAAAGATTTTTTCAAGTTTAGTCCAAGTTTCAGCACGTTTCGCTTTTTCACGTGATAAAACTGTTTGACCCATACCGTTGTCAAGCGCTTCAACAACAACATCAACTTCATCGCCAACTTGAACTTCAAGTTCACGTTGTTCGTTTAAGAATTCTGAACGTGCGACAACACCTTCAGATTTAAGGCCAGTGTCAACAGTAACCCAGTCAGAGTCGATGCTAACAACGATACCTTTAATAACGGCACCTTTGTCGATATTGAGAGTTGATTCGCTTTCTTCAAAGAGGGCTGCAAAAGATTCGGTCATGATATACCTAGTAAAGTCAACGGTCTTGGATCAGACAAGGCCGGTTTAGTTAAGCCATCCACATAGTCCGTATAAAACTGATCAAGCTATGCTTTGGCTAATATTTGATTAAATATTCTTTATTTAGCTAAATGTAACTCAACATAATCAGTCATCAGTTTAAACACTTCATCGATATTCATTTCTGAGCTATCAATGATATAAGCGTCTTCTGCTGGCTTGAGTGGAGCGACTGTGCGTTCCATATCTCTTTTATCTCGAGCTTGTATATTTGCTAAAATGTCGCTTATTTTAACATCCAGCCCCATTCCCTGCAACTGTTTTACACGACGCTCTGCTCGGGACTCTGCTGAGGCAGTGAGATAAATTTTTGCTTGCGCTTGCGGAAAAATAGAAGTGCCCATATCACGCCCATCTGCAACTAAGCCAGGCAACTGAGCAAAAGCATGTTGTCGATCTACCAATGCCGCTCTAAGCACTGGAATTGCTGCGACTTTTGAAGCAAATTCACCAACGCGTTCAGTCCGAATCGTTTGTGAGACATCTTCACCATCCAACAAAATCACGATTCCGTTATCAGTACTCTTAAATACGATATCTAAATTTGTTGCAATCGTCACACTTTGTTGCAATACAGATTCAGTATCTAATGAGTCCAACAATTCTTTTTGATGCAGTGACAATCCAAGCAAACGATATAGCGCACCAGAGTCTAATAAATGGAATTGATAGTGATTCGCAAGTTTTGCTGCAAGTGTTCCTTTACCAGAACCACTTGGCCCATCGATTGTGATAATTTGAATTGTCATTGAATTTCCAATTAAGCTACAGACTTAGCAAGTTTCTTAAATCCAAGTGTAATCGCTAGTTTAAGCTGTGCAAGTATTAATTTACTCACAAATGGTGCACGTGCTTGTAATTCAATCGTATAGTCAACACGGGTTTTGTTCGCATCAAGCGCTGTAAACTCAATAATTCCAATATGATGTTTAATCAATGGATTCTTAATTAACTTATATTCAATACGTTTATTGACATCCAGATGAGTAATTTGCTCTTGAATCGGTTTGATCGGACCAAACCCCATACGACGGATAGACCCCAATCCATCTGGGCGTTCAGGATCAGCAGCATCTTTCACTCGTATAACTTGGATGGGAGCAAAAGCCACATTATAAGTTGAATGTTTTGCTAACAAGTCAAAGACTTGATCGATTGGTGCATCAAACTCTTGTTTTACTTGAATAGAATTCATTGTTATATCCTTTTAAACTTTAACTATATTTTTAAACCTTTAAGTTGACAATTTTAATTGTCACTAAAATCTTGTGTATTCTAGATCATTTTAATATGTCATTTAAGGTCTTTTGTTGTAACTTTAATTGTTTTTTTTGCTCACGACGCTTTTTAAAAAAATCAGACAGTTGGGTTGAACACTGTGATTGTAAACAGCCCCCTTCAAACTGAAATATATGATTGTAATAGCCAATCTCTAACAGTTGACGACTACTGATGAGTGAACCTGCTTTAGGTTCGACCGCGCCAAAAACCACACGTTTGATTCTTGCATGGATTAATGCACCGACACACATAGTACAAGGTTCAAGTGTGACATATAAAGTTGCGTCTTCAGGTAGGCGATAATTTTCAATCTTTTGACACGCATTGCGCAGTGCCTGAATTTCCGCATGGGCTGTTGGATCATGCTGAGCAATCGGTTGATTATAACCTTCACCGATAACTTGCCCCTGACTTACAATCACAGCTCCTACTGGAATTTCACCGATAGATGCAGCAAATGCAGCTTGCTCTAAAGCCAGCTGCATCCATTGTTGATCTATGTATTGTTGAGCTTCTTCAGTCATACGACCTTAAATAATACCATACTGACTTAGAAGCGCATTCCAACTGTCAATCGTTGTGACAGGTGGATTTTTGGCAAGTATTCCACGCAATGTTCGAGACTCAACCTGTTCCCACTCTGGGGATAAATCTTTATCAACCAAACGTGCACGTACACCCTCAACAAAATCAGGATGACGAATTTTCCAATCAGAAATTTGTTTTTCTAATTCAAAAACCTCAGACCAAGGATGAACTTGACGTCCCCACTGCCATAATAACCACGTAATCGCAGCAGTACTTGGTGAGCCCTTTTGTAGATTCTCGCTGGCTTGACGCAACCAATCACTACGCGCATCGCTTAGACCAATAATCGCTTCATAATCATGTTCAAAGTTTACACCACGACAAACACTATGAATCACATCCAAAGAGTTTTGCAACGGGCCTGGTGAAACAGGACGATGTAAACTATTTAAGGTGTCATCTAAAGCACGGAAATCACCAGCAGGATAATGCTCCCAATCGATATCAATCAGTTTCTGTAAAACCACATCACGTTGGGCATCACAAATATGAGTTGCCCAGCCAATCCCATAACCACCCGCTGCAGTCATGATCGAACCTGTTAACCCCGTGAATAAACCTATTGGACCACGATCTGCCAAGAAACGTGTAGCTCCCACATCTGGATATAGACCGATATTCACTTCAGGCATAGCAAGACGCGAATATGGCGTAACCAAACGGAATGGGGCCGCCATAAATAAGCCTAAGCCCCCCCCCATAACATAACCTTCACCCCAAACTACTATAGGCTTAGCATAATTATGCAACAGTAAATCTAAAGCATATTCCGTTTCAAAAAACTTATTGGCTGTTTCAACTTCATTGTTGATCACCAATTGGCGAAGTTTACGAACATCACCACCTGCACAAAAAGCTTTTGGCGTGGTTGAGTCCAACCAAATTGCCTTAACCGAGTCATCATGATGAAAATCCTCAAACAGCTTCAATAATGCCGTAACGATGGATTCATCAAGTGCATGAAGCGACTTAGGACGATTTAAGCGAATAATTCGCCATCCCTTTTTTGCTTCTTCGATAATCAGATCTGGGTGATAATTATTTATTTCGGGAGAGTTTGTCATGCGTCCAGCTGCCAGTCGATTGGCTCAATGCCATATTGTTTCAGATAATTATTTGTTTTTGAAAAAACCTTACAACCAAAAAAGCCACCACGATTTGCCGCCAATGGAGATGGGTGTGCAGCTTTTAATACCAGATGCTTCGTTTGGTCTATACGTTGCCCTTTTTTCTGAGCATATGCGCCCCAAAGTATAAATACAATGTGCTCTCTATGCTCATTCAACACATCAATCACATGATCTGTAAAATTTTCCCAACCGCGTTTTTGATGTGATGTTGGTTGCCCCGCTTCCACTGTCAACACGCTATTTAAAAGCAATACACCCTGTTGAGCCCATTTGGTGAGATCACCATGTCGGGATACAGGCACAGCTAAATCTGTATTTAACTCATGAAAGATATTACGTAAAGACGGAGGCAATGCAACGCCTCTCTGTACGGAAAAACTTAACCCATGCGCTTGATCAGGACCGTGATAAGGATCTTGTCCTAAAATGACCACTTTTACATGATTCAATGGCGTTGTGTCTAATGCATTGAAAATAAGTGAGCTGGGTGGGTAAATAGTTTTATTTGCATTTTTTTCAGCAACTAAAAAAGAACGCAAATCATCCATTTGCTGACTCAAAAGGAACTCAGCTAAACCTTCTTTCCAACTTTGATCTAACCGAACTTGATTTAATTTTGTTTGTTCGAGTTCAGATAATTGCATCAACTTTCATCCTAAATTTCATTTTCCTAAAAATTTATTTGTCCTAAGATAGATTTCACTCAAAAATCATCATTTAAATTTTAACCTGTAAATCCACTTCAGGGTTTTGAAACAGAATACCTTGTTTCAATTTTTCATACATGTCTGGGTCAGACCATTCAGATTTAACTTGCTCAGAAAAAATAATTTTATCCAGACTCAATAGCCCCATCTGAGCATTTTCAATATCTTCTTGAAAACTTTGCGCATAACCTGTATCGGTTTCATGCACAATCACAGAATAGACTTCAACATCCCCTTCCCCATTTTGAGTAATGGTTGATTTTAAAATCTGTTGAGCAAGGAAAAAGAATATCCGTGAAAACTGTTCAGCTGATGGAGAAACAGGCAAAGCCACCCAACGTGCACTAAAAGTTTTACAAGCCTGGATATATTCAGGATTATCTTCTTGCCAAAAACAGATCGCATGGTCAAAACTGTCGAAAATTTCTTTGATTACACCTTTAAGCAATCCAAAGTCATATACCATTTGACCATGATCAAGTTTTGAAGCTTTAAGTAGTAATTCAACTTTATAGCTGTGCCCGTGTATAGACCGTTTGCAACGATCTGACGTGCAATTCCGCACAATATGTGCATTTTCAAACTTAAATAACTTACGAATTAACATGAGCCAAATTTTATAAACAAATCGGTAAAGAATCTCGATTATAAAGCAAAACTCGAACCCTGAGCATTAATTTTCACGTTGATTGCAATTAGCAAAAAGGATAATCTCATTTTTTAGGCCTATTTAGCTTATCGAATCATATTTACGCAATCAACCAACCTTTTAACTACCTTTTATAGTTATTTAAAATCATATAGTTAAAAAATATTTAGCAAAATTTTCAAAATGGCGCAAGGCTACGTGAATAAACATAAACTTGCGATTTATCATTACGCATAAAGCGCGTGGTAAATTGGCGCTTTCGATTGCTTAAAGATACTTCTATCTTAGCTTTAAAATAATTGGATGTTACACCGAAAATCTTGTCTGCTTCGGTTTTGCTTGTAGCCTCCAAGGTGTCAAATGGTGCGACTTTCATCAACTCTCCCACATTGGCAAAGTGCTCCAGTTTTTCTTGTCGCGCTTTTAAAGCTGTTTGTATACTATTTACGTCTAATTTTTCATCTATGGCTGCCAAAACCATTGCAGGTGCTGTATTGACATTAATTCGTGTGGCAATATCAGGCAGTGCCGATATATATGGTGCGATTAAATCATACTTCTTTTCTTCAAAACCACGTACTTGTTTAAGTTCTTCAACACTGGCAAATTTTCGATTTGCAGCCAAATAAGGTTTAGGCAAACCTTGGTAATAACTTGTTTCAGCGCCTAAGGAACCTATCGTTTCATTATCTGGATCTTGCCAATCAATCACTGCTTGAACAGCATCAGCGGGTAAACCGACACGAACCAACAGTTTAGAAAAATATTTCTGTGCAGCATCGTTGGGCTTACCTTCATTGGTTAATAAACTGTTTAAATTGAATTTACCTGACTCATCTTCTAACACACCTGCAACATATCCATCTTCAACCGGAAATGCTGGCATTGGTTTTGCCCAAGTTTCCTGTAAATAATCTGCCTCTTTACTGTTTTCACTGTCTTGCACCAATATTTCAGAGTAAAACGCTTCTGCACTCTTTGCATAAAAAAGGGCTTGGCTTTGACGTTTTAAAAACCCTGTACTTTCATTGGTATAATTTTGACGTTTAGCAATCGTCGCGGCAATGATGGTTGCTAAAGCAACCATTACTAAAATCGTAATTAATGCGATACCCTTTTGCTGCTTCAATTGCATGATTGATTTACCTAAATTTAGTGATCCGCATCTACCACAATACTGATTTTAAATAGCTGGGCTGTTATTGATCAAATAGTCAGAATTGAGCAAACTAAAAATCCATTCATATTCTATATCACGAATCGTGACTTTGATTTTAATCCCACGTGGTAATTGCCCTTCATTTTTAATCATATCGTTTGGCCAGCGATCTAATTCAGTTGGATTTAAAGCATCAATACGATACTGATCCACATCTGCCAATAACACACTCGACAAAGGTTGTTCTGAATTATTTCGATTTAAATTTGAATATTTCAGACGGTAAAGTTTTTTCTCTTGTGGATTGTAAACATATTCAATTCGTTCATAGGGTGACAACCCTTGTTTAAGCGGATCGGTTACACCAGTTTTACTGAAAGATAGTTTTTGGTTATCTAAGCGTAAAGCGGGTTCAATTTCCTCACCATTTCTTGCAGAAATGGGAACAATTTGCAAAGTATCACGTTGAATCTGTTGATACGCGCCTTGTAATTGGCCTAAATTTTCCTCATGCATAACATTGCGATCTTTAACTTTTATCAAATAGTCAAATATTTTCCACCCCAATGCTGACAAAACAGCAAAGATTGCGATGGCCACCAAAAGTTCAATTAAGGTAAAGCCTGTGCTTTTCTGTGAATACACAGTTTGATTTTTTTTATGCTTGATTAGATTCATCATTATTTTTCTTTGATCGGATAATTAAAGAACACCATATTGGTAATCCCTGCTTCTACTTTACCCGTATCAGGATCAAAAAGGCTCACTTGCACATCTATTTTTTGTACATTTGGGCTCAGTGTAGTTTCTGCTTTTTTATCTACCTGCCAAGTTTCACCTTGTGTGGTGATTTGTTTGGATGACGTTCCTGACAGCCATTCACGATTAATCATCATCATCGAAATTTCGTTCTGTGCAACAAACTGAGCCTTGGTTCGTAAAATCGCATTGGCTGTCGACTGTGTATATTGCATAGCTACTTTGGTCAATGCCATTGCTGCGACTGCAAAAATCGCCAAAGCCACGACCACCTCAATTAAAGTAAAGCCTTTATTTTTCTTCATCTACCTTACCCAAATAATCAACTCGAATTACCTCACCCACTGGCTTTTGCTGATAATACATTTGAATTGTGACAGGTTTGACTTCACCATTTCCAAACCAAATCAATTTAGGTGCATTATTGCCCAAAAGTTCTGAGTTATTTGCATTTTGGAATTGATGATCTTCCGTTTCAATAGAAAATGAAACGTATTCTGGTAACGCTCTTTTAGGAAAGTCTGTCACTTCTTTCCATGGTTTATTGTCAACCACTCGGGTAGGTTGTTCGGCATCTTCATTTACTTGAATATATTCAATAACGCCATATTGTGCATCCGCAACATCTGTAGCATTGTGTAAATCGAGTGCATAAATACGCGCTTGATCATTGGCTTCACGATTAATCTGCTTTAAATCCAGCAACAACATCTCACGCGCTTGCATAGCTTTACGCTGATCTACACCATCAATATTTAAAATGATCAATGAGGCTATAATACTGATGATGACGATCACCACCATCACCTCAATTAAGGTAAAACCTCGCATTTTTTGAGATGATCGTAGATTTTTCATTGCAGCTAAGCAACCTGTTCTGAGGCTTGTGGATGTTTTGGCACAGCCAATGCCTGATCAATCAATGCGACACGCAAGGTATCTCGACAACCTAAATAACGCTGATAGAAGCTTGAATTCAGTATCGCGGCTCCACCATGAGTAATTGACCAAATTGAAGCCAAATAATCACGTACAGACATCAAACTTTGAATTGACTCTAGATAACTTTCAGTCATTCGAATAATGATACGTAAACGTTGTTTACGCACTTGATAAAGTTCACTAAATAAATGATGGATGCCTTGCCCAGTGGTGGATAATCGCTCTTCGATCTGATGGAATAACACTGCACGTTCAGGATGGTGTAAATGGTGCAACATAAAAAAAGCCAAATGCTCAGGAAATGCTTTTTCAGTATCACGAACCATTTCAAGTAACATACGTTCATTACGAATGATGAGCAATATATACAACTCATCCTTACTCTGAAAATGCTTATAAAGTGTTCCCTTGGCTAGATCTAGTTCTGCAGCAAGGGCATCCAATGTCATCCCCGCTTCACCATTTTCTAAAAGCAGTTGTTCAGCAACCTGAAAAATCAATGCTTCTCTTGCTCTAAACTGAGCCTGTCGATCCATCTTCACCCGATAAACTCTCTTGTTAATTCTATCCGTTAATAAATTGAGGCACTTCTATTGATTGCTTTTTAAAAATCAGTACTTTTCAATCACTTTTGTCGAAGCAGGTTTTCAAAATTTTGTGTCGTAATGAAAGCGATCTCTTCAAGCGTTTTATCATATACATCACTCAGCGCTTTGGCTACATAAGGAACATATTTTGGTTCATTCGGCTTTCCTCGATAAGGCATAGGTGCCAAATAAGGACTATCCGTTTCAATCAACAAGCGATCTAAAGGCACTTGCTTTGCTACATCTCTTAGATCTTGTGCGTTTTTAAATGAAACAATTCCAGAGAAGGAAATATAATAGCCACAATCTAAAACGGCCTTTGCAGTCTCCCAATCCTCTGTAAAACAATGCAAAATACCATGTGTTGATTTTTCAGCTCGAATAATATCTATAGTTTCATGTTTTGCTGAACGGGTATGGACAACTACAGGTTTTTTAACCTGTTGCGATGCGTGAATATGTCGTGCAAAACAGGCTTTTTGTTCAGTAATAAATTCTGTGCTATGAAAATAATCCAAGCCTGTTTCACCCAAGGCCCAAACTTTTTCAGCTTGCGCCAGATCAACCAGTTTTTCAACACTTGCTCGTTGCATCACAGCAGGATCTTCACATGGATGCACACCGACACTATAGCCTACATCTGAATGTCTTGCGGCAATTTCTGCAAGTGCGATATGGTCATCCAAATCTACAGAAATCCCCATAAATTTGGACACACCAGCATCTCTTGCTTGTTGTAATGCGGCATCGAGATCCCCAGCATAAGGTTCAAGATTTAACATGGTTAAATGGCAATGCGTATCAACAAACACAGAAATTCCTAAAAATTGAAAATTGGCTTACATTGTAAAGCTAGGACGGTCTAAAGACATACTGCCTGCGAGTAATTTTTCAGCTTCCATTTTGTAATAGATGCCTTTTTCACCAGTGAGTTGAATCGCAAAACCTTGTGGCTTAATTCCATTTTGCTTTTGCGAAATCCAAATCACTTTCCCTGTTAAAGGAATTTTCTGCGATTGATCCGGCAAACCTGCCAATACAAACACTTCATCTCCCATTTTTACAGGATTCTTTGACGGTACAAATAAACCACCACCTAAAATATAAGGCATATAACTGGCTTGTAAGGTTGCACGATCATTGATGTTAACTTGAATCAAACCGCCCATACGTGGTTGCATGATTATTCCCCCTGAATATTCAAATTTTATGTCACATTCATTAACTGAATCGACAATTGATCAATAATTAGATTTGTTTGTACATTTTGATCAACTTTTAGCTTCGATTGTTGTAAGTCTTGATAAATTGAGAATAAAGTTTGCAATTGATACTGCGCTGCAAGCTCATCTAATTCCAAATCTGAATTCTTTACAACTTGATTCAGCTTGACACAAATTATATCTGACAACAAGTATTCAAACATTTGTAAAAAATCATAAAAGCTCAGTTCTTTATTCCATTTTGAAGCAAACTGTAAAGGCATACTTTTCTGACTGACCAGTTTTTGCCAATCCTGTAAAAACTCCCCACGTCGGTTTAACCAATCTAGCTCAGCAAGCGCCAATGCTTGCAGTGGCATATTATTAGATAAATTCATCAACAAGTTAATTTTAGAATGCATTTCAGTTGGTAAATGCTGTTGCAAATATTGTTCTGAAAGCGTGGGGCTAATACGATCCATAGCAAAATGCTGTAATCGACTACGAATTGTTGCTGGGAGCTTTAGATAATGTTCCGCAAGTAAAATAATCTGTACCCGGTCACCTGGCTCTTCTAGCGTTTTTAATAATGCATTTGCAGAAGCAATATTTAAAGCTTCTGCAGGTTCAATCACAATAACACGCCAACCATCTACTGTTTGCTGCACAAATGGTAGTAGATCACGGATCTTCTCGATCTTAATTTTCGCGTTTTGCTTCTTATTCTCTTCATCGGTCGTGATATTAACATAGTTAGGGTGGGTATCTGATTTGAGCCACTGACAACTTGTACACTCGCCACAAGCACCTTGAGGTGTTTTATTTAAACACAAAACCCATGACAAAAAATGTTGGGTAAATGCATGCTTACCACAACCGTTTTTACCATAGAACAATAAACCATGCCCTAATTTTGGAAAGCGACCTGTTAAGGTTTCCCATGTCTGTTGCTGCCAAGGATAAACCTGAGAATTAGAAGCATCCATGAATCAAAAACCTAAATACAAGTGAGGTAAAAACAAGTGACGCAAATTCAAACTATTCAAAAACCGCTGCATCTAAAATGTTTAAGCGATCTAAATCTTCTTGAGTATCGACACCTGGTGGTAAATTTACTTGTGCGATATCAATCGCAATACGATGTCCATTTTCTAAAACACGTAATTGCTCTAAGCTTTCCAATTGCTCCAAAACACCCATATCCCAACTGACATATTCCTGTAAAAGCTTGACACGATAAGCATATAAGCCCAAATGACGATAAGCATGTTGATGTAGCTTTTGCTCAGCCTGTTTAGCACCCTCTCGATCATAAGGAATTTGCGCACGACTGAAATAAAGCGCTTCTTTAAACTTTGACATCACTACTTTTACAATGCTGTCACGCTGAAACTCATCAAGCTGATGTATAGGCTCACATAAGGTCGACATTGAACAATCAGCTTTCTGCGCCAATAGCTCAGCAACTTGAATCACCAATTGTGCAGGCAACAACGGCTCATCACCCTGAACATTCACAATAATATCCTCAGCATCCCAACCTTTGATTCGAGCAACTTCACTTAAACGGTCTGTGCCCGAAGGATGATTCGGATCTGTCATCACAACATCCACACCTTCTGATCGACAAAGCGCTGCAATACGTGGATCATCTGTCGCTACACAAAGATCATCAAAACCCTGTACTTTTTTTGCTTGGTCGACCACACGTAAAATCATGGCTCGCCCATGAATTTCTAAAAGAGGTTTACCTGGAAGGCGTGAACTCGCAAAACGCGCAGGAATAACAATATGTTTCATCAAATTAACCTTGTATTAGATCAATACCAAGTTGAGTAAGTTGTTGGTTGAGTAATAGATAACATTCATCAGACAAGACCGCTCCAACTGGAACCACCCAAATCTCACGACTAAATGTAGAATGATTTTTCAATAAGGGTAAAAGCTTTACCGCATCTTTTTCAGTGGTGATAATCGGATTATTATCCTCAAACTGTAAATCATCAATTTCATAATCATAATGGTCTGGAAACTCATGACATTGAAATTGAGTTACACCTATACTTTCCAAAGTGTTATAAAAGCGTCGAGGAAAACCAATTCCAACGACTGCATAATAATCGAGTGTAGGATCAAACTGCTCAGATTGGTCAAAACTTGGATTTAATAGATAAGGTTCAGTCACCTCTAAATGCATATTCAGAGATGAATGTGGCTGATGGGCATGCTCAATTACGGTACCGTGTTTTAAACGACTCACAGGCTCGCGTAAATAACCTTCAGGAAGCAGCTTCTGATTTCCCAGCCCACGATTATTATCCAGCACAATCCATTCGATTTGACGCTCTAAAGCCCAATGCTGTAAACCATCATCACTAATGATTAAATCAAGTTCATAATATTGAAGGAGTAATTCAATATTTCTTTGGCGATTCGCACCCACCACCATGGGAACTTCTGTAGACTGAACAATTAAACAAGGTTCATCGCCTACTTGATCAGGCACAGAATCTAATGTAACCAGTGCTGGAAAAGGTCCTTGACCACCATAACCACGACTAATCACGCCAACACGCACATGGTTATGTTTCAAATGCTTCACCAACTGAATCAACAGTGGTGTCTTGCCACTCCCACCCACAGTAATATTTCCAATAATCATTACTGGGACAGGTGCTTTATAGGTTTTTTTTATACCTGTTTGATACAGCTGCTTATTTACCGTAAAACCGAACTGATATAACCATGATAATGGCCGCAACGCAATCAACCACTTGGACTGTTTATTCCAAGCATCTTGAATGATTTGCGCAATAGACATGTTGGGTTATTCCTCAAAGTTACGTTCATACAATTGATAGTAAGCGCCATGCTTCGCCAATAACTCAGTATGAGTACCTTGCTCTATGATACGCCCTTTATCCATAACCACAATCTTATCCGCTTTCTCAATCGTGGATAGACGGTGAGCGATCACAATCGTAGTTCTGTTTTGATCAAGCATCGCTTCATCAAAAGCTTTTTGAATAAAGTGTTCAGACTCATTGTCCAAAGCACTAGTGGCTTCATCAAGAATCAGAATCGGTGCATTTTTAAGGATTGCACGCGCAATGGCAATACGTTGACGTTGACCACCAGAAAGACTTAAGCCTTGCGCACCTAAAGGCGTGTCATAACCTTTAGGTAATTCCATAATAAAGTCATGTGCATAAGCTGCTTTAGCTGCTGCAATAATGGCTTCTTCAGATGCTTTTTCTAACTGACCATATGCAATATTTTCACGCACCGTTCGATCAAATAAAACAACTTGCTGGTTAACCATCGCAACTTGAGTACGTAAACAACTCAGTTCAATGTCTTTTATAGGCAACTGGTCTAAATAAATTTGCCCTGCACTAATCTCCTGAAAGCGCACCAACATATTCACCAATGAAGACTTACCCGCACCTGAACGCCCAACCAGAGCAATCGTTTGTCCAGCCTGGATCTCTAATGAAAAATCATCAATTGCTTTCACTTTATTTTTATATATCAAAGACACATGATCAAACTTGATATCACCCAATAATTTAGGTGTTAAATTTCCCGTATTCTCTTCTTGTGGTAAGTCTAGAACCTCAAATACAGAATATGCTGCCGCAATACCACGTTGTAATTTTTCATTAATATCAGTGAGGTTTTTAATAGGTTTAGCCAGCAACCCAGCTGCTGTAATATAAGCAACAAACTCTCCTGCAGAAGTATCACCTAGAATTTGTGGACGTAATGCCAGCCAAATAATGATACTCAGAGCAAAGGCCATGACCAATTGTACCAATGGACTATTTAAGTTTTGTACGACGACCATTTTCAAACCACGTTTTAAGTTTTCTTCTGAAGACTTATAAAAACGTTTTTGTTCACTTTCTTCGCCAGCAAAGCTCTTTACAACAGCATTACCGCTTATTGTTTCTTGAACAATATGATTCACATCCCCCATAGTGTTTTGCACTTGAATGGAGAGTTTACGCATACGTTTTGAAGCTTTACGCACCAACAAGCCAATAATTGGCATAAAAATAAAAATACATAAGGTCAAACGCCAATTGGTGTAAAGCAGATAACCCAATAAACCTAAAGCAATTGCACCATCACGAAGTAATATTTTTAATGATTCAGATGACGCTGCGGTTAACTGCTCTACGTTATACATAATTTTTGCAGTGATATGACCTGATGAATTATCCAAATAATACTGTGCTGGTAGTTTTAAAAGTTTGGCATAAACCTCTTGACGAATACTAAATACCAAACTTCTTGAGATGACTGCGGTAAAGTAGCCTCCCATAAACAACCCTAAGCCACGGAAAAAGATCAACAGGATAATCAGTGCAGGAAACCAATCAAGATCACCACGATTGCCACCCTGAATTGCATCAATTATATATTTAAGTAACTTCGCTACGGAGACTTCAGTTGCTGCATTTATGCCAAATCCAACAATAACGAGTAAGGCTGCCCCCCAATACGGCTTTAAATACGCCAAAAGACGGACATAGACCTTAAAATCCTGATTCACTAATTAATAACCTCGAGATGGAACTTTGGTACTGATATTGATGTTAACGAAACCTAGCTGTCCTGCAACATCCATCACTCGAATAACATCTTGATGGGTTGCTTTAGCATCTGCAGCAATCACAAACATCAGATCACGATTATCATTTGCTGCTTGCTTAATTGCAGTACTTAAATCAGCAGACTCTTTACTCGAAAGCGCCTGCCCATTTACTGCATAATGTCCTGCGGAGTCTACCATGACTTCAATTTTATTTTTGTATTCTTTTGGCGGAACACCATGTGCATCAGGCAAAGAAAGATTGATTCGACTTTGCTGATTAAACGTGGTGGTCAGTAACAAAATCACCAATATAAATAATAAGCAATCAATCAGTGGAGTAAGATTGATATGAATATCTTCAACTGTTTTGCGTCTAAATTTCATGAAACACCCCTAAAACGGATTTAACCAGCTTTCTTTTTTTCACTTTCAAGGTGCGTCTGAAAAAATAAGGCTGCATGAAATAAAGTCGACTGCTGCTCTAGTTCAGCCACATATTCCTGAACTAAACGCTGATAATAACGATAAGCAAATAGTGCAGGAATGGCGATAACCATACCAGCAGCTGTGGTAATTAATGCTTTAGATATCCCTGGAATCATCATGGTTGGATTGGCATTGGAACCCAAATCAATGACCAGAAAGGACTCGATAATCCCTATCACTGTACCCAACAAACCCAATAAAGGTGCAACAGCGCTCAATGTACCTAAAAAATTTATATTTTTTTCTAGATATCCAATTTCGCGGGAAGCTGTAGCTTCCATTTGAGCACGCGCAAACGCTTCACCTTGAGTATAAGCATCTATACCATCTTTAAAAATATAGCCTAATGCTGTTTGGCAAACAGTTTGATCTTGTTCCATTTCATCTAAAACATCGTCAACATTGCGACCTTTTTGCATTATAAGAGACTTAGGTAGAACTAAAGATCGTTTCAGCCGTATAAATCTCTCGATTGAAATCGCAACAGTAAAAATTGAACATAAAACCAATGGCAGCATTAACCAACCGCCGGCTTTAACAAGTTCCCACATCTTTAGTTCCCCAAATTAATTAAATCGCTTAAACATTATTGTTCTGGTAAACAGATATTTAAAATTCCATCTAACTCATCAAGCGAGTTATAACTGATGACCAGCTTGCCTTTACCCTGTTTGTTATAGTCTAATTTTACACTTGCACTAAAACGTTCTGACAATTTTTGGGTCAGTTGCTGTACATCAGGCGCAAGTGGATCTTTAGATTTTTCCTGCTTTGGCGTATTCCAATCACGCACCAACTGTTCGGTTTGACGTACAGACAAACTCTTATCAATCACAATTTTTGCAATTTGCAATTGATCTTTAGCTTTTAGGGTCAATATCGCACGAGCGTGCCCCATGTCTAATAAACCTTGTTGCATTAAATCTTTGATTTCATCTTCTAGGCTTAATAAACGCAATAAATTACTCACGGTAGTCCGTGCTTTACCTACAGTATCTGCAATTTCTTGATGACTCAAACCGAATTCTTCATGAAAGCGTTGTAATGCCAGTGCTTGATCAACAGGGTTTAAATCTTGGCGTTGAATATTCTCAATCAATGCCAGGGCAATCGCAACTTGATCGGTCAAATCACGTACAATTGCAGGAATTTCTGTCAAACCCGCCAATTGTGCCGCACGCCAACGACGTTCACCAGCAATAATTTCATATGGAGTTTCGTCATTTTCAATAGGACGAATTACAATCGGCTGCATTACACCATGTTTTTTAATTGATGCTGCAAGTTCTTGCAAATCTTGCTCACCAATAAAACGACGGGGTTGATAAGCGCCACGCTTTAATTGGGTTACATCCATCTGTTTTAATTGGCCATGATCCAATGCTTGAACTTCAAGTTGTAATTTTTCTTTTTGGATTGAACCTAATAACGCATCTAAGCCACGACCCTTTGCCAATCCTCTTTTTTTCACGGTCATGCTTTATTTCCTTTTTTCACTTTACTCTTTTTCAACATTTCAGCTGCTAAATTTAAATATGCAATTGCACCTTTAGAGCTTTTCTCAAAATAAATAATCGGCAATCCATGTGCTGGCGCTTCGGCCAACCTCACATTACGCGGAATCACTGTATCATAAAGTTTCTTACCAAAATACTGTTCTAATTCGGCAGAAACATCACGGGTGAGAGCATTACGCGCATCATACATCGTGCGAAGTACCCCAATAATTTCCAACTCAGGGTTTAAAGCTTGTTGAATTTTATCAATAGTCTGCGTCAAATCTGCCAATCCTTCTAATGCATAGTACTCACATTGCATTGGAATAATCACTGCATCCACTGCTGCTAAAGCATTGACCGTAATTAAACTCAAACTTGGCGCACAATCAACAATAATATAATCAAAGTCTTTTTCAATTTGCTGTAAAGCGTTACGCAAAATAAACTCACGTCCATCTTGCTCTGCAATTGCTAACTCAACACCTGCCAAATCACGATTTGAACCAAGCACTTTATAACCAACTTCGGCTTTACTAATTGCAGTTTCAATCGGTACTTCACCCAGAAGTACATCGGTGACAGAATACAACAAATCATTTTTTTGAATACCCGACCCCATTGTAGCATTACCCTGAGAGTCCATATCCACCAATAAAACACGCTTTTTCAACACTGCCAAAGAGGCAGCCAAATTCACGGCTGTCGTGGTTTTACCTACGCCACCTTTCTGGTTTGCGATAGCAATAATTTGAGCCATGGTAACCCCAACCCTTAGTCTGTTTTAAATCTGTTTTAATAAAAGTAAATGACGTTGTTCGTCCAACCGAGGTACATGCAATTCAATAATGTCACAACTCCACTTATCTTTTAAAGCATCAACTTCTTCAATGGGAATCAAACCTTTCATTGACGCAATGATACTGCCTTCATGCATATAAGGTTTTGAAGCTGTCACAAAATCTGTCAATGAAGCAAATGCACGACTGGTGATCACATCAAATTGCCCTAGATCATGGATACTATCTTCGTTTTCTACACGAGTCTGAACTGCGACAACATTTTTTAGTTTTAAATCTGCAATAAATTGTTTCAGAAAACGAATTTTCTTACCATTTGAATCCAACAAAACACATTGGCGTTCAGGTTGACACAGTGCAATGATCATCCCTGGCATGCCCCCGCCAGTACCAATATCGAGTAAACGACCAGCGGGTAAATCATTTAAAATACTTAAGCTATCCAATAAATGCTTAACCAACATTTCTTTTGGATCGCGAATCGCTGTTAAGTTATAAGCTTTGTTCCACAGGACGAGTGCATCTTGATATTGCAACAATAATCCTAATGCTTCATCACTAAGTTTTAAGCCAAGCTTTAGACTGCCTTGCTTTAACTCTTGAAAAAATGGATGCATGATCAAATAACATCTTTAAAAAATTAGCTGAAAGTATACCTATTTCTCGCCCGTGGAACAGTAGTTAACGATGAGTTAATACGCACTTAGGCCTATTTATTCGCACTTAAGTATACTCACCCTGTCTTATTTGCAAATCTAAGGCTGTTAAACGCTCAGGTGTACCAACATCAACCCACGCCGCTTGCATTTTCTCTGCCGAAATTTTACCGTCTAGCATGCCTTGTTTAAGCAAAGGTGCAAGTGGTCTTTTACCATGCTCCAGCCCATCAAACATTTTTGGATTGATCACAGCGATACCACTGTAAGTTAAATTTTCTCCTTGCTGATTTTGATCAAAGGTATAAGCACGACCATTTGCCAAGGTAAAATCACCTTGTGGATGTTGTTCAGGATTATTGACAAAAACCAAATGCGCAAGATCATCAGCAAGATCCATATTCAATAATGATGTAAAATCAAAAGTGGTCCATACATCGCCATTGACCAGAATAAAAGGCTGATCACCGAGAAGTGCTAAGGCATTGATAATCCCACCTGCGGTTTCCAAGCCCTCATCTTCACGTGTCCAGCGTATAGTCACACCAAATTGTGAGCCATCACCTAACGCACCGATCAGAATATCTGCCAACCATGCAGAGTTAATCACGATTTCAGTTACACCCATTTTTTTTAATTTTTCAATATGCCATACAATTAGTGCTTTGCCGCCCACTTCCAATAAAGGCTTTGGCTTATAGAGGGTCAAAGGTCGCATTCTATTGCCTAGACCAGCTGCTAAAATCATCGCTTTCATGCTGCAACCACCTCATATGCGCCATATTTTTCTTCAAATTTTGGCAAAACCCGTGCACGGATAAAACTCATGAACGGTTGTAATTCTGGGTAAGATTTTGACTCTTCCAATAAATACCACATGACACGAGGCAAGTCCTTGAGATAACCAGATTTACCGTCACGCTCAAACAAACGAACAAAAATACCTAAAATTTTGATATGGCGCTGAATTGCCATGAAGTCAGCATCTTGTTTGAATTGATCAAAATCACGATCTTGCTTCGCAGATTCTGGCAATAAGTCATAAAATACTTTAAACCACTCATACACACGCTCAGGACTCCACTGTACGTAGGCATCACGGGTAATCGAAATCAAGTCATAAGTGTCAGCACCAATCACTGCGTCTTGAAAATCAATCACACCTTGATCTTTCTCAGCTTCAAGAATCATCAGATTACGACTATGGAAATCACGATGTACGATTACTTGAGGTTGTGCCAAAGCAGCATTGGCAAGAATAGCAAAAGTTCGTTTAATTAATCCAAGCTCATCATCTGTTACTTGGATTGCTAATGATGGTAACAACCAATCTGTTAACAATTCCATTTCTGAGATCAGCTTTTCATAGGCATATGCGGGCAAGTGTGATGAATCAGCAAAAATAGATTGCAACTGCACCAACTGTTTAAAACTTTGTGCATAATGTGCATCTACCGTTTGATCATTCAATTGTGTAGATAACAAGATATCGCCAAAATCTTCAAGCAACAATAAACCTTGATCTAAATCCTTGGCAACAATATGAGGTACACGCACCCCATTTGTGTCAAAGAACTCATCAATCGCAACAAAAGGACGACAATCTTCCTTCTCAGGAGGTGCATCCATAAGCATAAATGTTTTATTATTCAAGGTAATTCGTGCATAACGACGGAAACTCGCATCGCCTGCTAAAAAATTGATTTCAAATTGATCTGAACTGAGTACAGATGTTAACCATGTTTGTATCAATTGTTCACGTTGTGTATTCATTTGCAATTTAATCTAATTCAGGCTGAATTTTTGAAGTGCTAAGTGTAGCTACTTATCAACTTTTTCTCTATGATGCGACAATAATTAATTGCGATTAGCATATTTGGTTAATGAGACAAATGAAGCATCAGTTTAAATTTAATCCTTTAGCGACTGCTATTTTGACACTTCTTTGTGGAAGTTCAGTATCCAGCTATGCTGAATCGACAGACACTGTTTCTGAAGTTAATAATAAGCAACTGAATGCAGCCATCAAAGAAAGCTTTGCAGGGCAAAATTTCTTTGAACAATATTATGTGGACAAAAACTCGCCTGAAGCACAGGTACGTGATTTAAAAAATCCAAGCACGCGTTATTGTGAAGGTGTTTGGGTTACTCCTTTTAGCACCCAAGCTAAATCGACAAACCCAGAAGAAGCATCATCTGTGATTACCGCAGACAATGGTTATTACAATCCCAATGGTGACTCTTTCCTGTCTGGTGATGTGGTCATTGACCAATCTGGACGTATGATCCGTGCTGATGAAGTGACCATTGATAAAACACAAACTTTCGCCAAAGCGAAAGGCAATGTACAAATGGCACAAGGCGGTATCATCGCGCAAAGTGATCAAATCGATTACAATCTGAAAGATGAAACTGGTCAGTTAAATAATAGTTTCTATATTGCAGAATTGACCCACGCACATGGTCATGCAGAAAAAATAGAAAGAACTTCACCAACCAATATCGTTCTTGAAAATGCCACCTACACCACCTGCCCACCCGATGAAAAACCCACTTGGAAAATTCAGGCCAATAAAATTGAATTGGATCAAGATACGGGGCGTGGTGTAACGCGTGGCACCAAACTCTATGTTAAGGATGTGCCTGTACTCGCAGTTCCATATTTCAACTTCCCAATCGATGACCGCCGTACTACAGGGATTTTAAATCCTAGTTTCGGTTTTACTAATGATGGTGGCTTTGAACTCGCAGTTCCCGTTTATTTAAATTTGGCGCCCAACTATGATGCCACCATTACACCACGGCTGATAACTGACCGTGGTCTTATGGCTCAAGGTGAGTTTCGTTATTTAACTGAGAACTTTGGTGCTGGTAGCGTTTGGGGAAGTTATTTACCTTCTGACCGTGATTATAATGATGAAGATCGTAAAGACCTACATTTCCTACACAAGTGGGATATCACCAAACAATGGTCAACCAATTTAGAATACAATTATGTTTCTGATAAAGATTTTTTCTCGGATCTAGATAACAATCCAAACACACGAACAGAACTTAACCAACGCCGTGCTTGGGAACTCAATTACAATCACGGTATTCCAGGGTTAAAAGCTCAACTTAAAGTTGAAGACTTCCAAACACTCGATAAAACCATCAAAGATGTTGATAAGCCATATGCCCGCCTACCGCAGTTTTTACTCAACTATGTAGCTGGAAATCCACAAGGTTTGGAATACGAGTTTAACAACGACACTGCTTATTTCCAAAAAGACATCAATGATGCCGATTATAATAACCAGCCAAGTGGTACACGTTTATATAACCAATTTGCAACACGTTATAATTTCCGTAATCCATGGTCTTTTGTAATTCCAGAAGTCTCTGTACGTAGTTTAAATACCTTTTATGATCAAACTACTGTAGATCAACTTAACTTAAATAACCAAAGCCAAGATAGCAAAAATAAATCTGTTGTTGTTCCTCAATTTACCTTGGATACGGGTTTAACTTTCGAAAAGGACGGAAAATTCCTCCAGACCATTACACCTCGCGCTTTCTACGCCTATGCACCATATAAAAATCAAACAGGTTATCCAAACTTTGATTCAACAACAGCTTCTATTAGCTATGATCAATTGTTTAGCCCGTACCGTTTCTATGGACACGACCGCTTAGAAGACAATAACTTTTTATCGCTTGGTTTAAGCTATAGCTTGTTTGATACAGTGGGCTTAGAGCGTTTAAGAGCAAGTATCGGTCAAAGTTATTATTTTGATGATCGAAAAGTTACCTTACTCAACAATACAGATGATTTAGATAGAGAAAAACATACTGGTCCTGTGCTGAGCCTTTCTAGCCAACTTTCACAAAACTTCACACTGAGTACCAATTCAGCATGGATGTCAAATGGTGATAGCGCTCAACATGACTTTCAATTGTATTATACAGGGCAACGCGGAAACCTTTATAATGTTGGTTATTTTTATCGTAATAACCTCCCTGACCGTCAACGTGCATATGATCAAGCAGTTGCATCATTTATACAGCCTGTAAAAGACAACTGGCGTATTATGGGACATGTTCAATATGACCTTGACAACCATGTCGCACGCGAATATTTATTGGGTGTGAATTATGAATCTTGTTGTTGGGGAATTTCCGTCTATGGTCGCTCGTATTTTAATGATCTAGATGATGTTTCTCTTCCTGATACAAAGCCAAAACGCGCAGTGATGGCTGAGATCACACTAAAAGGACTTGGTGGTTTGAACAACAAGTTAAGTTCATTACTTGAAAATCGTATTTTAGGTTTTGATAAAGCTAATCAATCTTGGACACATTAATGAAGACGCAAAAATTTAAAAAATTATTTAAAGCATCAACCTTAGCTTTACTCATCTCCACCGCGGTATCAGTTTATGCTGCTCCGCAGGACCAAATCATAGCAATTGTTGGTTCTACAGCAATTTTAAAAAGTGATTTAGACCAAGGTGTTGCTGAAGCGACACATCGACTTCAGGCACAAAAGAAAGAAATCCCACCACAAAACATTCTGCAACAGCAAGTACTGAGTCAGCTCATCACCCATGATGCACAGCTTGAACAAGTGAAGAAGTATGGCTTAAAAGCAGATGAAAAAAGCTTAAATGAAGCCGTATTGAAAGTTGCCCAACAATCTGGTGCAAATTCTTTAGAAGCTTTTCAAAAAAAATTAGATGCTGTTGCGCCTGGTACTTATGAATTACTGCGTAACCGTGTTGCGGAAGATTTACTCATTCAACGATTGAGTCAACAACAAGTAATGTCTCGTATCAAGATCACTGACCTTGATGTTGAAAACTTCTTAAAATCACCTGAAGGTCAAGCTGCTGTTGGTAGTCAAGTCCATGTACTACATATGCGTATTTCAGGAGAAGCGCCAGCAAGCGAGTTAGAAAGTATTGCAAAAGCAGTCCGTACTGACTTAAAAGATAGCAATGACGTAAAAAGCTTAGAAAAGAAATTTACTACAGCACAAATCAAAGTCGATGGCGCTGATATGGGCTTTCGTCCGCTTTCAGACATTCCAACAGATCTTGCTGCACGTGTGACTACCCTTGAACCAGGTCAAACCACTGACTTAATTCCAGCAAAAGACGGGGTTCATGTTTTAAAATTATTAGAAAAAAAATCGAATGAACAAAAAGCATTGGTTTCACAGTTTAATACTCGTCATATTCTGATTAAAACATCAGAAGTTGTTAGCCCTGAAAATGCAAAGCAAACCATTGACAGTATTTATAATCGCTTAAAAGCGGGTGATGATTTTGCTACGCTTGCTTCAACTTATTCAAATGATCCAGGTTCTGCTCGTGATGGCGGAAGTCTTGGCTGGGTAAGCCCTGGCATGATGGTTCCTGAATTTGATAAACTCATGCAGAGCTCGCCAGTCAATGAAATTAGCAAACCATTTCAAACTCAATTTGGCTGGCATATTCTTCAAGTCACAGGTACACGTCAACAAGATATGACTTCAGAATACCAAAAGCGTATGGCACGCCAAATTTTAGGCGAACGTCAATTCGAATCAGAATATGACGGCTGGCTACGAGAGTTACGTGCAAATACTTACATTGAAATCAAAGATCCCAGCTTAGATCCAAAGAAAAATGAAAGTTAAGCCTGCGCTTAGTATTTAAATTAAAAAGCCAGTGTTCTACACTGGCTTTTTAATTTCAAAATCTTGGTTATCTTATTATTTCATAAATGGCTTGCATTGTTGATTAAAATTGAGCTGATGAAGCATGAAGCATGAAGCAAAGAGAATAGCGAGGCTATCTTCAGGTTTCATAACGTAAACCCAAGAAAATTTTAAACACAACCCCAAGCAAGAACAATGCGTGGCTTTATTTGCAGCGCAAGGACCAACGTTTTTACCATTACGTCGATACTCAGCGAAATGACGCTTACATCATTCAGAATGACTAAATTTCGTATCATCTAAAAACGGTGTAGGTGCAAACATAGATAAATTTCAACATAGTCTCATATTAAGAGAAGCCAATAAAAAAGAGACGCCAATTTGGCGTCTCTTTTACAATCGTTCTTGTTAAATCAAGAAATTAACGATTGTTTTCATCTTCTTGCGAATCTTCAAATTTTGTTTCGCCGCCAAAGTCAGTACCTTGACCGCCGAAGCCACCTTGACCACCGAAGCCACCTTGACCACCGAAGCCACCTTGACCACCGAAGCCACCTTGGCTACCGAAACCACCTTGACCACCGAAACCGCCTTGTTGACCACCAAAGCCACCTTGTTGACCACCGAAGCCACCTTGACCACCAAAGCCACCTGCTTGACCGCCGAAGCCACCAGCTTGACCACCAAAGCCACCAGCAGCGCCTTGAGCACCAGCAGGAGCACCAGCAGGACGTGGATTACGTGCAGGTACAACAGTTGAAATAGCATGCTTATAAACCATTTGGCTTACTGTGTTTTTCAACAAAACAACATACTGGTCAAAAGATTCAATATGACCTTGTAATTTAATACCGTTTACAAGAAAAATAGAAACAGGAATACGTTCTTTACGGAGAGAATTTAAGAACGGATCTTGTAAAGTTTGACCTTTAGACATTTTATACTCCAAAAAAAATTAAAATCAGCGCAAAAACTACCTTTATTTTTCAATTAAAATTTATAAAAAAGGTAGTTGTTAAATTTTGCTTTATCCGTATAAGTTTCGCAAGTCTTCTTGTGCTTGGTTTATCGTAAAAAAAGTTTGAAAAGAGTGTGTTTCTTGCAAAGATCGTAACCAAGTGTATTGACGTTTTGCTAATTGTCGTGTTGCAAAAAGTGCTTTATCCTTCATTTGGCGCTCACTTTCTTGACTCAAATCACTGTTTTTTAAAAAATCTATCGCTTGTCTATATCCAACTGAGCGTGAAGAAGGTAAATTTTCTTCAAGATCGTATTTTTTCATAAGATTTTCAACCTCATTTAAAAATCCGATTTCCCACATTTTTTCCAAGCGTAACTCAATTCGCTTGTGCAGCTCAAGACGATCAGGCAATAAAGCATAATTATGAAAATGATAACGGTAAGGTTGATTCTTCGGTTGTTCTGCCTGTAGTTGAGTAATAGGACGACCAGTAATTTTATACACTTCTAAAGCACGAATGATTCGTTGCTTATCACTGACTTTAAATTTTTCACCTGCCAACACATCAACAGATTTTAATTCATCATACACCGATTGCCAGCCTTCCGTTTCACCTTTTAACTCAATCGCAGCACGAATCGCATAATCAGCACTCGGTAAATTTGTAGAGAGCCCCTCAAGCAACGCTTTAAAATATAGCATTGTACCGCCAACTAAAATAGGTGTTTTACCGCTTGCATGGATACCATCAATCAGTCGACAAGCATCCTCGACAAATTCAGCAGCAGAATAAACCTCAAGAGGCGTAATAATATCAATCAAATGATGCGGATAACACTCCTGCTCCGCTTTGGTTGGCTTTGCAGTACCAATATCCATATCTTTATAGACCAAGGCAGAATCTACAGAAATAAGCTCATAATTCCCATGATCATACAGTTCACATGCCAAAGCAGTTTTACCGCTTGCGGTTGGTCCCATTAAATTGATGACGGGCAATTGATTTGACATGTACAACTACTCTCCTCGAGCAAATAATTTATCTAATTGGGGTAATGGAAATGCACGCCAAGTTGGTCGACCATGATTACACTGACTTGCAAATTCTGTATGTTCCATTTGTCGCAGCAAAGCATTCATTTCTGAAAGACTTAGCATTCGATGTGCGCGCACTGCGCCATGACATGCCATTCCTGCTAAAATTTGATCACGCTTCTGTTGTAGTGCTTGAGCTTCATCATTTGGATCTAAATCATTGAGCAATTCAGGTACTAAGGACTCAAAATCAGCTTTATGCAAAATTGCAGGCACGCCACGCACAATTACTTGATCATCACCATATTGATCAATTTCTAGACCTAAGCGCTCCAGCTGCGGTTTTAAATCATCAACACGAGTTGCTTGCATACGGGTAATTGAAATAATTTTAGGAATAAGCAACTGTTGTGAAGTCCAAAATTCAGGTTTATCCCATGCAGATTTCATTTGTTGAAGTAAAATACGTTCATGCGCTGCATGCATATCGACAATAATTAGACCTTCCGTGTTCTGTGCAAGAATATAAATCCCATGCAATTGCGCAATGGCGATTCCCAAGGGATATTCATCAACTTGATGGATCTGTTTATTTTGAGTTTCCTGCGCAGATCGCTCGTAAGATGCTTGATCTATTAAGCCTTGATCGGAATTTCCAGAGTCACGCAAAGGGGCTAAATAGCTTTTCAAGGCGTTATTGAGTTGTTGAGTGCCACGATACTGCTGTTGTGGTTCATAGTGGGAATAATTGACTGTTTGGGCATGTCCATCACTAAAATCTGTTAGACCACTATGCTGTATAGACCCATCTGAATTGCTTCGGTTATTTTGATCAACCACATGTTGCTCAGCGGTTGCATTTCGATGTAAATAAAACTGTTCTTGATAACGTGGCTGAGCTGGTAATAATTGATCTGCTATTGATCCATCCTGCTTCATTGCAGAAGATAAATCCGCAGTTGCAGTTTGAAATTGAGATAAGGTATCTTTAGCAAAATGTCGTACAAACTCATGCACTTCACGTTGATTAAGGAAGCGAATTTCATGCTTGGTTGGATGCACATTCACATCAATATTTTCAGGATCTACTTCTAAAAATAGCAAATAGGCAGCATGTTGATGCCCATGCAAAATACCATCATAAGCCATCCGTAAAGCATGCGAAATGGTTTTATCTTTGACGATACGACCATTCACATAGACATATTGCAAATCGGCTTGTGCACGCGCATCTGAAGGATGTCCTAACCAACCTGATAAACGCATACTAATACTATCTGCATCAATCCAATACGCATTTTCAGTGAATTGACGACCTAATAATTGCTGTACTCGTTGAAATCTCAATTCACCACTGTCAGCAATCGGCAAATTGAGACGAATATTATCATTATGTTCTAAAACAAAGCGGATATCGAAATGCGTAAGTGCCATTCGACGTACAATTTCTTCAATATGACCAAATTCAGTACCTGGTTTCTTTAAGAATTTACGCCGCGCAGGCACATTAAAAAACAAATCCTGAATACGGATATGTGTACCTTGTTGGGTTGCTACTGCTTGAATATCTTGATGATCGAATGCTGTACCATTGACTTCCAGTTGGTAACCGACACCTGAATCATCCTGACTACTGGTTAAGGTTAAACGCGAAACCGCTGCGATAGATGCAAGCGCCTCTCCACGAAAGCCCAAACTCACAATTGCATGTAAATCTTCAGCAGATTGAATTTTACTGGTTGCATGTCGAGTCACTGAAAGTGCTAGATCCTCAGCGTGAATACCTCGACCATTGTCAATAATTTCAATCAGGGTACTGCCGCCATTTGCCACACGAATAATCAGCTCAGTCGCACCTGCATCAATCGAGTTTTCAAGCAACTCTTTCACTACTGATGATGGTCGTTCAATCACCTCACCTGCAGCAATTTGGTTGGCCAGTGCTGGATCTAGATTTTGGATACGTCTTAAACTGATATCTTCGCGTTGCATTCAATTAACCTAAAAATTTAAATAAATTAAAATATATGATGGGCTTAAAATGCTGAAAACATTGATCAAGTCAACGCTTCAATCAATTCAGCAGAAATACTTTCAATTACCACTTCACGAGCAGCTTCATCTTCTGTTTTTAAAATAGTAATCACATGATCTGCTTGTGGGATCTCATCACCGCCCTTAGAAGGCCATTCAAATAAGAATAAAGCATTCTCGACCTCTAAATAATCACGAATACCCATCAATTCAAGCTCATAAGGATCATTTAAACGGTATAAGTCAAAATGAAAGACATCTTTCACATTGATCTTGTAAGGTTCTACCAATGTATATGTGGGACTTTTCACCGCACCTTGATGCCCTAAACTTTGTAACCAATAACGTGTGAGTGTGGTTTTTCCCGCACCTAAGTCACCGATTAAATAAATTACGCCTTTTGCAATATGTTGAGCGAGCTTTTGTGCCAACATTTGGGTGTCTTGTTCATTGCTCAGAGTTAATTTATATGAATATTGCATAACGCTCACGATATGATTCAAACTAGACAATATGATAGCATTGCGTGACTTTAAAACCTATGTTGCATTGTTTAGAAATCATGTTTTGATACTTTCCAACACGCTTAGACAACTCACTTTAAACTTATCTGCATAAAAAATACGCTTATGAAACCCGTCACCCTTGTTTCAGAATATCAACCGCCAATGAGAGATGGTGTAACAGCTTCAAAAGTTTATCTCCCTAAATTAGAAAATTTGCCTACAAATTTATT
Source organism: Acinetobacter sp. AS167 (assembly GCF_037152175.1). NCBI lineage: Bacteria > Pseudomonadati > Pseudomonadota > Gammaproteobacteria > Moraxellales > Moraxellaceae > Acinetobacter > Acinetobacter sp. AS167. The sequence goes on from NZ_JBBCMP010000001.1 coordinate 689,482, forward strand.
CAGTTATTTATGTAACCATTTTCCGCATATTTCAACCAATGAATGGCAACAACGTTTTGAAGATCAACTCATCTTGGATATGCATGGTCAAGTATTAACAATAGATCATCCCTATCTAGCGAATACTCATCTTTACTATTATCGATTTCTAACGCATGAGATTTATGTGCCTTTTCAAGAAAGTATACTATTTGAAAATGAGGACTTCATTGCCGTAGATAAACCTCATTTTTTGACCATCAGTCCCTCAGGCCAATATATACAAGAAACATTATTGGTCCGTTTGAAAAAAACCACAAATAATCCTGACTTAACCCCCATCCATCGTTTAGATCGTGAAACTGCTGGCATTGTATTGTTTTCTAAATGCCCACAAACACGTGGTCTATATCAACAAATGTTTGCACAACGGCAAGTCAATAAAACCTATCAAGCAATTGCAAAATTTGATTCTGAGTTAAGCTTTCCACGTTCTGTAGATTTAAGAATGGAAAAGGGCGAACCTTTTTACACCATGAAAGTTGTTGATGGAAAATCAAACTCATATACCGAAATTGATCTCATTGAACATAATCAAATTTGGGCAAAATACTTACTTAAGCCATCAACGGGTAAACAGCATCAATTACGGGTACATTTAAATTGGTTAAATATTCCAATTAAAAATGACCCCTTTTATCCGCGAGTTCAACATAAAGATGCTGCTGATTTTTCACAACCTTTGCAGCTTTTAGCCAAAAAAATTCAGTTTCTTGACCCGATTAGACAAGTAGAATATTGCTTCTGTTCTACCTATGAATTGACACTGTAATTTTGACGTAATGACAAATATATGACTTTTTGGCGATTAAGCATTGAAATTCCGAAAGCTTTGATTAAAATAAGCATTCAAACTCTAATTTTGTTTGGTCACTATTCATGAGAAAAACCGAAGTCTATCAAGTACGTCTTGATTCACAAGAAAAAAAACTAGCATTTGCTGTTTTTAAACAATTGGGGATTACGCCTGCACAAGCAGTTCGACTGTTTTTTAAACAAGTTGTCATCACAAAATCCATCCCTTTCGCTATAGAAAATCAAAATATCAATATGGATCAGTTATTCAAGCTGAGAAAACTTAAGCAAGACCAACAAAACGGGCAACTCAATTCATCTGCTGATTTAAATGATGACGATGAAGATCTATTTGCAGAGTTAAATGCCATCTTGGGTGAAAGTGACAAAAAATAACACTGTCGCAATTTTAAACAAATAATTAAGTTTACTTTTCTATTTTTTGGTTATGCTCTTTTGCAAAGATAAAAATCATTGCAAGGAGTAATAAATGATCGTTAGACGAGCGACCAAAGAAGATTTAAATCAACTTGCTACTTTATTTGATGAATATCGCCAATTTTACGGCGCATCTTCCAATATCCAACAGTCCTTTAATTTTTTAAAACAACGTTTTGAAAATAAAGAAAGTGTAATCTTCATCCATGTCAAAGATGATGTTTTTACAGGCTTTGTGTTGTTATACCAAGGCTTTTCATCTGTTTCTTGTTCAAAGTACTATATTTTAGATGATGTTTATGTAACACCTGTTTTTCGTCGACAAGGTTCTGCCAAGCAACTGATTGATACTGCAATTCTTTTTGCACGTCATGAAGATGCGCAACGAATCAGTTTAGAAACCCAGAAAAACAATTACCATTCACATCAGCTCTATGAGCAAATGGGTTTTGTTAAAGACAATGAATTCCAGACATTTCATTGTTTTCTTAAGTAATTTGTACTATACAATTTTTAATCAATTCAATACAGGTTTCAACATCTTTGCGAATTTAAGTACATTGGGTATCGTGTCCTGTGAAATAGGAAAGACCACAGCACAGGATTTTTTACTATCCAATACTGTACTTTCATGTCCTAAATAACACTTTAATTTGAGCAATTTTATCAAATTCTTTTTGATTCACTTTAACCACAACTTTACGAAAAGAATGTTCTAACCAATTTTTATAACTTTCGGCATCAGCATCTTGAACAAATTGTAAATGCGCAGCCAAAACTGCATGCGCAACAAGAGTTGGAACCATAAAGTCTGGCATTTTATCTAAAACAGCAATAAAGAGCTTTAAAGCCATGATCAAATCACTATTTGTTCATTTTGACTATTTCTAGCAGCATTCACCTGATCTTCTGTCAAATAAACCCACTCGCCTTCAACCAATTCTTTAAGTGCTAATTGTCCGACTTGTGCACGATGCAAGCTTTCAACCCTATTACCCACTGCAGCTAACATCCGTTTGACTTGATGATAAACCCCTTGGTGTACAGTCATTTGTAATGCATATTCAGCCAAGCGCTGTACATCTGTTGCTGCAAATGTACCTTTTTCATTGCGTAATTCTACACCCTGTTCAAGTTGTTGAATCTGATCATCTGTAATTGGATCTGCTGTTTGTATTTGATAAACTTTAGCCACGTGCTTTTTAGGATGAGTCAATGCTTGCAAAAACTGCCCATCATCCGTGAGTAGCAATAGACCCGTCGTGTCCTGATCTAAACGACCAACAGTTTGTAAACCACGGTTCATAAGTACATCATCGAATAAATCAAAAACACTAAAATGGTGTGTTGATTGATGGGAACATTCGTAATCCTGCGGTTTATTTAAGGCAATATAGACTTTTTCACGGTATTTAAATGTTTCGGTATAGACTGAAAATACTAGATTATGGGTATCAAGCTTAAATTTAGGGTCTGTAACGACCTCGTTTTGGATTTGAATTGCACCATTTTTGATGAGTTGTTGGCAATGCTTACGTGAACCAAAGCCTTGTGATTGCAACATTTTTTCCAAGAACATAAATCAATACCTTAAAAATTCACGATACATTTTAAAGTATCGTGAATTGAAACCCAAACAACATTCAGGCTTTTTTAGCCTTATTGATTAATCAATATATGCTTTTATCAAGTATTAAAGATAAATGACTTATGTACAGCAACACCCGCCAGTGCTCCATCTGCAACTGAAAAAGCAACTGAACCACCTGAACGGGTGATATCACCACAAGCATATATCCCTTTAAGATTGGTTTCTTTCATGGCTGTGGTTTGAATGGCTTCGCTATATTCATTTACATCAAGCGCTACACCCAGTTTTTTGATCCAAGGGGCATTGATGCGCATAAAAGTGGAAATGAATAATCCATCTAATTGAACCTGCTCACCATCTTCCAAGACTAAATCACAATGATTGTGTATTTTAAGAATTTTGCGGGTATTTAATTTCACATTTCTTTGTTTAAGCTGTTTAAGTATGACGGGATCTAATTCAGCTTGTGAAATTGCATCATTTAAAAATAAAGTGGTATTGCCCCAGTCGGGTAACATCAGTGCCATATGGATCGAATGTAAACCTGAACATAACACTCCAAGTGTCCCCAGATTTAACTCATAGCCATCACAGTATGGACAATGAAAAATACTTTTCCCCCACCGTTCTGCTAAACCATCGATTTTAGGTAAATCATCGTTAACGCCTGTAGCAATAATTATTTTTTTGACTTGAATGGTTGTACCCGTGTCATCGGCTTGGTCTATTTGAATCTCATATTGCTGCCCGACAGCTCTCACATCGGTGACTGATGCGTTAATACATGACAAAGTTTGGTATTTGTCTAACTGTAATTTTGCATCACGAATAATTGCTGCTGGCGTATTGCCATCTTGGGTTAAGAAATTATGCGAATGTTCAGCAAAACGATTACGACGCATGCCTGCATCAATCATTAACACTTTTTTTCTAGCACGAAGCAATGGTAATGCTGCTGATAAACCTGCATAACTCCCACCAATAATTACGACGTCATAATTCATTTTCAACACCAATAAGTAACTTTTAAAGTTACTATATTGAGTTATTTTTATAATTGCAACTTTTAATGTTACAATTAGAAAAAGAACATTGACTTAAAACTATGCGTAAAGACAGTAAGCTTTCTCGAATGTTGCATGTGCTATTACATATGGCACGTGAAAAAAAACCGTTCACCTCTGAACAAATTTCAATCATGTTAGACACCAATCCTGTCGTAGTGCGTCGTACCATGTCTGGTTTAAAAAAAGCAGGCTTTGTCCATGCAGACAAAGGCCCTGGTGGTGGTTGGACTTTAGTGCAAACCTTAGAACAAATATCATTATTTGATATTTATCAGGCTGTTGGAGAACCTACTATTTTTGCGATTGGCAATGAACAAGAAACACCCAACTGTCTGGTTGAATTGGTGGTAAATAAGGCTTTAAACCAAGCCATGCAAGAGGCACAAAACATTTTAATACAACAGCTTAAATCAACGAATCTGTCTAAACTAGCACAAGACTTTGAGTATGAATGGAATTTATTGGGTGCTGAAACTCAAAAATTTATTGTCCATTAAATCCGCATTCAGCTGAATTTAAATGTAACTCATCGCCTGACAAGACAAATTCACATGCTGCTTTTCAGTATAATGGGGCGATATATTAATTTTTAATGATGAATATTGATGAGTTTTTCTAGTCTAGACCTAAATTTAATTGTGCTTCTTGTTTTATTGGTCTGCGGCATTTTCAGTCACAATACTGCGGTCACCATTGCAGCTGGGATTTTGATCGTCTTTAGAATCACACCGTTAAGTGAATTTTTCCCATTATTACAGACCCACGGTTTAGAAGTAGGCGTTATTATTTTAACTATTGGTGTGCTTACTCCAATTGCCAGTGGCAAAATCCCTGGTGATGTCATTTTAAAATCATTTATGCACTGGAAATCATTAACAGCTATTGCGATTGGTTTATTAGTTGCATGGTTAGGTGGCCGTGGAGTTTCCTTAATGACCAGCCAACCCAATGTCGTTGCAGGTTTATTGATTGGAACTGTCGCTGGAGTTGCTCTGCTCAGAGGTGTACCTGTGGGTCCCTTGATTGCTGCAGGAATTCTATCTTTACTGATTGGAAAAACTTAAAGTATTTTAAAATATACTCTCTTAACCCTGATCTGATAGTTTCGAGATTTGCTTAAAACTATCAGGTTAAGTAGAGCTACATTCAACTCATAAAATTGATAAATGCTTATACATAACGATTGGCAGATACTCTCAATGCATATGATCCACATAAATGATATTGAACAAACCTAAACTATACTAAAATTTATTTCAAATTAAAGATTTTAAAACTCAAGTGTTTAGGTTGATGATTTTTCTAGAACGTTTATGTTCATACATTTTAAGGTCTGCAAATTCAATCAACTTATTGAGTTCAATGCCATCTTCAGGAAATAAAGCCAGACCTACACTTGCACCCATAGTCAATTTGACGTTTTCAAATACAAATGGTAATCCACATGCTTCAACAATACGATTCATGACTTTTTTTGCCAACTGTTGATCGCCAAGACTGCTTAAAATCACTGCAAACTCATCGCCCCCCAAACGTGCAACCAAATCATCGTGTCGCGTAGTATTGACAATACGTTTACCAATTTCCTTTAATGCCTCATCACCTAAACGGTGTCCATATTGATCATTGATTGGTTTCAAGCCATCCATATCAATGATCAAAATCCCAAGTAGTTTTTGTGTACGTTTCGCTTTTTCAACACCTTGTCTTAGACAATCAAGAAACAAAGCACGATTGGCAAGTCCTGTTAACTGATCCTGTGTGGCAAGTTTATAGAGTTCTTGGGCACCAAACTTACTAGCATGATACATTGCAGCAGCAATCAGTTCAGACATGAGAGTAAGTAAATTTATATCACTTTCTTTAAAAGCATTTACGCGTTCTGAATAAATTTTTAATACACCAATCGGTTCATCACAATGAATTAGTGGTACAACAGCCATAGAACGCAGCCCAACCCGTCTACATGCTTCACGATCTACACGCGCATCAGTTTCACTATCTTTACAATACAAAGTCGTATTCTGCGCGATACAGAGCCCTGAAAGGCTAGAGCCCATCTTTAATCGTAGGCCTAGAAATTGATTAGCGCCATTTGAAACGGCACGATAAACCATATCACCTTCTTCAGCGAGCTCTACAATTGCACCTTTTGCATGGGTAATCAATTGAACTTGCTCTGCCACTAAAGTCATGACAGCATTGATATCTAAGCCTAATTTTGCAATTGCTGTCTGCGTCTGAATCACTGACAGTAATTGTTTTGAGGTTGGTTGTTTCGTTTTAGACATACATCATCCTAGACGAGGGTGATCCAATTTAAGTATATAAGGTCAAACTCTACATTGATGAAATAAGTATGAGTGCCTACTAGCGCTAGCTTCATTTCAAAGCCTGAATAAGTAAATTATTATCAAGCACAGAGTTTATGACATACATATTATGATGATTCATATTTAAAGTATATTACTGTGTTCATTAAATTTTTGAGTAAAAATTCAATCCATTACATCTTTTAAGCTTTAATTTAACTCAAACATTCAATCACTCATCTAATCATTTTTGAAAGTTTAAAGTCTTAAATAGAAAATCTTAGTCTAAATCAAGATTTACCACCCCAATATAGATCTTATAAAACTGTTTCATATTCAAATGAGTAATGAGTAATGAGTAATGAGTAATGAGTAATGAGTAATGAGTAATGAGTAATGAGTAATGAGTAATGAGTAATGAGTAATGAGTAATGAGTAATGAGTAATGAGTAATGAG